>JBAYLA010000001.1:0-203274 GCA_041664285.1 Minisyncoccota bacterium
TGATGCATACCGAGCATGAACATAATCTCGTAAAAATTTGTTCAAATGTTAATTGCAAAATTGACTGCTAAAGCAAAAGCTGTATTTTCTCCATACTTCGGTATGAATGATTTCGCTTTCGCTCCATCTTTCGCGTAAGCTTTAGGTGGTGTCTCTCTTATAGACTTCCGATATATAAGAAGGGGCATAATATTATCGGGATAAGGAAATGTCCGCTCGAATATTTCTCGAAAACATAGAGCTCGATTAAAAAATATTTGGCTCGCTTAAGAATTTTTTAATCTAAACAAAAAAGCGCGCTATGTATGTAGACTTCTTTACAAAAACCTTCTGCACGGGGATTCGATTTCCCCCATCTCCACAAGGTTAAATTATCTTTCTAAGTTTTTTTATTATTTCTTTAGAATTTTTTTGATTATATTCTAAAACACAATCAGCCTCCGTATTCTTCACTGGCTCATATGCTCTTTTTCTTATATCTTTATAAAACTTAACCCATTTTAATTTTTCATTTTTCAGATCCCTTTTCGATAGTCTTTTTAGTAATTCTTTTTCCTCTATTTTTGTTTCTATAATTACTGTAATTATTTTAGGATTAATATTTTTAGCAAGAGATAAATGCTTCTTTCTTATTTTTCTTATTATTCCTCCACCATCCACAACAATAGATTGCTTATTAGAGAGAAGTTCTTTTACAAGCTGTTCTCGAAAAGCATAAACAAGTTTATTAACAGAGTCTATCTTTTTATTTGGATAAGAATAATGGGTATCCGAATAGAATCTTATTTTAGATATAAGTAAATCTCTGACATCATCTAAGCTAATTTTGTTAATTTTTAATTTTGATTCTATCTCTCTTGAAATAGTTGATTTACCAGAAGCATTTTGACCAATTACCAAAATAAATATATTTTTCATAAGATGATTATATCATTAAATTTTTTCAATAATTGAACCTTTTTTGTTTTTGGTATAAAAAATTATAAATATATTTTAACATAGAATGTGAATATAATTCATGTTATAGTTTATCAATATGAAAAAACACTTTCTATTAATACTTGATGGAATGACTGGTTCAGGCAAAACAACGATAGCAAGATTATTGGCAAAAAAATTACCTAGAACTGCAGTTATAGGAATGGACAAAGTAAAAAGATATATTTCTGATTTTGAGAGGGGAGAAAGAGATAACACAATTGCTAGAGATGTAGTGTTTGAAATGACTAAAACATATTTTGAACACAATATTTCTGTTATTGTTGAGCAGCCATTCAAAAACAATGAAGAAATAAAAAAATATGAACGTCTGGCTGTTAAATACAAATTGAATTGTTATAAGTTTCAATTATTTTCCTCTCCTGAAATTGCTTATGCCAGAGTAGTAAACAGACAACAAGATTTAAAAGATAAATGTCCAAAAGAAAGAATCAAGAGAAATATTTCTTTGTTTAAAAAAAATAACAACATGGGATTTGTTGTTATTGATACTTCTAATCTAGGAGAGAAAAAAGTTTCTAACTTAATATTTAAAGAAATAAAACAACAATAAAATTAATGGAAAATCAACCTACAGAATTTGCCAATAATATTATAAACATTGCAGATAATGCTGGTAGTATTCTAATGAAATATTATCAACAAATTTTAGATATAAATTACAAAAAAGATGAATTTGATCCGGTGACTGCTGCTGATATAGAATCCGATAACTATATCCGGCAAAAACTACATGAATTATTTCCCAAAGATGTTATTTTGTCTGAAGAAAATAATAATATTCCTAGTGATTATTCTCATAGAGTTTGGATGGTTGACCCATTAAATGGAACGAAATCTTTTGTTAAGGGGATAGATACCTTTGCTGTTATAATTGGTCTGGTAGAAAATGGTATTCCAATTTTTGGTTGTGTAATTATCCCTGCGCAAAAGAAAGTTTTCTATGCAGAAAAAAACAAAGGTGCTTTCGAGAAGACGGCTAAAGAATTTATAAAAATTCATGCTTCTTCTATAAATACAATAAAGGAATCTTGTTTAATCACCAGAGAATCAAGTAATGAAATTCGTCCAATTGAAGAAAAATTTAATCAACTTCCATTTTTAAAAAGAGTGGAGGGGATTAGTGGAGCTAAGGTATGTATGATAGCGAGAGGGGATGCAGAAGTTCACATCAACACAAACTCTCGGGCTTGTAAGTGGGATGTTGCCGCTCCTCAATTAATACTTGAGGAAGCTGGAGGAGTTGTGACTGATTTAGATGGAAATAAAATTGATTATAAAAAAGATACTGTAAATCTCGAAAGAAGTTACGTGGCTTCTGCTAATAAAGAATTACACGAGCAAGTTATTAAAGAGTTATATAAATTGAATTTATAATCTTAAATTCAATTTCACTTTTCATGTTTTTTGTGCTATTCTATCCGAATGGATTTTAATTTTCTTAATCAAAAAACCCCACAGAATAAAGGTAAAAAGATTCCGAAGAAAGCACAATTCGGAGCCAATATTGCTGGTGCGATACTTTTCTTTATGCTCATCACGGCACTTTATTTAGTAGTATCTGGAGACGGAAAAGTAATTCCTAAAGTTTCAATTTCTGAATTGGCGAACAGTGTTATAGCCGGGGAGGTTAAAACTGTTTTAGTGGAAGGGGACAAGCTCACTATCACGTATCAAAATGATGAAGTGAAAGAATCTAAAAAAGAAGTTGGTGCGCCACTTTCCCAGACACTCTCTGATTATGGTGTTCCTGCGACCGCTCTAGCAAAAACAAATATTCAAATAAAAGATGAAAGTGGATTTATGTACTTACTTGTAAATCTATTACCGTTTCTTTTGCCAATAGTTTTTATTTTAATTTTCTTTTGGTATTTATCTAGACAAGTAAAAGGGGCTGGCATGCAAGCATTTTCCTTCGGCCAATCCAAAGCACGTCTGACTGATCCGAATGACAAGAACAATAGAGTGACTTTTAAAGATGTGGCTGGTTGTAAAGAAGCAAAAGACGAATTAAAAGAAATTGTTGATTTCTTAAAAAGTCCTAAAAAGTTTTTAGACATAGGAGCTAGGATTCCAAAAGGAGTCATTTTGACGGGTGCTCCGGGTACCGGCAAGACCTTGCTTGCCCGAGCAGTCGCTGGAGAAGCTTCTGTTCCATTTTTTCATCTTTCTGGAAGCGAATTCGTGGAAATGTTCGTTGGGGTGGGAGCTTCTCGTGTACGAGACCTTTTCAAAATGGCGAAGAAAGCTGCTCCAGCTATAATCTTTGTAGATGAAATAGATGCTATCGGGCGTACTCGCGGAGGAGGTTTCGGTGGGGGGAATGATGAACGTGAACAAACTTTAAACCAGATTTTAGTCGAGATGGATGGCTTTGAGCCGAATGATAAAGTTATTGTTATGGCAGCGACCAACAGACCAGACGTGCTTGACCCAGCGCTCATCCGTCCAGGACGCTTTGATCGAAAAGTAATTCTTGATTTACCAGATCGGGCGGATCGCGAAGAAATACTTAAAATTCATGCTGTGAAGAAACCTCTGGCAGAAGATATCAATTTGAAATTAGTAGCTGAACGTACTCCTGGTTTTTCCGGAGCGGATTTGTATTCGTTAATGAACGAAGGGGCAATCTTAGCAGCTCGAGAAAATCGTAAAAAAGTTTTTCAATTTGACTTGATTCGGGCAATCGAAAAAGTAATGCTTGGTCCCGAGAGAAAAAGTCACTTGCTTTCCAAAAAAGAAAAAGAAATTACTGCATATCATGAAGCAGGGCATGCGATCGTGGCTTCCGTGCTTCCTTATGCAGACCCAGTACATAAAGTTTCTATTATTGCGCGTGGAAATGCTGGAGGATATACTTTGAAATTACCTTTAGAAGAGCGTCGTCTTCAATCTAAAAAAGAATTTATTGATGATATTGCTATGTCGCTCGGTGGCTATGTGGCAGAGCAGACAATTTTCGGAGACATTACGACTGGACCATCAAGTGATTTGCAAGTAGCGACGAATCTAGCCCGTGCTATGGTGACGAGATGGGGGATGTCAGACGTTATTGGGCCGATAGCCTTAGTGGATTCTCCTGGGAGGCTTCAGTATGGCGAAATGCCTGAAAAAGAATTTTCTGAAACTGTTTCTACGAAAGTAGACGCAGAAGTTTCGAGAATTATTAATGACGGACTAAAAACTGCGCAAAAAGTATTAGAGGAAAACAAAAAAGCTTTCACGGCTATTGCTCTGAAGTTAATTGAAGTAGAAACTTTAGAACAAGAAGAATATGAAAAAATATTGACAGCCCATGGGATTATGTTAAAAAAGAAAGAAGATATAAAAACTTAGCAATAATATCCGCCTGTAGCTCAGCTGGTTAGAGCATCGAGCTTATACCTCGAGGGTCCTACGTTCGAATCGTAGCAGGCGGACAAGTTAAGAAATCTATATGGTAAATATCTCAATCAACGTTCAGGAACCATACTATTCATTTATTTTACAAGGTAAAAAAACAATTGAGGGTCGTCTCAATAAAGGTAAATTTGCCACTATTCAAGTTGGTGATATTTTAGAATTGGAACTGGAAAAGATTAAATTTATAGTTGTTGGGAAAAATATCTATAAAAATTTTAGAGAAATGATAGAAAAAGAGGGAATAGTAAATGTTATTCCTGAGAAAAATAGTATAGATGAAGCGGTGGATGTTTATTATATATTTTATACAAAAGAACAAGAAAATGAATTTGGTGTTGTGGCTATTAAAATAAAAAAGGGGATGGTTTAATGGTAGCTCAAATAATTAAAGGATACTGAAGATTAGTGAGGACAGTTCTAGTTAGTATTTAGCTAGTGTTTGGAACCCATAGTAAAAGATGCTTAATTAATGCAAGTGTGTATTTGGTAATACGTAATGTATTTTAGTTAATTTTTTTGCTAGATTCTTTACCTTATTTTTTAAACTACTTTCTATTTTTGTCTTAGATACACAAGATATAATGATTTGAGATAGTAATATCAAATCACTTTCCTTAAGTCCTAATCTACATTGTTCCTGTATACCAAACCTTAAACCTATTCTACTAGTAGATGGAATTTTCATTGGAGTTGTAATAATTCCAATTGAAGCTAATTTCTGTACGGTTTCTGTAACATTAGGAACATCAACACAAATTTGGTGTGTATTTGTTAAGTGAGGAAGTGGGCCAACAAGATTTAATTTACAACTCAACAGTTTGGCAAGATATCGTGTTTTATCTAAAATATCCTTCGCATATTCGGCGCCAAATTTTTCCATTTCAAGTACTGTAATTAATAGTGCTAATAAACTTCCAGTATGTATGCTCGAGATGGTCTTATCAAACTTAGTATTTATAAGGTTAAATAAATTTTTATTGTTTAATAAAATAATTGCTTTTTGTGGCCCCGGAAAAGTTTTGTGTGTAGTCCCACCAAAGAAAAAGTTTTTATATTTGGGAAAATTATAAATATGTGAAAAATAAAATAGTTGAAGATGAGATATGTCATAATAGATAATCCAGTTTTTCGGTATTTTTTTTATAAGTTTATTTATATTCAACGGATTTAATGTAATGGTGTGATCAATATAAATTAGAATTTTTTCGTCCTTCCATTTATCGGTAATAATTTTTAATTTTTTATAATCAATATCCCAGTTTTTAAACTCAAGATTGATATTGTCTATCTCGAAACCATGCTTTTTTGCAATTCCTTCCGTTTTACTGTGTCCACCATTCAAATTATCCATAATAATGATTTTATCAGTTACTTGGATTAGGGCAGACATTATCATATCCATTTGGTGAATTCCAGAAAGTCCTTTTGTTATGGCGTATTTTGTTTTATATATTGAGGAAAGTTTTTTATCTAGAATCTTTATGATATTTTCTAAATTTTCCCGTCCTGGCATAAAATATTTATTACCAATCTTTAATGGTAAAATATAACGATTACCCATTTTACTTGAGTACATACTTGTAGCTAGATTGCTCATTACGTTTTCTGAGGGTATTAACGATATTGTAGTTTTTTCTTTTTGAAATTCACTAGAAATCATATCTAGTATTTTGTTATTTTTTTTCATATGTTGTGGATATTTTGTTTATAATACTATGTTTTGTGCTATTCGTCAATAGGTGAGTTGTGGGGTTTTATAATACAAAGTATACTTGTTTAATGAAAACGATATCTGGCAATAATGATAAATATAATAAATATATTCCTTTGGATAAATCGTGGATTACACGTATGGGGGTCTTGGATATAATTCATGGATATAATGATATTGAGATTTTTTTAAACAAAAAAACAGATCTCAATGATGATTTATTGGCATTAAAAAATGCCGGTGAAGCATGGAGAAATAATGTCCTGATTAATGTTGGAGAATCAGCAACCTTATATCGATTATTGCAATTTGCTTCCTGGAAATTAAATTTGAATAAAATATTTATAAAAGAAGGAACACTTAAAGATAGGAAAATAATAAATAATCCAAGTATTGTTAATCTCAACTTAAAAGAACTTTTAAAATTAGATAACCAAACCACTCAATGGGCCACAGCTTCAGTTATTATGGGCAATAAACAACGTATTCAAAATCCTCCTAATAAATTACAACAAACATACGATGCAGTAGATCATTGGAATAAACAAAGGCAAGCTGGGTTGGTCTGGGAACCACAATATGATGAGACAATACAAAAACAAGTTGAAACCTTTTTAGATTTTAAAAATGGTTTAAACGTAATATATATTCCTGTGTGTTCCGATGATTATTGTTTCGCTAGGGTTTTTGGGTGTATAACTAAAGAAGAAGGAAAGAAAAACTGGCCAAGTCTTGAGGGGCATGAAACTAATCGTATAAAAGAAATGGAAAAAGTAATTGAAGAAACTACCGCAGGAAATTTAATTAATTCAAAAGATCACAGAGTAATACAAGCTATGGCTATGTGGGGAGTAGTAAATAATAGAAAGTTAAATTTTAAATATAAAGAAGCAGTAAATAAATCTTGGCCAAAATTTTGGGATTTTTTAGATTCATTAAAATAATGAATTTTGGTTAATTTGTTTCAAAAATTTTTTCTATACTTTCTGGTCCAACATAAAGTACTGTTCTTAAATTTGGATATTTTTTAAAATCAAGATCGGCAAATCTTTTTTCCTTATCATCAATAAAAATAATTTCATCATCTTTAAATTGTTCGCATATCATTTCCACTGGACCCTTTTTGGTGTCTAAAACAGTAAAAATTTGAGTAAAAAGTGGCCCAAGGCCAGTTCTGCTTACTTTTTCAAGCTGATATTCGTTCACACCATGTGTAACCATATAACAGTTTTCCACCTTTAATCGCTTTATTCGATCAATAAGTTCATCATTAATAAAATTTTTACATTCTCCCATTATTTTCTCGCTCAGTTCCTCTTTACTTATTGAAGTTAAATTTTCACCTTTCAAGACTGAAGCAACTAAATTATGAAGAACCCAACCTTTCTCTTTTTCAATTTTGTAGTATTTTTTTACTGTATCATACTGAACTCCAATCTCCTCGAAACACTTATACATGTGTTTTTTAAATTTCTCTGTATTAAAAAATAATACATCATCAAAATCAAAAATATATTTTGTCATACGATTATATTAGCATAAATTTAGTATTATCTACAAACTGATAGTAATTTGAAAAATTAAGATTTAACAGCCTTGTCAAAATCTATAAGATAGATTCTTGGAATTCTATCAAGATCAACACTGCCATTTTTGTTACGGTAAAAACGCAAACAAAAGTTTGCATTATTCGCATGACCATGAGTAATTTCTAATTCTTTTAATGTATTTATTATTTTATCTTTTTGTACATCTAAATATTCTTTAAAAGTGTCTCCAGAAAATGAATACCATTCATCAAGATTTAGATCTAGTACACCTGATGCGACATTAACCAATTGCGTATATTCACTATATTTAAAAGAATGTATCGGCTCTATGGGTATGTAATCGAAACCCGCCTTATTCCAATTAGCATAACTTTCGTATGCTTTTTGCCAAGCCAAAAAACAAGGTTCCTCAAAATGTCTAATGATTAGATTTTTTTTAAATTGATCACCTAGTAATAGTGTTATCTCAGACCCGGTTTTTGATAATTTTTCGTGAGAAAAAGTTGACGGATTGCTGTTTTCACTTTTTGTGTATAAAGGTGGCTCAACAATTTGATTAAACTTTCTTTGTTGTTTAGCTGATTCATACTTTATTTTGACAATGCTTTTTAATTCCCCCTGTTTATTTATCGGTGCATATTGAACCATAGTCGCGGCTAATCTCTGTATTCTAACGTCTTCTTGATTTAGTGCTTCAAGTATTTTTTGGTATACAATTTCACGCAAATTGTCTTGTGACTCGATGGGGGCACTATCAATTTTTTTAGCCATTATCTTTTGTTTGCCAACATCATTAGAATTAAATGCATCAAGAATTCTTTTTAGTACAAGATATTTTATTCCATCTCTAGTATCTTCAGGTGTAAACTGAATCATGTTTACTGCTATTCTTTGTATTTCTATATTTGGATTATTTAAAGCTTCAATTATTTTTTTACATGTCATTTCTTTTAAACTTCTTTGCTGATCTTCAGGTGCATTATTTATTATTGAAGCAGCCATCCTTTGTATTTCAATATCATTGTTTTGCAATGCATCCATTATGTAAATGGTTATATTTTCCGCATCTTGGCTTAGAATATAGTTTTTTGTTTTTAAAACTGAGGGCTGACTGTCGTTGCTTTGTTCATGGACAACGGCCCTTGAGCCCAAAAGACTTTTACTTTGTAGGTATTTTTTGTAATCAATGTCTTCATATCCGTCTATTTTATACATGTTAAGTATTTCTTGTGAGATAGGTTTAATTTTTTCTGGATTAAAATTTTGCATCATATATAAATTACTTAGTGAGTATAACAAAAATTTACCATTTTGAGGTAATTTGTAAAGGTTTTTTCATTTGAGTAAATACAATTTGGGAGTATAATCATTTTATGCAATGGTTTTTTATAGCTTTAGTAGCGCCATTTTTGTGGGCCTTGGTAAATATTGCTGATAATTATTTAGTTAAAAAATTATCAGGTATGAGTTGACATTAACAGCTCTTGAGATTTTATAGTATACTTGTTATGTACTTCAAAAGTCTTAATTTTTAGGTTTAATAGAACCTTAAATATGATACAAGAATACGAATATAAGCCAAAAATATTAACTGAAACGGAAGTAAAAAAATTAAAAAAACAAAAACACATTAAGATTGTTGATGTATTTTCTAACCAATTAAAAGAACTTTTTATAATAAAAAATCTGGGATATGTTGGACAGGAAAAAGAAAAGGTGTACCAGACACGTGAGTTTAAAAATTTTTCCAAGAAAATGGAGAAAAAATATGTTTATGTATTTTATCCGTGGAATTTTTCCATTGTAAAAACAGTAAGGAAAGAAGATTATTTAGAACTAAAGACAAACAGAAATAGAGACTTGATCACGAAAGAGGAACAAGTTAAATTACGAAATGCGAGAGTGGGTATTTTTGGAATGAGTGTTGGAAGCAATATCGCTTTTGTGTTGACTCAAGCTGGAGTTGCAAACGAAATTACAATTTCTGATTTTGATGAACTTGATACTACTAACTTAAATAGAATCATTGCTGGAGTGCATCAGATTGGGCTTAATAAATGTATTGTCGCTGCTCGGCATATATATGAAGATAATCCATTTGCAAAAATTACAGTTTTACCTAATGGAGTTAGTAAGCAAACCATAGAAAAACTTTTGAAACAAAAAAGACTTGATCTTATTGTTGATGAAATTGACAATATGGCTATAAAAATAGATATACGAGTGCTGGCGCAAAAATATAAAGTGCCAGTGGTAATGGTTACGGATAATGGAGAAGGAATTGTTTTGCACATAGAAAGATATGACTTAGCGCATAAAAAAATATTTGGAAAAGAAAAAGTTTATTTTGAATCTCTTGTATCTTCTGGTTTTTCAAAAGAAAAAATTGCTGAGCTTATTATTTCTGATATTGTAGGGGGAGTAGGGAAGGTTGATAAAAGAATGCACCAATCTGTAACAAAAGTATTGCGAAAAGAACTGGTGTCTTGGCCACAGCTCGGATCGGCTGCTATTCTTGCGGGAGTTATGGCGACATATGCTATTAAACAAGTTATACTTGGATATGATAAGAGGATTGACGTGCGTGGACATATTAATCCACTTGAAATTACTTACGGCACCCATTAATATTTAATTAATAAAATGATAACTGAAATAACGAATAATCCAGAAGTAAAAGCCCTACCAGAATTTGATAATCATCATGCTGTTTTTCTTTTAGAAAATAAGGATATTGGTTTTAGGGGATATATTTCTATTCATAGAAAAAATCCAGCACTTCCATCTTTCGGAGCAACCAGAATGTGGTCATATGAAACTGACATTGATGGACTTAGAGACTCTTTGCGTCTTTCTAGAATGATGTCATATAAGGCTGCTTTAGCAGGGCTTGGTTGTGGTGGAGCTAAAGGAGTTATCATAGCCAGCACCCTTGATTCTAATAGGGAGAAATTTTTACGGGAATATTCTCGTAATGTTGATCTTCTTCAGGGGAAATTTATTACTGGCACTGATGTTGGTTTACAACAAGAAGATTTAACTATCATGAAAGAAGAAACTCCCTACATCGTCGGCTTTAATGATAATTCTGTTGAATTTACTACTCTCGGTATTTTTAATTCAATAAGTGTTTGCCTGCAAAAGGTATTCGGAACAGACGATGTTTCAAAACGAAGTTTCGCGATTCAAGGTTTGGGCAACATAGGTTCTTCTTTAATAAAATTCCTTTGGAGTTTAGGATGTAGAAATATATATGCTTCTGATGTTAACCCAGAAAAAATAAAAATAATAAAAGAACAATTTCCAGAAATTATAATTGTTGATCCAAAAAAAATACACCAAAAAGCAGTAGATGTATTTTCTCCCTGTGCGTTGAGTGGAATCATTAATGAAAAAACAGTTAAAGAGTTTAACTGTAAAATTATTGCGGGCGGGGCAAACAATCAAATTGTAAAAGAATCTCTTGGTACTGATCTTCTTGAAAAAAATATTTTGTATGCACCTGACTACATAACAAATGCGGGAGGGCTTATTAGTGTTTTTGACGAATACAGTAATAAAATATATAACAGAGAAATAGTAACTGCAAAAGTGTTAGAGATTAAAAATGTTTTAAATAAAGTTTTCACAATTAGTGATCAAAGTGGAAGACCTACAAATATCATTGCAAATGAATTTGCGGAGAAAATTTTTAATAGTTTCAATAAATCTTTATGGGATCTCTCGTTCATAAAAAAACTCTTAAAATAGAAAAATTACTTAAGGAAAAAAAGGAATCTTTTTGGATTAAACGTGGAGAAAAATCAGTGCTTGAATGTTTTAAAGAAGCAAAACAAATTCCAGCCTATAAAGATTTTTTAAAAAGAGAAAATTACAAAATACCTGCCATTAAAACAATTTTAGATTTTAAATTATTGCCGATGCCAAGCAAGAGCAATTATCTTCGCTCTTATCCTTTTGACAAACTTTTTATAAAAAATCAATTTGTGGATATCCCTCGTGTTTTTTCTGCAACATCTGGTTCAACTGGAGAACCATTTTATTTTCCTCGAACTGAAATACAAGACAAGCAATATCAAATTTATGCGGAACTTTATTTAAGAAATAATTTCAATATACATAAAAAGAAAACCTTATATATTGATGCTTTTCCGATGGGTCCATGGATTGGTGGAGTTTTTACCTATGAAGTAATTACACGAATTGCTCGTGAATCACAATATCCCTTAAGTATCATCACTACGGGCATTGATACTGCCTCAATTATAAAAACAGTAAAAAAAATGGGTCAATATTATGATCAAATTATTATTGGGGCATATGGTCCGTTTACAAAAGATATTCTTGATACAGGAATAGATGAAGGAATTAACTGGAGACAGTACAATATTAAATTCATATTTTCCGCCGAAGCATTTCCCGAATCTTTTCGAGATTATGTTGGTAATATTGTCGGTAGTAAAAATATTTTTTTAGACACACTTAATCACTATGGAACAGTTGACCTCGGCACAATGTCATATGAAACACCCATTTGTATTTTAATAAGAAAATTAGCTGAAAAAAATAAGTTTCTGTATAAAAAAATATTTGGGGATACAATAAAAATACCCACCTTAACTCAATATTTACCGGAATTATTTTATTTTGAGTCAGTTAATGGAAATCTTTATTGCACAAGTGAAAGTGCAATTCCACTTATAAGATATAATCTTGAAGATAGGGGAAATGTTATTGGTTTCAATGAAATGAAATCCATTTTTAAAGAGGTTAATATTGATCTTTTAAAAGAAGCTCAAAAGTGCAACATACAAGAGAGTATCTGGGAATTGCCTTTTGTCTATGTGTTTGAAAGAAGTGACTTTTCCGTAAGTTATTATGCTTTTCAAGTTTATCCTGGTCCTATCAGAAAAATACTTCTTCAGAAAGATGTTCAAAAAAAAGTTACCGGAAAGTTTACTATGGAATCGGGTTTTTCATGGAAGCAAAACCCTCAACTTGTTGTTAGTATTGAACTCAAAAAAAATATTTTACCGTCTAAACAACTTTCAAAGAATATTACGAAACTTGTACATAATCAATTATTGAAAACTCACTCAGAATACAGAGAAACAGTGAATCACTTTGGGACAAAGGCGCATGTTTCTGTTATACTTTTAGAAAATGGAAACCAAGAACACTTTAAATCTGGAACAAAACAAAAATGGATAAAAAAATAAAAGAAATACTTGAATACGGCGTGATGGCTCCTTCGGGTGATAATTCTCAACCGTGGAAATTTGTTATTTCTGATACGATACTTAAAATATATAATTTACCTGATAAAGATAATCCATATTTAAATTTTATGCAAAGTGGTTCTCTAGTTGCGCATGGTGCGTTACTAAAGAACATAGAAATAGCTTCATCAAAAGTAGGGCTAATATCAAAAATAAAATTGTTTCCATCATCGAATGACCCTAATCTTATATCGGAAATATCCTTTGAAAACACGTCTCCAGCACAACAGATAGACCCCTTGTTTGAATTTATTTCTAAAAGAGTAACAAATAGACGACCTTATGAGAATAAAAAATTTTCTGAAAAAGAGAAAGTTCTTCTTGAAGAAGCTGGTGTTTTTGGGGACGTAGGATTACATTTTATAATCGATCCTGAAAATAAAAAACGTGCTGGAGCTGCAAGCAGTATGGTTGAAATAATTATCTTGGAAAATAAATTATTGCATAGCTATCTCTTTAAAGATGTTATGTGGTCTGAAAAACAAGAAAGAAAAGAGAAGCATGGTCTTTATATAAAAACTATGGAATTTAATCCTATACAAAAATTTCTTTTTAAATTAGCTAGTAATAAACTATTAATGCATATTGCTGTCAAACTTCATTTTTCTTATTTTATTGCAAAACAAGATGCTTTATTGTATGCAAGCGGTTCTACTATGTGCTTGTTCACTTTAAAAAAAATATCTTTAGAAAATTTTGTTAAGCTTGGAATGAAAATGCAAGAAATATGGCTCAAGGCAACATCTCTTGGGCTTGCATCCCAGCCAGTCACTGCAATTTTATTTTTAGGTTTCAAATTACAAAATGACCAAAATGATCAAATATTAAGTCAGAAACATAAAAATATTGCTTTTGAATCGTGCAAAAATATATTTTCTGCATTCAGCCTTAATTCAGAAGAAATACCTTTTATAATGTTTCGTATTGGTCATGCAAAAGATCCTTCAGCCCGTAGTAGTAGAAAAGAACCAATTATAAAAATAGAAAATAAATGAGTTTTAGGTTATAATAAGAAAAATTATGAATGTAATAGAAAATTTAGATATTTTATCAGTTGCTATAGCGGTTGCAGGTACTTTCATCCTTGGGTTTACCGTATTTTTTACCGACAAAAAAAGTATTACAAATAAAACATTCCTTTTATTTTCAATAATTACAGGGATATGGGGGTTGGCTAACTTTTTTGGGTATAGACTTACAGATCACAATATCGCGTTTTTATTATTGAGATTGGTTATGTTTTTAGCGGTATTGCAATCCTTATCTATTTTTCAGCTTTTTTATGTTTTTCCAAATGCAACAATAATTTTCCCTAAAATATATAAATACTTTTTTATGCCACTGATGTTGTTAGTAGCGTTAATATCAGCATCTCCGTTAGTTCTTTCTAGTATAAAAGAAGTATCAGAAATAGGAAATATAACAAAAATAACCAATGGTCCAGCCATTCCTCTTTTTGGAATTGTAAGCATTGGTTTGGTAATTTCAGCTCTTTACATATTTATACGAAATCTTCGTCAGACAAAAAACAGACAACTCGGAGTATACATAGAAATACTTATTGGCACAGCTCTCATGTTTGGATTAATCATAACTTTTAATTTTATATTTCCTGCAATTTTTGAGAACTCAAAATATTTGCCTTTGGGCGCACTATTTACTTTTCCGTTTGTTATTTTTACAACTTATGCAATATTATACCACCATCTTTTCAATATAAAAGTTGTTTCAACAGCTACTCTTGTTTTTCTTTTATCAATTATTTTATTCCTTGAAATAATATATGCCGATTCCATTACACTTATTCTTTTTAGAAGCAGTATATTTTTATTGGTACTTGTCTTTGGTATTAATCTTATTCGTAGTGTCATGAAAGAAGTTAAGCAGCGTGAACAATTGGAAATCATGACCGGACAACTTGAGGTTGCAAATGATGATTTGAAAAATTTACTTAAACAAAGGGAAAGTTTGGTGCACTTGGTTACTCACAAGGTGAAAGGATCTTTTACTCGTTCTAAATATATTTTTGCCGGATTACTTGATGGAACTTTTGGTGAGATAAGTCCCGTGGTAAAAAAGTATGCCGAACAAGGTTTGGAATCAGATAATGGGGGGATTCAAACAGTTGATTTAGTTTTGAGTGCTTCTAATTTGAGTAGTGGAACAGTAACATACGACATGAAGCCTCTTGATTTTAAGGAAATAATTTTGAAAGTTTTAGCTGATAAAAAAATTCAAGCTGAAGCCAAAGGTCTTCAAATGGAAAATATTATTCATGAAGATAAAGATGATGTTTATAATGTTTTGGGTGATGATTCTTGGCTTAAAGAGGCGGTTAATAATTTAATTGATAATTCTATTAAATATACAAAAGAAGGGAAGATAACTGCTGAGCTCCATGATGGTAATGGTTTGGTTAAATTTTCTATTAAAGATACAGGTGTAGGTATTACAGAAGAAGACAAAAAACATTTATTTACTGAAGGTGGACGAGGTAAAGATTCTGTTAAAATAAATGTGGATAGTACTGGTTATGGTCTCTATTCTGTTAAATTAATCATCGAAGCTCATAAAGGACGTGTTTGGGCAGAATCAGAAGGGACAGGGAAAGGTTCTACTTTCTATATTGAGTTGCCGGCTACAAAATAGGTAAAAACATAACTTTAAACCCCTTCAAAAGCCATGTTTCTGAACTATTTTTGAAACTTCGTCTTGTCTTATTTTCTTTTATGTGTTTAGAATAATTTTCTCTTAAAAATGCTTAAGAAATTGAGTTATCCACTGTACATTAGATGACCGTTTTCGTGTATAATGGTCTTCATGGACGCAAACGAAAAAAATTATTTCAAATTTACCGCAGCCCTAATTTTATGTTTACTTATCCGACTTATTCCTTTTCGTGCTCCAAATATTGAGCCCATTTTAGCGACCTTAATGCCTTTTAGTAAAGTTTATGGAGCGTTTGTTGGGTTCTTTTTTGCTGTTTTAAGTATTTTACTTTACGATGTTATAACTGGGACACTAGGAATTCAAACTTTTTTTACTACTTTAGCTTATGGAATAATTGGTTTCTGGTCTGCTAATTATTTTACGAAAAACAAAGCAGATAAATGGGGTTATGTGCGTTTTGCAATTTTAGGCACACTCTTTTTTGATGCATTTACTGGGCTGACTGTTGGTCCTATGTTTTTTCATCAATCATTTATTGGATCTTTGATTGGACAAATCCCATTTACTTTTTTCCATTTACTTGGTAATGTTGTTCTTGCTTATACATTGAGTCCCGTTATTTATAATTTTTTGATTAAGAAAAAGATTCATCCGCCGTTAAGTAGGGAAAAGACATTAATCCCTGTCCTTAGTAGTACTCTTAATTCTAAATAATTTAAAAATATGAAAAAAGCAGAAAAAATTTTAAAAAGTGAATTGAAAAAAATTAAATCAATTCGTAGAAGAACTGGAGAAGTCGTTCCTTTAGATTTAGAAAGAGTTGCTCGAGCTGTTTTTAGAGCTTTTGAGGTAACAGAGGAAGGAGGAGAGTCAGAATCTCATACAATAGCTAATCATGTTTTTAAAAATCTTTTAAAGCTTCAATCTGAGTTAACATCTGTCCATAAGGGCGCAAAATTTTTACCAACAGTTGAAATGGTTCAAGATTTAGTGGAAAAAGAGTTGATGAAAAATAGTTTTACCGAGACTGCTAAAAAATATATTCTTTATCGTAACAAACGTTCAGAACTTAGAGCAGTTTTCGGACCTGTATCAGAAACAGTGAGAGTAGCCGTAGAAGAATCTAGTAAATATTTTTATAGTCCTTATTCAGAATATATTTTTTATCAGTTTTATTCAAGGTGGGTTCCAGAATTAGGTCGCAGAGAGACTTGGGTTGAGGCTGTTGATCGTTACATGGATTATATGAAGGAAAATCTTGGGAACAAACTCACAGTCAAAGAATATGCTGATGTTCGAGAAGCCATCTTAAAGCAAGATATTTGCCCATCTATGCGTCTTTTGTGGTCTTCGGGGCGTGCATGTCGAAATTCAAATGTTTGGGCTTATAACTGTTCTTATATTGCTCCTACCTGTACTCAAGATTTAGGAGAAATTATGTATATTTCCATGTGTGGGGCAGGATTAGGTTTTGCGGTTGAGTGGGAGAATGTTCAACAATTTCCACAAATTAAAAAACAAGGAAAAGAAAAGCCAACTGTTCACGTTGTGGCAGATAGTAAAGAAGGTTGGGCGGATGCTTTTGTGTTTGGTTTGAATTCTTGGTTTGATGGTAAAGATGTAAAATTTGATTATTCACGTATTCGACCAGCTGGTGCGCGATTAGAAGTTGCTGGTGGAAGAGCTTCTGGGCCTCAGCCCCTGATGGATCTTATGGAATTTGCTAGACGTAAAATTTTAGCTAAACAAGGTCGCCGACTTTCTAACTTAGATATGCATGACATCATTTGTCAGATTGGGATGATTGTGGTGGCAGGTGGAGTACGACGTAGCGCTCTTATTTCTCTTTCTGAATTAGAAGATACAGAAATGCGAGATGCGAAGAAGGGACAATTTTATTTAACTGAAGGACAGCGTAGTATGGCAAATAATTCTGCTGTTTATAATTCTAAACCTTCGGCTGAAGAATTTTTAAACGAATGGACTGCTCTAGTAAAGTCTAAGTCTGGAGAGCGTGGAATTTTTAATCGAGGTGGACTAGAGAAGCAAGTACCAGCACGTCGTTGGGCGGCTATTAAAGATGAAAGACAAATGGGAATGAATCCTTGTGGAGAAATTTATTTGCGTTCTAGACAATTTTGTAATTTAACTAGTATCGTAATTCGCCCGAAGGACACAGCTGAAACATTGAAAAGAAAAATGGAATTGGCAACCTTACTTGGAACTTATCAATCTACCTTAACCAATTTTGGCTATCTATCAAAAAAATGGAAAGAAAATTGCGAAAATGAAAGATTGCTCGGAGTGTCCCTAACTGGTTATTACGATAATCAAATTATTCGAGACGATAAAGTGCTCGATACTCTTCGAATTGATTCTATTGAAACAAATAAAAAGTACGCTAAGCGTTTTGGGATCAATCCTTCTACCGCTATCACTTGCGTAAAACCTCATGGTAATTCTGGACAGCTTTTGGGTGTTGGTTCAGGTATGCATCCTTGGTATGCTCCATATTTTATCCGTCGAGTGCGTATTTCTCATACTGATACATTACTTCAAATGGCTCGGGATCAGGGTGTGCCGTGTTTACCAGAAGTTGGTCAATCTGAAGCGTTAGCCACTACTTTTGTTTTAGAATTTCCAGTCAAGGCACCAGAAGGAGCAATTTTTAAAGATGAAGTTTCTGCCTTGGATTTAATCAAGGAATGGAAAAGGCTTAAAGAGCATTTCGTGGAACATAATCCATCAGCTACTATTTATGTTGGGCCAGAAGAGTGGCTCGCTGTTGGTAACTTTGTTTATGAAAATTGGGATTCTATTGGCGGACTTTCTTTTCTTCCACGATCAGAACACGTTTATCAACTAGCTCCTTATGAGGCAATTACAAAAGAAGAATACGAAAGAAGAACAAAAGCTATTGGTAAAATTGATTTTTCTAAACTTTCTCAATATGAAGCAACAGACAATACTACTGGAGCCAAAGAATTTGCTTGTGTTTCGGGTGTTTGTGAGATTTAAGGAATGCTGCTAGATTTTTAAAATACAAACTTTTCTTCGGTACGAATTTTTTTTGGTGAAAAAAATTCTGAAGTTCTCGGCTCGACAGCCTACGAAACCCCTGCGAAAAGTTGTATTATAAAAATTTAGCAGCATACAAAAACTATGTTATATACAAAAAAAGGAGACAAAGGTATGACTAAAACTTTTGGATGCGATCAAAGTATTTCCAAGAGTTCGATAGTGGCAGAAGCCTTAGGCGCACTAGATGAAACTAATTCTTTTTTAGGTTTAGCTCGGGCTAGAACAAAAGAAAAGACTTTTGAAATTAAGGGTGAAAAAATAAATTTTTCCGATCTTATTTTAGAGATTCAACAAAATTTATTTATAGTACAAGCAGAGATTGCTGGAGCAACTTTGTCTATCGACATAGAAAAAGTAAATAGAATTGAAAAAATAGTTAATGAAATTGAAAAAATTTTACCACCAATTAAGAATTTTTTTATCAGTGGTGCAACTAAAGACGGAGCAGTGTTAGATATTGGGAGAACTTTATCTCGAAAGGCTGAAAGACGAGTAGTGGCAGTAAAAGAAGAAGGGTTAGTAGATGTGAGTGATGAAACCTTGTCCTATTTAAACAGACTTTCGAGCTTGCTTTATGCATTAGCTAGAATAGCGAGTCATCTAGATGGTGAGGAAGAAATTAAACCAGACTATAAATAATTATTCAAAATGGAACTCGTCGGCTTTTTCTTTTACTTTTTGTTTTAAGAGAGGATACTTGGTGAGTTCCGGATCTTCTCCTATTAGACGAATGGCTTCAGCGCGGGCGGCTTCTACCATTTTTATGTTTTTTATAGCTTCCATCCCTAGATCGGTAATGCCCCATTGCTTTGTTCCTCCGAGTCCACCCGAACCACGAAGGGTGAGATCTAGCTCAGCTAATTCAAAACCATTTTTTGCAGTTTTCAATGCTTTTAACCGAGCTATTGTTTTTTCACTTTTTGCTTCTGCAAAAATATAACAATATGCTTGATGTGAGCTTCGGATGACCCGTCCACGGAGTTGGTGTAACTGAGCGAGCCCGAAACGTTCTGCTCCTTCAATTATTATCACTGTCGCATTGGGCACATTAACCCCGACTTCCACTACTGAAGTAGCGCACAAGATATTTATTTTCCCAGCAGAAAACTCTTGCATTACTTTTTCTTTTTTTTCTTTACTCATCTTGCTGTGTAATACCCCTATTTCATATTCTGTGAAAATTTCTTTTTTTAAACGCTTAGCTTCTGATATTACCGATTTTAATTCAAGCGAAATTGTCCTTTGGTTTTTCGAGCGAGGAATTCCGCTTGGCGGTACGTAGGGAGAAAAACTAGAGGACAGTTTCGCTTCTTCTTCCTCTTCGAAAATCTTTGGACAAATTACATAGAGTTGTCTGCCAGCTTTTAGTTCGAGCTTGATTTTTTCATAAGTACTTTCTCTTTTGCCGGGGGTGATTATCTCTGTGATTATTTGTTTTCTACCAGCTGGCATTTCATCAAGAAGTGATAAATCTAAATCTCCATAGATAGTAAGCGCAAGCGTGCGGGGTATAGGAGTGGCTGTCATAGAAAGTAGGTGTGGAGCGATGTTGTCCTTTCTTACCAGTTTTCTTCTTTGCATTGTGCCAAAACGATGTTGTTCATCTATCACCACTAAAGCTAGATTTTTAAACTTCACAGTTTTTTGAATAAGGGTATGTGTGCCGATTAAAATTGGAATTTCTCCATTTGCTACCCATTTTAAAAGTTGCGTGCGAGAAATAGTGGTCCAATTTACCTTATCTTTGGTGTTGCCGATTGTTTTGGCTGGAAACTTTCTGCAACCGGATCCAGTGATGAGACCAATATTAATTGGTAAATGTTTAAAGTATTCTATAAAAGATTCAAAATGCTGAGTCGCCAATATTTCAGTTGGAGCCATATAAGCGACTTGGAGATTACCGAAATTCTGTCCATTTGGGCGTTGTTGGGCTGTTGTATAACTAGCGGTCGCGGCTACTGCTGTTTTTCCGCTTCCTACGTCACCCTCCAAGAGTCGAGACATTGGGAAACTTTTTGCCATATCATCCAATATTGTTGCTATTGATTTTTTTTGTGAATTAGTGGCATTGAATGGAAATTTTTGTAAAAATTCTTTTACATTTTTTTCTTCTATTTTTATTTGAAAAGATTTGTTTTTCCTATATTCAAATTTATCATGTTGGCGTTCTAGCTGAATGCAAAAAACTTCTTCAAAAGCAAATCTTTTACGTGCGGACTCCGCATTATTTTTATTTTTTGGTTTATGAATCCAAACAAGAGCTGTTTTTAAAGTGGGTAAGTGGTATTTTTTCAAAATATCATCTGGGATATAATCATCTAGATTATCCAAAGTACGCTCTTTGAATATTTTTTCAACTGCATGATAAAACCACTTGGAAGTGATGCCTCGAGTTTCCGTATAAATTGGATAAGAAAAACCAGTATTTTTAGTACCGTCTTTTTTAAAAAGGGTATCGTGCATATCTATCGGCATAGAAGGTAATTTTTCAAATTCTGGGTTGGCTAAATAAACACCGTTCTTTCCCTGAGTGACCTTACCAGTTAATTTTACATTCTCGCCATTTTTAATCATTTTAGCGAGATAGGCTTGATTAAACCAAGTTATTTTTATTTTTCCGGACAGGTCTTCGATTTCACCTTCGGCCATTGGTATTTTTGAGTGAAAAGCTTTTTTAGTTTTTAATTTTGAGACTTTGCCATAAATTGTAGCTAGGTCACCAGGAATTAATTCTGCGATATTTTTTATCTCACTGATATCGCTATAACGAACAGGGAAGTGAAATAGCAAATCTGCTACAGAAAAAATTTTTAGTTTATGCAAGGCTTTTTTTTGATTTAGATCGAGACGAAATTTTTCTTCTAATTTATCACTTAATTCCATCTTTGAATTATACGGCTTTTTGAGCATATTTACTATTTTTAATATGTGATATAATTCATAGTATGGATACGCTTTTGCAATCACAAATTTTCTTTTTTATATCTTCAATTGGCTTTGTCCTGTTATGGATTCTGGTCGCTATTTTTCTATTTTATCTTATTTGTGTCACCAAAACCTTTTCAAGGATTTTAGATAGAGTAGAAAAAGATATAGATAACATAGGTGATACTACCAAAGAAATGCTAGATGATATAAGAGATAGCGCAATGTTTAATTTTCTTTTTAAGAAAAAAAGAAGAAGTCGAAAAGATTAATTTTTATTAGAATTTAAGTATATAAATATATGAAAAAAAAGATAAATACAAAAAAAGGACTATCGGGTGGAAAAATAATAGCAGGAGTAGCAGGGATGGCGGCCTTGGGGGCAGGAGCATATTATTTTTTAGGACCAAAAGCTAAGGCTCATCAAAAGAAAGCAAAAATATTAGTAGAAAAGATGAAAAAAGAAGTAGAGAAAGAAATTAAGAAAGTTAAAGAAGTTACACCCGCTCTGTATTACAAAGCAATAGATGTTGTAGCTTCAAATTATGCTAAGCAATATAAATTACATGAAAAAGACGTTAAAGCTATTGCAGATAAAATGAAAAATGAATGGAAAGGAGCAAATAAAATAGTTAAAAAGGCTGTTCGCGAAGCCAAAAAGAAAAGCTAATTCATGTACGAAGAAATAAAAAATTTTAATAAACAATTTTCTTATGAGCCAAAGATTGAGAATCAGGGAAACTTTATAAAAAAATCAAGTTTTATTGTTATTGGAATGGGTGGATCTGCTTTAGCTCAAGAATTATTGAAAAATTGGAAACCAGAATTAGATATTGTAACTAGACGTGATTATGGTTTACCAGAGCTTCCAGTAGAAGAATTTAAAAACAAACTTATTATATTGAGTTCTTATTCTGGTAATACCGAAGAAGTAATTAGTGCTTTTAATGATGCCAAAAAACAAAACCTTAACATGGCTGTTGTTACAATTGGTGGTAAATTATTATCACTTGCGAAAGAAAACAATGTTCCTTACATACAAATGTCAGATACTGGAATTCAGCCTCGTATGGCTCTCGGTTTCTCTATTAAAGCATTTTTGAAACTTATTGGAGAAGAGGATGAGTTGGAAAAAATTAACAATCTAACAACCACTCTAAGTCCACTTGATTTTGAAAAAGAAGGAAAAGCATTGGCAGAAAAAATGAAGAATTATGTTCCTATTATTTATGCTTCAGGTCGCAATTTATCTCTAGCTAGTACTTGGAAAATAAAAATAAATGAGGCTAAGGTTCCTGCTTTTTATAATATTTTTCCAGCCTTGAATCATAATGAAATGACTAGTTTTGATGTAAAAGATTCTACTAAGGAACTAATTAATAAATTTTATTTTATATTTCTTAAAGACACAGAAGATAGCCCTAAAATTTTAAAAAGAATGGAGGTAACAGAAAAATTATATAAAGATCGTGGCTTGCAGGTTGAAGTTGTCAGTGTCCAAGGGGAAAATTTTTGGCAGAAAATGTTCTCCGTCCTAGTTTTAGGAGATTGGGTTGCTTATTATTTGGCAATTCAATATGGATTAGAACCCGAGCAAGTACCAATGGTGGAAGAATTTAAAAAGCTTATTTCTTAACAAAATAAAAATATGAAAAAAGAAATAGGATATATTGGGTTGGGGAAAATGGGTAAAAATATGGTTTTTCGCTTGCTCAATGCGGGGTGGAATATTATTGCTTATAACAGAAGCTCAGAAAGCGTTCAAGAGGTAGTAGAAAAAGGGGGGATAGGGACACAAAGTATGAAAGAAGTTATTTCTAAGCTTTCCTCGCCTCGTACTGTGTGGCTGATGGTTCCACACCAAACGGTGGATGAAGTTATAAATGAACTAGTACCAATGCTCCAAAAAGGGGATCTTGTTATCGACGGCGGAAATTCTCCATACCAAGAATCAATGCGCAGAGCGAAAGAATTAAACGATAAAGGGATTGAATTTTTAGATATTGGAGTCTCTGGCGGCCCTGGTGGAGCATTGAACGGTGCTTGTATGATGGTGGGCGGCAAGAAAGAATTATATGACCGATTTGAAGAGAGTGGATTTTTTAAAGATACATGTTTACCAAATGGTTGGGGACATATGGGTTCGTCTGGGGCAGGTCATTTTGTGAAAATGGTGCACAATGGAATTGAATACGGGATGATGCAAGCTATTGCGGAAGGTTTCGACCTCATGAGGCATTCAAAAGAATTTAACTTAGATCTTATAAAAATTACAGACGTATATTCGCATGGAAGCGTGATTACTTCTAGTTTAGTGTCTTGGATGAATGATGGATATAAAAAATATGGCAAAGATTTAAATGAAATATCTGGCAAGGCTTCCAGTACTGGGGAAGGAGCATGGACAGTGGAAGCTGGGATACGAGAAAATATATCAATGCCAGTTATTCAGGCGTCACTAGACGTAAGACAAGCATCACAAGTAAAACCATCCTATCAGGGTAAAGTAGTTTCTACTATGCGTGGAGAATTTGGACAACATCCAGTGAAAAGAACTCCCGACGAACCGGAGGTGTTGTAAAAATAATTTGCGGAGAGAGAGGGATTCGAACCCTCGGTCCTTTTAAGGGGACGACAGTTTAGTAAACTGTTGGTTTAAGCCACTCACCCATCTCTCCTAAACTTAAAGAGAGTATAACATAGAAAAAATGAAAAAATAGTACCAATATGTTAGAGTAATTAAGTTATTTTAATATGTAACGGAGCCGTGTCAGAGTGGTCTAACGTACCTCTTTGCTAAAGAGGCAGGGGCTTCAAAACCCCTCGGCGGTTCGAATCCGCCCGGCTCCGCACGAATTATGTTATAGTATTTTTATGACAGGAGAAGATAAAGTAAAACAGAAAATTTGGCATTTTATTTATAGTTTCTTTTTGCCAGCTAGACAATTTCTTTTAAAGATTGGAATTATTTGGCATAAAAAGGGGAGACAGCGATATCATCTTGGCTGGCTTGCTCCTCATAAAACCTTAGAAGGACTTAAACGTCATTTAAATGAGAAATGGGGTTTTGGCAATCATTTTATCGCCTGGATAGATGAAGACCAAGTTCTAAGTTGGAGAAAATTAACTGATTTTCAAGATCAATATCATTTGCGAGTTTACAAAGATGGAGAAATTTGTGGTCATTTTGAATTGACCCCTGAAGCTCATCCCTTAGAGCATATTGAAGAAAAAGGAGAGGTGGATAAGACGGAAGACTTTTTGAAATTCTTGGGAGATTTTGTGGTTCAAGGAAAATATATTTCACATCTTGAAATGGATCCAAATGCTTTTGATCCAAAATCTGAAATTACGTTAAAATAATATTAATTGATTTTTGATTCTGGTAAAACTAAATCCCAAAGTTTTCCAGCGACGTTATTGGGTTTACCAAAAAGTGGATAATGATGTAAATCTATAAATGGCAAACTATTGCATTCTATTATTCCACAATGTTGTTCTTCTTTCCATGATTTTGTGATGTCTTCGATTATAAAGTCTACTCCAATAAGTGGATCAGCTAAAAATTTAGCAATATGTTCTAACATTTCTATATTATCAGGATGCACAATGTCGGTGACTTCAGTAGTTGTACCTCCACAGCCCCGACTTGTTTTCTGAGAAAATGTTACCACTTTACCTTTCTCTATCACTTCATCTAATTTTATATTCTGTCTTTTTAATTCTTTTTCAGCCTCTTTATCTATAATTATTTTGTGGAAAATTGGACCATTACGCTCTAGCCTTTTGTTTTCTATCTCTAGTAATTGTTCAACTGTTTGTATTCCATTACCTTCAGCTTGTGGTTGATCTCGTTTTACTACTCCAACTAATTTGCCACCAATTAATGTTCCACGAAAGAGATATCCGTTCAATTCTTCTTCAACAACAACCAGGGGAGAGAGTTTTTTTGCTTTTTTAAAACCAATTAATAAATCTTCTTTAGTATTTATGTGAATCATTGTATGCCGACTTCGAGAACCTAAATTTGGTTTAGTGATGACGGGCTTAGTAACGCTATTGAAAATTTTTAACGCTTTATTTTTAGTAAAGGCAACACCACCTTTTGCTACTGGCAAACCTTCCGTCAAGAATTTTTCTTTCATTGTGCCCTTGTTGTCCATCCATTTCAAAGCTTCTGATTCTTGGAAACCGGGCCTAGGGAGTCCGTCAAAAATTATTGTTTTTCCTTTGTATTCAGCCACGAAACCATCTCGGATTGGACCCAAGTGAAATTCACGCATTTTTATTCCGCGTCGAATTGCTTCGTCCCAGAAACATTTCGTTCTCCAGGTGTCTTTTTTATCAGGCTGAAGGGAAAAATATCCTAATTTTAGAAAAACCATTAGATTAAAAAAAGGCAAAGTTATTTTATCAGAAATTGTTTCGGCAGTATTTTTAAAAAGACGTTCCATTAAATTAAAAAATGGTTCGTCTATCAAATCAAAAACTACTGATGTATATGCCATCAAATGACTTTCTTGGGCTGGTTCACAATCTTTACAGTGTTTCATTTTTTAAGAATAATTTCCAATCTTTTTTAAATAATGTTCGGCAAATATGAAAAATAGTGAAGGTAATAAAGTAAGCCGATAGAACATCTATTGAATAGTGCAAATGTCCAAGGAGTACTACTGTTGCAAACATAACAGAGAATGAAAGAAAAACTATTCTCAGGGTTTTATTTTCCCAAAAAATTAAAGCTAAGAGAAAAGGCACACCTGTATGCCCAGAAAAGAAAAGATCATTACCGGTGAAAATACCACGAAATACCTCACCACTGAAAAAAGCTGAATCTATTAATGCACGGGTAGGGAATGGACTGATATGAGTAAGGCTTACAAAGAGTGACCTTATTAAGGTAAAAGTAGCAATACTTTTCGCTACAAACGGCAGATAGTTTGGTCGTTTAAATACAACCAAAAGACCAATAATAACTAAAACTATAGATCCCCAGACAAAAATTCCACCCACATCATAAACTCGTGTATTGCTAAGTATTACATCGGTGACAGGTTCACTACTTACACTTGCAACATAACCACTTACTAAAAATTGGACGACTAGACTTATTGATAGTAATACTAAACCACCTAAAAAAGAGATAAGGAAGTTTTTATCAGTGAAATGAGTTTTATAACTTTGCATGTATTTAGTATACCCCAACACTTATTTTAATTCAAAATTTAAAATAAGTGTGGGGATAGCAAGTAAATAATTTTTAAGAAAACAACAGTTTTGTCTTGTTTTTTTCTACAAAAGACTCTATAGCTTGCGACATTTCAAGGACCGCATTATGAGCAGTATTGTGGTCAACATTGGGGATACTGATAAATTCTGAATTAGTTATTTCCCTAGACATTTTCATTGAATTTTTAATTGGAACCATTGAATCTTTTTCTCCATGCATGACGAGGGTAGGAACGTTTATTTTTTCTAAATCATATTCCTGGTTAGCATCAAGAGATTGTTTGAGGGTGTAAAAATGTGCATGAAGTCCGGTGTTTTTAATGTCAGCTAAATTTCTGCTAATACTCCAATCAGTTGAATTTATATGTTTTCTGTAATCAACATGGCCACGAGGTTTTGGATTAAAAGGTAATAAACTGATAATGCCTGTAAATATTGCGAGGGAGAATCTCATAATTTTTGCTAAAAATCCTTCGTGTAGATATATCTCTGGAGAAGTAAAGACATTAGCAGACACTGTCTCTCTCCATAATTTTATATATTCGAGCGCAATTAGTCCGGCAAAAGAGTTACTAATCAGAACGAATTTCGGAATCTTTAAATACATGATTAAATCATGAAGGTCTTCGGCAAAATTTTTAATTTCATAATCAGAATAATTCGGAAACTTTTTTGACATACCATGTCCTCTTATATCAACAGTTACGACATTATATTTTTTTTCAAATATTTTTTCATATGGAAGCCAAGCGGAAGAAGAACCAGAAACCCCATGTACAAATACTAGAGTTATTCTATCTGTTTTATATTCATTAGTTCGATAATATATTCTATTTTCAAAAATATGTTCTTGCATCACACTGTAAGTTATTTTTCTAATATTTGATAATAAGTTTCTTCTAATAAATCTACACTTTTATTTATAGCATAATTTTTACTTTTTTCTAAACTAACCTTACCTTGCTTTTTTCTTAAATCTGGATCATTAATTAATCTCAACGTTTTTTCTGCTAAATCTTTATGATTTTCAGTTTCAAATAAAAATCCATTATTGTCTATAAAAAATTTTGCAGCATTCATCTGTGCATCCGGAACGATGATTGGTTTACCACAAGCCATTGCTTCTAAAACTGTCATTCCTTCTAGCTCTGCAAAGGATGGTGAAATAAATATGTCACCTGCATTATAAGCCAAGATTTTATCTTCATCACTTACCAATCCTAAAAAGGTAACGTGTTTATTAATTTTTAAATTGTTTACTAATTTTTCTAATTTAGGCCTAACATGTCCAGCACCAGCTAGCATTACGTGTATGTTTGGATTTTCTTTAATAATATGCGGGATTGCTTTGATGAGTGTATCAATGGATTTTTCTGGATAAAGTCTTCCGACATATACTATATTTATAGTATCTTTTGGAATATTGAATCGACTATGAAAATCGCTAACTTCTTTTATTTTATATCTTTCAATATTGATTCCATTTGAAATAATAGTTGATGGTTTTTCTTTTCCTATCAAATGATGCAACAGATTTCGGCCAAATTCTGCTGGGTAAATAATTAAATCTGCTTTTCGATAAAACCAAACAAGGTATTTGTTCCAAATTTTACCAAGAGTAGGTTGGATTATTTTTGGCATATCCATAAATAAATTTTCTGGTTGAGAGTGAGAAGCTATAACCACTTTGATATTTAAAGATTTGGCTGCCAAGGTTGCTGCTACTCCGCATCCCATTGGCAAGACCACATGCACGACATCAATCTTTTCTTCTTTAAAAACTTTTTTTAATTCTTTGACGGCTGGAAGAGCAAAATACCATCCCCCACTCTTTGGGACAGGGAAGCCTCGATAACCGTGCATTTTAATCCCATCGTAATGACTTTTATTTTTATGTTCTTTGCCACGTGCTCCAACGAAAATAACATTATGTCCCCGTTCTTTTAATAACTTTGAAAATCGTACCGTAGAAACAACTACGCCAGATTTATTACTGCCAATTGGATCACAAATCATCGCTATGTTTAATTTGTTCCTTATTTTATTTTCAGATTTTTCTTTCATATTTCTTTTCTGTTTTGTTTGTATTTTTTAATAAAAATAAAAAATAATACAGTAGCCATAACTAAAATACTTATTCCTGCTGCATAATAATCAAAATATTTTCCTATAATTATATATGCTTGTCCAAAGAATATACCCAGCATAATCATAACAAAAGACTGAGCCAGAGAATACAAAGCACATGTTTTAAAATATTTTTTATATGATATATGTAATGCTCCAGCAGCAATGAGTCCGGCTGTTCCTATTCCCCACATTATTTTTGATGCAGCAATTGCTTTTTTATGGTTTTCTTGAAAATATATTTTTGCTTTTTCTATTTTTTCTTCACGTATATTAAAATATTTAAACAATTTTTTTCCTTTATATCCAATAAAATAAAATATTGCATCTCCAACGATATCTCCAGCCACCATTACTAAAAAGACCAAAAGGGGATTGAAAATATTTAAGGTCGTCAAAAATCCAGCAATTACACTCACTATCGGGCCTTCGACAATAGAAAGAGGAATTAAAATGAGATATTTATATGTTAGCAATAATTGAATTACACTCATTAAGGACAATTATAGAGTATTTTTAGGTTTTATTTGGTATTGACGAATAGCATATTTTCTGTTATACTATATACTGAAAAAGTCAGGTAGCGTATCTTGCGCCACCCCAAAAACAAAATAAAAAAAAGAAAGAGAGGAAATGACAAATGGAACTTTACGGAAGTTACTACATTTTGACAGTGTTGCCCATCTGGGCAACAGCAATTTTACTTTATTTTTTGACAATGGGAGTGTTATTTATCCTTCGCGATATATTCGAGGGGTTATTTTATAACACTTCATATTCAGCCGTCTTGGGTGATGGCGGAATATTAGTTATTCCCTTAATGGCCGCTGGCATACTTCAGCGTGGTGCTCCTCTGCCGTGGTGGGTAAGGGGTTGGGAGTATCATCAAATTGCCGTCTGCCTGGGTTTATTACTTGGGATGATATGGCTGGCACTTGATCGTCCTAAGCAGTGGGGTGATCGGTATCATCACCTAGTAATTGCCCCACTAATATGTTACATGGGGGGAACCTTACTCCCAGTAATTTTTACAAGTGGGACATGCTTAGAAAAATTGGCGACAATTTTTCTAATTGCTCTGTGGGCTGGGTTGGTTGTCTATGATGCGAAGACTCATAGGTTAGACCAACGTAATTATAGAGATATCGGTTCTTATCTTACTATGATTAAAAACACCCCTATTCATCCGAGATAGAAGGGAAGATAAAGGAGGATACAATGTCACCAGGACCCCAAGCCAGTATGGTAATTTTGTCGTTTTTAGTTTTCTTCTTTGGGTATAGTACGATCAAGGAGATACAACAAAAAGAGAAAAAATCGTATATTCTTATTATGGTCTTTGCCACATCTGCAGTCTTTTTTGCATATTTGACATGGAACGCTATGCCTGAATTAATATCAATTTCAAAGCCCTAACGTAGCAGGTGGAAGCTGCTTCGTTAGGGCTTTCATTTTGCCTTTTTTGTGAAATTCTAATGCGCCACAGTGAACGCTATGATTTTTCTTGCGCCAGCTTGCTTTAAAATTTTCCTTGCTTCGTTTAGAGTGGCGCCAGTGGTGGTGATGTCATCTATTAAAATTATATTTCTATTTTTTATTAAGTTTAAATTTTTTTCTTTATTTTTTACCGCAAATGAGCCTATTAGATTTTTTAATCTAATATTTCGATTTTTAATACGGGCTTGATGTTCAGTTTCTTTTATTTTAATTAAAATATTATTTTCTAATTGCATATTTACGCCATGGCGTAAATGGTTTATTTTTATTAATTCTTTACAAATCAATTCTGCTTGATTATATCCTCGCTCACGATATCTTTTAGAGGATAGGGGAATAGGGATTAAAATTGGCTTTACAAAATTTTCCAAAATACTCAATTCTGAAAGTTCTTCTAAAATTTTATCATAAATAATTTCTGCGAAAATATTTGCTAATCTTTTTTTACCTTTATACTTTAGAAGCCATAATGATTTTTTAATAGTTGGATGACGATAATCATATAGAGGAAAAACCCATTTTATACTTTCACGTTCTGCCCCCGGTGCTTCTTTTAAACAATCTAAACATAAGTCCACTCCAGTTTTACCACATAACATGCATTTTATAGGGAAAACTATGTCTAATATGGTGTTTAAAAATCTCATTTATGATACAATATTAGCATAAATGGACAATCCATTAAAAAATCTTATTTCAGGTTTTAGTAAATTTGTAGGGGGGTCGAAAGATTCCGCCATCGGTGTTGATATTGGTTCGAGCTCAATTAAGATAGTTGAAATAAAAAAAAAGGGCAATAGAGCCGTACTTGAAACTTATGGTGTAATAGCGCTTGGTCCGTATGCTGACCTTGAGGCTGGACGGGTCACTAGTCTGCCTGTTGAAAAAATTATATTAGCCTTAAAAGAAGTTCTTAAGCAATCTGACGCCACTAGTGACTCTTTGGCTTTTTCTATTCCAGTTCAATCAAGTTTAATTTTTACCATTGAGCTTCCTGCTAAAATAGAAGCAGAGAAAATGGCTACCATTGTCCCCATTGAAGCTCGTAAATATATTCCAGTTCCTATCACTGAAGTTTCAATTGATTATTTTATCATACCTAAAAAAGAAGCTTCTTTTGAAGAAATGAACACTGAAGATGTTCCAGTAAAAGAAGAAGAAAAAATAAATGTTTTAGTTGTCACAACCCAAAATGATGCAGTAGCTAGATATCGTTCAATTGTTTCAGGGTGTAATCTTTCAGCTTCCTTTTTTGAAATTGAAATTTTTTCTTCTATTCGAGCAAATTTTGAACATGAGCTTTCTCCAGTTTTGTTGATTGATTTTGGTGCGTCGTGCACTAAGCTTTCGGTGGTTGAATTTGGCATGGTTAAGAGTTATCACACCATAGAAAGAGGAGGGGCTGATATATCTAATTCTATTTCTAAATCTCTTTCTATTTCTTTTTCTGAAGCAGAAAAAATGAAAAAAGAATTTGGTCTTTTTGGAAATCCATTAGAAAAAAGTTTAGCTGATATTATTAAAGTTCATGTTGATTATATTTTTTCTGAAACGAATAATGTATTATTAGGATATGAAAAGAAAAATAATCAAACTATTAATAAAATCATATTTACGGGTGGCGGGTCTCTTTTAAAAGGGTTAAAAGAAGTGGCTGTAAATGATTTTCAAGCCGAAATAGAAATTGGTCATCCTTTTTCTAAGATTGGTGCGCCAGCATTTTTAGAAAAAGTTCTTTTGACGATTGGTCCTGAATTTGCAGTTGCCTTAGGTTTAGCATTGCGCAAATTACAGTAAGTGCGATATAATAGAATAAAGACAATGGAACAAAATTTTCAAACGTCATTTATACCTAAAAAACCGATGCTCAAAGAAGAGAGTACTACTTATGCTCGTCCTGTTAATTTTTTTCTTATCATATCTATTTTTGTTTTAGTTACTATATTGGTTGCCACTGGTGGACTCTATTTTTATAAAGGAATAGTAGAAAAAAAGATTACTAAACTGGACAGTACTTTAAATTTAGCTAAAAATCGTTTTGAGCCTTCAAAAATAACTGAGCTTCAAAAGTTAGATAAGCGCTTGCGTGCTTCAAATGAAATTTTAACTCAACATACCACAGTCGTTCCAATTTTTAAGGCTCTGGAACAAATTACTATGAAAAGTGTTCGTTTTACTAAATTTAGTTATGATTTAAGCACCGATAAAGATAATAAGACTTTAATAAACATAAAAATGTCTGGAGTTGCGATTGGCTATCGTTCTGTTGCTTTGCAATCTGATTTATTTACTAAAAATAAAAATTTACTTGATCCTGTTTTTTCTAATTTAGTGTTGGACAATAGTGGTAATGTTATTTTTGATTTAGATTTTTCAGTTAATCCAAGTTTTATTAATTATAAACAAACATTAATGGCTCAAAGTTAAATTTATGATGAGATTTATAATGCCCCTTTTTTTGATAGGAATCGCTGTTGCTCTGTTTTTTCTTTTTACCAATCCTATCTATAATGAAATTTCGGAATTAAATTTAAACGTGGCATCATACAATGGTGCGCTTGATAATTCTAAAATGTTTGAAAACAAACGTGATAAATTAACTGCCCAATATAATGCAATTGATCCTGATAATTTAACAAAATTACAAAAACTTTTACCTGAAAATGTTGATAATGTTCGTTTAATTTTAGAGATAGGACAAATAGCATTACCTTATGGAATGGTTTTGAAAGATGTAAAATATAACGCAATTCGGGCAGATACCACTAAAGAAAATGTTGTCCAAGGTGGGGCGGTTGCAACACCTAAAGATTATGGAATTTTTGATTTGGAATTTTCCACAGCAGGAACTTACGATAATTTTATTAATTTTACCAAAGATCTTGAGAGTAATCTTAGAATTGTAGATATTTCATCAATTGTATTTTCATCTAATACCGGGAATATTGACAATAATCCAAAAGTAAATTCTACCGAAGTTTATAAATATAATTTTAAAATTAAAACTTATTGGTTAAAAAATTAAAATGCCTAAAATTAAAAACATCATTATATTTTCAATAATCGCTATAGCTTTTATTTTAATCTATGTTTTTTTTCCAAAATCATCTCCACCAGAGGCTAATTTAGTTTCATCAGGAACAGGTGTTACCTTACCAAACATGGACGGTTCCACCAATGAAGCAAGTATTAAAAATACAAATTCTTTAATTGCAAAAGATTTTCTTTCAATATTTTCTAATATTCAAAATATAAAATTAGATGACGCTATTTTCTCTGACGGAGCTTTTAATAGTTTGCATGATTCTAGTATTGTACTTACCCCAGATGGTACTGAAGGTAGACCAAATCCATTTGCTCAATTTGGAAATGATGCTGTTGTGTCAACTACACAAACTACACCACCAGACATAACCACATCTACTAAATCCACTACACTTAATCCTTCCACTCCCGACTAAACTCCAGGATGATTCCGTTAAGCCGCAGTCACAGTTTTGATAAAAAATATGTATATAAAAAATATGAAATTTAATAATATAACAAAGCATGGTTACGGCATACTAACCGTGACCTGCTTCTAACGGGATGAGTTTTTTAGAAGAATTATCTAAAAAAGGCTTAATCAATGAAAGCCAAATAGGTGAAATCAAGAGTCGTGCCCAAAAAGAACACGAGGGAGATGTGGAAAAAACACTCCTTGATTTAGGTATTCCAGAAAAAATAATTCTTGAAATGAAAGGAGAATATTTAAATATACCAGTAAAAAGTGTAAGTTCAGCAGAAATCTCTTTTGAAGTATTGAAATATATTTCAGAAGATTCAGCTGCACATTATCACTTTGTACCAATTAAATTAAGAGATGGGGTATTAGAAGTTGGAATGATAGATCCAGAAAATATTCAGGCGATGGACGCGTTACAATTTATTTCTACCAAGCTTGGTGTTCCTTTTAAAATCTTTCTTATTTCTAAAAGTGACTATGAGAGTATTATGCAAAGTTATAAAGGGCTAGGAAGTCAAGTTGAAAAAGCTTTGGATGAGTTAAATCAAGAGGAAACAGATGAGAACAAACTTTTAAATGAAGAGAATTTAAATAAAGAGATTAAAAATATAAAAGGAGATACTGAAACAAAGATTGTAGAGGATGCTCCAGTTATAAAAATTGTAGCGGTTATCTTAAGTAATGCAATAGAAGGAAATGCTTCAGATATACATATTGAATATACAGGCGAAAAAGTTAAAGTACGTTTTCGAATTGATGGAATTCTTCATACTACGATAGTATTACCGCCGAATGTTTATAGTGGGGTTGTTGCTCGTATAAAAATTCTTTCTAAATTAAGACTGGATGAGAAACGTAAGCCTCAGGACGGGTCTTTTAGTACAAATGTTGATGGTCGTAAAATTGATTTTCGTGTTTCTACCATGCCAGCATATTATGGTGAAAAAGTTGTTATGCGTATTTTAGATTCTGAAAAAGGAGTGAAGCCATTAGACCAATTGGGTTTATCAGAAATAAATTTAAAGATAATAAAAGAAGCAATTGAGAAACCATATGGACTTATTTTAATTACTGGTCCGACGGGGTCTGGAAAATCGACCACTCTGTATTCAATGATGAATGCACTTGATAAAGAAAAAAGTAATATTGTATCCTTGGAAGATCCAGTGGAGTATCATATGCCAGAGATTAATCAATCACAAATGATGCCAGAGATTGGTTATACATTTGCATCAGGGCTTCGTTCAATTCTTCGTCAAGATCCTGACATTATTATGGTTGGCGAGATCCGCGATAAAGAAACAGCTCAACTTGCAATTCAAGCCGCTCTAACTGGACATTTGGTGCTTTCGACTCTTCATACCAATAGTGCCATTGGTGCAGTTCCTCGTTTAGTTGACATGGGAGTTGATCCGTATTTAATTGCTCCGACCTTGATTGTTTCTATTGCTCAACGTTTGGCTCGAATGACTTACCCAACTTCACGCAAAGAGATGCCTATAAGCGAAAGTGTTAAAAAGCAAATAGAAGAACAGATAAAAGATTTACCAGATGAATTCAAACCAAATATTGGTGATAAAATGTACGATACAGTGCCATCCCCTGAATGTCCTTCTGGTACAAGGGGACGTATTGCTGTTTTTGAAATGTTCAAAATTGACAAGGAAATGCAAGAGGTAATCTTGAAAAGTCCTACCGAGGCAGCCATTTATAAATTAGCTCGTAGTAAAGGAATGTTAATGATGAGAGAAGACGCAATGCTTAAATCTCTTCAAGGCATAATTCCTTTCACTGAAGTGTATAATTTTAGTAATAACAATGAATAGATCCATACGCCTTTTGTTTTGTTAGAACAAAAGGCGTATGGATAGAGTTGCATTATATTTTATGGTATAATTAAAACATTATGGAAAACAAAAAAAGAAAAATTTTAATAACCGATGATGATAGTTTTCTTTTGGACATGTATGCGCTTAAATTTAGCCAGAATAATTTTGAAGTTTACACAGCAAGTGGTGGAATTCATGCATTAGAAAAACTTAAAGACGGGCTATCTCCTGATGTCCTTTTGGTTGACATAATTATGCCCGAGATGGATGGTTTTGAAGTTTTAACACAAATAAATACACAAAAGTTATGTCCAAATTGTGTAAAAATAATTTTATCTAACAAAAGTGAACAACAAGACATAGATAAAGGTAATAAACTAGGGGTAGCAGGGTATATTGTGAAAGCCAATTTTACTCCAGCAGAAGTTATTGAAGAGGTAATAAAGATTTTGGAAAAAAACCATGGATTATAAAAACGAACTTGAAAATTTTATTTTAAATCTTATCCATGAAAATGGTTCAGATTTACATTTGGGAGCCGGACGCAGACCAGCTATTCGAGTAGCCGGAGAACTTATATTTTTAGCTAAGTATCCAGTTTTAACTCAAGAAGATTTATGGATTTTTTTGGGTGAAATTTTAGAAAAAGAAAAAATTGAAAAATTTAAAGAAAATCAAGAAGCTGATTTTTCTTATGATTTTCGTGGAGAAGCTCGACTTCGTGGTAATGCTTTCTTCCAAAAAGGTTTAGTTAATATAGTTTTTCGATTAGTCCCTAAGGTTCAAACATTGGAGCAATTACGCTTACCTCCCATTTTAGCGGACCTTGCTCGTAAAAAACAAGGTTTTTTTCTAGTGGTGGGTCCTGTTGGGCAAGGGAAATCAACTACTTTATCGGCTATGGTTGATTTAATAAACAATGAACAAGCGCGTCATATAGTAACTATTGAAGATCCAATTGAGCATGTTTATGTGGCTAATAAATCTATAATTAATCAACGTGAAGTAGGTATTGACACTAAAGATTTTCACGTGGCTTTGAAAGAAGTTTTTCGTGAAGATGTGAATGTAATTATGGTTGGCGAGATGCGTACTCCAGAAACTATCGCAACTGCGGTAACTGCAGCCGAGACGGGGCACCTTGTGTTGTCAACTCTTCATACTAACAATGCTTCTCAGACTATCGATAGAATTATAGATTCTTTTCCAGGAAATCAACAAGATCAAATTCGTGCCCAGCTTGCAGCTTCTTTGCTTGGTATTTTTTCCCAAAGGCTTGTTCCTAGAATTACGGGCGGACTTATTCCAGCTTATGAACTTCTTTTAAATAATAATGCGGTGGCTAATTTAATTCGTGAAAAACGTACACATGAGATAGACGTTGTTATTGAAACAGGAACGGAATCTGGGATGATTGATTTAAACCACTCATTAATGGAGCTTGTGAGGACTGGAGAAATTTCTATTGAGAATGCTCAAGAGTACTCACTTAACCCAAAAGGGCTTGAACGCCTTATTTAGTTTATGTTATTTAAATATAAAGCAATAAATGATACTGGTGTAAATAAAGAAGGAGAAATTGATGCACCCAATCGTGATATGGCAATTAGTGGACTTCAGAGACGAGGATTGGTTGTTATTTCTATTGTAGAAGAAGGAGAAACTAAGTCATTTTTGAAAATTTCTTTTTTTGAAAGAGTAAAGACGAAAGACGTAGTGATTCTTTCTCGTCAGATTGCAACTTTATTCGAAGCACAAGTTTCTGCCCTGAAAGCTTTTACTATGTTGGCTACCAATACAGAAAACAAACTTCTTGGGCGTAAACTTGCTCAGATTAGTGATGATCTTCAAGCAGGAGTTTCTATTTCTGGAGCTCTTTCTCATCACCCAGATGTATTTTCAGATTTTTATGTAAATATGGTAAAGGTAGGTGAAGAAACAGGTAAACTTAATCAAACCTTTTTACATTTGGCAGATTATTTAGATCGTCAATACTCCATTACTTCTAAAACTAAAAATGCACTTATTTACCCAGCTTTTGTTGTCCTTACTTTTTTTGTCGTGATGACATTGATGTTTGTGGTTGTTATTCCAAAGCTTGCAGCAATTATTTTAGATTCTAATCAAGAAGCTCCCTTTTTTACTAAATTAGTAATTGGAGTTTCAAATTTATTTGTTCATTATGGTTTTTTTGCTTTGATCTTTTTTATATTTTTAGGAATTTGGGTTTGGAGATTATCTCTTACTGTAAAAGGGAAAGCATATCTTGATGAATTAAAACTTTCCGTACCAGGTGTTGGTAATTTATATAAAAAGCTTTATTTTTCTAGAATAACAGATAACTTAAGTGTTATGCTTAGTTCTGGAATTCCTATTGTTCGGGCAATAGACATTACCTCGGAAGTTGTTGGGTCTTTGATCTATAAAGATATTTTGGTAGATGTGGCAGATGGAGTGAAATCAGGATTATCTCTCTCGGCGGCATTTGGAAAGCATGACGACAAAGTACCTAATATTTTGATACAGATGATACAAGTAGGTGAAGAAACGGGTTCTCTTGGAAATATTTTGAAAACTCTAACTGATTTTTATAGACGCGAAGTAGATGATGCTGTTGATACATTGGTTGGTTTAATAGAGCCTATTATGATTGTAGTTTTGGGATTAGGAGTAGGAATATTGCTCGTTTCTGTGTTGATGCCAATTTATAATATGGCAGGAAGTATAAGTTAAAATGGGTGTGGATAACTTAATTGCATATATATTATTATTGATATGATATAATATGTATATTAAAAATGAGTCGAGGTTTGTTAGTTATTATTATTAAATAATTTTTATTATGAAGAATTTAAAGAAAGGTTTTACATTAATTGAATTACTGGTGGTTGTAGCCATCATTGGTATTTTAGCGTCAGTTGTGCTTGCGTCGCTGAACACTGCACGTGCAAAAGGTGCTAATGCAGCAGTTAAGGCGAACATGTCTGGCATTCGGGCAGCAGCAGAATTATCTTATGATACTGGTAGTACATATGCAGGAGTTTGTGCAGCTGTTGCTTCTTCTCTTGCGGCTGCGGATTCTGCTGGAGGAGGTGCCACCTCTGCTGTTGGGGCGGGCAATACGTGTATTAACAGTGCAACCGTTTGGGCTGCAGCGGCTGGTCTTAAATCAACTGATGGTACATCAACAGCTTGGTGTGTTGATTCAACCGGTAAATCTGTTGGTATAACAACTGCTCAATTTAGTGCGATAAGTCTCACTGGTCCTGTATTGTGTCCTTAAGATAAAAAGACGAAGAAGTTTTTTAAAAAACCACCCTTTAGGAATTTTCTCAGGGTGGTTTTTGTATTTTGATAATGATATAATAAGTTATATAAAAAGGTCCTTTTATTATTTATTGTTTATTATTTTATGAAAGATTTTAAAGGAAATTTAGTTAAGAGGAATATAAAAGGTTTCACATTGATAGAACTTTTAATTGTTGTAGCTATCATTGGTATTTTAACTGCTGTAGTGTTCGTTTCAGTTAGTTCATCTCGTGCAAAAGGTGGTGATGGAGCTGTTAAATCTAACTTAAATACAATAAAAGGTGCGTCTGAGATTTTTTATGCCAACAATAATTTTTCTTTTGGTTCTGCTCTTGCTATTACTGTTCCTTGTCCTACTTATCTATCAACTTCTACCAATATGTTTCAAAAAGATAAAACGATAGCTGACGCTATAGCTGAAGCAGTTAAAAGAGGTGGTGGTGCAAGTGTTTGCTATAATTCAAATAATGTTTGGGCTGTTGCTGTACAACTAAAGACTAGTGATGGTGCTACAAATGTTGCTGGGACAACTGGTCTATTACCAGATTCATGGTGTGTAGATAGTGGAGGAGTCAGTAAGTCGTATACATGGGCCAACGGTCAAACAATTGCCGATTCTATTAATATTTCTTTTTGCAGATAATTTTTAAAGAATTATGATATTTATTATTACTTCAATTTTCTTTATTTTTGGTCTGGTTATTGGAAGTTTTTTGAATGTTGTTATTTTTCGGTTGAATACCCAGAGATCTTTTGGCGGGAGGAGCGGATGTATGTCTTGTCAGAATAAACTTACTTGGCTAGAGCTTATACCCGTTTTTAGTTTTTTGGGGTTAAGAGGAAGATGTAAAAATTGTAAAACTAAAATTTCACTTCAGTATCCATTGGTAGAGCTTATCACTGGTTTGATTTTTGCTCTTTTGTTTTTAAAATTCCAAAATATATTTTTTTTAAATACACTTCTTTTTACTTTTAATTATATATATTATGCTACCATTTTTTCTCTTCTCTTGATAATTGCTGTTTATGATTTAAAACATAAAATAATTCCAGATATTCTGTCTCTTGTTTTTGGTATTTTAGCTTTTGCGGGTTTATTTCTTACGCAGATAGATTTTTCTATTATTTTCTCTGTATTTTATTTTCCTACCCTCTTAGAATTTTTGTCTGGTCCAATTATCGCCATTCCTTTTGCTTTTCTTTGGTTAGTATCTTCTGGAAAATGGATGGGGCTAGGGGATGCAAAATTGGCAATTGGGTTAGGATATTTTCTTGGCCTTCGTCTTATGTTTTCTGCTCTTGTATTAGCTTTTTGGATCGGAGCTATTGTCGGTCTTTTATTAATTATTTTTTCTAATAAAAAATATGGGTTGAAAAGTGAAATTCCCTTTGCTCCATATTTGGTTTTGGGTACATCATTAGTATTTCTTTTTGGTTGGTATCTTTTTTAATGAAAAAATTAATTAAAAGTAAAAAAAACAGAGGAATGACTTATGTGGAGCTTATTGTTGTTCTTGGTATTTTTGCTGTTTTATCTTCTGTTTCTATTTTTAATTATGGAGCTTTTCAAGACAAGGTTGATATAAAAAGTATGGCCAATGATATCGCATTGAAATTTGTTGAAGCGCAAAGATCATCTCTAAATGGTGTTTTGCCTAATGTTACTTATTTAGATACTTGGACACCAGGTTATGGAGTTTATTTCAATTTAACTACAGACCCTACAGCTCTTGATGCTGATGATATAGCTTTCAATAAAAAATTTGTTTATTTTGTAGATCTTGATAATAATTACGAATATTTTGGCACTACTCCAAATTGCACAGTAATGGAATGTTTAGATAAAATTATTATCACTAAAAATAATTTTATAGCTAACATTGAAAAATGCGACGACGCTGATTGCAACACTCTACCCAAACAATCGATTACCTCTATTGCTACAGCTTTTATGCGACCGGATTCAGGAGCTCATTTTACTAGCAATCCACCTTATGACTTCTCTGGTTCTAGTTATGTTAAAATTACTATTGAATCGCCTAAAGGATTACAAGCTTTTATAAAATTATATCCTTCAGGTAGAGTACAGATAGATTAAGTAGTTATAAAGTTGTAAAAAAATGAAATTATTTTTTAAAAAAATAATTAATAAGAATAATAAAGGCCGAAAGGCCCTGGTCGAAATGAGGGGATACACTCTCATTGAGACGATGATAGCTGTTGCTCTTTTTTTAATTGTTATAACAACAGGCCTTGGAGCGTTACTGAGTGCCAATTCACTTCAAAAAAAATCACAAGATATGCGTTCCATTCTAGATAACTTAAACTTTGCTATGGAAGATATGTCTAGAAATATAAGAACAGGATATAATTTTGTTTGTATTGTTGGGGGGAGTCCTCTTCCATCTGATGTTAGTACGCCCAATAATTTTCATAATTGTGGGGGAATTGCATTTGAATCTGGAACTGGCAGGATTTCTGACCCTCTTGATCAATGGGTTTATTACATAAGTAACAATAGAATTTTTAAAACAACCAAAAGTCCTTATGATGATTCTAGTAATTATATTCAATTAACTCCCGATGAAATAAACATTGATGCAGCGTCCGGTTTTGTAGTAACAGGGGCTGAGCCAGGTGATGGGAAACAACCTTTTATTACCATCAAGTTGGTTGGGACAATAACTACTCCTCAAGGTGTCAGTACTCCTTTTTATTTACAAACTTCCGTGTCTCAAAGAATTATGGATATGTAATTTATGATGAAGAAAAATAATAAATTAAATAAAGGGTTTACATTAGTAGAAACACTTGTAGCTATTTCAATTTTTACTATGTCAATTTTAGGGTTAATGTCAATTTTGGCGTCATCTATTTCCGACATTAATTATGCTAAACAGAAAATAGCAGCTTCATATTTAGCGCAAGAAGGAATTGAATATGTTAGAAATTTGAGAGATACTGCAATAATTTCTTCGGTGGATGGAACTGGTTGGACAACCTTTAAGGCTCTTTTGCCCCCTTCGTCCGATTCTTCTTTTTATCCTCCTGATGGTTCAACATTTCCTAATTTTACAAGAACCATAAGTGTTGATACAACTTTTGGGCCAGATGAAATAAAAATTACTTCAGATGTTAGTTGGACGCAGGGTTCTGGCGATAAACATATAATTTTTTCAGAAAATTTATATAATTGGACAGAAGAATAGCATGATAAATATAATAAGAAAATTTAATATTTTAAAAAGAGAATTTATTCAATGCCTAAAACGCAAGTCTTCTAGTTCGGGGTTCGTATTACTTTTTGCAGTTACTATTTCAGCGATTATTTTATCAATAACCTTAGGTCTAACTAATATTGCTTTTAACGAAATTAAATTTAGTACTTCTGTTAAAGATAGTAATAATGCTTTTTATGCCGCTGACACAGGTTACGAATGTGCACTTTTTAATGACAAATCTGCCACCAGCGCCTTCGATCCTACCAATCCTACTTCCCCCTTATCAATAACTTGTAACAAAAGTAGTTCTATTACTGTAAATAAAGATATAATGTCCCCGATTTGGAATTTTAATATGAATGGATTAGGTATTGGAGGACAAAGTTGTGCTCAAGTAACTGTCGATAAACATACTTCGCTATTTTCTATTACTTCAAAGGGATATAACATTAGTGATTGTAGTTTAATAAGCGCAGGACGAGTTGAAAGAGAGTTAAAAATTAATTATAGTGGTTCTTCTTCTTTTACTTGTTCTAATTTACCTGCTCATGCAACGTTTTGCGAGTATGATTTGGATAACGATATACTAACCCCTCCTTCTTTGGTTCCTTCCTGTACTTTGCCTACCCTTCCAAATGTATGTGAAGCAATGTGCGATTCAGGCTACACAATAAGCGGAAGTGGAGAAGATTGTGTGGAAACAGCACCACCAATTCCTCTTATTACTGCTAGTGGCGGAACAATAACCTATGCTGATTCTAGTGGCGCAACATCTCCAGTTCAGGTTTCTGGTGGATATAAGATTCATACGTTTACTTCGGCTACACCTGTAAAAAAATTCATTGTTAATAGTGGTAGTGGCACTGTTGATGTTTTGGTTGTTGGAGGAGGTGGTGGTGGAGCTGGAGATGGAGCAAGTTGGGAACATTGTATGGGTTCTGGCGGTGCAGGGGGATATAGATATCAGACTAATTTTCCTATAGACCCACAAGAATATCAGGTTAAGGTTGGTACTGGTGGTAGCGCTGGTCCGGCAGGTAATCCAGCCGGAAATACTGTGGGAAACGGCGGAGATTCTGCTTTTAGTACAATTACATCTACTGGAGGTGGTGCAGGAAAACAAACAGAAGCTGGAAAGAGTGGTGGTTCTGGTGGGGGTGCAGGAGCATGGGGGGGGTCACGCACGGGAGGGGCTGCTTCTGCTGGACAAGGAAACGCAGGAGGTTCTTCTAAACAATGCGCATCTTCTGGTTGTGGAAGTCATAGTGGCGGAGGTGGAGGGTCGGCTTCTGTTGGAGGATCTGAAAACGGAATAGGGGGCAATGGAACGGTTAATAGTATATCAGGATCATCAATAACTTATGCTGCCGGTGGTTCTCATGGTGGTGGAAATGCCGTTGCTAATACTGGAAATGGTGGTGGTGGTGGTTTACAATCTTCAGCTGGCGGTTCTGGTGGTTCGGGTATTGTAATAATTAGATATCTAACTCCGTAACAATAAAATAAAAACAAAAAAAACCACTTATAGGCAAGGTGGTTTTTTTGTTTTATAATGAAAATAAATGAAAAAGAAAGAAATTCAAAAAAGGGCCAACGACGTCATCTCTAGGCGGGTACAAAAATTACGTGCAGAAATAGCACGCTTAAGGAATGCTTATCATATAGAAAATGCACCCAATGTGACTGATGATGTCTATGATTCTTTGTCGCGTGAGCTCAGAGAGCTTTTGAAAAAGTATCCAGAGTTTGAGGATATTAATTCTAATGAAAATAGAGTAGCAGGGAAACCCCTTGATAAGTTTGAAAAAGTGAAACATGGAATTCGCATGCTTTCTCTAAATGATGTTTTTTCAGATGAAGAACTTTATGATTGGGAAAATAGAATTAAAAAACTTTTGTCAGCCAATACAAAATTTGAGTATTTTTGTGAAGTTAAATTTGATGGGCTAGCCGTATCACTTATTTATAAAAACGGGAAATTTGTGCGAGGGGCAACTCGAGGAGATGGACTTATTGGTGAAGATATAACTCAAAATCTTAAAACTATTAAATCTATTCCATTACAACTAGAATTTAATTTGCAAAAAGGGACAAAATTACCCACTAGTACAATTAAGTTGTTGGAAGTTAGAGGGGAGGTTTTAATGTCTAAACATACTTTAATTTTTTTAAATAAAAAAAACGAAGAAGAAAACAACCCCCCGTTCGCTAATAGTAGAAATGCAGCCGCAGGAAGTTTGCGACAGTTGGATCCGAAGTTAGCAGCAGAAAGAAAATTAGATTTTATGGCTTACGACATAGCAAGGTGGGAATCTTATGATGACGATTTTTTTCCATTGCATTCTGCTAAACATGAGATTTTAGAAGATTTAGGATTTAATGTCGATAAACACGAAGCTGTTTGTAAAGATCTAAAAGAAGTAATTGCGTTTATAAAAAAATTCGAAAAGATAAGGCCTAATTTCCCTTATGGTACTGATGGTGTTGTCGTATCTGTGAATGATTTAAAATTACAGGAAATTTTAGGTATTGTTGGTAAGGCTCCGCGATATATGGTTGCTTTTAAATATCCAGCCGAAAAAGCGACAACTATCGTCAAAGATATAAAAATTAATGTTGGGCGCACTGGAGTCTTGACTCCGCTTGCACTTTTTGAGCCGACGCTGGTGGCAGGGTCTAGGGTGGCTAAGGCAACTCTTCATAATATGGACCAAATAGAACGCTTAGATTTACGGATAGGGGATACTGTGGTGATAGAGAAAGCGGGGGATGTAATTCCGAAAGTAGTGGAAGTGTTGACTCGGATGCGTACAGGGAAAGAAAAAAAGTTTAAAATGCCCGAGGTTTGTCCGGCTTGCGGAGGAAGGGTAGAAAAGAAAGTTGTCGATTCTGCGCAGTCCTCTGTTGCTTTTTATTGTGTGAATCTAAAATGTCCAGCGAAAAACGAGAGATATTTAGAGCACTTTGTTTCTGTTTTTGAAATTTATGAATTAGGTCCTAAAATTTTAAGAAGATTTAAAGACGAAGGATTAATAACTGATGCAGCTGACATTTTTACTCTTACCAAGGAAGACATTGCACCCTTAGAGCGTTTTGGAGAAAAATCAGCGGAAAATATAATAAACGAGATAAAAAAGAAAAAGAAAATACCATTTTCAAAATTTCTATGGACACTAGGAATATTGCACGTAGGGGAGGAGACAGCGCGAGATTTAGCTACGCATTTTGGTACTTTGGAAAATTTAGTATCTTCAACTAAGCAAAATCTTGCAGAAATAGATAGTATAGAAAATATTGGTCCAGCTGTGTCGAAAAGTGTTAGCAGTTTTTTTAACGATAAGAATAATTTAAATTTTATAAAAAAACTGCAAGAAAACGGGGTAGTGGTGGAAAAAGCACCAAAGATAAAAGCAGGCAAATTTGCTGGGCTTAATTTTGTTTTAACTGGTACACTTTCTACTATGTCTCGTGAAATAGCCAAAGAGCGTATTCTTGCCCTAGGGGGAAAAGTAGTTGGTTCGGTGTCAAAAAATACTTCTTATGTTGTGGCTGGAGTTGATCCGGGTTCCAAACTTAAAACTGCTCAAAAATTAGGCGTAAAAGTGCTAGACGAGACATCTTTTTTAAAGATGTTATAATGTGTTTATTATCAATAAACAATAAATTTTATGAACGTAAATATGAACATAGAAGGGATAAATCGATCAAAACAACCAACAATTCCACCAGACCAAATGAAATTTATTTTAGATGAGGTTAATCTTCAAAAGATTAAAGATATTAGAGCACGTCCTTTTTCTTTTTTAGAAGCAGATGTACTAAAAAAGATAGAAGCTAATCCTACTATAACAGCAGAAGAAATTATAGCTTCTTTAAAAGAAGAAAGAAAAAGAACCCTCGAAAGACTAAATCCAAACATAAATCTTAACTAAAATGATTGTTTTAGTGTTTTTAAAGCGGTAAATACTACATATTTTGCACTTGACTTTTCTATACTTTGTGTGATATAATATACGAGAATGAAGAGAGGTTGAGAGTTTATTCTCAATAAAAAGGGTTTATCCTTTAATTGTTATTTCAAAACAAGGAGATTGAAAATGAAAAAAAGAAAAATTTTTATTTTTATTTTATTTTTTGTTATCGCATTTATAATCATTGTGTTGGAAAGAGTTCCAGCACAGACAATGTCCTCGTTGGGAACTTGGTGTTGTTGGGGTTTAATGGCAATAGTGCTAGGGGCCATTTTGAAACTCGACGAGAACATTACCCAGTTTTTACAGATTCGTTGGGCGAGAGCTTTACGATATCTAGCGAGAGCGCAGTGGTATCAAGAACTCGTTAACGAGATAGGTGAAACTATCTTAAGGATCAAGAAAGGCGGGGCTTGAAGTTTAAGCCCTGGTAAATTTATCAGCTTTAGCCCGAATCCATTTATCTTTACAAATGGTTCGGGCTATCACTTTTTTAGGCCTGTTTTTGATTGCTTTGCTCAAGAAAATCAATCATGTTATTATATCTTTATGGCAATTACTTCTTGGGCTTTAAGACGACAAATTTTTTATGTATTGGTTCTTATTTTGTTTTTTTCTATTGTTGGATTTTTAATACTTTATCCTAAGCTCAACATGGCGCCGAATTGCTCGGATGGCAAACAGAATGGTACAGAAACAGGGATAGATTGTGGAGGATCCTGTTTAAATGCTTGCTTGAATCAAATGGACACAATTTCTATTCTTTGGTCACGCTCTTTTAAGGTTGTCCCTGGACGTTATAATGCTCTTGCTTATTTAGTTAATCACAACAGAAACGCTGTAATTGAAAATATAAATTATAGATTTACGTTTCATGATGCAAATAATATTTATATAGGCAAACGTGATGGAAGCACCTTTGTTCCTCCTGGAGGCAATTTTGCCATTTTTGAGCCGGGGATAGATATTGGTAATTCTATTCCTGTTTATGTAGATTTTGAATTCACCGATAAAGTACCGCAATGGCAGCAAGTATCACAAGAGAAAATTAATCAATTAAAAGTTTTAATTTCCAATATACAATTAGCAGATGAGGATATCTCTCCTAAACTTTCTGCTTCTATAAAAAATAATTCACTCTTTACTATCCCAAATGTAAACATAGTTGCGATTCTTTATAACGGAGAAGGAAATGCTATTTCTACTAGTCGTACTTTCTTAGATCAGCTTAATCCACTACAAGATGTTGATATTAATTTCACTTGGCCGGAGCCATTACCAGGCAAAGTTGTCGTTAAAGAAATAATTCCGATATATAATATTTTCTCTGTTAAATTACAATAAATAAATACCTGTCCCGTATTAAATTTTTGATTACGGGGTATAAAGATAAAGATTATTAGTTAAAATTTTAGTACTGGGATGGCGGAAAAAGCTTTTAAAAGAATAGATTGGATGTTGGTTATTTTTATTATTCCAATAATAGCTGCTGGTCTTGTGACCATGAAGTCTTTTACTCCGCTTGAAAATGCAGGTGATTTCTTTAATAAGCAAATTATTTGGGTCGCTATTTCTTTTATTGTTTTTTTTATTTTTTCTTTTATTGATTTTCGTTTTTTAAAACGCACTGACGTATTAGTATTTTTATTTCTTTTTGTATCTTTTATTTTATTGGCACTTATTGTTTTAGGACAAATCACGCATGGAGTAAAAAGTTGGTTTGATTTTGGTTTATTTTTTTTTCAGCCAGTTGATGTGATGAAATTGGTTTTAGTTCTTGTTTTAGCAAAATATTTTTCTCGTCGGCATGTGGAAATTAGAGATTTTAAACATATTTTTATTTCTGGACTTTATGCTTTAGTACCATTAGTTTTAGTTTTACTTCAACCAGATTTTGGTTCAGCGATGATTATATTTTTAATTTGGCTCGCTATGGTGTTTGTTTCTGGAATTTCTAAGACTCATTTATTGGTCGTGTTTACAACTGGACTTTTGATTTTTGCCTCTCTTTGGTTTTTTGTTTTTGCGCCATATCAAAAAGCTCGTATTTATAATTTTATAAATCCTTTAACAGATATTCATAAAACTGGATACAACGTATTTCAGTCAACTATTGCTGTAGGTTCTGGGCAAGTGACAGGCAAGGGTTTGGGCTTTGGGACACAATCAAGATTGAAATTTTTACCAGTTCCTCAATCTGATTTTATTTTTGCTGCTTATGCTGAAGAATGGGGTTTTGTTGGGTCATCTTTGATTTTACTTTTCTATATCCTAGTTATTGGGAGAATTCTTTATTTTGCATCTTTAGGTGCATCTAATTTTGAAATACTTTTTGGGATGGGCATTGCTATCTTTTTTATGAGTCATGTGTTCGTAAATATTGGGATGAATCTAGGGCTCTTGCCGGTCACTGGTATTCCTCTTCCGTTTATGAGTTATGGTGGTTCACATTTGTTAACCGAATTTGCTGGATTGGGTATTTTAATGGGTATGCGTAAATATTCTAGATCTGTTCATCCAGACGATATGAAGAATGAGTTTTTGGGTGTATAATCCTGAGCGAAATTGTGGACATATAAATTAAATAAAATTATGAAAATAATTGATGGAAAAAAAATAAGAGACGAAATTTTAGCTAAAGTGAAAAAAGAAATAGCCAATCTTTCTTTTAAGCCGGTTTTTTGTGATGTATTAGTGGGGGAGGATCCTGTGTCAGCTCAATACGTACGCATGAAAGCACGTATGTCAGAGTCGGTGGGTATTAAATTTCAAAGCGCATCTTTTCCCTCGGATATTACTACAGAAGATTTAGTTAAAGAAATAAAGATTTTAAATAAAGTAGAAAATATGTGTGGAATTATTATTCAACTCCCATTACCTGCATCTTTAGATCAAAGGCGTATATTAGACTCAATAGATTCCAAACTGGACGTGGATTGTCTTGGAAGTGTTGCTAGTGAAAAGTTTTATAATGGAGACTTTACTATTATTTTTCCGACAGCTCTTGCTTGTATGCAAATGCTTGATTCTTTAAATTTAGATTTGAAAGATAAAAAAATAATAATAATTGGCAAGGGTGAACTTGTGGGTCGTCCAGTTAAGAAATTATTAAATGCAAGGAATTTAGAAACATTTGTCATTGATAGAAAAACTGAAGAAAATGAAAGAATAAAAAGATTTAAAGAGGCTGATGTTATTATTTCTGCTACAGGGAAAGGGAAGTTGATAAATGGTAATATGATAAAGAAAGGTGCAATTTTAATTGATGCAGGAACTTCTGAGTCAGGGGCTGGTATTGTGGGAGATATTGACTTAGATTCTGTTTCGGAGGTAGCGGGCTATGTTTCACCTGTGCCTGGAGGGGTAGGGCCGGTCACAGTCGCAATGCTCCTTAATAATGTATTAATCGTAGCGAAGTCTCTTGTAAAATCAAATGAATAATCAAATCTTTTTATTTTTTTATAATCTAGCCCATCAGTCAAAAATTTTTGATAGTTTGATAATCTTTTTCGCTGTTTACTTCCCATATATTGTAGTTATTCTAATAGGACTTTTTTTGCTTTTTCATCATGAAGTTTTAAAAGCAGAAGAGCCTTTTCAGGTTTTAATGGAGAAAAAGAAAGAAATATTTTTTATTGTATTTTCTGGCGTTTCGGCTTGGGTTGTGGCTGTGATTTTAAAAAATTTATTTCACGTATCAAGACCGTTTTTAACATTACCGGATATCCATCCTCTTTTTATGAAAACTACCTTTTCTTTTCCTTCTGAACATGCTATGTTTTTTTCCGCATTAGCTTTTTCAATTTTTTTCCTACATAAAAAAGCCGGTTATATTTTTATGTTTTTTGTTTTAATTATTGGTCTCTCGCGTATTGTCTCTGGAGTACATTTTCCAGCTGATATTTTTGGCGGATTTATCCTTGGTTTTCTATTAGTATATTTTATTAATTTTTTCCGTAATTCTAAATGATTTTATCTTTGATAGAAAGTTTGGGATTGTTGGGTATTTTTTTTGTCGTCTTTGCTGAGTCGGGTCTTTTTTTTGGTTTCTTTTTCCCTGGTGACTCTCTTTTATTTAGTGCTGGACTTTTAGCTTCAGCAGGCTATTTTAATATATTTTATTTATTTGTTGGATCATTCATTTGTGCGGTGTTAGGGGACAGTATTGGATACTGGACAGGTAAGAAATTAGGTCCAAGAATTTTTTCTAAACCAGATTCATTTTTTTTCAATAAAAATAATTTAGATAAAACTGCCAAATTTTATGACAAATATGGTAAGAAAACAATAGTGCTGGCACGTTTTGTTCCCATTGTTAGGACATTCGCTCCGATCTTGGCTGGTGTTGGGAAGATGCATTATAAAAATTTCATCTTTTATAATGTCTTAGGTGGCTTTCTATGGACATTTATCATTATCTTTAGTGGATATTTTTTAGGAAATTCTATTAAAAATATTGATCAATATATATTACCTATTACGGCTGCAATAATATTTTTGTCTTTAATACCATTTTTTACAGAATTTATAAAAAGAAAAAATTAATGTATACCCCCACACTTAATTTTTTATTTTCAATATAAGCTTGTTTTTGTTGACTTTTTAAGTGTGGGGGTATAGAATATTCTTATCTTTATGTGGAAGAAAATAGTTTTAGCTTTAATAATACTTGTTTTAGGTGGGGGAATAGCCCTTTTTGTTTTTAAGTCTGAGCCTCGATTAAATAAAAATTTTTCTACTACATATTCATTTCTTAAAAATCATCCTTTTCGTCTTGGGCTTGATCTCTCAGGTGGTACTCATTTAATATACAAAGCGGATATTTCAGCAGTTCCAGCTGGTCAAGTTGGGGATTCAATGAACGCACTTCGTGATGTTATTGAAAGACGTGTAAATCTTTTTGGAGTTTCTGAGCCAGTTGTGCAAGTGCAACATGGCGGATTGGTTTCTGGATCAACAGGAGAGCGGTTAATCGTTGATCTTCCTGGGGTGACTGATGTTAAACAAGCAATAGAGATGATCGGACAAACTCCACTGCTTGAATTTAAAACTGAAGCGCCTACTGGGACTCCTCAAAATGCAACAGTCGACAAAGATGGCAAGGTTACTTTAGATATGAGCTCTCAGTTTGTTTCTACAGAATTAACTGGAAGATATTTACAAAAAGCAATTTTAGAATTTGACACAAGTACTCGTGAACCAAAAGTAAGTTTACAATTTAATGATGCGGGGACGAAACTCTTTGCAGAGATTACTAAAAATAATGTTGGGAAAATGGTAGCGATTTATCTGGACGGTGCTCCTATTTCTACTCCAGTTGTTCGAGAAGAAATTCCTAATGGTCAAGCCGTTATTTCTGGAAGTTTTACCCCCACTGAAGCAAAGTTATTAGTCGGTAGACTTAATTCTGGAGCTCTGCCTGTGCCTATTACTCTTCTTTCTACTCAAACAATTGGTGCTATCTTAGGGGATAGTGCAGTAAATGCTGGAGTTAAAGCTGCTCTTATTGGATTTTTATTGGTGGTTATTTTCCTTATTCTTTTATACCGTTTACCTGGATTAATAGCTTCTCTTTCTCTTTGTATTTTTATTTCTATCATATTGGCACTTTTTAAATTAATGCCTGTTACCTTAACGGCGGCTGGTATTGCAGGGTTTATAATTTCTATAGGAATAGCTGTTGATGCTAACGTACTTATTTTTGAACGTATTAAAGAAGAATTGCGTTCTGGTCAGACTATTCATGATTCAATTTCTGCAGGTTTTTCTCGGGCTTGGTTTTCTATTCGAGATTCAAATATTTCTAATTTTATTACTGCCATTATTCTTTTTTGGTTTGGCACATCTTTAATAAAAGGCTTTGCTTTGACACTTGGAATGGGAGTGATTATATCAATGTTTAGTGCTATTACCATTACTAGAATTTTCTTAGGAGTGTTTAGTTTTATTGGAGAGGGAAAAGTTGCTCGATTTTTATTTAATTCTGGTCTTGCTAAATAATTTTATAATTTAAAAAATTTTCAATCAAACTATGTTTATAATAAAATACAAAAAAATATTTATCGGTATATCAGTAGCACTGGTCGCTTTTTCGTTACTTTCTATGATTGTATTTGGATTTAATGTTGGTATTGATTTTAAAGGTGGAGCATTGACGGAAGTTGTTTATAAAACAGAGCGTCCCGCTCAAGATACTTTAGATAAGTCTTTAATCGCTCTTGGTTTTGGTTCTGTTGTTCTTCAGCCAACAGGGGATTTAGGTTATATTGTAAAAACTCGTGATTTGAGCGATCAAGAACATACCACTTTATTGCAAACACTTTCGCAGAACAGTACTAATCCTCTTACAGAAATGAGTTTCAATTCTGTTGGGCCAACAGTTGGCCAAGAACTTACTAGAAAAGCAATTTTGGCAATTATTTTAATTTCTTTGGCTATTATTTGCTTTATTGCTTTTGCTTTTAGAAAAGTTTCTAAACCAGTTTCTTCTTGGAGATATGGTCTCATTGCAATAGTTTCACTTTTACATGATGTAGTGATACCTATTGGATTATTTGTTATACTTTCCCATTATTATGGAGCAGAGTTGGATACTCTTTTTGTGGTAGCAGTTCTTACTATCTTAGGTCTTTCTGTTTCAGATACGATAGTTATTTTTGATCGAATCAGAGAAAACCTAAGAAATCAAAACACTATAGCTAAAGTAAATTTTGGTGAAATAGTTGGTAAAAGCTTAGAGCAATCATATGTCCGATCTATTTGTACTTCGTTGACTGTTATTTTGGTGTTGCTGGCATTATTCTTCTTTGGTCCCGTATCTACTAGATATTTTGCTCTTATGCTTACAGCTGGAATGTTTTTTGGAACATATTCTTCAATTTTCTTAGCTTCACCATTGCTGGTCTTAGTAGAAGAGTGGCAGAAGAAACCTGCTCGCAATACTAAAGCATAACTGTTGCAGGTTGGAAATAAGTGTTACAATACAAATATGATGTATCTTTTAATAATTTTAGGAGTTCTAGTTTTACTATTAATCTTTGTTTTTAATCGTTTTGTTTCTCTTCGTAACCGAGCAAAAGAAGCTTGGGCGGATATTGAAGTGCAGTTGAAGCGTCGATATGATTTAATTCCAAATTTAGTAAGTACAGTTAAAGGATATGCCACTCACGAATCTAGTGCTTTTGAGAATGTCACTAAAGCACGAACAGCTGCGATGGGGGCTCCTGCTAATTTGGTGGACAAAGGGCAAGCGGAGAATATGCTCACTGGAGCCTTAAAATCTGTTTTTGCTATTGCTGAAGCTTATCCAGATTTAAAAGCTAATCAGAATTTCTTAGCACTTCAAAATGAACTTTCAGATACAGAAAATAAAATTCAGGCTGCTCGAAGATTCTACAATACTAATGTTCGAGATTTGAACATTTCTATTGAAAGTTTTCCAGGTAATCTTATCGCTCCTATATTTAATTTCTCTAAAATGGAATTTTTTGATCTTCCTGACAATGATGTTGCGCAGAATTCTGTCGAAGTGAAGTTTTAAAAAACTTAATTTTTATCTATGATTAACGATCAATTATTAAGTTATGTTAAACAACAGCTATCTCTTAATGTGGGAAGAGAAGTAATTACCTCTAATTTAAAATCTCAAGGCTGGACAGACGACGACGTTAATGAAGCTTTTAGAGCTATCATGCCTGTTTCTGTACCAACATCTGTTCCAACTCCTCTTGTAGTTTCTTGTGTGAATCCAAATTTAACACAAATACAAACTAATTTTTCTAATACAACACATATCAAAAGTAAAAAAATATTTTTTATAGTTATTATTATATTAATTTTACTTTGTATGGCTGGCGGAGGGGCATATGCGTATTATTCGGGAGTTTTCGTGTCGCTTCCAAAGCTTGTTTCTGAGGCTATTGATAAAACTAGGGTTGTTAATAGTGCTAATTATGACACCACTGTTAGTATTGATTTTTCAGAAGTTAAAAGTGCTGCAACTTTGCTTCCTGTAGGTCTTTCTTCTAATAAAGTTATTTTTACCACAAAAGGGTCTTATGATATTTCTGATAAAAATAATCTAAAAAGTTCAATGATTCTTTCTATCGACGGAGGCGATGTTTCTATAGCAGCTGAGTTTCGGATGTTAAACGATACTCTGTATGGAGCCCTTACTAAGGTTCCTTCTGCTGTAACTTTATTTTTACCGATGATTTCTTCATATGAAAATAAATGGTTTTCGGTTCCATTCAAGTCAACAAATGGTCAAGCCGTAGATAATCCGATTGCTTCATTTTCTAATATTGACATAAGTGTTGTTGATAAAATAACACCAGAACAAGAAGAACGTTTATACCAGATGACTCGCGATGCTAGTTTTATAAAAGTAGTAAAAAGGTTTTCTCCGGAGACAATTACTGGTGAAATGTCCTATCATTTTACTTTTGACCTTGATCGAGAAGGAATTAGTTCATATCTGCAGTCATTAAAAGATTATATTAACTCTGTAGGTAAAAACGACTCTTCTTTGTCTGCTTTTGATCCAACATCCTTTGATAAAGAATTAGATAATTTAAAAGATTTTACAGGAGAAATATGGATTGGTCGCAACGATAAATTATTACATAAAATTGTTTTGAATTTTGGAATTCAACTTGATCCCACAAAAAACGAACAAGTAAAAGTAAGCATTGTGGGTATTATGAGTGGCTGGAATCAGCCTGTATCAATTACTGCTCCAGCTGAGAGCACTCCTTTTGCTGATTTAATATCTACTTTGTTTAACCCAAGCCAACTACCAGTGAAAGAAATACAGAAGAAGTCAATAAAAAAATAAATTTATGGTTACTCCAGAACTTTTAGAATACGTACGAATAGGAATTACTCATGGTAAAACTCGTGAAGAAATTAATCAGGTATTAATTTCTCATGGTGGGTGGAGCGAGGCTGATTTAAGTGAAGCATTTAGAACTGTAATTCCCATGCAGGGTGTTGTTCTTCCCAATCTTGTTGTCGAAGATCAACCAATAGGCAATTCTAATTTAACCAAGAAGGAGTAAAAATCCATGACAAACCTTTATACAGAACAATCGAATAATGTGTTGAAGACTTGGCTATTGATGTCAATATTTTTTATTGTTGTTATTGGTTTTGGTTGGTTTTTTAGTTTTTATTATGGCAATCCTAGTATCCTGTATTTTTTTGTTATTTTTAGTATTTTAATGAATATTTTTTCCTATTGGTTTTCAGATAAAATTGTTCTTACTTTAGCTGGCGCTAAAATTGCAAAAAAAGAAGATAACTTTAATTTATATACTACTGTTGAGAATCTTGCCATTACAGCAGGGCTTCCTATGCCCAAGGTGTATATTGTTACTGATAGTGCACCGAATGCTTTTGCTACTGGACGGAACAAGGAACACGCAGTGGTGGCAGTAACTACTGGCTTGCTTGGCCTTTTAGATAAAACAGAACTAGAGGGAGTAATCGCACACGAACTTTCCCATGTTGGCAATAGAGATATGTTGCTTTCTACTGTGGTTGTGGTGCTTGTAGGTTTTATTTCTATCATTGCAGATATTTTTACGCGAAATTTATTTTTTGGTAATTTAGGAAAGAGTAGAAACAATGAAGGAGGAAGTAATGCTATTTTTATGATTATTGGAATTGTTTTATCTATTTTAGCACCATTAATCGCAATTTTGATTCAATTAGCTATTTCTAGAAAACGCGAATTTTTAGCTGATGCTTCTGGAGCATTACTTACTCGATATCCAGAAGGATTGGCGAATGCACTGCGTAAAATTTCCCAATATAGTCAGCCGATGGTTCATCAGTCTAGTGCTATTGCGCATCTTTATATAGCTGATCCCAAAGGAAATCAGCGTTCAAAATTTGGTAAGAAAATGATTGGTTTCTTTGCCACTCATCCACCAGTAGAAGAAAGAGTCAAGGCCTTGGTGGGGTAGAAATAATAGAAATATAAAAACTTATTTTTGCTATACCCGTACACTTGTTTAAATTTTGAATAAAATAAGTGTTGGGGTATACTTTTTATATGGATATTAAAGATGTAGAAAACCTAGCGAAACTCGCGAGAATTGAGCTTTCCGAAGATGAAAAAAAGGATTTACTTCATGACATGGATAATATTTTGGGATATGTAAAGCAAATTGAGGAGATGAAAATTGAAGATGTAGGACAAGAACAAGGTGTCCATAATATTTGGCGTGAAGATATTATAGAACAACGTGATTTTTCTTCGGAAATTATTGCGAAACAATTTCCTGATGCACATGATGGGTTTTTAAAAGTAAAAAAGATTTTATGATTAATTTAAATACTCTCACTATTGCTAAAGCAAGAGTGGCTCTTGATAAAAAAGTTTTTTCTGCGGTAGATCTGGCGAAAGTTTATTTAGCGGAGATTGAAAAGAAAAACAAAGAACTCAATGCTTATTTAGAAGTTTATGATGATGTTTTAGATCAAGCAAAAGAAGCAGATGATAGAATCACTAAAGGGGAATCATATCCACTCCTAGGTATTCCTCTGGCTATTAAAGATGTTATTTTAATCAAGGGTAAAAAAGTTTCTTCGGCATCAAAAATTTTAGAAAATTATACTGCCTCTTATAACGCTACTGCAATAATTAAGTTAAAGAAACAAGGAGCTGTATTTCTCGGTAGAACAAATATGGATGAATTTGCCCTAGGAAGTTCGACTGAAAATTCTGCCTATGGAGTGACAAAAAATCCTTACGACATCAACAGAGTGCCCGGAGGCACTTCTGGTGGTTCGGCTGTTGCCGTAGCCAGTAATATGGCGTTGGCTGCTCTTGGATCAGATACTGGGGGATCTGTGCGCCTACCAGCTGCTTTTTGTGGAGTAGTTGGAATGAAACCTACTTATGGAGGAGTTTCTCGTTATGGTCTCATAGCAGCAGTGTCATCTTTTGATGTCATTGGGCCAATTACTAAAACTATGGAAGATGCTCAAATTATATTTGATGTGATAAAAGGACAGGATATTTTGGATAGTACTAGTGTTCCAGATAACTTTTATAAAAAACTTTCTCCTAAAGAAGAATTAATTATTGGGGTACCTTGGGATTTAATAAATCAAGAAGGAGTTAATGCTGATATTAAGAAAAACTTTGAAAAAGTGGTAAAAAGTTTTGAGAATTTAGGTTATAAAATTAAAGATATTAAATTACCGAATTGTTTAGCTTTATATTACATCATTAATTTTGCTGAAGTTTCAACTAATTTAGCTCGTTTTGATGGTGTAAGATATGGTTTACGTAAAGATGGTAAGAATTTGCTTGAAGATTATTTATTAACCAAAGGTGCAGGTTTTGGTAAAGAAACTCGAAGAAGAGTTTTACTTGGAGCTTATGTGCTTTCGGCTGGATATTATGATGCTTATTATGGTAAGGCACAAAAAGCTAGAACATCCTTAAGAAAAGAGTTTAAAGAATTATTCTCTGGGATTGATCTTATTTTAACACCGACTTCTCCTATTCCGGCTTGGAAAATAGGAGAAAAAAGTGATCCACTTTCTATGTATTTAGCTGATATTTTCACTTGTACAGCAAACATTGTTGGCGTGCCAGCCGTTTCTTTACCGTCAGGTTTTATAGAAATAGAAAGGACAAAATTACCAATTGGGGTTCAGCTTATGGCCTCACATGGTCAAGAGGATTTACTTTTTGAAATTGGTAAGAAATTTGAGTCTAATATAATCTTGTAGTAGAATTTTGAAAAAATTTCTCTACAAGGTATAATTCATTATATATGGAAACAGTTAATCAAAATAATTTACTATCTGGCTCTTTCCTTGATTCTAAATTTTTTGATCCAATATATTTATTTAATCAAGGAGCAACATATCTTCACAATTTTTTCTCTTATATTTTTAGTAACCAAGTAACAAATCTTGCAAAAACAGCTCTTTTCTTTTTGGCGATGTTTTTTTTGATAATAATTTTTTATACGGCTATTCGGTTGCTTGAAATTAGAGCCAAAGAGAAAAAACATTTAAAGCATGAAATAATGGAGTATGCTCACAATAAAGCTGAATATGAAAAACATTTGCGCGAAGAAGTCGGAGGTTCAAAAAATGAACGTTGGAGCAAGACTCTTAGTTATCTTTTTTCTCAACATGCAAGTGATTGGAAGCTTGCTATTATTGAAGCGGATTCTATGTTGGAGAATTTGATGGATCAATTAGGCTTTAGAGGTGAAACTTTGGGTGAAAGATTAAAATTAGCTAATCAAGATAATTTTCCTAATCTGACTATTGCCTGGGAAGTTCATACAGTTAGGAATAGAATAGCGCATGAAGGCTTGGCTTTTGAACTTTCACAACATGAAGCTAAAAGAGTAATTGCTTTATATGAGAGGATTTTCCATGAATATGGTTTTATATAAAGTATTTTTTTAATTTTAGTTTGCTTTTTTTGTAATTTAGGGTAAAATCAAAAGGTGCCTGTTAGGGCATTTTTTTATAGCGGGGTAGAGAAGAGGCATCTCCAAAAGGATTAATAGCGCGAATAACCTTAAGGGTGCTTTGAAAATACTTTGTTTATATTATATTTATAGCGGGGTAGAGAAGAGGCATCTCGTAAGGCTCATAACCTTAAGACTCACGTTCGATTCGTGACCCCGCAACACTCCCGCCATAGGCGGGCAAGTCGGCAGGTGACATGCCTTTTGCATCTCTCCTCGCCGGTATAATTGATGTATAATGTCGGCGTAGCTCAGTCGGTAGAGCGGAGGACTCATAAGCCTCAGGTCACAGGTTCGATCCCTGTCGCCGACACCCTTCAAAAGAGAAGGAAATATAGTATGCGGTCGTAGCTCAACTGGTTAGAGCGCTTCCCTGTCACGGAAGAGGTTGCCGGTTCAAGTCCGGTCGATCGCGCAAGAATTTAGCTAATAAATAAGACTTAAAATTGCAATTAACATTGTGTTTTTTTATGCTATAATTAGCCTTATTATTTAATTTTAATTTTCATGATTTACACAATTTTATTAATCTTATTATTTATTATCGTTATAAGTATTCGTCAAATTAATCAATATGAAAAAGGTATAAAATTTACTTTTGGTAAATTTACTCGAATCATGGAACCTGGATGGAGGCTTGTTTTGCCGATTATTCAAAGTTACCAAAAAGTAGATATCAGAGTAAAGGCCGTAGATGTTCCAGATCAAAATGCAATAACGAGAGACAATGTTTCTGTAAAAGTTAACGCTGTCATATATTACAAAGTTAGCGATGCTCCAAAATCTATTATTGAAGTGGAAGATTTCAGATATGCAATTTCTCAATATGCCCAAACAACAATGCGAAACATTGTTGGTGAAGTAACATTAGATGAATTACTCTCTAGTAGAGATAAAATTGCCGACAGAATTAGGGAGATTGTTGATAAAGAGACAGATGCTTGGGGTCTGAAGGTCCAAAATGTGGAATTGAAAGATGTTAGTTTGCCACCTGACATGGAGAGAACTATTGGCAAACAAGCAGAAGCCGAAAGAGAGAAGAGGGCGGTAATTATAAATTCAGAAGGAGAACTTGCTGCTTCTCAAAACATAGCAAAAGCTGCAGGGGTGCTTGCTGCATCGCCAGGAGCACTTCATCTAAGAACTCTCCAATCTATTAATGACATTTCTTCTGATCAATCAAATACTGTTGTTTACATGATTCCTATTGAGGCTTTAAAAGCTTTAGAAGGGTTTGCTAAAAAATAATCGCAATCCAAGCTTTATCCACAAGCCTCGCTAAGTTTTAAGCCTTAATTTATAAAGGATATTTTCTTCCGACTGATTAGAGAAAGAAATGATATAATAAAAATATGAAAATAAAAAAATTAACAAAACCCACTATCCGTAAAGTACTTTTTGTTTGTAATGGAAATACTTTTAGAAGTTTTTCTGCAGAATTTCTCCTCAAGCATTATCTTGATAAACATAATATAAAAGGATGGAATGTTTTTTCAGCAGGATTGATAAAAAATCATAGTAAGGTTGATCCTGAAACTATTGCCGACCTTAATGCCCTTGGTGTTAAAATATTTCATCGTGCTCATCATAAATTAAATAAGTTATTACTAAAGAAATTTGATCTTGTAATTGCTATGGCCCAAGATCAAGTTGATGTTTTAAAAAATAATTTCAATTATCAACACGCAATTTTATTTAATGAATTAGTTAAAGATGAGAAAAGTTCTATTTGGGATATACAAGACGAAGTGAAAGATTGTCACACCAATCGAAGGGGAGTTGAGAAAAAAATTGATAGAACGATACAATATATTCACGATAGTATTCCAAAACTTGTTAAAAATATTAATGAGCGTGTATATCTTTTTGAAGATTTTGCCAAAGGATTAAAGAAAAGAGAACACAGAAATGGGTTTCCTATAATAAGACTTTATGAAACTCGGAATACCTTAGCCTTTATGTCTATTAGTATTCCTTCGAAGGAAGATGGGCATATTTTAGTAATCCCTAAAAAGAGATATATTTATTTTCACGAAATTCCACCTAAAATTTTAAAAGAACTTCTGATGGTAGTACAGAAAATTGGTGCGGTTCTAGAGAATGATCATGAAGGATATAATATACTTCTTAATAATGGTAGAGCAGCGATGCAATATGTTTTTCATGCACATTTCCATCTTATTCCTAGAGATAGTAAAGATAAAATTAAACTTGAGGATTGGAGTAATAAGAGATTGACTATACAGCAATTTATCATGCTCAATAAAAAACTCAAGCAGAAAATTGCAAACCAATAAATAAATAAAAATAATTTTATTTATTTAGCAGGGCAAGTTTTAACAGCTGTTGCGTAATCACTCCAAGCAGTTTTAACTGCATTAGCTTGTGTTGCGGCAATATTCTTGATAGATGCCTTATATGTAACATTTGCAGCCCTAACCGCAGCAGCATAAGCAACATTGGCAGCTTTTACAGCCGCAGCTTTTACTGTTTTATCTGTATTTGCTTTTGCAATAACTAGAGCAGCATTTCTTGTTTTTTTTGCGGTAGTGAGAGCATTATTTCTAGTCGTTTTTACATCAATCCTAGCTGACTTTGCTGTATCGGATGCTGTTTTCACAGTAGCCACCCGTGCAATTTTAGCAGTTGTAATACATGCTTTTCTGGCAGATACTATTGTTCCTATTTCTATATTAGTATTTGTGGTAGTATCCTCAGCAAAAACAACTGCCGAAGAGAGAAATAAGCTAAGAGCTAAAAATGGAACAACTAATTTTATTTTTTTTATCATAATTTTTTTTAAATTAATACTATTAACCCGACCTTATATATATATCTATTTATAATGACTTATTTTGCAAAATAAGTCAAAATACACTAAGATAAATAAATGCCCTTGTGGCTGTTTTGGTAGGTCGTTTACGTTTAGTTTGCCGTTGTAGCTCAGTTGGTAGAGCACGTCATTGGTAATGACGAGGTCATCGGTTCAATCCCGATCAACGGCTCTAGTTTGTTCTGTAGTTAAACTTGATTTGCCATCCTAGCTCAGTTGGTAGAGCACGTCTTTCGTAAAGACGGGGTCCCGAGTTCGATCCTCGGGGATGGCTCATGGATAAAGAAACAAAGAGTATTAATGAGCAAATAAAAAATTTAGAAGAGCAAATGATTGCTCCAGATTTTTGGAGTGATAAAAATAAAGCTCAAGTGATCTTAAAAGAATTAGCGAATCTGAAAGAAAAAAAAGAAGGCATAGGCAAATATGACAAAGGGAGTGCTGTCATTACAATAATTTCTGGAGCAGGGGGGGATGATGCCGAAGATTTTTCAGCGATGCTTTTGTCTATGTATCTAAAATATGTAAACAAAAAAGGTTGGAAAGTTTTTTTTATTCATGAAAATAAAAATGAACATAATGGATATAGGAATGTTTCTTTTGAAGTACAAGGTAGAAATGCTTATGGAATATTAAAAAATGAGTCTGGGGTTCATCGCCTCGTGCGAATTTCACCCTTTGATGCAAAAAAATTACGACATACCTCTTTTTCCATGGTGGAAGTTTTACCTAAATTTTCTAAACTTGAAGAAAAAGATTTTGTTATACCGGCAGTTGATTTAAAGATAGAATATTCTCGCTCTGGTGGTCCTGGGGGGCAGAATGTAAACAAAAGGGAGACAGCAGTTCGTTTGGTGCATATTCCTACTGGGATAGCTGTGCACGCTTCAAATGAACGTTCTCAAGAACAAAATCGAGAACGAGCCATGGCTATTCTTTTAGCTAAAATTTTTAAAAAAGCAGAAGCCGACAAGGAAAGTATGGAAGAAAGTTTGAAATTAACTAGAAATACTGAAATAGAATGGGGGAATCAGATTCGTTCTTATGTTCTACACCCTTATAAAATGGTCAAAGATCACCGGACGGACGCAGAAACATCTAATATCGATGCAGTTTTAAATGGCGGGCTAGATATTTTTATTGAAGCTGAGAAGAATTTATGATAGAATGGGAGAGTGATTTATTTCAATAATGTTTCAAAAATCTATAAGGACGCAACGGCCCTAGATGATGTTACTTTTGCGATAGAGACTGGAGAATTTGTCTCTGTGGTTGGGCATTCTGGTGCTGGTAAAACTACTTTAACAAAAATGATTTTAGCAGAAGAAATGCCATCCCTCGGTACAGTTTTTTTTGAGTCTATTAATGTAAATGAAATAAAAAATAAAGATTTAACCAAATTGCGTCGTCGTATTGGTATAGTTTTTCAAGATTATAGATTACTTTCTAATAAAACTGCCTATGAAAATATCGCTTTTGCCATGGAAGCTGTTGGTAAAACAGAGGAAGAGATAGCAAGCGACGTTCCGCATGTTTTGGAGCTCGTTGACTTGAGTCATAGAATTTGTCATTTCCCAAATCAAATGTCTGGGGGCGAGCAACAACGTTTGGCCATAGCGCGGGCCATTATTAATCAGCCAGAACTTATCATTGCGGATGAACCAACGGGGAATCTGGACCCAGTAAACACCAGTGAAATAGTTCAGATTTTAAAGAAAATAAATGATCTTGGTACAACTGTGATTTTAACTACACATAATCGTGGAGTGGTTGAATCTATTGGGAAAAGGGTAATTACGATGGAAAATGGGAAAATTATAAGGGATTCCAAACATAAGAAATAGTATGTTATAATTCTCTGATAATTATTTATGGCATTCATTTCATTCAAAAGAATTATAAAAGGTGGATTTTTAAACTTTAAAAGAAGTGGACTTGTTTCTTGGGCAGCTGTTCTGGTGGTGACAGTTACTCTCTGTGTTATTACTATCATTATTCTTTTGCAAGCAGTTTTACATTTTTCTCTCAATCAAATTAAGGACAAGGTGGATGTTGCTATTTATTTCACTACCAGTGCGTCAGAGGACAAAATTTTATCTTTAAAATCTTCCTTGGAAAAATTACCAGAAGTGGCCACTGTGTCTTATACGAATGCAGATGAAGCTTTAAAAATTTTCCGTGATCGCCATTCTAATGATTATCCGACGATTCAAGCCTTGGATGAAATAGGGACAAACCCTCTCGGGGCATACCTAAATGTGAAAGCTAAAGAAGTTTCTCAATATGAAAGTATTGCGAATTTCTTGAAATCAGATGATGCCTTAGTTATCGGATCTGTTTCTATCATAGACAAAGTAAATTATTATCAAAACAAATCTGTTATTGATAAGTTAAATTCAATTATCTCCGGAGCGCAAAAACTAGGTTTTCTAGTAACGCTACTTTTTGTAATTCTTTCTATTATTATTACTTTTAATACTATTCGATTAACAATTTTTATTTCTAAAGAAGAAATCGGTGTCATGCGTCTTGTAGGTGCTTCGAAAATGCACGTCCGGGGACCTTTTATGATTGAAGGTGTAATTTATGGTTTTATTGCAACTCTAATTACCGTTATTCTTTTTTGGCCAGCGATGGCTTGGTTTGGAGCCAAGATGACTGATTTTCTAGGAATCAATATGTATGATTATTATATTTCAAATTTCTTTCAAATTTTAATAATACTTTTATTATCAGGGGTAGGCTTAGGTATCATTTCTAGCTTTTTGGCGGTTAGAAAATATTTAAATAAATAAATAAGTAATGCAAAAAAAAGAAACAAAATATATTTTCGTAGTGGGGGGTGTTATGTCTTCTGTTGGCAAAGGTATTATTGCTTCTTCTACTGGAAAAATATTACAATCTCGTGGCTATAAAGTGGCTAATATGAAAGCCGATATGTATGTGAACATCGATGCGGGCACCATTCGTCCCGCTGAACATGGGGAAGTTTTTGTTGGAGAAGATGGAGTAGAGGCCGATCAAGATCTTGGTAATTATGAGCGTTTTACAAACCAAATTAGCTTACGTGAAAATTATATTACTACTGGACAGGTATATGCTGAGGTTATAAAACGAGAACGAAATTTAGAATACGAGGGTGAAGACGTAGAAGTTTATCCTGATATTCCAAAGGAAATAATTAGACGCATCGAAGCTTGCCAGAAAAAGAATGAATCAAAAATTACAATAATAGAATATGGTGGCACGGTGGGGGAATATCAACTTCTTCCTTTTCTTGAGGCGGCAAGAATGATGAAATCAAAAAATCCTAAAGATGTTTTTATTGTTTTGATAAGTTATTTATTGACACCAACTCTCTTGGGTGAACAAAAATCAAAACCTACTCAGCATGCTATTACAGATCTTTATTCAGTAGGTTTAAATCCAGATTTCGTGATTTGTCGAGCCGAACAGCCGGCAATGCCGGACATCAAAAGAACTATTAGTAATGTGTGTAGTTTACCGATTGAGAGAATAATATCTGCACCGGATGTTTATTCCATTTACGATGTGCCGGTTAATTTTGAAAAAGAAAATTTTGGTACTGTCTTACTCAAGGCTATGGGTTTGCCGTCTCGTCATAAAGATTTGTCTGATTGGACAGCCCTAGCTACCAAAATTAAAAAAATTAAAAAAGAAGTTCGGATTGGGATAGTAGGAAAATATTTTAATTTAAAATCATGTAAAGATACTTACATTTCTGTTATTGAATCCATCAACCATGCAGCTTGGAATTTAAATTATAAACCAGAGATTTTGTGGATTGATACAGAAAAATATGAAAAGGACAAATCTAAATTAAGTGAACTAGATGATCTGGATGGCATCATTGTCCCAGGAGGTTTTGGTAAACGTGGGACAGAAGGAATGATGTTGGCTGCTGATTATGCTCGACGTCGCAAGATTCCTTATTTTGGGCTTTGTTTAGGTATGCAGATTATGACTTTGGCTTATGCGAGGAATGTTTTGAATTTAAAGCAAGCTAATTCTACTGAATTTGATTTAAATACTCCTGATCCAGTTATTGCTACAATGGCTGATCAAGTTGAAAAAATAAAGAATAAAAACTACGGAGGGAGTATGCGCTTAGGGGCTTATCCCGCCAATTTAAAAGAGGGAAGTGTTGCTAAGGGTGCTTATGGTCAAGCTAAAATTTCTGAACGCCACCGTCATCGATATGAAGTTAATACAAAATATATTGCGGAATTGGAAAAAGCTGGATTAGTTTTCTCAGGGAAATCTCCCGATGGAATTTTAATGGAGATAGCAGAATTACCTAAAAATGTTCATCCATTTTATTTAGGAACTCAATTTCATCCAGAATTTAAGTCTCGTCCACTTGTTCCACATCCTCTTTTTACTGCCTTCACCAAGGCTTGTATAAATAAAAAAAAGTAAATTAATAAAAAAATTCTTGTTTGTGTTATAGTATCAATAATGACATACCAAACAACAGGCAAAAAGTCAGTAGTGGCAGCACTTCTTGGTAATATTTTTGTAACTTTTATAAAAACAATAGTTTCCCTTATCTCTGGTTCAACAAGTATGTTTGTTGAAAGCGTGCACAGTTTTGCTGACACCCTAAATCAATCTTTATTATTAATTGGTTTAAAAAGATCAAAAAAGCCTGCCGACAATCTTCGTGGCTATGGTTACGGTATTGAAAGATTTTTTTGGTCTTTAATTTCAGCTTGTGGCATTCTTTTTATTGGTGCTGGGGTTACTGTTTATCACTCCGTAGATTCAATAATTCATTATAATAATAGTGTTCATAATTTCAGTTATCTTAATATTTTAGTTTTATGTATTGCTTTTGTAATTGAAGGAATTACTTTGTTTATTGCTCTTAAAGAATTAAAAGGTAAAAATAATTTTTCAAGAAAAATTTTTTTAGAGGCAGATCCAATTACCTTAGCTGTTGTTTATGAAGACAGCGCGGCTGTTCTCGGTGTGATGGTTGCCATGGGGGCTCAATTGTTAATGCATTTTACAGGGAATTATATTTATGATTCTATTGGTGGAATAATTGTTGGATTTATTTTAGGTTTCTTAGCTGTTATTTTAATTGTGAAGAATCATCAATATATTATTGGTAAATCTTTAGATAAAAAAACTACTGAACAGGTAATTAAATTTTTATTAAAAGATCCTTGTGTAGAAAATGTTTCAGAATTTAAATCTGTTGCCGTAGACATAAATAAATACAGAATATATACTACTGTTGAATGGAATGGCACACCTCTTTATGAAGAAATTTATGAAGATGGGGATTTAAAGGAAGAATTTGATGAAATAAAAAATGATTTTAGTGAATTTACTAAATTAATGTTTAAAATGACTGATCGTATTCCAAGGTTAGTAGGGAATCATATAGATGAAATAGAGAAGAAAATAAAAGAAAAATTTCCACAAATCGCATACGTTGATATAGAAATTAATTAACATAAAAATTTATATCAATGCAAGGTCGAATTGCTTAAATTTTAGTGAGTTGTTTTAACAAAAAACTTTTGATTATAATATTCCTCCTCTCTCTTTTTAGAGGCCTTGAGGTAAAGATCAAGAAACCTTGGATATTTGTTTTTGCATTCTTCATAAGTAAGATCTTCCATGCCATTATTTTTTAAATATCTAATTAACTCTTCGTTATCACTATCAGTCTTACCAATAACATTCCATTTTTTTTCTAAAACTTCTGTTTCTAGCTGATGAAGTATTTTTTTTGCGGCCTCCTTGCCATTAAGAGAAGAAGATATCGCGAATCCCCCAATACGAAATACTTGATCAGGATCATCTATAGAAATAGACTGAGCTAATGGTTGAATATACAAGGTAGCTATTATTTTTCCTTCTTTGTCGACTTCAAATCGGAGAATTTTTTTTTTATATAATTCAAGAATGAATTCTGGAGATTGCTCAGTTACATAGTGACCCCATTGTTTTTGTAATTCTATAACTTGTTTAATTATGTCCTCTTTACTTAAAGGCTCGTGAGTGAGAAGGGGAGTATTTTCTAATGATGAGAACTTTTTCATATTATAATCATACCTCAAAAATTGCTTGTTGTCTTAACTCTTTAATTATAATGTTCAGGGTTTTCTAGGTGAATGAGGGCCATGGTTATGGCAGATTTGTGGTATCCAATTCTATCTAATCGTCCTTTTGTCACTATGTGGATAAAACCTTTATTTTCACCAATTTTATCTTGGTCAGTAATTCCAGCTTTTTTCATGGCTTGGCTTCCGTCGAGCCCTTTGTTTAATATCCCTTTTATGACCTCTTTTGGCCACTCACAGGCTTCTGAAAGCCCTAGGTGCACTTCTGTGCCATCAAAGATGGCACACACAGCTACTTCCATATAGCCTGATTTTGAATAGGGAACTTCCATTAATCCACCTTCAATTCCAAAACCATAATCGTGACCTTCATAGGCTTGTTTAGCACGACTGATGGCACCCTCTACTGTTTCTTTTAAGCTTTTAGGATGTCCAAATTCATCGATTTTTACATCGACTCCTTCAATTTCTGCACTGTGGAACATTGGATAATCTTTCAATAATTCGACAACAGCATTTACCTTTGTTTTATTTTTTGATCCTATTCCGATTTTCTTAAAGAGATTATATCATTATTGATTGGGTTCGTAATGTTTTTGGTATATTGTTTAATATCATTTGAATCAACCAGAAAAATACCTAACTTGCCAGGTAATGTATATAAAGTTACGTGTAGAGTTGGATATTCAATATTTAAATTGTATTTCTTATTTATTAATTCAAAAAATTTATTTAGATTAAGAACATCACACATTACCACAATAGTTTTCTTGTCTTTTTTTAAAGCAAGTTTGAAATTATTAGTATATTTTACTTCTTTAATTTCATTATTTTTAGAAAATTCACAAAAATCATTTATTATCTTATTTTCAAAATCAGAAATTGAAATATTATATTTTTCAATAATTTTTCCAATACAAACTAAACTTACATGTAAAAAAATATTTTTCACAAAAGCATTTCCTTCGAAGTTTAATTCATTTGGTATATCTAGGGAAATGGGAAGACATATAGTTTTGTTTTCAAAAACAAATTTACCATCACAAATTAATTTACTTTCCATATTTTTATTATAACAAATTCGCTGACTGGGCATTTGGTGCGATGTGGGAACCTTTTTGATGGGGGATAATGGGAAAATTAGAATAAATCATAATCAACTTTCACCCAATCTGCTCTTTCTTTTAGATATGCCCTAACTTTTTCATGTTCAGGATTTTTACTGAAACGTTCTATGGCCTCAACACTTTCAAAGGAAGACACTTGGGCAAAATCATAAAATTTATCTGACTTTTTTCTTTGCACTCCTATCTCCCATTCTATAATTTCAGGGATTTTTTTTAAAGCTTTAAGCATTTCTATCCCTTTATTTTTTTCTTCCTCACTTATTCCTTGTTTAAATTTAAAAAGCAAAATGTGTTTAATCATAATTTTATTATAACCTAAAAAGTACTAAAGGTGTATTTGAATAAATCATAATTTATGATAAAAAATAGTTTATCGTTATATATGATATAATCATAAAAAATATGGAAATAATAAACGAAAGAATAACAAAATATCCTAATGAAAAATAAATTTATAATTTCACCAAAGATTATAATCCTTTTTACTGTGTTTTTAGATGTACTTGGATTAGGGGTTATTATTCCGATTTTACCATTTTACGTTGAGTCTTTTCATGTCTCTGGGATAGTAGTCACTTCTTTGTTTGCAGTTTTTGCTTTATTTTCTTTTTTTAGTGCACCAATTTTAGGGGCAATTTCTGACAGAAAAGGAAGAAGGCCAGTTCTTTTGATAAGTCTAGCATCAAGTGCTGTTGGTTGGCTTATTTTTGCTTTTTCGAATACAATTTTTGGACTCTTTTTGGGAAGAATAATTGACGGATCAGCAGCAGGAAATATTTCAACTGCTCAAAATTATTTAGTTGACATAGCAAAAGACCAAAAAGAAAGAACTAAAAACCTTGGACTAATAGGAGCAGTTTTCGGTGTAAGTTTTATTGTTGGGCCTTTAGTTGGTGGAGTTTTGTCGACGATAAGCATGAAATTACCTTTTATCGTTGTTGGGATAATGGCCGTGTTAAATACAATACTTGCTTATTTCTTTTTACCGGAAACTCATCACAAGAGAAACACAGAGAAAATTTCTTTAAATCCATTCTCACCGATTCTGAAAGCTTTTAAAAATAAAAATATTTTACCGCTTTACATGGCTTGGCTATTTTTTGGTATTGCAATTTCTCTCAATCAATCTATATTTGCCTTATATATTGCTAAAGTATTTTCTTGGACAGTCATAACCTCTGGATTTTTGATGGCCTTAGTAGGAGTAATAATATCTATCAATCAGGCTTTTGCTATTCAAAAAATTTGGCTTAAATATTTTAAGGAATCTTTTTTAATGATTTGGGTATTTATTCCTTTTGCATTTGGATACCTGATTATGGCTATACCTTTTAAATTCGCTTTTTTACTCGGACTTATTATAACTGCTTTTGGGCAATCTTTAATGAGAGTAATAATGACTAGCCAGATAATAGGATTTTCTAAAAAAGAAGAACAAGGTGAAAATATGGGTATTCTCTCATCTATTATTTCTTTATCAATGATTTTAGGTCCATTATTTGGAGGATTTATTTACGAAACACATCCCAGCTTTCCATTTATATTATCTGGAATAATTTTATTTATTACCTTTATTTTTATATTGAATACTTACAAAAAAATAAATCCACACGAGCATATTGAAGTAGAGCCCGTAGAAGCAGTTTAAAAAATTATTTTTATATCTACAATAATAGATATAGAAATCCGAAAATGTGCTGGGAGACTTGGACTCGAACCAAGATAACATCCTCCAGAGGGATGTGTCCTACCATTAGACGATCTCCCAATGGTTATTCATAAACAATAGTATAAAATTACGTTTTTATCAATTATTATTTTGATTGTTTATGATATAGTATATTAATGAGCTTTGTTATAAAAACAACCACAAACGCAGAGGATCCTGCGAATTTTATTGTAGCTTCTATTTTTAAGCAACTAGAATTAGGTAAACGGGTTTTGTTTTTTGTAACTGGTGGTTCATCTATTGATATTGGGGTGAAGGTTGCCAAACTTTTAGTAGATAATCCACGTCAAAATCTAACTCAAAACCTAACCATTATGTTGACTGACGAAAGATATGGACCAGTTTATCACCAAGATTCAAACTGGTATCAATTAATTCAAAAAGGCTTTAGTTTGCCACTGGCTAAAAGTATTCCAATTTTAACTGGTGATAGTCGTGAGATTACAACTGAAAAATTTAAAAAAAATATTGAAAGAGAATTTAAATTAGCCGAATATAAAATTGGTTTGTTTGGAGTGGGGGCAGATGGACATACCTCTGGAATTTTACCAGAAAGTGGCGCAGTCAATTCTGAGGATTTAGCTTATGGTTACGATACCCCAACTTTTTCTCGTATTACCACAACCCCTAAGGCTATAGAAAAATTAGATGAAGTGGTAGCTTGGATTCAAGGTAAAAATAAATGGAGCATAGTGGAAAACTTACAAGAAAAGGATATTGATATCGCAAAACAACCAGCCCAAGTCTTAAAAAGAGTTTTATTGTTGACAATATTTACTGATTATAAAAATAAATGAATCAAACACAAACAACTTTAATTATTTTTGGAGCTTCTGGTGATTTATCAAGGCGGTATTTAATGCCGGCTATTAATAATTTGCAAAAAATGAATTATGTGGATACGGTAGTTCCTATTTCTCGTAAAGATTATGGAAATTTGAGAAATTTAATTAAAGAGAGTGGGGAAAAAATATTTCATCTAGCGATTCCACCCGAAGCCGTACCGGATGTTATAGAAATAATTAGCCATAATTTCGGTCAAGATAGAGTAAAAATAATCATGGAAAAACCCTTTGGTCGAGATTTAAAATCTGCGCAAAACCTTGTACATCATATTGATAAATATTTTCTCGAGTATCAAATTTATCGAGTCGACCATTATTTGGCGAAAGAGTCTTTGCAAAATATAATCAAAGAAAAATGGTCTAAAAATAATATTGCCAGTATTGAAATAATTGCCAGCGAAAAAATAGATATAGAAGGACGAGTTAATTTTTATGAACAAACTGGGGCATTAAAAGATGTTATACAAAGTCATCTTCTTGAAATGATTTCTGTGGTTTTGGCTGGAAGTTTTGAAACGGGTCGTCGGGAAGTTGCGTTAAAGAATTTAGAAATTGTCTGCGACATTAGAAAACACGAGTGTGTCAAAAGAGGGCAGTATGAGGGCTACCGCGAGGAAGTAAATAATCAAAATAGCACAACAGAAACATTTGTATCAATTAATTTAGCATCAAATGAACCTGCTTGGCGTGGAGTATCCATAGTTCTTTCTGCGGGTAAAGCTTTTAATGAAAAATTGACCCAGATAAAAATTAAATATAAAGATAGTAGTGAAAAGATTTTTAATATTGAACATGAACCAGAAGCCTATGAGCGAGTTATTAGGGCTGCTGTGTCAGGAAATCATGATTTATTTATTTCAAGTGGTGAAGTGCTTGAAACTTGGAGAATTTTAGACGAGATACAAAAAATTTGGGAAAAAAATGTAGATGATTTAATAATTTACAAAAAGGGAAGTACTATAAATGAGGTTATAAAAATGTAAATTTTTCTTTGGATATTCCCCCGATTTAGAAAAAGACAAAAATCTGTGTTATAATGGAGAATAATAATGAATAAGAAAGTTTGGATTTTTCTAATAATTATATTGTTTGGGTTGTTTTTTTTATTTTTAGCCTTTCCGGGCTTTTTTGGTAATGCTGTTTCTTACCAAAGGGGTGATCAGGCAATAAATGCTGAAAAAAATGAAAACAAAAAAGGTGAATTAATTATTTTACCACTTGATACCATAGCTTATGATAAAAAATTAAATGAAATAGCCAACAATCCTCCTGACCCCATTGTTTATAACACCATTAAAACTATTGAAAAAGACAAGAATGGTAAATCTATAACTAGAATTACTAAAGTTCCTCTTTCTCCGCAACCAATCAAAACACATCTTTGGCCCGTTAAAACTGTTTATCCGAACGACGGCGCTATTTTGCCGTTTTCTCGTATCATTGCTTATTATGGGAATTTATATTCGAAGAAAATGGGAGTACTAGGAGAGTATCCTGAAGCAGAAATGCTCCAAAAACTAGAAGCAGAGGTAAAAAAGTGGGAAGTGGCTGATCCAACAACTCCAGTTATTCCTGCTCTTCACTACATTGCTGTCGTGGCACAAGGTAGTGCTGGAATTGACGGCAAATATAGAGCCAGAATGCCTTCTTCTGAAATAGATAAAGTTTTAGCTATAGCTGCAAAAATAAACGCAATTGTCTTTTTGGATATACAGGTTGGTTTTTCTAATGTGCAGACAGAAGTTCCACTTTTGGCAAAATATCTTAAATTACCTAATGTGCATTTAGGTATTGATCCAGAATTTTCTATGAAGAGTGGCATTAGACCTGGTAAGGTTGTCGGCACAGTAGACGCAACCGATATAAATTTTGCTTCTAATTATTTAGCCAATCTTGTGCGAGAAAATAATCTTTCTCCAAAAATTCTCATTATCCATCGCTATACGCAAAAAATGGTTACAAATTATAAACAAATTAAAACATTACCAGAGGTGCAGATTATAATGCACATGGACGGATGGGGTGGAGAGGCAAAGAAAATTGGCACTTATAGAAATTTTATTTATCCAGAGCCTGTACAGTTTACTGGTTTTAAATTGTTTTACAAGAATGATATTTTAACCAAAGGAACAACCTTAATGACTCCATCTAGCCTTTTAAAATTAAATCCAATACCGATATATATACAATATCAATAGAATTGGTTATAATAGGGTATGGACGAATTTAAGAAACAACAATTAAATTTAAAAAATACAGAAGAAATACAAACAGAGCTTAATCTTAGGCCTGACGATGAAGTAAAGGAATATTTAAGAAAAGAACTTAGAAAAGCAAGAGATAACGGCATAAGCCACAATGATTTTGTTGATGGTCTTAATCCCCAATACAGTAAATTTTTAGCTGAAATTGACGCAGAAGACAGAGAAGGTGATCAGCCTTATCCTCCTAAAAGAAAAAATTAAAATATGGATTCTCAAGAAGAAAAAAAGGCGTGGAAGGAAGCTGGACATAGTCAAAGATTTTCAAACATGTTTCGAGGAATGTATGTTTTTTGGATGACAACTAATAATTTATTTAGATATATAACACCGATAGCAATTTTAGTCGTGATAATTTTTGGATTTTATTTTCATGTTTCTGGTGTTGAATGGACTGCATTAGTTTTTGCGATTAGTTTTGTAATTATTTCTGAAGTATTTAATACAGCCATTGAGATAGATATAGATTTAACTTCTCCTGGGTATCATCCTTTTGCGCGAGATACGAAAGACGTAGCTGCTGGCGCAGTACTGCTATCAATTATTACCTCAGTGGTGGTTGGACTGATTATCTTTTTACCTAAAATTCTTTTATATGTTAGAATATAAATAGTATGATGAATGATAAAAGAAATATAAAAATTTTTGTTTTAGTGGTTGGTTTTTTAATTTTAGGAACAATTGCTGTTGTGTTATTTAGATCAAACAGTAATTCTGTTAATTATGATGCCTTTGCAACTTGTCTAAAAGATAAAGGAGCAATTTTTTATGGGACTTTTTGGTGTCCACATTGTCAAGCAGAAAAAAAACTTTTTGGTTCTTCTGAAAAATTATTGCCTTATGTTGAATGTTCTACTCCTGATGGACGGAGTCAGATGCAAATTTGTAAAGATAATAAAATAGAAAGTTATCCGACTTGGACATTTGCAGATGGTTCAGAACTAAAAGGGGAAGTTACGCTTCAGCAATTAGCCGATAAAACTTCTTGTATATTGCCTTAAAAATAATTATGAGCACAGAATCAGTATATTATTTAAATATTTTTCTTGGAGGAGGGGCCATTGCTCTGCAGGTTTTTTCAGTTATTGCTCTAATTTTGCTTTTTTTTAGACCCTCAGAAAATAGGAAAAATTTTTACCTAGATTTTATCAATAAACATTTTTTAATTTTGGTTTTTCTAATTTCGTTAATGGCTTCAATTTTTCCTCTAGTATATTCTGAAATTATTCGTTTTGTTCCGTGTTATTTATGTTGGTGGCAGAGAGTTTTTATGTTTCCTTTGGTGTTAATGTTTGGAGTAGCTCTCTGGGATAAAGATAGAAAAATTATTCGATACGCATTACCTCTAGTTTGTGTGGGTTTTCTTATTTCTCTTTATCAGAATTTCTTTTATTATTTTGGAGAAAATTCAAATTTACCATGTGATGCGTCTGGAGTATCTTGTTATCAGCATTTAGTTTCTGTCTTTGGTGGGTATATATCAATTCCAATGCTTGCATTGACCGCCTTCTTTGCTCTTTTAACTTTATTAGCTGTTGCTCATTTTTATAAAAAAGAGGTATAATTAGATTATTAATTTAACTAAGATAGCGTCGTGCTTTAGTGGACATTATGCGACGTGATTCTGCAAAATCATATGGGAAAAGGAAATAATTCATATCGAAAGGATGTAAAAAAACCCAAGAAAGCAAAAAAGAAATAATTGAGAAAGGTCGATTACTGTTTTTTAATTTTTTTAAATATCTCGCTTTTATTAATCGTTGCGTGATTTTATTTTATAAAATAACTATGAATAAAAATAAAGTTGGTTTGATTGTGGGTTCTTTAATGGGCTTGTTTCATGCAGTTTGGGGATTGCTAGTTCTTCTTGGGTTAGCTCAATCATTGTTGGATTTTGTTTTTAACTTACATTCATTAAATAGTCCATTTCTTGTGATGCCTTTTGATTTTGTTCGAACATTAGGCTTAATTGTGTTAACCTTTATAGTAGGTTATGTTTTTGGTTTTATTTTTGCCCTAATTTGGAATAAATTTCATCAATAAATTTTAAAATAAAGGCTCAAAAATCTCGAGTACAAGCTCGAGATTTTTATTTTATAAGAAGATATTGTATAATAAAATACATGGATTTAGAAGGATTTGGAAAAACAACTAAAGAAAAAGTACATAGCACGCCAGAAAAATTTAAAACCAAAGAGGGTGACATTACTTTAAAATGGAATATTTTTAAACCTGATAATTTTAAAAAAGGAGAAAACATAAAGCCTGACCGAGTAGTAATATTCTTGCCAGGAGTTGGTCTCGATTCTGATTCTTCTTCGGTGGTAGAGTCGGCTCAAGATTTTGCCAATGCATCAAAAACAATTTCTTATTCTATTTCTACTCGTACAGATAATCCTAAAATTGAAAATTCTCAAGCAGTTCAAGCAGAGGCAATTCGTCAATTTATGATTAGTCATAATTTGCAAGAAGTTACTCTGGTTGGTAATTCACAAGGCGCTAATAAGGCAATAGAACTAGCTGCTATTTTAGAGAAAGAAGAAGGTGGAGAAGCTAAGATTCAGGTTCGTGGGTTGATTTTGACTAATCCTGCTGGTTTATATGAGCAAGATTCTAAAACAATGAAAACAAATTTTACTAAAGATGCCTTAATCAACACCCCTCAAAGTTGGCTAAAGAAGGGGGGTTCTCTTAGTGCTGTGGGTAGAACCATTCGCGTAGGGGCTGATATAGGTGTTTATATAGCAAAAGAAATAGTTACTGCTCCAGGTGAATTTACTGATAGGGCTAATAGAGAGGCAAAAGAAGCATCTATGCTTAATAACAATACCGCAGAAATTAAAGCACCAGTTGTTGTAGTTTTGGGTGCTGACGATCTTGTTTTTGATTCTAAAAAAATTATTCCTGATGATTCACATGGTCTTCATGAAGACCATGATAAAAGATTAGCTTTACAAAATAAAAGAAATGAAGCATTAAAAAAAATATTTCCAAATAGTAGTAATATAAAAGTTTTAGAGGCTACTAAATCCTCCACTCATGGATTGCATTATGCCAGAAGTAGAACAGTGGCCAATGCAAGTATTGAAATGTTAAAAAGAATGTCTGAGATTAAATAATAATTTAATAGAATTGAAACATAAATGTTAGGGTTTACAAAAAAGGAATTGGTGTTAATGAAGAAATTAAATACACCAGCCAAGGTGCAGGACTTTTTGAACAAACTTCAGTTCAATTTCGAAGAAAAAGGGGAAACATTGAAATCTCCGATTTTAGCTCTAAAGGCACGACAAGCCCATTGTTTTGAAGGAGCGCTTCTGGGGGCTTATATATTGTCTCTGCAAGGTTTTACCCCCTATTTGATGCATTTAAAGGCCACTAAAGAGGATTTTGACCATGTGGTCGCTCCTTTTAAAGTAGAGAAATATTGGGGTGCTTTATCTAAGACTAATCATGCGGTTTTGCGTTACCGTGAGCCTATTTATAGAAATATTCGCGAACTTGCTATGTCTTATTTTCATGAATATTTTTTAAATAATGGGGAAAAAACATTGAGACAGTATTCTGCACTTCTTAATTTAAATACTTTGAAAAAAAATTGGGGCATATCACCAAAAGATCTTTGGTCTATAGATAAAAAATTAGATAAAATACAACATTATAATATCGTGCCACAATCTTATATCAAGAAACTCCGAAAATCAGACAAGGTAGAAATAAAAGCAGGGGAGATTACAGAGTTTAAAAAATACTAAAAATTTTATCCCAAAATCTTCTCCACCAAGTATTTTTTGTAGTTTCATTTTGTGCGGGAACAGAAGGAACAGAATTTGCAATTGATGTAGTATTTTTGTCTTTAATTTTGTTTATTTTTTTAGGTTGCTCTTTAGGGTTTGCAGGCAAGATATCTCCCCCTTCTTCTTCAAAAGTTGTATTTGAAGAAGAAGGGGGAGTAAGTGTTGGATAAACAAGCAAAGGGGAAAGAATAAAAGAAGTACATGGTTGGCCAGTGGTTATGCTAAATTTTTGTCCTTGTTCGCAGATAGTATTTAATATTATATATCCGCTACCTCCACTATTACTGTGGGTAGAGGGGGTTTCTGGCTCTGGTTCTGGTATTTTGTTTTCATCTCCAAAATACAAAACAACATTTTCTCCTCCAGATAAAATTTCCGAATCCATTCCTACGCTTGGGCTAACATTATTTACTTTGTATTGCCAATTATCACACAAATCGGATCCAGAGACGTTGATACATTTCAAATAAAAAGCTCCAAACATATCATAATAAATCAAATTAGAGATATTAAAATCTCCACTCAAAGTGTCGGCTGTATTTACTATCGAGAGCACACTGTCGGCCTTTGTATCGTGAGGACTTCCGCTTGAGTCATTTATACTGATGGTACCAGCTCCGAGCAAGGGTATATTTCCGGAATAAACAACATCACCGTTATTTTTTACAGTTAAATTTACATTTATTCCATCAGCTAGAGCAAACTCACTTCCTCCTGTTAGTAATATTAAAGCAATCCAAACACTCATTAAAATTTTTTTCATATTTTAATTTAAAAATAAAAAAACTCCTACCGAGAGGAGTCGACAAATCAAGACATTAAGACTTGATAATTCCTGCTCGGGACAAATAAAATGATTGGTATTCGGACTTGTTCCTCCAATTTTAGTTGGAAGGACTTACCGTAGCGGCACTGTACTGGAATTCCTGCCTGCGTAGGCGGGTCACCAGTTTCCCCAATCAATTCTTATAATTTTCAAATGAACTCTCTTAGTATATACTTACCTCATATTATGTCAAAGGAAGATGTGGATACTAAAAAAATAGCCAGAGAGAAGCTGGTAAAAATAATGGTTTTTGGAACTTTTGACGGATTGCATCCTGGGCATATTAATTTTTTCCAACAGGCAAAAAATCTTTCTAAAAGTTCATTTTTAATTGTTTCAATTGCTAGAGATAAAAATATAATAAAAATTAAAGGGAAAAAATCAACACTTTCTGAAAACGAAAGATTTAATTTAGTAAAACAAAATAAGTTTATAGATAAGGTTGTTCTGGGAGGGAAGGTCAAATATTTACCCCATATTATAAAAGAAAAACCAGATATTATTGCCCTTGGTTATGATCAAAAAGATTATGTTGAAAATTTAAAAAAAGATCTTAAAAAAAATGATATTTTAATAAAAATTATACGTTTAAAGCCTTATAAGCAAAAAATTTTCAAAAATAGCTTACTAAAATCAAAAAAATAACTTTTTAAGGGTTTAATATAGGTAAAAAGTTGGAATTTAGATAATATACTCCATATTCCTTTACATTTTTAGGGTACTTGCTATACTAATTTAACTAAAAAAATGGATAAAGTAAAAGTTAAAAAATCAAAAAAAATAAAAAATAAAAAAAGACCAAAGAAGAATTGGAAAAAGTTTTGGAAGTTAGGGATGGAAGAGTTTAATACCCAGTATTTTGACGTTAGCCAGAACGGTGATTTGGTGGTTAAAGAGGGATACTATCAATATAATATTATGGATATTATTAAAAAATACGGCACCGTAACCCGAGTGTTTTTTCCGTTTATTCTAGAGAACCGGGTGCGAGACTTGATAGAACTTTTTAACGCTTATATTAAAATTTTAAATTACCGTGGAAAATTTTATTATCACTATGTGATGAAATCCAACCAGAATAGTGATTTTGTTTTGCCGGCTATTGCGGAAGGAGCGCATATTGAAGTTTCCTCCGCCAACGAACTTTTTTTAGTAAAAAGGATGCTGGAAAAAGATAAATTTAACCGTAAAATAAGGGTTACCTGCAACGGACCTAAAACTGAACAGTATATAAGTTTAATTGAAGAGCTTCGTGAAAAAGGTCTAATAGTTATACCCATTATAGAAAACGGAGAGGAACTGGAAAGGCTTAAGAAATTTAAAGGAGAAGTGGGAGTACGAGTAAATCTTAATCTTAAAGTTGATGCGCACTGGGACAAAAAATATAACCACTTTGGTTTTGCCGAGGAAGAGTTGATTAAAATCAGCAAAATCAGGAACCTTTCCATGCTGCATTATCATATTTCCACGCAAAATGAAAAAATAGAGGGATTTATAAAGCCTCTCAAGCGCGCGATTGATCTTTATGCCAAATTGAGACAGCACAATCCAAATCTGGACACGATAAACTTCGGTGGCGGGATGGCTGTGCCTTATGAAAAAAGAAAAAAATTATTTTCCGTGAAAAATTTAGTTCAGCAAATGATTAAAACTGCCAAAAGAGAAAGCGACAAATTGGGAGTCCGGCATCCGAGTCTGGTTTGTGAATGGGGCAGTTATTTTACCGCTCCTTCTCAAATTACCATTTTTAAGATTTTAGCTGAGAAAAATATTTTCAAGAAACCTGACACTAAATGGTATTTTATTGACGGGTCTTTTATCGCGCATCTGACCGATACATGGTCTCCTGTTCACCACAAATGGCATTTTGCGACAGCCAACCATTTAAATACCCGCCGACTTCAAAAAGTATGGCTTGCTGGGTCTACTTGTGACTCAGATGACCGCTATACCGCTTCCGGAACTTATGTGTTATTACCGAAATTCACCGAAGATGTTCCAGATTTGTATCTAGTAGTTTTTGACACAGGTTCTTATCAAGACACCTTTGAGAACAACCACTGCTTGATTTCCAAGCCGGCGATGGTAATTTGTCAAAATGGACAAGTTAAACTGTCTCGCAAAAGACAAACACCGGAAGAAATCGGTAAACTCTTTGGCTGGAACGGAGATCATAAATAAAATAAATTTTATGGTAGATTCAATCATTAATACAAAGAAAATAAATGAAGCAGACGTTATATTGTTGTCTGCAGCTTATGATAAAACTGCTTCTAGTCATAAGGGTACAGTCAATGGTCCGAAAGCTATAATAAAAATGCTTGATTCAAAACTTGAGCTTTTTGATCGTACTTATAAGTTGGAGCCTTGCAAAAAGATAAAAATTGGACAAAAAGATTTAGGCAATTTGAATTCACTTTCACCAGAGAAAACCTTTTTTAAAATTACAAATGAATGTGAAAAATTTTTAAATAATAATAAATTTGTTTTTTTGTTTGGTGGCGAACATTCAGTTTCGCTTGGACTTTTAAAGGCTCTGGTAAAAAAAGTAAACCCAAAAGATGTGACTATTCTTCAAATAGATGCGCACTGTGATTTACGGAATGACGATTCTGATTACAATAATAAACCAACAAAATTTGCACATTCTTGTGTTATGCGTCGTGCCCACGAACTTGGCTACAATCTTATTCAAGTTGGTATTCGTACCTATTATAAAGATGAGTATAAATATTTTATTAATCCAAAAAATAATATAAAAGTTTTTGAATGGGGCAATGGTAAGAAAATTCCAATTATTAAGAAAATTTTAAAATCAATTAAAACAAAATATGTTTATATTACAATAGACGTAGATGGCTTTGATCCTGCTTGTATGCCTGGCACTGGTACACCAGTAGCGGGTGGGCTTGATTGGTGGTATGGCGTAGAGCTTATTAAGCAAGTTGTAAACAAAAAAGAATTAATCGGAGCAGATATTGTAGAAGTTTCTCCTATGCGTGATTCAGTACTTACAGAATATAGTGCAGCTCAATTAACTTATACAATAATAGCGCATAAGTTTCAAAAAAAATTAAGATAAATATTTCTCTATCAATTTATTTGCTTCGGCAGGACTTTTTTTGCATTCCAAAAGGGCAGTTAGTATAAGAGGGGCGACGATTGTTGCGTCAGATTCAATAACAAACATCGGAGTGTCTTTGGTAAGTTTATCCCAAGTAATTTTTTCATTTGGGGTGGCGCCTGAGTATGAGCCGTATGAAGTTGTAGAATCTGAAATCTGGCAAAAATATGCCCATGGCTTGGCAGGAATTTCCATATCATATTTTAATGAGGGTACCACACAAATAGGGAAGTCTCCAGCGATACCTCCACCAATTTGGAAAAATCCTATACCAGTTCCCTCTGAAAGTTTTTGATATTGATCATAAAATACCCCCATGTATTCTATGCCACTTTTAGCGATGTTTGCACTTGCATCACCATTTTTTACATGAGAAGCAAAAATATTACCAAAAGTAGAGTCTTCATAACCAGGGACTACTATAGGTATGTTATTTTCAGCAGCAGCAAGGAGCCAGCATTCTTCTGCTTTGCCTTCGTGTTTTTCTTTATCTATAGCTTGAATTAAATCATAAAAATATTCATGCCAAAATTTACGGGTATTTTCTTTTGTAGCTTTTTTCCAAACAGGTACAATGAGACTTTCTACAGCACGAAATGCTTCATCTTCTGGAATGCTCGTATCTGTTACTCTGCGCATTCTATTTTCTAAAATTTTCGTGTCGTCTTCTTTGGTAAAATATCGATAATCCGGAAAATCTTTATAACTACCATGAGCGACTAGACGAAAAAGCGATTCTTCAAGATTTGCTCCAGTCACTGACATTCCATGGATTAAACCATTTCTGATTGCTGGTGCTAGGGTAATGCCAAGCTGGGCAGAGCTCATTGCTCCAGCTACCGCCCAAAACATTTTGCCACCTTTTTCTACATGTCTCCAATACGCTATAAAAGCATCTCGAGTGGCACGAGCGTTAAAGTTTTTGTAATTTTTTAGAATGAATTCTAGTGTTGGAAAGTTGTTCATAAAAATAGATGATTTAATTTTATAGTAATTTGAGATACTGTCAAGTTTTTAGTATAATGCTTTTGTGTCTATTAAATATATTTATATAATTCTACTAATTGTTGCATCATCTGCGGTGGCTGTTGCTGATGTTTTTCTTAAAAAAGCATCCAATTCTGTTAATTTTTTTGATGTCTTTAAAAATCCTTTAATGATAGGTGCAATTTTATTATATATTTTTCAGATTTTTATTTTTTCTTATCTTTTTTATATAGGAATAAAATTAATAAATGTGGGTATTGTTCAAATAATTTTTTATACGCTTATAATTGCGGTTACAAGTATTTTATTTTTTCACGAAACATTAACTTTGATTAAAGTTGTTGGAATAGTTTTAGGGGTTGTGGGTATTATTTTAATAAACTTTTAATTTACTTTTTAATATTTTATGGTACAATCTGTTTGGCCTTGTATTGGATAGCTACTCCAACTTCGGTTGGGGAGGAAAGTCCGAACACAACAAAATTTCGCAAGAAACAGGAATGGTAGCGGGTAACGCCCGTGTATAGCAATATATAGGTGCGAGCAGAGACGCCGACGCCGAAAGGCTAGGGTTCCGCAAGGAATAGTCTGGTGGAAACATCAGAGTGAAACGGCTAAATCCTTACCTTTGTGCAAGATCGTGCTCCGATTTTTATCGGAGAGAATCGCTTGACCCCGAGGGTAATCGAGGGGCTAGATAAATTGCTATCTCTTGACTTACTGTCGAGATACAGAATTCGGCTTATAGATACAAGACCACAAACATGAAAAATCCTCTCGTAAGAGAGGATTTTTCTATTTAACACTTTTCTGCTTCTGGGGAGTTGCTTTTTATTTTTTAATATGCTATACTATGTCTGTGAGAGTGTAGGTTGATTCTTACATTTATCGTAAACAACATAAGTGCCGCAAAACCCCGCCGTAAGGTGGGGTTTTGTTTTTTGTATGCTAAAATACATAATAAGACATGAAGTTAAAGAAATTAAAAAAATTTAAAGTTTTTCTTGTATTAATTGCTTTGTGCTTTGGTGTCATAGTGTCTATCTTGTTTTATTATAGTTTAGATCCGGCGCTTCTTGCCAAGATTTCTTTTTATTTAGATTTGGCTAACCCCTCAGTTCGAATAATTCGCATCCAGGAAGGCTTACGCAAAGAAGAAGTAGCGGAAGTGATGGCTAATAAATTAGGTTGGGATGAAAATGCTAAAAATAATTTTATTAATGCGCATCTAGCTCTAAATACCACCAACCAAGAAGGACATTATTTCCCAGAGACTTATTTGATTAATAAAGACGAAGGGCCATCAGCTGTTAGTGCCATAATGTTTAATGAGTTTTCAAAAAAAACTGAAAAGATTAAACAACCAAAATCAAAACAGATAATTAATCCAGAGACTGCTCTAAAAATTGCATCTATCATTCAGAGGGAGAGTGATGGTAAAACTGATATGAAATTAATTTCCGGTATTATTTGGAATCGTATTTGGAGTGGAATGAAATTACAAATTGATGCCACGGTGCAATATGCTAAAGGTAATGAGGAGGATGGTTGGTGGAAAGAAGTTAACAAAGGGGATACTAAAATAAAATCTCCCTACAATACTTATTTATACCCAGGACTTCCACCAGGTGCTATTGCTAATCCAGGGCTGGCTGCTATTGAGGCCGCTTATAATCCACAAAAAACAGACTGCATGTTTTATTTGCACGATAAACGTGGGAAAATACACTGCGCTAAGACTTATGAAGAGCATAAGAAAAATATAGAAACATATTACTAAATAAATTTATTTTTTAATAATTACTATAGGCTAATTAATCGATTATGAAACAAAAAAAATTTATAGAAAAAATAATTACTGGTATAGGATCAGTGCCTTCACTTATTGCACATACATTTTTGTTTGGTTTAGCTTTTATTTTGTCTTTTTATCATGTTATTTCTTGGGATGTAATGCTCCTTACTCTAACAACAATTGTGTCATTAGAGGCGATTTATTTAGCTATATTTATTCAAATGTCTGTAAACAAACAAACACAAGAGCTTGCAGAAGTCAGTGAGGACGTCGATGAAATTCAAAAAGATGTTGATGAGATTCAAGAGGACGTCGATGAAATTCAAAAAGATGTTGATGAGATTCAAGAGGACGTCGATGAAATTCAAAAAGATGTTGATGAGATTCAAGAGGACGTCGAAGAAATTACTGAAGAAACCGAAGAAGAACGCATAAAAGCCAGGTCAATTAATATTGAACAGTTGGCACAAGATTTAAGGAAAATACTTACGGACCTAGAACAATTAAAAAACAAATAGTTTTTATATGTGGATCGTACAGGAATCTCTCCCTCGACTAAAATTTTTTCGTCAAAAAATTTTATCTGGCACACTCTCATAATTTCGCAAGTTTGCGAAATATATTCTGGGTTTTCTCGTCCTGACGCAAGCAAAGCAGTTTGCTTGCTTACAGTCTCCTGCAATAAAAAAGCCATCTTACGATGGTCTTTTTTATACACGTGGACCGTACAGGACTCGAACCTGCCACCCCCTCATTGCAAATGAGGTGCTCTACCAGATGAGCTAACGGCCCAATTAAGAACTTTTATATACTACCAAACCAAGCGATTAAATGCAAAACTTTTATTTCTTATTAAGTGAAATTTCTTCAAGTAATTTACTATAAGGACGTGCAGTTAAATGCCATCCACCTGGCTTAAGAGGGTAGTCAAGGTCATCGATGACAAGATAAATCACATACGCAAGAATGGACACACTCATTGTGTATGAATAATCAAGCCAAATATTTTTTACACCAATAAACAAGGAAAGGCCTATCATCATGGCTGTTGCCAAAATAATAATACGTTTGATAGATTGTGGTACGTGATGTGAACTGTAGCGCATTCTTCTAGAACGGTCTTCAATAAGCTTAGTAAAGAAGGCGAATGCATTGGTGGCAATTTCTGGCTGATTTTTAAACATATCAAACATGGTTGCGTTTAAGGTAGAGAAGGATTCATTGATACGAACACTCGGGATCTTTTGTTCTCCTTTATAAAGACCGTTATCAGACATTTCTTCTAAATAGGATTTTATTGAATTATAAAATATAGCTCCAGTGTCGGAAGGTAGATATCGAGACCATAACCACATTTCTCTAAGAGAATTTATTTCATCGTTAACAGCATCTACAAGGTTGTTCCAGTTTTCCCATTCTTTTTGAATAATAAAGCCAGCTAAGATACTAAACAACGTCCCGATAGAAGCATATAGCCAAGGAACACCTCCAAGATCAGCTAAGATTATTTTACTATTATAGAAATCACTTTGGTGAAGAGCATAAAAAGCCAAAGAAAAAAGTCCCACAAATGAAGCTATTTTAAGTATAAATTTCATATTATAAGAATATACAATATATTTTTTATATAAACAAATATTTAATTATTATCTTTAACAATTTTTTGGAATTTTTTATTTATAATTTTCCAATCTAGATTTTCAAAAAATGCTTCTATGTATGATTTTTTATCAGAGCCAAAATCAATGAAGTAAGCATGTTCATACATATCCATCACTAAAATAGGGGATGTTCCCAAGACGCCATAAAGATTGTGTGTGTCTAATAAAAAATTCCTTAATTTACCATCATTAAAATCATATCCTAAAACTGTCCATCCACGACTACATAAGCCTAAAGCTTTAAAATCTTCTAACCATGCCTCAAAAGAACCAAAATCTTTTTTAATTATTTCAATAATTTCTCCTTCTATCTCTCCATTGCCACCCAGAATATCAAAATAAGCTTCGTGTAAAATTATAGCGTTAGCGGTGAAGCTCTCCTCCACCTTTAACTCTCTTAAATCTGAAAAAGTAGCATTAGCAGACGACTTATCTATTAATTTTAATTTTTCTTCTATTTCTTGCCATTTTTTAATATATCCATCGTAAAGTTTGTCGTAATGAATAGTTATAGTCTTTTCAGATATTTTTTTTAATGACTTAGAAAATAATAATTTTTTTAATTCCCCGTAATTTTTCATAGTTTTTTTGATTTTACGAAATCATGCCGCGCAATCGTCCATTAAAGCGTGGCGCTATTAATTTTTAATATAGGAGATTAATTCATTTAAAAATACTTGCACTTTATTATGATATGATTCATCTTTTATTTTTCCACTTTCATCAAATAAATTTTGAACATTAGAGAAATACATAGCTCCCTGAATTGATATCATGCCATATTGAATACTAATTAACCTTAATTGTTCTACTCCTCTTGCTCCGCCCAATCCACCCGCAGAAACACCGCAGAAACCGACTGGTTTATGTGCGTATTGTTTTAAAATCATATCAAGCATCATTTTTAATTCTCCTGGATAGCCATGATTATATTCAGGGGAAACAATAACTAAAGCGTTAGATTTATTAATTTTCTCAGACAACTTTTGAGCTTGGGGCAACTTTTCTGTATTGTCTGTAGCTTCAATTCTGTAATCACGAACATCTAAAATTTCACTTTCTATTTTATTTGATTTTAATTCTTCAAGCATAAAATTAGAAACCTTTTCAGATTGTCTTCCTACTCTTCCTGTGCCTAAAATAATTGGGATATACATATTTATATTATAATTAAGGACAAATAAATTCACAATTTGGACCTGAACGTCCGACATAAGAACCATCAGGGCATTGTTTGGCATCCATCGTACAGGCAACCGGTTCTTTTAATCCAGTGCATCTCCAATTTATCTCAGCTGTTTTTGTTTTTTCATTTACCACACAAGCTGGGTTACATCCTTCACGGGTTGTATTTAAATTAGCATCAAACCACCATGTTTTAGAATTCTCGTTGTAAGTACCAGTTGATAATGCTTCACCACCTTTTATACAAGATTTTTCAGCAATTATTCGAGCCTCAACTTCTCTTAGGATGCTATCTATTAAATTAATTTGGACTTCATTATTATTTCTAATATAGCTAAAATTTTTATTGCCTTGGATGTGGCCATCTTCATAGGTCATCGTTCCAGTTTTTAAAGAAGAATCTATATTTACAGAAGTTATGTACCATGAACCACCTAAAACAGGTTTTTCTGGGATAATGGTTGTAACATTATCACGAATATATTTTTCAACAACGATTTCATCATTCAATCCTGCTCCCGTTGGAAGATTTTCAACTAGGTCTGAATTTTCTTTCTTTGAAAGAAAAACAAAAATCACAACAATTATTATAATAATAGAGATAACTACATAAGTTAGTATTTTTTTCATAACTTAATTCTACCACAGATTTAAATTTTTATTTATTAAACCATTCCTTTATAACACTTTCTGCAGGTTTGTTGCGAAAAGTTGAAGCTACAGATAATTTGGGTTTAATTTGTGGGTCAAGTGCATCATCCCAAGCAAAGCTGGCAACATTTATTCTTTCTATGTTGTTCAATGAAGGAAGAGCATTAAAAAAGATTTCAAATACTTTTGCCTGATAATTAAAATCTGAAATTGCATTTTTTACTTTTTCACTTTTATAATCAAGTACTTCAAGAGGCCCATATTTCATAGAGTTAACATAAGAAGATGGTGCAAAAAAGATTGAAAGCTTAATTTCTTTTTTCTTGGCAATGTTATTTAGGTCTGTTAAATATTTAGGTATTTCTTTTTCAATATCTCCATTACGATAATGTTCTAATAAATCATAAATACGAATTTCTACAATATCAGCATTTTTGTAATAATTATATTTTGTCCAATCTTCTTTCCCGTCTTTGTCTTCAAAAAACCCATAGAGAGATAGTTCAACATAAACTTTTCCATTAAAAACTTTCCTTACCTCTTCAATTAATTTTTTTTGTAATTCATTTACCAATAATTCTTCCCCAGCAAAAGTTGGACCCATCCATGTTGGAGTTATGCTCATAATATCAACACCATATTTTTGATAGATTGAGGCTTTTTCAACTATTCTAGCAGTCCATTTTTCAAAATAATCCTTTATCCATTCTTTAGTATGCAAAGAATTAAATTTTTTATAATCTGTTTCAACTGTTGACTGTATTTCTCCAGAAATTCCTGCAATAATATATTTTCCAATATCAACAAAAGACATATTCCTTTTGATTCCAAGCTCAAGACCGTTTTGGTGTGCATTTAGAACAAGATTTTTTATATCAGACTCAGTCATTGATTCATCTCGCATGTCATTTAAAAAAATTTCGTCACCAATTTTATAACGCGTTGTAGTAAAATCAGCATTCTTTTCAAAGATTGCTCGATCGAAATCATGTACATATATTTCACTTGCCCCAAGCTCTTTTACTCTAACAAAAGATGACTCAATGTTCTGTCGAGTACTTTCAACCATGCTCATATTATAATTTCTACCCCAAGTGTCGGACATATTAACTGCTTTTATTTGAGGAAGATGTATAGCATTTGTATTTACTAAATATTCATTACGAATAAAAATACCACTACACCAAGGTGGAGTAGGCCAAGGGCCAACAGGAGGGCAAATTTTTAAAATAAACATAACACTAACTGCAATAATAAGTATTAAAATAATGCCAATAACAAAAATCAAAAATTTTTTCATTTCATTTAGTATACACTAAAACTATTTAGATTTGAACTTCTTCTGCCCTTAGAGAGGTAGGGGAAACAACCATTATAAAATATGGTTTAAATACTTCTAGAAATAATGGCTAACTTTGCATCTCAGGAAACATATTTTCCTCCTTGGCTCTTTTGACTAGAATTGAATAATAAACTAAGTTTTTAAAAATCACTTCTTTATTTTTATCATAATTTATAACCTCATCGATTATTTGTTTTTTTGTTAGGGCATCTACTTTTTGTTTATGGACAGGAGCAAAAGAATCAGGCACCTTAATAATTTTTTCTTCTTTAGGTCCCTTTAAATGACGATTGGGATTCATAGAATTACTTACAAAATCATCGAATTTTTCTAATTTTTTTTTAAATTTCTCCTTTCTTTGTTCTTCTTGTTTCTTTTTTAGGGCTGAAACACTAATCACTTCTCCGCTGCTAAAATTATCCTCTAATTTTCTAGGTTCTTCTTTTGGTTTTAATTTTTTTTTAAGATTTTCACCTTTCGAAAAATTGATTATATTATTCAACTTATTTTCCATGTTTTAAAGATTTTAATTTAAAAGTGAAAAAGTAATACCTAAATAATATGGCCAGAGAATTAATGCCAATACTCCTTTCCAAAAAGTTAAATGTAAAAAACCTATTGTAAAAAGCCAAGCTGCAAACCAAAAACCTCCGGCAAACATATGATTTTCAATTTTAATTTTTTGCATAACTTGTTATTTTTTTATTTTGATTCTTCTTTTTGGCTATATTCTTGGTGAAATTTTACTCCCAAATAATAAGGCCAAATTATTAAGGCTAGAACTCCTTTCCAAAAGGAAAGCTTCAAATAACCTATCGTAAAAAGCCAACCGATAAACCATATTGAGCAAAAGAAACCCTCTTGATTGTTGATAATTATTTTATCCATATTTTTTTTAATTAAAACTACTAATAATCAGATTATAGCATATATTTAATTAAAGTTTATCCCACAAAACAATAAAACTGAATACACCAAAGAATATAAAAATAATTCCAATTATAATTTTTCTAATTAAACTAGGACGGAAAACCTTAGGAAGTTTTTTTAGATTAAGCCAAGAAACAAGAGCCAAATGCACAAACATAGCAAAAGCATTTATTACCGCACCTAAAACTATCAAAGTTTTAGGCTCGTATATATTAAATAAAAATAAAGTTATACCAAAAATAATTTGTCCCCACACAAAACTATAGTAAATTTTTGAAAGATTAATTTTTGCATCACTTTTTCCATGAACTTTTCTAATGGCAAAATTTTCTGACATAATGCGAGAAGTAGAATCCATTATCCCTAATTGAGTTTGAAATAACATAATAGAAACTGCCACCAGGAATATTATGCCTATAACTGGAAAAATAATTTCTCCAATAACCCTTCCTTCATTTATCACAAAATTAATCCCTTGTGTATTTCCAGCTAGCCCATGAGTAGTCGCATAAGATAAAAGCATAAGAAAAACCATTGAAATAATTCCTAAAAACCAAAAGATAAAAGCATGCTCAATACTAATTAATTTCCACCATTTTTTAAAACGAATAACATCCTCTGGTGTGGCTGCACAATCTGTACCATCTAGTACGATTTCTTTTTCTTCTTTTTTCGCAAACAAGCTAGAAATTTTTTGAGAATAAATTCCCATACCATAACCTTTTTCTTTTATATAAATTGATTGAGTTAAATTTAAATTTCCACCAGCACCAGAATAAGCAAAAGCAGCGAGAAAAGTTGCGATACTTATTCCTTCTGGTAAAAACCAATAACCTTCTCCTTTACCAAATATTCCATATAATAATGCTGACCAATCAGTTTTTGTGGCTAAAAATAGAGCTAATAAAAATATAAAAGGAACACCAATTGAAAGAATAACTTTTGTAATTTTTTCCATCATTCCATAAACAGTTTTGCCCATACTTAAAATTAATCCGATAATTAATAAAAACAAAATAGCAATCCATTTAAAATTAGTAATTCCCAAGATACTGGCCATTACTTGGGCCGAAGCAGCAATAATTCCAGGAAGTCCAAAACCAATGAAAGTAGAAACAATAAACCAATAAACTGCACCCTTCCACAATTTGTAAATTCCAACAAAAACACTCTCACCCTTTACTAGTGCATAGCGCTCAATCTCCATATTCATAAAGTACTGAAAGGTAATCCCAAGAATTGCTCCCCATGCAATACCAAGTCCATAATTAGCAGTTAGGTAGGGCCACAGAATAACTTCTCCAGAACCTAAACCAAGTGCAAGAATAACAAAACTTGGTCCAATAAGTTTTTTAAGAGATACAGGTTCTGGAAATAATTTTTTTTCTTTCATGGAAATAATTATATCAAAAGGTTATAATTTCTACTAAGCTTACCTTTTTTGAGGGTGACGATTCTCGGATAATTACCATGTTAGAAAAATAATTTATTCACTTAAATACCGCTCTCCTCTATCTGGCAAAATTGTTAACACTCTTTTATATTTTTTACTTAAAGCTAAAGCTGCGAGAATATTAGCTCCCGAACTTATTCCTACTAAAATTCCGTTTTTGATAGCTAATTCCTTCATTTTACTTATCTTTCTTTTCATATTAATAATTAAAACTTATCCAGAAAAAGAATGCACCAATAAGAAAGATAACAGCACCCCAAAGTATCTGGCCCCCCTTAAACATCTGAGCTTTTTTATTAACACGATCAGGAAACCCAATTTTTTCAATTCCTTTAAATAAAGTAATCCATCCTAAAATAGTTATAGCAACTCGCCAATCAGTAACCCAGATATTATGAGCAACAACAGTAGCCAAACCTAATAAAAAAGTAATATATCCAGTAGATATAGTAATGGTTCTATCTTCGGTATACTCTATAATTCTACCTAATAATTTTGCGCCAATAGACATTGCGCCAAGAACCATAAAAAGACTACCCCAAAACTTTGCTAAAAAAATTGTAATTTCCATGATTTTTTAATTATTATTTATAATTATATAATATAACATTTTTTTGTTTTAGCTGGTTTCGTCGTCTTCATAATTTCCAGTACCGGGATTTTTTCTTTCACTCGCGCTGGTATTGTTTTGGTTGTTGGTTCTGTTTTCATCCTCTTTTTCTTTATCAACAGATTTTTCCTCAATATCATTTTTTGTATCCATATAAATGATTATTTTTTATTATCAATGATATCAATAACGTCGCGGGCAGAATGTTCTCCAATAATTCCTTCAAATAATTCAAGCTTATCAAGTTGTTTTAGTAGAATTAAAATAATTATAACAGAAGTTGAAAAAACTCCTTTTAAAAAAGACTCAACCAATAAATGATTTGAAGGAATAGCAACAAATAAAGCAAAAAGTAATGTAAAGCTCAAAAAATAAGTTGTAATTAATTGAAAGAATGGAACTCTTTCTTCACATAAGGCAACAAGGTTTTTTCGTTCAAGTTGAATATTTCCAAGAGAAAGCATAACTCTTGAAGCTGCAATATTTTCAATAGGGGATAATGTTCCTCTTGTTACAGAATCAAGAAGTTTATGTAAATCTGTTAAAGTGGTTGTTTTGTGAGTTAAATTATAATTCCAAAGCTTACTTTCAAGTATATTTTTATAATAAATTTTTATAAGTTGCCCCATTTTTTCTTGAGTTTCAATCCCCAGGTGTCCAGACGAGCGATACAAACTAGAAAAATTACCATCAATATTAGAAATAGATTTACGAATCTCACTATATCTACTACCTTGTCTTGAAATAAAAAATCCTGCACAAATTGTAAAAACAAAGGTTGAGATAGTTATAAGAGTTTTATCAAAATTACCTTTTATGGGGGTAAAATAATAAAGACAAACAAAAACAACAAATATGATAATAATTGATAAAATTAGTTTAAAGTTTTTCATATTAAAATTATACCACGATAGTTAGTAATTTCTAAAATGCACACTGCCTGGGAGTATATTCGAAGGAGTATTATGTTTATTTAACTTTTGTATTTTTCTATATCCTTCTTTGCTTTTTTAATAAATTTTCCAAATCTATAATCTTTTTCATTTCTTTCAACTTCTGTCATTTCATAATATTCAGCTTCTTTTTTTAAATTAATATAATTAGAATATTTTCCTTCATTTAAATTACCAGACTTTAAAGCAAATAATACACTACATTCAGGCTCAGAAGTATGAGAACAATCAACAAATTTGCAATTCATAGCTAATTTAGTTATTTCATCGAAAACATTATCTACACCATCATTAGTATTAGTCATTCCTACTTCTCTCATTCCTGGATTATCTATGACGATACCTCCATTTTTTAAAAAATACATCTCTCTACCAGTAGTGGTATGTTTACCTCTGTTGGTGTGAAAACTTATATCGTTTGTTTCTATGGCATTTTCTTCGAGTAATTTATTAATCAAAGATGATTTACCTACACCAGAGGATCCAAGAAAACAATATGTTTTACCTTTTAATATGTACGTTCTTAATTCTTCTAACCCTACATTAGTTAAAGCACTAGTCAAAATGATATCAACATTTTTGAATCTATTTTTTATTTGAGCTAATTTCAAATTTAATTCGTCTTTAGAAATTAAATCAATTTTATTTAAAATAATAGTGGACTGAACTCCTCCGTCGTTGGCTATAGCAAAATATCTTTCGAAACGATTTAAATTAAAATCTCTATCAATTGACTCTATAATAAAAGCAATATCAATATTAGTTGCAATAATTTGAATTCCATTTTTATTATTATATTTTCTTTTGATTAATGTTTGTTTGGGTAATATCTCAGTAATTACCGCCCATTCATTATCTTGCTCTTTTATTGAGACCCAATCTCCCACAGCAGGGTAATCTTCCCTTGATGAGGCATCGAATATTTTTTTTCCAGTTACTTTTGCAAAATACTCGCCACTTGAATTTTTTATCTTATAGGCTCCTTTGTATTCAGCGATAACTCGCGCAACAGAAAATTCATCCAATTTCAATTTCTTTCTATTAGATTCAAAGTATTCATTATAACCAATATCTTCATTTTTTATTTCTTTCACAAATTTAATTTTATCACAAATTCGAACTTTTTTTCTTTCTGAATATACCCACAATGCAGATAATCACTACTAGTAATCCCATTAACTGTCCGCCAGGACTGTCGTCAATTTCACCATAAACAAACAAAGATATTCCAATCAATATTACAAGACAGAGATGCCATATTTTAATTTTATTCATATAAAAATATTACCACAATTATAAAAGATTTTTAATTTAACCTTACTTATTTAGAAGCATAGTTTACAAACCATTAAGTAGTTTGCAAACTATCATTATATAAAATTTTAAGCTTCTCTAACCCTCGATGTAACTGCACGGCTACGGTGGCTTTGGAAGTTCCGGTTATTAATGATATTTCTTTTATTGATAAATCTTGCACATATTTCATGCGCATTACTTTTTTATACATTTCAGGAAGACGCTCGATTAATAAAAGTGCAACCTTGCCGTCTAAAACATTAAATAATCTTTTAGGATCTTCTGCTTCTGGTTCGAAGCCTTTCTCCATCATTACATCGAGAGAGGTTGTTTTACGTTTTCGATATTCATCTACAATAAGATTATTTAGTACATGATAAAGAAAAGCTCTCATTATTTCTATTTTCCCTCCTTTGACCAGATAAATCCAAGTTTTCATGAAAGTATGTTGTACTAAGTCTTCTCCTGTTTCATGGTTACTTAGTTTAAAATAGGCACGAGCATTTAAGCCTTTTTCAAAGTTATTGTGGGCTTTAGTCAGTATCCCGTCAAGTCTTTTTTCTCTTTCGGGGTCATTATATTGAAGCCGTTTGGGGCTCTATTATGTTACCTCTTTATTACAAGAGATATTTTAATAATGGAAATATTCAGTTTTTATAGGGGCAGTAGGGGGAATCCGTTTTTGAGATAGTTACAGAGGAATTACGCTTGGGCACTAGATAGTTGTGTTTTTCAAGTTAATTAACTTTAGCACGTATGTAGTCTAATAGCTAGTCGTAACAATTAGTATTTATGAACGGCATTATAGTTAAGAAAAAGAATAAGGTCGATATTATTCAGGAAACAGTGACGAGAGGTAAATAAAGTTTATTAAATAAAATAAAAAATAATATGAAAAAAATATCAAGTTTAATCAATAAAGCAATGGCTGGATTTATGATCTTGGCTTTTGCGTTCGGCTCTACTGGAGTCGGCATAGTAAATATAGCGCACGCAATAACAACACCCAATTGGAATACTACGGGAGCTTATGTAATAAATATGGAATATCTAGGAATACAATATCCTCATGATCTTAATTTAGTTCAAGATGGCCTTGGCAACTTAACCGGCAACGGTGCAAGTCCCGCTGGAGCAAATATCTATACCTATGACATTACTTCTGGTTTAGTTGATGGTGATTCTATAACTTTTACCGCAAACTATACCGCGACCCCAGATGCAGTAATTCCCCAAACGGTATTAAATGTTACTGGCATAATAGCAAATGATGGCACAATCTCTGGAACTTGGTCTGACAATTATGCAGGAGGTGAAAGATCTGGTGCTATTTCAACTGTAAGCGGTGTAGCAATTTTATTAAACAATGAAGTAACTCCTACGATAGCTATTGACCTAGGAACAGCAGCTAATTTTGCCATCTTGGCAGAATCAGCAATTACGGATGCTAATCCTGCTATTTCCAGTATCACTGGAAATGTTGGAATCAACCCAGCAGCTGGTTCATTTATTACCGGTTTATCTTGTACAGAAGTAGCAGGAACAATCTATGATGACGCTACCTATACAGGTGGTTATGATTCAAATGTATCCTGCCGAATTACCGACACAACACTACTTGGTATAGCTGTAGGTGACAAGCAAGCAGCTTATACTGCTGCGACAACAGGAACACCTGCCGGGGTTGGAGCTACTAACTTAAACGTAGGGGCTGGAACTCTTACTGGGAACAATTTTGTTCCCGGAACTTACACTTGGAATACCCCAGGTGATGTAAATATCACTGGAGATATAACCCTTACAGGTACAGCGACAGATGTTTGGGTATTCCAAGTAGCTGGAAACTTAGATGTTAGTTCTGCAGTAACTATTCATTTAGCTGGCGGAGCATTGCCCGCTAATATTTTTTGGGCAGTGGCAGGAACAACAACCCTAAAATCAACTTCTAGCTTTGAAGGAAATATTCTAGGTGCATCGACCATTGCATTGCAAGATGGGGCAAAATTAAACGGGAGAGCGTTATCAAAAACTGATGTCACATTAATTGGTAATTCTATTTCTATTCCAACATCATCTCCAATAACAACAAAAGTTGTTACGGGCATAACATCTTCTGACGCAACACTAAACGGTACAAATGGTATCAATGATGCATCTGGACATTCATTCTGGGTCTCATTAAACACATTTGACACTTCAAGTCCAACAATTCCAGTTGGCGTTTATTCAACTCCTGATTTTGGAGCGATATCTGCCAATACTGATTTTTCGGCAACTCTTTCATCAATTGCAGGTCTTCCAGCAATAACTCCAAACACAAAATACTATTTTACAGCTTGGTCTAATGTAGATGGCACATGGTATCCTGGTCAAGTGTTGAGTTTCACTACTGCTACAACGGGAGGAGAAATTGGTGGAATTGTTGAAGGCGAAGGTGTGCTTGCTGTATCTTCTGTGGAGGTAGTAGACAGCACAGCGATAGCAGACGGAACTTTTGGTAATGGTTGGAAATATGTTTTCAATGTTACTATTCCCACAAATGAAACTCATCTAGCTATGAAGTTTGCAAATTGGACACAAACTGGAGGAAGTGGATCTATCGCAGTGGCGAACAATATGAGAATCTCTTCTCTTCAAGCAAACAATGGCAATGCGACGATCTTAATAACTGCCGCTAACACTTACACTACCCCTACATTAAACATGATCAGTGATCTTGATCCTGGATTAGCTGGAATACAAGTACAGGTTACGGTCGAAACAGCTGTTCCTATAGGTTCTCTAAATGGGTCTTATACTACCAATTACGGGATATTAACTAATTAAAAAAGGAAAAATTATGAAACATAATTTATTATTAAAATCATTATTTGTACTTATGTTGACGATTGGCTTATCTTCATATGCATACGCTTCAGAAGTGACAGGAACATTATCTTCAACAAGTACAGGAAATGAAAATAGTACAAGTGTAAGTGGCTCTATTTCTGGAACAGTATCATCTCCTTCATCAGGAACTGGCGGTGGTTCCTTTAGCAATGGAAGTAGTAATGGTAGTGTTCTAGGTGCATCAACGGGCCCAATAATAAGTCCTATTATCTCAACAAATAATACCTTTTCTCCTAACAATACAGCGTTCGTGCCCTCATCTCGTGGTCTGGCAATTAGTTCCGGAACAGATGATGGAGCAGTCGCTATTGATGGAAATGTATTAGGAGCTGAAGCAAATCCAGATATAACTTCTCCACAAATAGCTGCGGCTACAGGAGGGTTTACTGGTTTTAGCGGGATGACTTGGTTTTGGATTATAATTCTGCTTTTATTACTTCTTGCATTTATAATTTATCTTTATAAGCGAGAGGATAAAAACAAAGTAAAAATCCAATAGTTCTAGATTAAAAAATAAATAGCAAAATATTTTTTAACATATTTGGCAAAAATCACCCTACACCAGTAGGGTGATTTTTTGTTGTAATAATTTATAAACAACAACGGCTCCGGTGATATGAAAACAAAAAAGAAAGCGAATGGAGAAGATTTAGTGGAACACATATGGGAAAAAAGTTGGACTTATATTAAGACGGTTGTAGATGTAGTCAGAGAACCAATTTTAGTTCTAGACAAAGACTTAAGAGTGATGGCAGCCAATGAATCGTTCTATAGAGTTTTTCAGGTTGAATTAAAGGATACAGAAAATAAGGTGGTATATGAATTGGGAAATGGCCAATGGAATATACCTGATTTAAGGAAACTTCTCGAAGATATTCTGCCTAAAAACACTTTTTTTAAAGGCTTTGAGGTGACACACAACTTTCCATTTATTGGACGGAAAGTAATGATTTTAAATGCTTGTCAGATTCATTTTAAGGAAGATACAACGTCCAAGTCATTCCCGCCGATTATACTTTTAGCCATGGAGGATATTACGGATATGGTGGTCGTAGCAGAAACATTGGCTGACCACGCCAATAGTGTGGAAATAAAGTTTGTTAAAAAAACAGAGAAACTAGAAACACACATAAAAGAATTAGAAAGGAAAATAACAAAACTTCAGAAGAAATAAGATACGAAAATTGTAATATTTTTTTTACTGCAACGGCATCATAGGTATGAATATGAAAGTAAAAAAAATAGCACTGCTCGTAATACCAGCCCTACTTTTTTCTTTTACTGCTTTGGCAAATGATACAAACTATCCAATAAATGAATATGATAGTATTTATAGATACAACGCCCTAGAAAATAAAACGTCCTTTATGCCTTCGAATCCAGGAGATGATTCTGATCAGTCAGATGTGATGTCTCCTGTAAATAATGAATTGACTGATGACATAAAAAAGTTAAAAGACATAATTGAAAGACAAAATAGTTCCATAGAACAATCAGAAAATGCCATGAAAAATATAATGAACAGGAATGGAGTGGAAACCTTCTTGCTCGGAAACAACTTAGGAATACTTAAATTCCAAATGGTTCAAATGGAAGATCAGGGGTACAAGCTTAAAGCCCTCGCTTTTACAACAAAGGATTCTACGCTAGAAATAAAAATAAAAAACCAAATTGATATTCTTAACAAAGAAAAAAGTAAGGTCGAAAATTTTATTTATCAGCGAGATAATAATTTTAGTTTATTTGGGTGGCTTGTAAACTAAACTTTATTTAAAAATAAAAATATGATTGGAACAATAATAGCTATTTTAATTGTTTTATGGCTTCTCGGTATGTTAACTTCGTTTACCTTGGGAGGATTAATTCACATCCTTCTTGTTATCGCAGTGATAATAGTTCTTATTCGAATTATTAGGGGTGAAAGAATTTTTTAAAAATTAACTAAGTAAAAATTATGAAAAACACAACAATAGGAATTATTATAGCAGTAGTTGTCATCATTGGTGGAATATATCTTTTTACTCGTACATCAAATACGCCTAGTGTCAGCTCTATTCCGTCCCAAAATCAAAACAATAATGCTCAAGGTCGGGTAGTTTTATCAATTACTGACGCAGCAATTAATATGAGTACTATCAGTCAAATCAATATGACGATAAGTTCAATCGACATCCACAGCCAAACTAATGGTTGGATAACGACTTCGGGAACGCCCCAAACATATAATTTGCTCGATTTGAATGCAAAGAATGAAAGTAAAATTTTCACAGACTTTCAAGCACCCGTTGGCACTTATGACATGGTACGTCTTTCAGTGGACAAGGTTGTCGTAGTACCAAAAACTGGAGCAATACAAGAAGCTAAACTGCCTTCAGGCGAATTAAAAATTAATACTACCCTGGTGGTTAAAGATGGGACAACCTCAAGCATTAGTTTTGACTTTATGGCCGATAAATCACTCCATATGACAGGCAACGGAAACTATATTTTCGCACCGGTTGTAAAAACAGAAACAAGAAGTGAAGCAAACGTAACAGTAAATTCAGATAACACTATTAAGATAAACGGAGGTCATATTGATACCGATACGACAGACGGTATGGATATTGACGGTAGTGTTAAAAATAATTTCCAAATCAAAGCCGATGAAAAACTCGATGTTGTTAATGGAGTCATTAAGATTCACAGCACGTTAAATACCAATAAGCAAAATTAAAAAACTTATTATCAAATAAGCTCAAAAAAATTAATAGATAATTAAAAAAATATATGGACTCATATAATTCTCCCACCACTAAACCGTTATATCGTGGCACTCAAGTTGTTTGGTATATTCTAGGTCTTCTGGAAGTGCTATTGGCATTTCGCTTTGTCTTAAAACTGTTGGCTGCCAATCCGGGAGCTGGTTTCAGTAGTTTTATTTACAATGTCAGTTATCCTTTTGCCATGCCATTTCTCAGCGTCTTTCATGTTTCGCAGGTTGAGGGTAATGTTTCTGAATGGACCACTCTTTTAGCTATGTTAGTCTACTGGCTGATTGCCTGGGGCATTGTTAAGCTGTTCTTTATGAGTAAAACAGTTTCTACTCCGGAAGCGGCTGCTAAATTGGACACGGAAAATAAATAGTTATTTAATATTTGATATTATCTTAAGTAATAAAGTAATGGATTCAGAAAGAGAGAACATGTGTCCCATATTTTTTATTATTTCTAATTCAGAATTTGGGATATTTTTGTTTAAAAATTGACTGTGTTCTACCGGAAAACAAGGGTCGTTTTCTCCGTGGAAAATAAAAGTTGGAACATATATATTTTTAACTAGTTCTAATCTATCTTTAGAATTAGCTACAGCTAGACCGTGATTGAAGGGGGAGAATTTATTTTTGTTTCTTTTGTTTGATAAATCTATTAGTTTAATCAGCTCACCTAGATCCTCGTTGTGCAATTCGTGCCCAAAGAATATTTTCCATCCTTCTATCTGACTTTTTCTAAATTCTTCATCATTTTCAGGAGGATTATTTTTACTATTTTCTATATAATCAATAAATTTTTGGTCTGGGTAAGGTAATTCATATTTATTATTAAAATTACCCATCGTTGCATCCATATATGATCTATGATCTGCAGTTGTTGATATTAGAGTTAAGGTTTTTAATCTATCTGGAAAGTTAACTGCTAATAATTGCCCAATATATCCACCCATAGATATGCCTACAATGTGAGCTTTAGGAATATTGTATCCATCTAAAATTTCAACGACATCATTTGTTAAATTATCTAAGTTATATGGATGCTTCTGAAAATCAACAACCGAAGAAAAACCAGTATCTCTATGGTCATACCTAATAACAAAAAAATTATTATCAGACAATTCTTTACAAAATGAATCATACCAAAAGATACCTTGATTCATCGCTCCCATTATTAAAACAATCGCTGGATTTTTTATATCTCCAATTGATTCTGTAAATATTTCCAACCCGTCTTTTGTTTTTATATATTTCTCTTTTAAATTCATAAAAACATTCTATCATTTCTCCCACAATTTTTTGTTTATATTTTTCCAACAATTACTACATAATTTTTACCATATTTTTTAGCACATTTAGGACAAGTGGTATACCACATATATGTTTTTTGAACTACTATTCCTTTATCTTTGGTATAGCTTTCAAAATCCTTCATCCATTTTCCTGTATCTTTAAAATTTCCTTCATATACTTTACTTAAAAATTTTCCACTTAAAAATACATTCTCTAAATTCGGGATGTCTTTATCTGTTGCTAAATATAAATCCATGTTCCATTTTGAAGTGTGGTCACTTAAAAGCATTCCATCAACCATAGTGGCTCCTACTTCTTCAAATTTCTTACACAATCGTGTCATCACCGAGCCAAAATTAATAGGCATATAAAATAAAGTAAAAACTTTATTTTTAATGAACTTTTTATTATTCCATTCAAAAACCCTTTCGTCCCAAGGGGCGGGATCAAATTTTGGACAACAAATTTTTTCTTCGTTCATATGATTTTTATTTTAAGTTAATAATAAAAATTATATCATAGGTTCGACACTAAATATAAATTAAAAATTTTGCAATCAACGGATTTACAAATTATTGACAATTAAAAATAATTGTGTTAAAGTTAATCGAAGTTTGTCAGGAGTTGTCCTTTAATAATAAGTTTTTAATTAAATAAAAATAGCTAAGAAGGAGATAATAATGAAGGGAGCTAGATTGAGACTTAAAGACCACGGAGATTTCTCGCCATATTTAAAGGAAATTTGTCAATTTCCTCTTTTATCGAGAGATGAAGAAACCGCACTGGCTAAGCATAAAGAAAAAGGAAAAGAAGAAGCCCAGGAGAAAATGACAAAAGCCAATCTTAAGTTGGTTGTAAGTATCGCAAAGAAATACAAAAATCGAGGATTACAATTCTTCGATTTGGTCCAAGAAGGTAATATCGGCTTGATGAAAGCTGTTGAAAAATTTGATTGGACGAAAGGATACAAATTTTCTACCTATGCGGTGTGGTGGATTCGGCAGGCCATCCAAAAGGCATTAGCCGATCAATCAAGAACTGTTAGAGTTCCAGTGCATATGGTTGAAAAGATTAATTGTCTAATTCGTGCTTCTCGTGATTTTGTCCAGGAGTTTGGTCGTGAGCCAACTCCCGAAGAAATCGCCAAGAAGACGGAATATTCACTAGAAAAAGTGATGGAGATATTAAAAATCTCCAAAGGAACTATTTCTTTTGAGACTCCCATAGGGGAAGAAGAGGACTTAACCTTAGGAGACTTTGTGGAAGACAAAGAAAGTGGAGATCCGCTTTCTTTGTCTGTCAATGTTGATTTAGAGGAAATTGTTAGAAAAACTCTTTCAACATTGAGGACGCCGGAGGAAAAAGTTATTAGACTTCGTTTTGGCATTTGCTAGGACGAAAGCAAAGAAAGAAAGTTAAACCATCAAACGAGAGCCTACGACTGAAAAAGCGTAGGCTCTCTTTTACATAAAATCAGAATTTACTAATTTTTTCTACAATATTCCACTAGATAGAGGATGCTAGAACTTGTTTGTTTAAGAGAAGAATAAGAAAGATTTATATTTAGTTTATTAACTCTAAACGTTCTTCTCGTTTATAAAAATAATAAGTTGAAATTATAATAAATATTAAAAATACTGTAGACAGTAAGGTGAAATATGGCAATAAATTGATTTGAGCCATAAACATTACAAGTTCGAGTATTACAATACAAAGAACAAAAATGTTTTTGGTTATAGGTTTTAGATAACGATGAGCTATTGAAAATTGAGAAATGGAATAAAGAGATAAACTTATTATAACTACAATAAATGTTGCTGTTCTTAAAAATATGTCACTAGTTACAGCATTTATTACTAATGGAATTGACAAAACTAATAGATATACTCCAAAATACTCTGATAATACATTTCCAATAAGCATATAATTTTTTGCCTTATTTCCATTAAGTCTTGTTATTTCTCCTGACGCGTTTGAATATATTATGGATGAGAAAAGAAAACCAAACGTACTAATAATTAAAAAAAGTATTGGTATTTTAATGGTTATGTTCATATCTGCAATGCGTGTTATGAGTAACCCTAAAAAGAAAGATGTAACGGCAGTCATAAATGAAGTAAGAGAAACACCAGTTTGAACTTCTGCTTGGTAAAGATTCAAATCCTCTTTGTTATTTGATGTCATAGTAAACATATTATATATCTTGTAATTGTTTTAAACAAGAAATTTAATATTTATTTTGCTCCGAACTTGGGAGGATGTTCGAAGGGCGATAATATTAGAAATTGGACAGAATTCTTTTTAGGCTAATTTTTAAATCTTTAACGTTGGTAAACAAAATACCATTAATACCCAATGTCTTAGCTGCTTTTACATTTTTTTCTTTATCATCAATAAAAACTACTTCCTTAGACTTTACCCCTAATTGTCTTAAAACTGTTTTATAAATATTTAAATTGGGTTTCATTATTTTCATATCTGTTGATATAAAACTTTTTGAAAAAATATCATATAAACCAGCTTCTTTATTAATTTTAGCAATCTCTATTTCTGTATTTACCAAACACACAACCAAGTATTTTTTCTTTAATTTTTCTATGAGCCTTAAGACATTAATATTTCTTTTTTGACATTTTTTATACAGTTCAATATGTTTTTGAACTAATTCAGATGATGTTATTTCTTTTTCAACTTTAATTTTTTTTAGAATTTTAGAATAAAATTGACCAAGACTAACTTCTCCTTTTGTAAGTTTATTGTTTATATTTTTATATAATTTTCTTAGGTTATTTTTTGTAATCTTCAGTAATCTAGAAATATGGTCGTCTATAAAATCTCTTTTTTCAGGAACTAATACGCCCCCTAAATCAAAAATTATAACTTTTATATTACTTTTCATAAAAAAATTATATCATAGGCTCGAACTTCTACTAAGACAGGGGAAACCTAATTGATTAAATATTATTAATATTTTCTTCAATGTTTTTCCAATTCCAAGCAGTCCAAACAATGAATAAGACACACGCGATTTCTACAACTGAGAAAAATACATAATAAATAGTCGGTATTCCAATAAATAACGTTAAAATCTGAACAGCAACCATTATTGTACCAGCAATGATATTTGCCCAGCGATTTATTTTATATTTCAATATACGAGAAAGGAGAATCATAACTATCGGAATTTCCATCAGTATGGCAGCCCCTAATAAAAATCCTTGAGTGAGCTGTGGACCTGTTTGTTTAATAGGGTCTATTAGTGTTATAACATCACAGTAAAGATAATTGAACATTACAAATACCCATAACAACGAGAATTTCTCTTCAATATTTTTTAATTTATTCATGTTATTTATCATATCACAGGTTCGAACTTCTTCTAAGGTAGGGGAAATAAGGTTATTTTCGTTTGCTCCGGGGGTAGGGATCGAACCTACGACCAATCGCTTAACAGGCGACCGCTCTACCGCTGAGCTACCCCGGAATGTATTTTAATTTCGAAAGAACTTTAACTATCTTAACAGAAATTATCCAAAAAACAACATAAACGAACCAATTACTAAGAAAAAATATTGTTATTTATAAAAAATTAGAGTATAATAAGACTTAACTTATTAATAATTTTAAATTAAATTTATGGCAAAAAGAGCAACTACACTTAGTCCAAAAAAGAAATCTAGACGTTCACACAAGACTGCAAAAAGACTTGCAGTGAAGAGAGTTATGTTAGCTAAAAAGGGAGCTAGAAATAAGGCTAAATTCGGATAAAATTACTAAATATCCCTTACTTCCATATAAGCTAGGATTTATTCTAGCTTATTGTTTTATTTAGTCCTAATTTATGGTATAATAGGAGTATGGAAAACATAAAAAACTATAGTATTTGGATTATTGGTGGAGTATTATTAATTTTTTCTTTGCTTTGTTTTTTTGCTGCAAGAGATTTCTCTAAACAACAATCTTATGTAGAAGTAAAAGGTTTGTCTGAAAAAATAGTGAAAGCGGATGTCGCTATTTGGTCAATTAATTTTGAAGTTAAATCAAACAATGTTGATTCCCTTTATGCTGACATAGAAAAAAATGTTACAACTATTAAATCTTTCTTGAAAGAAAAAGGTTTTGAAGATAGTGAAATAAATATTGCTCCAGTTAATACTTATCAAGACACATACAAAGATGCACTGTTCAGATATAATTCTAATACTCAATTATCTGTTTATACTAAAAAAGTAGATTTAGTTAAATCTGCCTCAAAGGCTACTTTAATTTTAGTGAAGAGTGGAATTGTTATGAATCAGAATTCTGTGTCTTTTGAATTTTCAGATATTAATAGTGTTAAACCAGAAATGTTAGCGGAAGCAATAAAAAATGCGAAAGATACAGCTGCCCAATTTGCTAAAGAATCTGGGTCCAGTTTAGGGAGTGTGTCTCGAGGGAATCAGGGTGTGTTTGACATTACTGACAAAGACCCTGGCTCTCCAGAATTTAAAAAAATTCGAGTAGTTTCCACCCTTAGATTTTTGTTAAAATAAATTTTATAAAAACAAATTGATGTCCAAGAAGTCTTTATCCCAAAAACCCCTCGGCCGTAGACCTATGGGCGAGGCAAAAAAGAAAAATAAAAAAATCGTAATGGTTAGCGGGGGATTTGATCCAGTGCATGTTGGTCATGTAAGGTTGTACAACGAAGCAAGGAAGCTTGGTGATGAGCTTGTGCTTTATCTTAATAATGACAATTGGTTGCGTGCTAAAAAAGGATTTGTTTTTATGCCTGAACAAGAAAGAAAAGAAATTCTTGAGTCGCTTGAAGCAGTTGATAGAGTTATCATAAGTGATCATCCGAAAAATACGAAAGACATGAGTGTTTGTAATGGTTTGATGAAAATAAAACCGCATATTTTTGCGAATGGAGGGGACAGAGATGAAAAAGATGCAAATGATCCAAATTCTTCTTTGTACAAAGAAAGAGAAATACATAAAAAACTTGGCATCAAGATGGTATACAACGTAGGACATGGCGGGAAAGTTCAAAGCTCGTCAGATTTAGTAAAAAAAGCAAAATTAAAAAAGAAAAAATAAAATGTTGCCAAATCCTAAACTTTCACCTCTTCGTTTTGGTACTAGCGGTGTTCGCGCTCTAGTTACCGATATGACTGACATGGAGTGTTATATTAATACTCGTGGTTTTATTCGGTATCTCTATACAATAAAAGAAATTAAACCTGGCGACAGTATTGTTTTGGGTGGAGATTTAAGGTCTAGCACTCCACGTATTATATCTGCTGTTCATAAAGCTATATTAGACGAAGAATGCCAGACTATTTACTGTGGCTTTGTGCCGACTCCAACCTTAAGTTATTATGCTTGGAAAAGACACCTACCCGCAATAATGATTACTGGTAGTCATATTCCTGAAGATCGAAATGGGATAAAATTTATAAAATCTAAAGAAGAAGTATTGAAAAATGACGAAAAAGACATACTTTTTCAAGTTGCTATAGTTCGCAAAGAAGAGAATTTAAGAAATGAAAATGAATCCTTGTTTGATATTGATGGATTTTTTAAACAATCAATTAATTTACCATCCGAATCAGAAGAACAAAATGTTTTATCAGAATTTAAAAAACGTTACACCGATATTTTCCCCCCTAATACATTAACCGGTAAAAAGATTGTTCTCTATGAACAATCTGCCGTTGGGCGGGATGTTTTCAAAAGTATTCTAACTTCTCTTGGTGCCGAAGTCATTTCTTTTGGAAGAAGTGATAAATTTATTCCCATAGATACGGAAGAAATGTCGAATGCCGTAATTAGTTCATTAAAACAATTAGCTCAAGAATTTAAACCATTCGCTATTGTTTCTACTGATGGTGATTCTGATCGTCCTATTCTTACTGACGAAAATGGCTCTTTTCTTTCAGGAGAACGTCTCTGTGCCCTTGTGTCTCTCTATCTTAAGCCTGATTTTGCTTCAATGACGGCTACTTGTGGCGATGATAAAACCTTAATTACTCTTTTAAAAAAATCAAACATTGAAGTTGTTTTGACAAAGATTGGTTCTCCTTATGTTATTTTTGCAATGAATGAAAAACTAGCAAAAAATTCAAATACCAAAGTTGTATCTTGGGAAAGAAACGGAGGTTATCTTACGGGAAGTAATTTTACTATAAATAATAAAATACTAGATGCGCTTCCTACTCGTGATTCAATTTTACCTCTTTTAATTGCTTTAGTTTTCGCCAAAGAAGAAGGTGTTCCTCTTTCCGTCTTAATTAACAAAAAACTTTCTAATCGTTTTTCTAGTTCTAGCTCTGTCAATAATAAAACTAAAGGCTGTGAACCTTACACAGTTGAGCTTGGTAAAAAAATTATTAGTTCTTTTTCACTAAAGGATCCTAATATAGAAGAATTTGATTTTAGTTTTAAAAATATAAACCAGGAAGCAAAGAATATTAAATCAAAATTAGAACCATACTTTAATCCTACTTTCTATGGTTCAATTATCTCGCTGGGCTACCTTGATGGTGTTCGTATTTCTTTTTCAAATGGTGATGTTGTGCATTTTCGCCCCTCTAGTAATGCTCCAGAATTTAGATTTTACATTACCTCTGATACCAAAGAACGGGCAGATAAAATTCTTGCTGACTGTTTTGTTATTATTCCCAAAATGATTGCTGATATTAACTAGCTAAAAAATACTTTAGTTGTATAATATAGATAAATATGGTCGCGCTTAAATTTGCCCGCCGTGGCGGGAAGAAAAAAGTAATAAAGAAAGTTAAAGCTGTTAAAAAAACAGTAGTAAAAAAAATAGTTAAAAAAGCTACAAAGAAAGTAGTAAAAAAAGTTGCGAAGAAAAAAGTTGTAAAAAAAATCCCATACCCGATTAAAAAATTTAAGGGTAATCCAATTGCTGGTCCAGTTCCTAATTCATTTTGGCAATCAGAAGCGGTATTTAATCCAGGGGCGGTAGTGCACGATGGACGTATACATCTTTTTTATAGAGCGCTTGGAGGTGATGGTCTGTCGCGTATTGGTTATACTTCAAGCAAAGATGGTATTCATTTTGATGAAAGACTTTCTTATCCAGTTTTTGTGGCAGAAAATATAAACGAAGCACAAGACCATTATCCATATACTTCTCCAGCTCGTCTTGTTTATAATCCTGTACTTTACGCTTCTGGTGGTGGGTGGGGTGGATGCGAAGATCCACGAGCAGTAAAAATTGATGGCCGAATATATCTTACCTTCAATATGTTTAATGGGTGGGAATCTATGCGAGTAGCTTTTACTTCAATTGACGGGAAAGATCTATTGGAAAAAAAATGGAACTGGAGTCAATTTGCTTATTTGTCTCGTCCTGGTGATAGGCAAAAAAATTGGGTTTTATTTCCAGAAAAATTTAATGGTAAGTTTGCGCTTTTTCATAATCTGGATCTGGGAGATTCTTCTCGAGTGCACATTAAGTATTTGGATGAGCTTAATATGTACAAAACACCAACAAGACAAACAGGAGCACCAGACGTACAGATTTTACCAGATCACGTAGTTGCTTGGCATAATCGTACTCGTAGTGCCTCAGCGCCACCAATAAAAACTAAAGATGGCTGGCTTTTATTTTATCATGCGATGGATAAGGATGACCCAAATCGTTACAAGGTTGGAGCACTTTTACTTGATCTTAAAGATCCAACAAAAATTCTTTATCGAGCTTCTCGTCCGATTTTAGAACCAGATGAGTGGTATGAAAATGATTATAAACCAGGAGTGGTGTATGCTAGTGGTGCGGTCGTGAAAGACGGAACATTGTTTCTTTATTATGGCGGGGGAGACAAACATATCGCTGTAGCATATGTTAATTTAAAAGAATTTCTTAATAAATTAAAGAGTGGTGGAAATGCGGTTTTTTCAAAGAAAAAGGCTGCTTTGAAAATATAATTTTATGTACGTAGTAAAAAGATCTCATCGCAATCCAATTTTTGTTCCATATAAAGACCATTACTGGGAGGATTTTGCCACTTTTAATATGAGTGTCATTAAAAAAGGTAAAATGTTATATGGCGCATATCGTGCTATTGGCGCATCCGATATATTACGTACACCACAGCAGATTTCCGTTATAGGTTTGGCGAAGAAAGGTGAAGGTCATAACTATTTTAAAAATGCTGTGCCTTTTATCGTCCCAGAAGAAGAATGGGAAAAATACGGATGTGAAGATCCTAGGATTACTTTTTTTGAAGGTAATTATTATATATTTTATACTGCACTTTCAAAATATCCATTTGAAGCTAGTGGAATTAAGGTTGCCGTAGCAATTTCAAAAGATTTTAAAAATATTAATGAACGTCATTTAATAACACCTTTCAATGCTAAGGCAATGACACTTTTTCCTGAGCGTATTAATGGAAAAATTACAGTAATCGTGACTGTAAATACAGATATGCCTCCGTCGAAAATTGCCGTAGCACAAGTTGATAAGATAGAATAGTTATGGAATCAAAAATTTTGGGAAAAATGGTATGCAAAAATAGACGAGCACGCTGTCGATTTTAAAAGATTTCCATCTGACCATGCTGAAATTGGTGCTCAACCTCTTAAAACTCGCTATGGTTGGCTTCTTCTTTACTCCCATATCCAAAATTATTTCTCTGGAGGGAATAATTCTAATCGTATATTTGGGATTGAAGCAGTTCTACTTGATTTAAATAATCCACTTAAAATTATCGGTCGGACGAGCGGTCCTATTTTAGTACCTCGAGAGTCATATGAACTTTTAGGCCATGTTCCTAATATAGTTTTTCCTTCAGGCGCAATTTTAGAAAAAGATACACTTTTTATATATTATGGAGCAGCAGATACTACGACCTGTTTGGCTCATGTAAATTTAACTGATCTTATAGGAACGATGAGACCAGAAACAAGTGCCCGATGGCATTTTAATCGTTCTTTAAAGAATCCAATTATTTTACCAGACAAAACTCATCCGTGGGAAGCTAAAGCTACTTTTAATCCAGCAGCCTTGAGGATAGGAGAAACAATCCATATATTATATCGAGCACTTTCGGAAGATAATACATCTACTCTTGGCTATGCATCAACTAAAGATGGTTTTACTATTGACGAAAGAAGTTCTTCGCCTATTTATGTTCCAAGAGAAGATTTTGAGTTAAAAAAAATTGCCAATGGAAATTCGGGTTGTGAAGATCCGCGATTAACGAAAATAGGGAGTACCATTTATATGTGCTACACGGCCTTTGATGGTATTGGTCCGCCACGAGTTGCTGTTACTTCTATCACAGAGAAAAATTTCTTATCAAAAAATTGGCAGTGGGAAAAACCGGTGATCATAACGCCAGCTGGCTTTGATGATAAAGATACTTGTATTTTTTCCGAAAAAACCAATGGAAAATATTTTATTTTGCACAGAGTAGGTAATGAAATTTGTGGAGATTACATAAAAACACTTAATTTTAAAACCGAAACCATCCGAAAGTGTATTAGAATTATAGGACCTAGAATAAATAAATGGGATAATGCAAAAGTTGGGATTTCTGCGCCACCCATAAAAACAAAATATGGATGGTTGCTTCTTTATCATGGTATTTCAAAAAGTAGTAATACTTATCGTCTCGGAGCTGTCTTGCTTGATCTTAATGATCCATCTACTGTTCTTTCCCGTACTTCTGATCCCATATTTGAACCAGAAGAATCATATGAAAAAATTGGAATAATTAATAATGTTGTTTTTCCGTGCGGAATGGTTGTTAAACCTGCCAGCCGTGGTGGGGACGATTTGCTTTATATATATTATGGTGGAGCGGATACTGTTGTTGGAGTTGCGACCATAGAACTTGATATTCTACTTCGAGCTCTTACTCGAGATATTAAGAAAACATAATCATTACAAGACTGCGATTTTAACAGCTTTTGCTAAGCTAAAAAATCGGGAGTATAATAAACGTATGCAAATAAAATTACAAGGAAAGGGTATTGAATTGACGGAATCTATTAAAGATTATGTTTTAAAAAGAGTTACAAACTTAGAAAAATTACTTTCCAAGCTTGAGAGAGAGAAAGGTGAAGCTAGAGTTTCATTTGAAATTTCAAAAATTACCAATCATCATAAAGCAGGTCAGATTTTTCATGCTGATTGTTCTATTAATATAGACGGAAAGAAGTTTTATGGGAGTAGTGATCACGAAGATTTATATGGCGCAATAGATGAAGTAAAAGAAATTCTTTTTAATGATATTCAAAAAAATAAAGATCGTGCCCAGGCACTTTTTAAACGTGGTGCTATGAGTGTTAAGAAAATGCTTAAAGGCCTTTCTAAAAGAAATCCTTTTACTTCGAAGTATTAGATCTCGTAAATTCTTGCCATTTTATTTCTTTTTTGCCTTCAGGTAGAACTTTTTCTATAATCAATTCTCCATTTAGAAAAGTTGCTTCCGTTATCTTTACTCTCTTTTCATTTTTTATAAAATATATTCCAGGCCAGCCATAAAGTGCACAATATTTTATGTAAATTTCTTTTGGTGAATCTTTCAATAGGTCTACCAAGCCATCTCCCTTTTTAATTTTTTCACAATAGGTTGCCTTTGATTCATCCTGAGGCTTGGAAATAATTTTGCCTTTAATATAATTTTCTACTACTTGAACTAATAGTTTTCCACCTTGGCGAAAAAGCTTTTCTTCTAAAATTGGCAAGAGGGGAGGCCAATCTTTATCTTTTAGATTGATATTTTCTTGGATAACAATAGGACCATGGTCCATTTTCTCGTCTAAAACTATTATCGTTGTTCCTGTGTCTCTTTCATTGTTCAGGATTGCCGATCTTACCGGAGAAGGACCACGTAGTCGAGGTAACATCGAAGGATGAATATTTAATATTCCATACTTTGGAATATTGAGGATTTCTTTTGGCAATATTTTCCCATAAGCAGTTAGAACAAAAACGTCATGTTTTTTTTCTTGCAAAATATTTACAAAAGATTCATCAATAACTTCTGGCTGAAGTACTGGTATATTGTGAGCTTCTGCCCATTTCTTGACTGGAGGAGAATCATAGTATTGACCTCGTCCTATTTTTAAATCTGGAGAAGTTACAACGAGTGTTGGAAAATATCCAGCTTCTGCAAGCTCTTCTAGCACATAGACGGCCAGTTTCGGGGTACCAAAAAATACGAATTTTAAGTTTTTGCCTAAGGATTCTTTCATGATATAATTAAAAAGTAGGGTCGATGGACGATTATAGTATTATATCATAAGCAAAATATTTTTTATAAAGATAATTTTTAAAGAAAAATTATGAGAAATGATATAGAAAAACCAATGGTCAAGGAAAATAGTCTTAATAACATACATCCGGAACTTCAACCTGGAGAAAAATTTTTTACTAATGCAAACAAAGACAACGTAGAGATTTTTAGGAGTCAAGGGAAAAGAATTGGTGATATTGCTTATGGCCCAGATGGTAAAATATTAGAAGGTTATTTTCCTGTTTTTACCATAGAATCTACATTAAACTAGGATGTAGTCACAATTAAATAAATTATCAAAATATTTTTTATTGAACGCAAATATGGTTGATACTATTTACACTTCGAAAACGCATATTTTCACTTCTTGGATACTTGTTGTATTTGGTGTGATCGCAACAATATTTGCACTCTTTGCGTTGTTTGTCTTGACCTTACGTGTTTTTATAAGTGTGGTATCTTTTTGTACTTCTCAGTTTTGTTCAACTGAGCTATTTATTTTTTTACTACCTATCATTTCTTTTATTTTTGGTCTTCACGGTTTTTGGAAAGCCGGTAAATTAAAGTTTGTTTCTTGGGTATTAATTATCTTTGGTTTAATTATATCTTGTTTCACTCTTTTCCTTTTATTTATTGTTTTACCTTTTATTACTAACCATATTTATGTTGGTGTTGGATTATCACTTCTATTTATTTTTTCCCTTTCTTGTCTTCTTTTTGGTCTTCGAGAGCTTAGTAAAATAAAAAATTTAAATAATAAATTTACCCATATTAACTACGAGATATGAAAAATTTTTTAATAACAATAATTCCACCTAATTTTTTACAGGTGGTAACTCCTCCTTTATCTCCTTAGCGTGATCAATAAAAAGTATGCCATTTAAGTGGTCAGTTTCGTGTTGAAAAATTTGGGCTAGGAGTCCTGAAGCGCCACGGATAAACTTTTTACCTTTTTCATCATAAGCTGTAATTGTTGCTTTTTTTGATCTAAAAGTATTACCATAAAGCCACCTCACCGAAAGGCATCCTTCTGGTACCCACTCTTTTTCACGAGAAAGTTTTGAAATTTTTGGATTGATAAAAACTAAGTCTTTTGGAACTTCTTTTTTTGGAATTTTATCAAATTCTTTTCCTCCTCTGACAAAATCTTTATGAAAAATCTTTCCAGAAACGACAAAAATAGGCAAAGAATATCCAATTTGTGGAGCTGCTATTGCTACTCCGTCTTCTTGACCTCTTAAGGCAAGCGACATTTCTTTCAAGACCCTTCTTATTTTAGGAGTGGTAATTTCTTTTATTGGTATTTCTTTTGCAATTTGACGTAAAACCTTATCATTTTTTTGAACTATTTCTTTCATTGATATTTTATAATTCTTTTAAATATTCTAAAAGTTTAGTTAACTTAACAGTTTCTTGAGATCTATTTCCCATGTCTCGCACAATAACAGAATTCTCCAGAGCTTCTTTTAATCCAAAGATTATGGCATGGGGGATAGAGAGCTTTTCAGCTACAGCTAATTGAGATCCCAAACTGTCCTTAGAGAGAGATTGAGCGATGGGGATGTGCGCTTTTCGTAATATCTCAATTATGTTTAAACTCTTTAACTTTGCTTCAGGACCTAATTGAATAAAATAAATTTTTGGTTTCTTCAAGATACGAGGTGAAAGCTTTTTATACCAAGATGCCCCAATTATTCTATCTACTCCAATAGATATTCCTACAGCTGGCACATCACGCTTGCTCCCAACATTTCGAGCTAGATAATCATAACGTCCACCACCAGCGAGTGCGAGCGGGGTACCGTCTTCGCCTCCTTCTTGTTCTATTATTTCAAAAACAGTGCGAGTGTAATAAGAAAGTCCACGGACTAAATTTTTGTTTACGTTATAGGCTATATCCATTTCTTCTAAGTATTCTAAAACTTCTTTGAAATGTTTTTTACAAGAAGGACAAAGAAAGGAGACTGAATCCGGGGCATTTTCATTTATTTGTTTTGTTTTTTCTTCTTTAGAATCTAAAATGCGAAGTGGGTTTGTTTTTAAACGTTCACGATCAACGGAGGGTAGACTACTAATGTTTTTTTTATAATAACTTGTAAGTTCTTTAAGATATATATTTCGACATTCTTTGTCACCAATGGAGTTTATGTCGATTGTTAAGTTAGTAGCTCCTGCTTCTTCCAAAATGCTCATTCCAGCTTTTATTACTAATGCATCCATAATACTTTTATCGTTCCCGAGACAATCTAAATCGAATTGCCAAAATTGTCTGTAACGTCCACGTTGAGGTTTGTCATGTCTAAAGACTGGACCGTATTGATAAAACATTACAGGTTGGGGCATTGATTGCATTCCATGCTCTATATATGCACGCATTAATGCAGCAGTATGTTCAGGTCGAAGAGCTAAATGGTCTCCACCTTTGGTTTTAAGTGTGTACATTTCTTTATCTATAATATCTGTGTCACAACCGATGCCTCCAGTAAAAACTTCTTCCTTTTCTAAGATGGGAGTATCTATTGGTTTAAAACCATAATATATTGCTACTTCTTGCGCTTTCTCGAAAAATCCTTGAAATCCATAATAATCTTCATTCATTAAATCTCTCATTCCTTTAGGTGATGATACTTCCGTTACTTTATTTTTATTTGTTTTTTTCATGTTGATTTTGCAAAATCATGTCGCTCAATTGATTCTGGTGAATCATGTCGCATTCTCTTGTAAATGCGACCTAAGACGTGACGTCTTCACTCTGTTTATAATCGCCTGGCCATATATCTATTTGATTTATTGGTAGTAATCGCAAGAAAGCTTTCCCTGCAAAAAATTCTCTTTTTACTGGTCCCCAAGCCCTAGAATCAGAACTACCACTTCTGTTGTCACCCATTACAAAATATTCATCACTTTTTAGCACAATGTGTATATCGTTGTTTGCAACATTTTTTACAAAGGGTTGTTCTAGTTTGAAACCTTCAGGATGTGCAGAATTTGTGATAGTTACATCATTACCTTTGATATCAACTGTTTCGTTTGGTAAACCAATAACACGTTTTATAAAAAACCTTCCAGGATCAAAAAATCTCAATAAGAAATTTCTTTTAGGATTATTTTTAGGATCGCCTGGATATTGAAATACCACAACATCATCTCTTTGTGGATTACCTAATTCATAAGATAGCTCATCTACTATTATATAATCTCCGTTTTCAAAAGTGGGAATCATAGAAGGACCTGAAACTATAAATGGATCTGCGATTAGCCAACGGATAAGAAAAACTATAATTAAAGCTATAAATGCAAAACGTGCAAGCTCCCAAAATGATTGGGATTTAGTCTTTATTTGTTCCATATTTATAATAATAGCACATAATGTCCTTGACAATATAGAATAATTTGTTTTGTAATATATAAAAAATATATACAATTAATTTTTTTTTGGTACAGAATTTTTGAAGCTTAAAAATTCTTGAAGTTCTCGGCTCGTCAGCCTCGAAACCCCGCAAAAAGTTATTGTATATATTTTTTAATTCTGTGTTATTATATGGACATGAAACTAGTAGTTGGTTTAGGAAATCCAGGAGAAGATTATGAAAACACCAGACATAATACTGGGCGAATTTTAGTTGAAATGATTGAGAAAAAACTCGACAAAGAAAACAGCAAGCAAAAGATAAAATTTATCACCCCTGATACTTTCATGAATAATTCTGGAAAAGCCGTAGCCCCTTTAATAAAAACAAAAAAAGATTTAAAAGATTTAGTGATAATTTATGATGATATTGATTTGCCACTTGGAAAAATGAAAATTTCTTTTAACCGATCTTCTGGTGGACATAATGGATTGGGTTCAGTTATTAAACATTTAAAATCTGAAGAATTTTTACGTATCAGAATTGGTATTTCTCCATCAACTCCGAAAGGAGTAGTAAAAAAACCAAAAGGAGAGAAAGCAGTTTTAAAATTTTTGCTTGGTGAATACAAAAAATCAGAGTTAGAAACTCTAAAGAAATTATCTAAAAAAGTCGCCGAAGCAGTGGAAATAATATTCTTGGAAGGCTCAGGTAAGGCTATGAGTATATTTAATAATTAAAAGCAATGCCTACCCGCCCTTGGCGGGAGTTTGTATAATTAAATATTAAATCTCTTTTACTGCCTCGATGATGATGCTTTTTTCGCCGTTTTTATTGGAGACTTTACCCGAGAGAGCTATGCATTTTTCTGGAACTAGGACATCTATGCATTCTTTAAAAATAGAAGGGAAAACAACAACTTCTATTGAGTCTGTTAGGTCAGCAATTTTCAAAAATGCCATACGTTCATTATTTTTTGTGACTACTTGTCTGACTGTTTCTATTATTCCAGCAATAGTTATTTGCATACCATTACTAAATTCTTCTTTTATTTTTTTTATATTAACTGTTCTTTTTTCAAGCTTTTCTCGTAAGCGGTCAAGCGGATGGCCGGAAATATAAAGTCCTAAAAGTTCTTTTTCCCAAAGTAATTTTTCTGCTTGAGTTGCTTCTTTTCCTTTTTGTAATTTAAATTCTGGAGCTTTAATGGAAACTTCACCACCAAAAAGAGAAACTTGATTTTCATTTTGTTTAGAATTTTCGTGATTATATTCAAGCATAGCCTCTAAATTCATGAGAAGTATTCCACGATCGCTCCAATCATCCATACATCCTGACTTGATTAATGCTTCCATTGATTTTTTATTTAAATTTTTGTGTTTAATTCTATCCAAGAAATCAGTAATTGATTTAAATTTTCCGTTTAATTTTCTTTCAGAAATAATTGCGTCAGAGATATCTGTTCCTAAGTTTTTAATAGTATAAAATCCAAATCTGATTTTCTCGCTTTTATTTTGAATGTTTATTTCTGTATCTTTTTCGTGTGGCAGGCAAGTAAAACCCCCATAACTTTCATTAATATTTGGAGGAAGAATTGGGATGTTCATCTTTTTGCACTCTTCTATGATAGTAGATATTTTTTCTACATCACCGGATTCAGCGGTCAGGATTGAAGCCATATATTCCACAGGGTAATGTGCTTTCATATAAGCTGTTTGATAGGCGACCTTACCATACGATGCTGCGTGTGCTTTATTGAAACCATAAGCTTGAAATGGTTCAAAAAGTTTCCAGAGTTTTTCGGCGAACTCCGGTGTTTGGCCATTGGTTATGATGCCTTTTGTAAACTTTTCTCTCTGAGCGGCCATTTCTTTTGGAATTTTTTTACCGACAGCCTTACGAAATTTATCTGCTTCTTCCCAGTTGTAGCCAGCAAGTTCTATTGCAGAGAAAAGTAAATCATCTTGATAAACAATTAACCCATATGATTCTTCTAAGAATTTTTTCATTCGCGGATCTAAATATTTCACCAGTTTGGAGTTATGTTTACGTTTAATATATTCTGGAATCGATTCCATTGGACCCGGACGATAAAGTGCGACCATTGCATTTATGTCATGAATAGAAGTAGGTTTTAATTCTTTTAGAAATCTTGTCATTCCACTTCCATTTAATTGAAACAAACCTTCTGTTTGACCATTGGCCAAAAGTTCAAAAGTTTTTTTGTCATTAAGGGGGATACGTTCTATGTCTATATTTATATTGTAGAATTTTTTGACTAAAGTTATTGCATCGGAGAGAATAGCTAAATTTCTAATTCCCAGAAAGTCGAATTTAAGCAATCCTGCATCCTCAGCGCTATACATATCATATTGGGTAATTATCTTTCCACCCTTAGGGTCAAATTGAGTGGGCATGTATTCATAAATTGGATGGGGGGCGATAACCACCCCAGCAGCATGCACCGAAATGTGTCTAACACAGCCTTCTAATTTTTTTGCTAAATCTATTATTTCTCTGGTGTCTTTTTCTTTTTGATATGCATCTTTCAATTCTGACACTATTTCCATTGCATGGTCTATCGTCATGGGCATACCCTGTGAACCTAGTGGAATCATTTTTGAAATTCTATCTCCAATAGCATAAGGATGAGCCAGGGCTCGAGCGACATCACGGATGGCACCCCTTGCCATCATCGTGCCGAAAGTTCCAATCTGAGCAACTTTATCTTCACCATATTTTCTTTTTACATATTCAATCATTTCATCACGTCTATTGTCGGCATAGTCCATGTCGATGTCGGGAGGGGAAGGACGAAATGGATTTAAAAATCTTTCAAAGGGAAGCTTGTACTCAATTGGGTTTATGTTGGTGATACCTAAAAGATAAGTAACCATTGATCCCGCAACTGAACCTCGAATGGCGCTTAAAATACCATTTTCTTTGGCGTAACGAAGTAGATCACCGACCACTAAGAAATATGGAGAATATCCCTTTTCGCAAATAATTTTTAATTCGTATTCTATTCGTTCTTTAATTTCTAGAGTTTCTTTTATTTCCAGTCTTTTAAATCCAGCATAAGTAAGTTCGCGTAGTTTTTCATCATAAGTTTTTCCATCTTCTATTTTAAAATCAGGGAAGACCCAACGACCCAATTTTAATTCTAAATTACATAAATCTGCAATTTTTGCTGTATTAGTAATGGCTTCTGGTATATCTTTAAAAAATTCTTGTGCTTGCTTTGTGTCTATAAAAGAATAGTCATCATCACCAAAAGAAAATTTATTTTCATCTTTTATGTCGGAGTTGGTTTGGATAGCTAGTAATGTTTCGTGTGCTTTACTATCTTCAGCACAAGGATAGTGTGAATCAATCGTGGCAACTAGCTGAATGTTAAATTTTTTACTCAATTTGATTATACCTTTACGTACTTCTTCATCGTCTGGTACTGTTGGATGTTTCATTATTTCTAAAAAATAATTTTCTTTACCAAAAATTTCCTGATGTTCAATTATTATTTTTTCAGCTTTTTCTTCGTCTTTGTTGGCCAGGGCGCGGGAAAGTTCTCCACCCAAACATCCAGAAAGTGCTATGATGCCCTCAGAATATTTTCTCAATATTTCTTTATCCATTCGAGGTTTATAATAAAATCCTTCTAAATGAGAAATTGTTACCAGTCTCATTAAATTTTTGTAACCGACAATATCTTTTGCCAGTAAAGTAAGGTGGTATCTTTTATTATCTATACCGGGATCTTTATCAAGTCTGCCACGGTTTGAGATGTAAGCTTCTACGCCAATAATTGGTTTAATTCCGGCTTTTTTAGCTAATTTATAAAATTCAATAGCTCCATACATGTTGCCATGGTCCGTTAGAGCCATAGCTTCCATCCCTCTCTTTTTTGCTAAATCAACTAAATCTTCAAGCTTAGAAAGCCCATCTAGTAACGAATAGTGAGAGTGGGTATGGAGGTGAATGAATTGTACTTTTTTGTTTTCTGGCATTTTTATGATTATACACTTTTTTTAATTTTTGGTATAATTAAATTATGAAAAAAATACGAGTGGGCATTAATGGTTTTGGGAGAATTGGTAGAGCTTTTTTAAAAATTGCTTGGGATAGACCAGAAATTGAAATTGTGGCAGTGAATGATTTGGGGGATATTGCCAATATGGCTTATTTGCTGAAATACGATACAGTTTATCGACAATGGAATCATGTCATTAAAACAGAAGAGGGGTTTTTGGTAATTGATGGTAAGAAAATAAAAATTTTAGCCCAGAAAGATCCGAGTGTTCTTCCTTGGAAAGGTTTGGAAGTGGATGTGGTAGTAGAATCGACTGGACTTTTCACCACTTATGAAAAAGCAAAAGTGCACTTAGATGCAGGCGCTAAAAAAGTTGTTATTTCTGCACCGGCTAAGGACGAAGATGGTGTAGTGAAAGGGGAAACAATCTTACTCGGTGTAAATGAAGAAAAATTTGGTACTTGCGATATTACTTCCAATGCGTCTTGCACGACTAATGCAGCTTCACCACTGATTGCAATTTTAGATGAAACTCTTGGAATTGAAAAAGCACTTTTAAATACTGTACACGGATATACTGCCAGTCAGTCGATTGTGGATGGTCCAAATAAAAAGGATTTTCGTGAAGGTCGCGCAGCCGCACAAAATATTGTACCGTCTTCGACTGGCGCAGCTATCGCCGTAACTAAAGCATTTCCAAAACTCTCTGGGCTTTTTGATGGTATTGCTATCCGGGTACCAGTACCAGCGGGGTCAATGGTAGATATTACTTTTATTTCTAAAAAAGATACCAATGCAAAAGAAGTGAACGAGATTCTCAAACAAGCGTCCAAAGACAAAAGATGGAAAACTATTTTTAATGTGACTGACGAGTGTCTTGTTTCTAGTGATATTCTAGGAAGTCATTATGGATGTATAGTTGATTTGAAAATGACTCGAGTGGTTGGAGGTAATTTGATTAAAGTAATGGGTTGGTATGACAACGAAATGGGATATACTCATACCCTTGTTGAACACGTAGTTAAGACAGGTAATACTATAAAGTAATTTGTTGTAGTATATTTAATATATGTTCATGATTATTTTTAAAATTTGGTATACAGTAGCTGTTTTACCTTTTTTTATCTTTCTTGCAGGGAGTAAAAAGTTCGCAAAATTTTTAAAGGAAAAGAACATATATATGTACTGGGATCTTTGGCATTCTTATGTTGTTCTTTTGATTGTTATAGTTATTATTTTGTGGTTGAATGGATTCTAAAATTTACTCAAGAATATTTAAATTATTATAAGTAAATTTTTTATGTTAAAATAAATTTATTACTTGTCCCGTTAGAAATTCAACAAAAGGGACATAAAAATAGAAAATTATTAATTAAAATTTTTAATGGGATGAAAATATATATTGGCACAGATCACGCAGGGTATGTTTTAAAACAAGCACTTGTTGCTTATTTAAAAGGGCAAGGATATGAAGTTATAGACAAAGGTGCTTTTGAATATAATGAAGATGATGATTATCCAGATTTTGTTGCTCCAGTAGCGCGAGAGATTTCTAAAGATCCGGACAATTCGAAAGGTATTATTCTTGGTGGTACTGGTCAAGGAGAAGCAATTACGGCTAATAGATTTCCACATGTTCGAGCTATTGTTTATTACGGTAGAGTGAAACCAGTAGTAGAAAATGAGTCAGGTATTTTAATTAGATCTAGAGAGCATAATAATGCTAATATTATTTCTTTGGGGGCTAGATACTTTACAGAAGAAAGCATGATAGAAGTAGTTAATTTTTGGCTGAAAGCTCCGTATAGTGGAGACGAAAGACATGTGCGTCGTTTAGCAAAAATAGATGCTCTTAAAATAGACTAATTATGGCTCTTATAGTTCCAGCAATTTTAGAAAAAGATTTTAGGGAAATAAAAAACAAACTTACTTTTTTACGCGGACTAACGAAGTGTGTGCAAATAGACTTTTGTGATGGTGTTTATGTTTCAAGTCAAACTTGGCCTTTTACTTCTGGTGGTTTTGATGATGCCGATTTTCTTAAAATTATGAATGAAGAAGAGGGGATGCCGTACTGGGAAGATTTTGATTTTGAATTTGATTTAATGGTGGCAGACGCGGTTGAGAATTTTAACGTTTACATGAAATTAGGACCGAAGAGAATTATTTTTCACTTAGGGGCACAGAAAAATCTTGAAGAATTTGAACATTTTTTAGAAGGGTTAGATATGTATATACGAGATAATGTAGAAATAGGTCTTGCTTTCAAGCCTAGTGATGATTTATCTATTGTGTCTAGGCTTTCTCATAAAGTGGATTTCTTGCAATGTATGGGTTCTGATAAGATTGGTATTCAGGGGGAGACTTTTTCTGATAAAGCTTTAGAAGATATAAAATTTCTAAAAAAAGAATTACCAGGAATTGTAATATCTGTAGATATTGGTGTTAGTTTAGAGAATGTAAAAAATATCTTAGAGGCTGGTACAGATAGACTTGCTGTGGGTTCTAGTATTTGGAAAAGTCCGGATCCAATTGGTGCGCTCCAAGATTTTCAAAGTTTAGTATAATCAATATAATGTTACTTACTGATGAAAAAATTTCAGAGCTAAAAGAGAAAGCAAACGATATTCGGATATCTATTATTGAAATGTTAGTAGAAGCTAAGTCTGGGCATACGGCTGGATCTCTTGGCATGGCGGATATTTTTACACTTTTTTATTTTCATATTTTAAAACAAGATCCTAAAAATCCATCTTGGGAGGAACGAGATAGAGTAGTACTTAGCAATGGTCATATTTGTCCAGTTCTTTATGCAACCATGGCGCATGCGGAGTATTTTCCGGTGGAAGAATTGAAAACTTTAAGAAAATTCGGGACTCGACTTCAAGGTCATCCGCATCGAGAATATTTGCCCTATGTGGAGACATCTTCTGGTCCGCTTGGTTCGGGCTTATCGCAAGCTGTTGGTATGGCACTTGCGGATAAAATGAATAAAAAAGACAAAGATAGATTTATATATTGTTTTATGTCTGATGGTGAACTTGATGAAGGAAATACTTGGGAAGCAGTCATGCTAGCAGGGAAAAATAAACTAAGAAATTTAATAGCTATTATTGATAGAAACAATATTCAAATTGAGGGAATGACAGAAGAGGTGATGCCTCTTGAACCGTTACATAGTAAATGGAAATCTTTTAACTGGCATGTGATAGAAGTTTCTGGTCATAATTTTAATTCCTTAAATGAAGTTATAGAAGAAGCTCAAGCAATTAAAGATAAACCGACTGTTATTATTGCGCATACTATCCCTGGTAAAGGAGTTAAAGAATTTGAGAAAAATTATAAATGGCACGGTAAAGCCCCAAATAAAGAAGAAGGGGAGATGGCGATAGAAGAATTAAGAAATTACAGGCCTTAGGTTTTAGGCATTAGCAAAGAATCAAATGTTAAATCCAAAATTAAAATTAAATCCAAAAATTTTCAACAATGACGTGGAGCAAGCCCCGATCCGTAAAGGTTTCGGACAAGGTTTAGTGGAGGCGGGGGAAATAGATTCTAATGTTGTCGGGCTTAGTGCTGATTTAACAGAGAGCACACAGATGAATTTATTTGCGGATAAATTTAGAGAGAGATTTGTGCAAGTCGGAGTGGCTGAACAAAATTTAGTAACCGTGGCTTCAGGGATGGCAGCAATGGGGAAGATTCCTTTTTGTTCTTCTTATGCGATGTTCTCACCAGGGAGAAATTGGGAGCAAATTAGGACAACTATATCTTACAATAACCAGAAAGTCGTAATGGCGGGTTCACATTCAGGGGTTTCTGTTGGTCCCGATGGGGGATCACATCAAGCCTTAGAAGATATTGCTTTAATGCGAGTGATGCCAAATATGGATGTTGTTTCTCCCTGCGATGCTATTGAAGCAAAAAAAGCAACTTTAGCTGTTGCTAAAACAAGTAATCCTGCGTATTTACGGCTAGTTCGCGAGAAAACTCCTATCATTACTACAGAAGAAACTCCTTTTGCCTTAGGTAAAGCCGAAATTTATTGGATGCCAGATGTTGGACTTGCCCAAGTGGGGATAATTGTTACTGGTGGGTTGATGCATCGTGCATTGCTTGCTGCGAAAGAATTGGAAGCGGAGGGCATAAAAACAAAAGTGATGAATTTATCTTCTATTAAACCAATGGACAAAGATGCTGTGATTGCTCTCGCCAAAGAATGTAAAAAAATTGTAACTGTTGAAGAACACCAGATTGCTGGTGGAATGGGTTCGGCTGTGGCAGAAGTTTTTGCAGCGAACTATCCAATCATGATAGAATTTGTCGGAGTTCAAGATAAATTTGGTCAATCTGGCACCCCAAACGAACTGATTGAACATTATGGTATGGGTAAAAATTCTATTAAAGAAGCTGTGAAGAAAGTGTTAAAAAGGAAAATCTAAATTTTTTTCGCTTTGTAATCTGCTGGGGCGTTTTTGAGATATTCTTCAATTTTTTCTTTTGAGAGAAGACCTTTTTGAGCGCCAACTTCTTGAACCACAGACATAGAATTGATTGGTCCCCAAGTAAAGGCTTCTAAGGGAGTTTTACCTAAAGCTAATGCTGCTACAAAAGTAGAGGAGAAAGCATCTCCGGCGCCAGTTCGGTCTAAGGGGGGAGCGATGTCAGGATAAATAGGAATATGCCAAAGTTCATTATTCAAATAGAGATAAGCACCTTTTGGTCCATCACTGATAACAACTATCTTTGGACCTAAGGTATTAATTCCTTTTGATAAGGTTAGAATATCTTTACTTTTTATCTTTAAAATTATTTCTGCTTCTTCGACATTGCAAAAGAATATTTCTGTTTTTTGGTAAATATTTTTTAATGCTTCTGTGCCAAATTTTATTTGAAAAGTTCCAGGCTGGAAAGCGAGTTTGGTATTAGGATAACTTTGTAAATATTTTGATATCTCATCGTGATACTCTAAAGAATTTTCAGCCATTGAACTTAAATAAACCCAATTTGCTTCTTTTAATTTTGGAAATTCATAATTAAATTTTGTATGTTTGATTAAAATTGTTCGGTCAACGTTATACCAGAGAACATAATGATAATTCGTAATTTTATCTTTTTCTGTTACTACGTAATCCGTTATAACTTTATCTTTGTTCAAGCTTTCTAGGCAATCTTTTCCATGTTTATCATCTCCAATGTGAGTAATAATAGCAGAACGTAAACCTAGTCGAGCAGAAGACACAACAGCGTTGGGGCTGTTGCCGACTGCTGGAATTACAGTTACTGATTCATAAGGCACCTTATCTCCGAAACGTACACATAGCTCAAGGGTGCCATGATTTACCAATTCTTCTGCGTCTTTTAGTTTAATAAATGCGTCTATCACTATATCCCCAATTGCTAAGAAATCTATTTTTTCTTTGTTTTCATTTTCGCTCATGATATTATTGTAGCATATTATAAAATATTAAAAAATCGTAATGTCTAAAAAATTAATTTTAGTTCTGGGATTAGTTTTTTTCTTTTTAGGGGCTAATTTGGCAAAAGCGGATGTAATTATAAATGAAATTCAAATAAATCCCACCGAAGGAAGATTTATAGAACTTTATAATGGAAATAGCTCAGAAGTTGATTTAACTGATTGGTATATTCAAAGAAAAACCGCGACTGGAAGTGATTTTGGGTCTTTAGTTTCCAAAACATATTTTGAGAATAAGACGATTGAGGCTGGTGGTTATTTTTTAATTTCCAAAAATACAATAGAAAATGCTGATATTGTTCTAGGTAGTTTAACTCTTACAGAATCAAATACAATTCAATTAAAAAATGGAAACCAAGAAGTAGTAGATAAAGTTGGTTGGGGAAGCGGGGAATCTTCTGTGGGTGATAATCCTGCTGAAGGACAAAGTATCCAAAAAACTGAAAGTGGTTCCTGGATATCTTCGATTCCGACACCCGGAACAGCAAATGAAACAAATGCAATTCCTTCACCAACATCTTCCACTGACGCTAACAGTGTCAGTTCTCTTACTAGTAGCACTAGTTCTTCTAGTAGTATTTCTTCATCTAGTACAAATACTACAGAAATAAAAACAAAAGCAATTGAAAATCCTACTATGAAAGTAAAAATTTTAACGGGCACTCTAGCTTTTACGGGGCAACCTTTTGAAATACAAACTAGTGTTACAGGTTTTTTAAATGAAAAAGTTGTTCTAGGTAAAGCTTATTGGAATTTTGGTGACGGTAGTTCCTTTGAACAAATAAATAATTTTGAAAAGTTTTCCCATATTTATTATTATCCAGGTGAATATATTCTCTTTTTAGAATATTATCGAAATAATTTTTCAAAAGTTCCAGAAGCGACAACCAAAACAACAATTAAAGTTTTACCCACGACTGTTTCTATTTCTAAGGTTGGAGATGCAAAAGATTTTTTTATTGAACTTTCGAATAATGCTAGTTCAGATATGGATATTTCTAATTGGGTTATTAAAGCAAGCGGAAAAGTTTTTATTTTACCTAAAAATAGTATCATTATGTCTAAAAAACAAATGACTATTTCTAGTAAAATAACAGGTTTTTCCTATGGTGATCAATTTAACTTGAAGCTTTATTCAGGAACAGATGAATTGATTTTTGATTATTCATCTTCTCTTGTTTTAGCAAAAACACATAGAATGGCTTCATCGACTCTTTCTTCGATTCCTCCCATTGATGAGGGAGAGACGCCAAAGGTAGAAAGGCTATTTTCTGATGTTACGCAAGCTTCAGCTATTTCTAGCGGAGTAATGGATAGTAATATAAATAATTCATATTTACCTATATTGGGATCAATTATTTTTATTGGAGCTTCGGCTTCCGCCGTTTATTTTATTCGTCGAAAAAAAATTTCAAGAGAAGAAGCGAATGACTTTGAAATTTTAGACGAATAAAAACAACGTATTTAAAGCTTTGAAATAAAGGTTTTTTTTGCTAGAATAAAAATTAGGCATAAATTGTCTTGTTTTTATATGGAAAAAGATTATTCAAACTTGCACCTTAAATTGGTGCTTAAATATTTTTGGCAAGTGATTAGACGCTTTAAGTGGTCATTTTTCACAGTACTTATTGCTACTACGCTCTTTTCTGTCCTAGATGTTTATATCCCATTTCAATTCTTAAAACTCTGGAATGTCTTAAGTACTAATAATTTTTCTTTTATCTCAACGGCTAGATCGATAATTATTTTAATATTTATTTTAGGATTCTTCCGTTTTATTCTTGCTAGAATTTCCGGATTTTCTCTTGCATATTTTGAAGCAGAAACTATGGCTGGTCTCAGAGAGCAAGCTTTCTCTTATATGATTGGCCATCCTTATTCTTTTTTTGCAAATAATTTTGTAGGGTCATTAACTCAAAAGATAAACAAATATGCTCGTGCCTTCGAAAGGCTAACTGACCGAATGGTTGCCGATGGTTTACCGCTTGTTGTTCGCAGTGCCAGTATGTTTATTGCTGTTTATTCCTTGTTTCCCAAATATGCCTATATTTTAGGAATTTTCTGTTTAGTTTTTTTATTGACTGCACTTATTTATATTAAATTTAAAATTAAATATGATGTGATTGCTGCTTTAGCTGATACTAGAACTACCGGAGTTTTAGCGGATGCCATCGGCAACCATTCTTCCATTCAAATTTTTACTGGTCATAAGTATGAAGAAGATCGTACTGGAGAAATAATTCAAAAACAAAGAAAGGCGACTGTCTTCAATTGGTTTTTGTGGGAGGGTCTTAACGCTATCCAAAGCTTTTATTCGTTAGCTATCGGGCCTCTAGTTTTATGGATTGCTTTGAATGATTGGGAACTTGGTATTGTTACTGTACCTTTCATGGTGCTTTTGCAAAGTTACCTAGTTCGCTTGATTGATAATTTATGGAGTTTTGGGGGCATAGTTCGCACTTTTTATGATAGTTTTGCTGATGCTCAAGAAATGGCCATTATTCTCAACACACAGTATGAGATTATTGATAAAACAGAAAAAGTTGCTAAAAGTATAAAAGGGGAAGTTGCTTTTAATAATGTAACCTATGTTTATAAAAACAATAATAATAAAATATTAAACGATTTTTCTCTAACCATACCACCCGGACAAAAAATCGCTATTGTCGGTTCATCTGGTTCCGGAAAAACTACCATCGTTCGTCTTTTGATGAGATTTTTTGATATTACTTCTGGGGAAATTACAATTGATAGAATCAATATCAGTAAAATTTCTCAAAAAAATCTTCGAGAACAAATTGCTTTTGTTCCACAAGACCCAGTGCTCTTTCACCGTACGCTAATGGAAAATATACGTTATGGTAGGAGAGACGCTACCGATGAAGAAGTTTTAAAAGCTGCTACTCTTGCGCACTGTGATGAATTTATTGATTCTTTGCCATTTGGTTATGAAACGTATGTAGGAGAACGTGGAGTAAAGCTCTCTGGTGGCGAGCGCCAGAGGGTGGCTATTGCTCGTGCCATTATTAAAAATGCTCCAATTCTGATTTTAGATGAAGCAACTTCTTCGCTTGATTCTCATTCTGAAGCTTTGATTCAAGATGCCTTAACAAAACTGATTGCTGGTAAAACAACTATTGTCATTGCTCATCGACTTTCTACTATTAGACAAATGGATAGAATTATTGTGCTCGATAAAGGAAAAATAGTTGAAGATGGAGTTCATGACGAATTGGCCAATAAAAAAGATGGATTTTATAAAAAATTATGGGATCTTCAAGCAGGAGGATTTTTAGATTAAAAATAAAAAACTTTATGGATTTAAAACACATTAGAAATTTTTCAATCATTGCTCATATAGACCATGGTAAAAGTACTTTGGCGGATAGAATGCTTGAGATTACCCACACAATAGAAACTCGTAAAATGCGAGATCAAGTATTGGATTCTATGGACCTTGAACGTGAAAGAGGAATTACCATTAAAATGCAACCTGTAAGAATGGAATACGAATTTAATGGAGAAAAATATATTTTAAATCTTATCGATACTCCGGGGCATATAGACTTTTCTTATGAGGTTTCTCGAGCTTTAAAGGCTGTAGAAGGCTCTATTTTGCTTGTAGACTCAACTCAGGGGGTACAAGCACAGACGCTTACAACACTCGCTATGGCACGCAGTAGTGGTCTTAAAATCATTCCTGTGCTATCTAAGATCGATTCTCCTTTGGCTAGGGTGGAAGAAATAAAAGAAGAAGTTGTAAATCTTTTGAATTGTGATCCAGATGAAATTTTACTAGTTTCTGGGCGAACAGGTGAAGGAGTATCTAAACTTTTACAGGAAGTTATAAAACAAGTACCAGAACCAAAAGAAACATGCTCACAAAAGGAAAATGAAATGGGTCAAGGCACTAGTAGCTTACGTGCATTAGTATTTGATTTTAAATATTCAAATCATCGAGGAGTAATAGTTTTTGTGCGGGTGTTTGATGGGAAAGTTAGGAAGGGCGATAATTTAGTTTTTGCAGTTTCTGGCGAGAAATTCATTGCTCTTGAAGTGGGAACTTTTTCTCCAGAAGAAACTTCTCGCGACTTCCTTTCCTCTGGAGAGACAGGGTATATCGTGACTGGTATCAAGAAACCTGGTATTGCCTCGGTCGGAGATACTATCACCATGTTCAAAAATCCATTACCAGCTTTTCCAGGTTATATGCAACCGATGCCAGTAGTCTGGGCTTCTGTTTTTCCAGAAGATGCAGATGATTTTGCGGAATTAAAACTTGCTTTAGGAAAATTAAAACTTTCCGACTCAGCTTTTTCTTATGAAGAAGAATCAAGTGGATCTTTAGGTCGGGGATTTAGGTGTGGGTTTTTAGGAATGCTTCATTTAGAAATTATTACCGAGAGGTTGAAGCGCGAATTTAATTTGGAATTGGTTATTACCACACCTTCCATCACTTATGAGGTTTTATTAAAAAATGGGAAAAAAGAAAAAGTTTACTCTCCATTTCATTTCCCTGATGATGGTCTAATAGAGAATGTTTTTGAGCCTTGGGTAAACTTGAAGATTATTACTCCTGTTCAATATGTAGGGAACGTTATGCAACTTCTTTTTGATCACGAGGGAGAGGTGGGTGATACAGAGAATTTTGGAGATAGTCGTTCTACTATTTCTGTGAAAATGCCCCTTCGAGAGCTGATGCGAAATTTTTTCGATGAATTGAAAAGTGTTTCTTCTGGTTATGCTTCTATCTCTTATGAAATAGGGGAATTACGGGAGGCCAATGTTACCAGACTTGATTTGCTAGTAGCGGATGAAGTGGTGCCGGCTTTTTCTCGGGTGGTGGCTAAAAAAAGAGCCGAAGTTGAAGCAGAGAATGCAGTTTTAAAATTGGACGAATTATTACCGAGACAAATGTTCACTTTAAAAATCCAAGGTCGTGCACTTGGACGTATTATTTCTTCTCGCACGAAATCCGGTATGAAAAAGGATGTGACTCAGCATATGTACGGAGGTGACATCACCCGTAAAATGAAACTTCGAGAAAAGCAGAAAAAAGGAAAGAAAAAGATGAAGGAAAGAGGTAGAGTAAATATTCCTCAAGATGTATTTTTGAAAATGATGCGTGCTGGAGATAAATAGGGTAAATAAAAAAACACCTTTTTAGGGTACAGATTTTTTGAAGCTTAAAAAATCCTGAAGTTTGCTCGCCGACGCTCGCAAAACCCCCAAAAAAGGTGTTTTTTTATTTACCTAAAAATCGGAGAGTAAAGCAAGATCATACTGATAATAATTAGCACACTGACTACTGCCCAAGTGATTTGTATTTTCTTTTGATGTTTTTTATTAAAAAGCATACAATAAGTATAACACAAAATGAGAAATTTAGAAAAGAAAAGGGGTTGGAGAAATATAGTACAATCAAAACCATTTTTGATACTTTTTGGCGTGGTTCTCGTAATTTTTTCCTGGAATGTTTTTAATTTTTGGAATAAAATGCAAGAAACTAGTAAAAATAAAAAAATAATTGAAGATAAAGTTACTACTCTAAAACAACAAAAAGAGAATATTTCAGAAGAAATAAATAGTTTAAATACTGATCAAGGCAAAGAGAAATTCTTTAGGGAAAATCTAGGTTTAGTAAAAGAGGGAGAAAATGTAACGATAGTTGTAGAGGACAAAAATCCACTCGAAGCTCCAAAAGAGGCCTCCTCTTCGTTTTTCTCCTTTTTAAAGAATTTGTTTAAATGATATGTTATAATTTTTATATGGATAATAAAAATAGTTTAAAACAAAAGATTGCAGTAATTGGGGCCGGGGCAGTGGGTTCAACCGTGGCTTATACGCTAATGGTTAAAAATTTAGCATCTGAAATTATCTTGGTAGATATAAATGAAGAAAAGGTTAAGGGTGAAGTTATGGATATTAATGATGGGTTGTCTTTCTCTGAAACACAAAACGTAAAAATTGGAAGTTATAAAGATGTTGCCGATGCGGACATTATAATTTTAACAGCTGGGGTGGCACAAAAACCAGGAGAAACTAGACTTGATTTAGTAGCAAAAAATAAAAGTATTATTACTTCAATTTTTAAAGAAATAGGACAAATAAAATCATCAACTATTATAATTGTTGTCAGTAATCCAGTGGACATTATCGCTTATCTCGTGCAGGAAATTTCTGGATTACCAAAAAATCAAGTTTTTGGAACTGGGATGGGATTAGATTCAGCTAGACTGCGTTCCAATTTAGCTAAACGTTTTAATATTGAAAGTGAGCAAGTTGAAGGTTTTGTTATTGGTGAGCATGGCGATAGTGAATTTGTAGCATGGAGTACTGTTAGTATCGGAGGAAAGATGGTCAAAGATATGCTTCAAGAAGAAGAAATGAATAGTATTGAAGAAACTGTAAAAAAAGAAGCTTATGAAATAATCAATCGAAAAGGAGCAACTTATTATGGGATAGCGATGGTTGTGGCAGATGTTGTTGAAGCTATCATATTTAATCAGAATAAAATTATTCCTGTTTCTTCTCGTTTAAATAACTGGAACGAAGTTGATAATATTTGTTTAGGAACTCCAGCAGTTATTGGAAACACGGGGGTGGTTAAACTTTGGCCCATAGAATTAAATCCAATAGAAAAAGAAAAATTAAAAAAATCAGCCGAAATAATCAGACAATATCTTTAAAATGGAAACGAGATGGATTAAAAACTTTGACGATTTAGCGACGACCGTAAATCGTAAAATGGCTTTAGAAATAGCTGAAGCTGGATTTGAGTCTATCAGTACTGGAATAGTAATAAAAGATAAAATAAAACTGGATAATAATATTTTATTCATCAATAATGAGAGTTTCGATTTAACTAAATTTAAAAATATAAAAGTAGTTGGCTTTGGAAAGTCTTCTGGAGAGGCAGCCTTAGCCCTAGAGAATATTTTAGAATCTAGAATTAAAGAAGGGGCGGTGATTGGTTTAGACAAAGTCTCTACCAAATACATTGAAACTTTTGCTGGTACGCATCCGCGAGCGTCTGAAGCCAATGTGGCTGCGGGAAATAAAATATATGAAATAATCAAAGATTCTACTGAAGAAGATTTAATCATTGTGCTAGTTTCTGGTGGGGGATCAGCCCTGCTGTGCTATCCAGAAAGTGAATACAAACAAGGGGCAAAACTATACGAAGCCTTTTTGAAAACAGGCGGAACAATTTCTGAAATGAACACAATTAGAAAACATTTATCTTTAGTAAAAGGTGGTGGTTTGGCGAAAATCGCTTATCCTGCGACCGTTATTGGGATTATTTTTTCAGATGTTCCTGGGGATGCTTTTGAAGATGTGGCTTCTGGTCCGACTTATAAGGACATCACGACCATAGAAGAGGTCAAGAAAATTATCAATAAAAATAATTTAGGGGAATTTGATTTAATAGAAACACCTAAAGAAGATAAATATTTTGAAAAAGTGCATAATTTTGTTTTAGTTTCCAATAAAACAGCCGTCGAAGCGATGGCAAAAAAAGCAGAAGAATTTAACTTAAAAGTAAATATTATTTCCACTACTTTATATGATGAAGTAGAAGAGGCACTTAAAAAGATATTTACTAAACAAGTGGATAATTCTATTAGTTTAGCTGCTGGGGAACCGAGGATTGTTGTTCCTGAAAATGGAGGCAAAGGTGGCCGAAATCTTCATATGGGACTTTCGGTAATTAAAAATAACCTTATAGATAAAGAAGATTTAGAGAATTCTGTTTTTATATCTTTCGCTTCTGATGGTATGGACAATAGTGATGTTTCAGGAGCAGTGGTTGATAAAAATACAATAGAAAAGGCTGAAAAATTAGGTTTGGATGCTAATGATTTTCTAAATCGTTTTGATTCGTATGATTTTTTCCAAAAAACTGGAGACTTAATAATCACAGGCCCTACTGGTGCCAATGTCTCTGATTTGATGATTTTGTTAACAAAAAAAGAAAACTTATAAATCAAACTTTTTCTGGTACAGATTTTTTTCTGGTGAAAAAAATCCTGAAGTTCTCGCGCCGTCGCGCTCGAAACCCCTCCAAAAGTTTATTTATAAGTTTTCTTTGCCAACAGCTTCTGAAATATTCTTATAGCCATCTCTCTTTAAGAGTTTTACAAGCCCAATATTTATATCGCTGATCACTTGAGGACCCTCAAAGATCATACCAGTGATAAGCTCTAGAAGGCTAGCCCCTGCCTTTATTTTTTTATATGCATCCTCTGCGTTAAAAATTCCACCACCACCTATAATTATTTTTTCCCCTTTGTAAAATTTATATACTTTCCTAATAAGCTGGTCAGATAATTCTTGAACTGCCTTGCCGGAAAATCCACCTTTACCAAAATGATTTAATAAATCTACTTTAGTTAAATTTGTGCAAACAAAACCGTCCACTCCATATTTTTGACAAACTTCTAAAGTTTTTTCTAGTTCTGTGTCTTCTAAATCCGGAGATAATTTTACAAAAATCGGTTTATTTTTTGGGATAGAAAAAATTTTGTTTAAAAGTAAATCCAGATTTTTAGATTCTGCAAAAATCGGTTTTTCTTCGCAGGTGTTTGGACAGCTGATATTAATGGTAAAATAATCTCCAATCTCTTGAAAAGTTTTATAAGTAAAAAAGTAATCTTCAATTCCCTTAGTTACTTCGGAAGTTTCTATGTTGTTAGTTTTGGCAATATTGATACCAACAGGCAAAGACCAAATTTTATTTTGTAACTGTTGATGTAAAATTTCTGCCCCTAAATTTTTAAGACCATAATTTACTCGTACGCTTTTAGCTTCAGGTAAACGATATAATCTGGGTTTAGGATTACCCTCATATGGATTCTTTGTAATTGAACCAACTTCTGTAAAACCAAAATCTAAAGATGGCATAATATCAATTAAGGTTGCATTTTTATCAAAACCAGCTGCCAGGCCAACTGGATTTTTAAAATTTATACCAAGAATATTTTGCTCTAGAGCTGGATTTGAATAACCAAAATAGAAATAGGTTATTTTTCTTGTTATAGTGTATTTACCAAAAAAACGTAAAAGGCTGGACATCCAGTCGTGTATTTTTTCAGGGTCAAATTTAAAAAACAGGGGCTTTAAAATCCATTTGTATTTTTCCCGTATTATCCAGTTCCTGATAGTAATTAATCTATCTCGCATATGTTGATGGTAGCAAAAATATGGTAAAATGAAAAGTATATGACAGATCAATCAAAACATTTAATTACCAAAATTTTTGCCCAAGAGATTAAAGATTCCAGAGGGAACCCAACTATTAAGGTGATAGTATTTGTCGGAGATGTATCAGGTAGTTTTTCTGTGCCATCTGGGGCATCTACTGGTATTAATGAAGCGCACGTTATAGAAAATAGTAAAGCAATTTTAAATGTAAATGAAATAATATCCAAAGCATTAATTGGTCAAAATATTTTAAATCAGAAAGAAATCGATAGAATTATTATTGAGCTGGACGGAACAAAAAATAAAGACAATTTGGGAGGTAATTCTATTATTGGTGTTTCTATTGCTTGTGCCAAAACAGCTGCGAAGGTTTCTGATGTTGAAGTCTATGAACATTTGCGAACTTTAGCGGAGATAAAACCATCACGCAAGGTTCCTTATTTATATATGAATTTAATAAATGGAGGAAAACATGCCAAGAATGATTTAGCTTTTCAAGAGTATCATGCTGTGCCAGAGGCTGATGATGTTAGTAAAGCAGTTGAAATGGGTATCTTAATACAAAATTCTCTAAAGGAAATAATCAAGAAAGATTTAGGTGAAGATTCTCTTCTTTTGGGAGATGAAGGGGGTTATGCTCCGAAAATAGGTAATATTAGAAAGCCGTTAGAGTATTTAAATATTGCTTTGAAGGAAAATAATTTGGGAAAAAAGGTACGATTGGCTCTAGATGTGGCCTCTTCGTCTTTTTATAATGACGGCAAGTATAAAGTCGACGGCAAAGAAATATCAAAAGAAGAATTAATGAATATTTATAATTCTTTAATTGCTGAATTTAATTTGCTTTCTATAGAAGATTCTTTCGACGAAGAAGATTTTGCTAGTTTTAGAAAATTGAAAGAAAGTAGTAAGAATCTTTTAGTAGTAGGTGATGATTTAACTGTAACAAATAAAATTCTTTTAGAAAAAGCTATAGAAGAAAAAAGTATAAATGCGATGATTATAAAACCAAACCAGATTGGAACATTGTCTGAAACTCTGGAAACTATGAAATTAGCCCGTGAAAATGATATTGAACTTATTGTGAGCCACAGAAGCGGGGAGACCGATGATGATTTTATAGCTGACTTAGCCTATGCTTTCAATTGTTTTGGTTTAAAAGCCGGCGCCCCCACAAAACCTGAAAGGAAAGTGAAATATGACAGATTGATAAAAATTTCAGAAAATAAATTATAAAATGAAAAATCTTTTATCAAGATCGAAAGAAATAATAGAAAAGATAGAGTATCTTAATATTGCCTCCATTACTCCAGAAGGTTTACCATGGAATAGTCCTGTATATTGTTCTTTTGATAAAGAACTTAATTTTTACTGGTTATCTTGGAAAGAGAATCAACATTCAAAAAACATAAGAAATAATTCAAATACCTTTGCAACGATTTACGATTCAACAGTACCCGCCAGTACTGGCTTCGGGGTATATTTTCAAGGAAAAACGTATGAATTAAATAATCCAATTGATATTATTATTGGTTTAAAATGTATTTATTCTAGAAGTAAACATAAAATGAAAGATGTAGTGATGTTTTTAACATCATACCCAAGAAGAGTTTATAAATTTACTCCTGAGAAAGTTTGGATTAATGGAACAGGTGACATAGAAGGGAATTCTATTGATACTAGAACTGAATTAGAGTTAGGAGAATTAAAAAAAGTTTTTAGATAGAAAATTCAAAACATGCTATAATTATATGTATTAAATAAAATATTATTATTAATTTAAAATTTTAGTTTTATGGTAGAAGAAAAAACAAGTAAAGAACAAAGTCAGAATTTTGTGAAGTGGTATTCGGAGGTCGGAATTGTTGATGTTCCTATTGTGGGAGGTAAAAATGCAGCATTGGGAGAAATGTATTCCAATCTTGTGCCACTTGGTGTAAATATACCAAATGGTTTTGCCTTAACAGCGGATGCTTACCGACATTTTTTTAAAAAGACTGGCTTAGATGAAAAAATAAAAGAAATTCTAGCGGATCTCGATACTAAAAATATTCGCAATTTACAAGTGCGTGGTAAAAAAGTTCGGGAAGCCATTTTAAAAGATAGTTTGCCTCAAGATCTCCAAGATGCAATTACAAAATCATATGCTGAACTAGGGAAGAAATATGGAAAAAACAACGACGTGGCTGTTCGTTCATCAGCTACGGCCGAAGACCTTCCAGGGGCTTCTTTTGCTGGTCAACAGGAGACTTATCTCAATGTGCATGGCATAGAAAATATACTAATTGCCACCAAGAAATGCATTGCTTCACTTTTTACTGATCGAGCTATTTCATATCGTGCTGATAAAGGATTTTCTCATTTTGATGCTGCCCTCTCTGTTGGTATTCAATGTATGGTGCGTTCCGATCTTTCTGCTTCTGGGGTGGCTTTCACCATTGATACAGAAACAGGTTTTGATAAAGTTATAGTTATCACTGGTATTTATGGTTTGGGTGAATTTATCGTGCAAGGGAAAGTTATACCAGATGAATTTATAATTTTTAAACAGAACCTTGAGAGTGGCAAAAATCCAATTATTGGAAAAAATATTGGAAAGAAAAATATTAAACTTGTATATGCAAAAGATGGCACCAAGGAAGAAAAAGTTTCAATAGGAGAACAGCAAAAGTTTTGTCTTACAAATGAGGAAGTTGTTAAATTGGCAAAATGGTGTTTGCAAATAGAAAAATATTTTTCAAAAAAACACGGACGTTATCAGCCGATGGATATAGAGTGGGCTAAAGATGGAAAAACAGGTGAACTTTTCATCGTTCAAGCGCGTCCAGAAACAGTTGTTTCCGGAGAAGATAAAAACGTTTTAAAAGAATATCAATTAGAGAAAAAAGGTAAAGTATTAGTAAGTGGCATTGCTGTTGGTTCAAAAATTGGCAATGGAAAAGTTCGTATTTTACGCAGTGCAAAAAATATCAATGCATTTAAAAAGGGAGAAGTATTAGTGACAGAAATCACTGACCCGGACTGGGAGCCAATTATGAAAATTGCGAGTGCCATAGTGACAGATAAAGGTGGACGTACTTCCCATGCTGCTATCGTGTCGCGTGAGCTAGGTATTCCTTGTATCGTAGGGTCTAATAATGCGACCAAAGTATTAACAAATGGACAAAATGTGACAGTGGATGCTTCTAGCCAAGTTGGCAATGTTTATGAAGGAATTATTCCATTTAAGATTTTAGAGCATCACCTTGATAAAATACCTAAAGTAAAAACGAAAATAATGGTAAATATTGGTTCTCCAGATGAAGCATTTAAAAACTACAATCTTCCCGCGCAGGGGGTTGGCTTAGGAAGATTAGAATTTATTATTGCTGAAAATGTTCGTGTTCATCCGAATGCCTTAATAGATTATAAGAAATTAAAAACAGGCAAGAAGACTCCATATATAATCAAATTACTAAGAGATATTGATCATTTAACACCTCTTTATAAAAACAAAGCACAATTTTATGTGGACGAACTTGCCTTGGGAATTGCTAAGATTGGTGCTACCTTTTTCCCCGAAAAAGTTATTATTCGTTTTTCTGATTTCAAGACGAATGAATATCGTACATTGTTGGGTGGTGAGTTGTATGAACCTCATGAAGAGAATCCGATGTTGGGATGGCGTGGAGCTTCTCGATATTACGATCCTAAATTCAAAGAATCGTTTAGCCTAGAATGTCAGGCAATGAAAATTGTCCGAGAGGATATGGGGCTTACTAATGTGATTCCAATGATTCCATTTTGTCGAACTCCAGAGGAGGGGAAAAATGTAATAGAAGTAATGAAAGAATTTGGTCTAGATCGTGCCAAAGACAGCTCTCTTCATATTTATGTAATGTGTGAGATACCTTCCAATATTCTTCTAGCAGATGAATATCTAGAAATTTTTGACGGAATGTCTATTGGCTCCAACGATTTGACTCAGCTCACTCTCGGGCTTGATCGTGATTCTGGAATAGTCACTCATATTGCCAACGAAAATAATCCTGCAGTGAAAAAGCTTATCGCAGAAATCATTCACAAATGCAAAGAAAAAGGTAAGTACATAGGTATTTGTGGTCAAGCACCTTCAGACTATCCAGACTTTGCAGAGTTCCTTGAAGAGGAAGGAATAGAAAGCATGTCTCTAAATCCTGACACGATTATTAAAATAATCATGGCGTTGAGTGAGAACGAAAAAAAATAAAAATCTCTGTGCTGGGAGGGAGACTCGAACTCCCAAGGGTTGCCCCACTAGTTCCTAAGACTAGCGCGTATACCAATTCCGCCATCCCAGCAATTTCAAAATTTCGCCTCGTCCACGTTAGAAATTTCCAATAGTGGAAATTTCTTTACGCGTGTCCGCCCTGGAGGGATCGAACCTCCGACCTTATCCTTAAGAGGGATCTGCTCTACCAGCTGAGCTAAGGGCGGGTATATGATTTATCAAAAACAACTTTATATTATTTAACAATCTAACGACCTACCAAAACAGCTAAGGGCGGTTACTAAATCTTGCCTTGTGCAAGTGTGCCCGGAGTGGGAATCGAACCCACATCCCTTGCGAGACACGATTTTAAGTCGTGCGCGTATACCAGTTCCGCCATCCGGGCAAACATTCTAAAATATTTTAACATACTTTAGATGGAGGCCTGGGTGGGAATCGCACCCACGTATATTCCTTTTGCAGAGGAATGCCTTACTACTTGGCTACCAGGCCTTATTTTATTTAATAAAAACTTACTATTTTAAGAAGTTTAACCATTTCGAAGCAATTCGTCAATTTTCTGTCTGTTTTTTTCTCCTTGATCTATGGCTACATCTAGAAAAGGAATTGTCTTTATCTCTATGTTCTTTTTGATAAATCCTCGCAATTCTCCAAGGTTTCGTTTTATAAATCCTAGTGCATCTTTCTCTTTATTAGAAGGAAGAACGGTGATGAATATGGTTGCCTTTTTTAGATCAGGGGAGCAAGAGGTGGAAATAACAGTAATGAGCGAAGTTCTATTATTTTCTCTTCCTAAAAATTGAGCCGCCAATTCTTTTATTTGATTTGCTACTTTTTCGTTTCTCTGTATCATTTTTGTGTTATTGAAAAGGACTCCAATATATCTCCAGCTACAACTTCTATTTTTGATTCAATCATCATGCCAAATTCAGAACCTTCTTCGACGGTACTTGTTTTTATTTTATTTTTTTCTAAATTGATTATTTTAGCTCGGCCGATCTCAAATTCTCGACGCATTATTTTTACTGTACTATTTAAGTTTATCTGTCCTTCTACAACCTTACCTCCCACTATTTGGCGTTCCTTGGTGCGACTAAAAGCTCTGATAATTTTTGCCCGGCCCACTACCTCTGTGGTTTCAATTTTTGGTCTTCTTTCTTCCATTTGTGTTTCTAGCCATTCAGTCATTTTGTAAATAATTTCAAAGAAGGAAATTGTAATTCCTCTCTTTTCTGCGATTTCCATGGCACTACTGTCCGCTTTAACATTAAATCCGATAACCAATGCATCAACACCACAAGAAACTCCCTTTATGTCAGATTCAGAAATTGGTCCGATACCCTTACTGACAATTTTAAATTCAGCATTTTGGATTTCGCTTTTATTTTGTATTTTAGTGATTTCTTTTTCGATGGCTTCAAGAGAACCAGAAACATCGGCTTTTAATATTATTGGTATTATTTTTTTATTTATTTCCTCTGATTTAGAAGTTTTTTCTTTGAGAGAAGGGACCACTTTTAAATTTTTCCAATTTTCTATTTCTTCTACGGCATCTCCCTTTTTTTGAAAAGTTTTAAACTGCGCACCTACTCTTGGCATTTTATCAAATCCGACAATGCGGATAGGGGAAGAGAAAGTTGCTTCGCTTATCATTTTTCCTAGAAAATTTTCTATTATTCGCGTAGAACACATAGTATCTTCAACTACGACAGTCGTTCCTTTTTTAACGGATCCATTTTTGATAACCAAGGTAGCCATTATCCCACGCCTAGAATCTAAATTTACTTCAATGACAAAACCAGAAGCAGGCAGAGCACTATCTCCGGTTAAATTTTCCATTTCTGCTAGAATTAAAATAATCGAGAGTAAATCGTTTACTCCAGTGCCAACTTTTGCGGAAATTTCTACGAAAGGAATTTTGCCTCCATAATTTTCTAAATAAATTTCATTTTCTGCCAGTTCCGTTTTTGTTTTTTCAACATTAGCATCGGCTTTATCTATTTTATTTATCGCGACAATGCATGGGATACCGGATTCTACAATAGTTTTCCAAGCTTCAATTGTTTGTGGTTTTACTCCTTCAGAAGCGGAAACGACTAAGATAGCAATATCAGCTATTTCTGCACCACGTTCTCGCATTTTTGAAAAGGCTTCGTGTCCTGGGGTATCTAGAAAAGTGATTATTTTATCTTGCTTATTTTCATCCAGATGGACAACTTCGTAAGCGGAAAGTCTCTGAGTTATTCCTCCAACTTCATTTTCAGTAATAGCTGTTTTTCTTATGTAGTCAAGCAAGGTTGATTTACCATGATCAATGTGACCCATTATCACTACCACTGGTGGCCTTGCCACTATATTTTGTTTTTTATTATTTTGTTCCATTGCTTTATTTTACTTCAGCTTTTTTAAGAGCTTCTTTTTCCTCGGTGGTTAGCTCATATTCCGAATTTCCTTTTTTAATAGGTTTAGCAAAGATGCTCATTCGTTCACGAGAATATAAACTTGAAATTACCAAACCATCACCTTCTTCATTTAACATCCCAATAGCAAAACTTTGGTTACTACCTTGGTCTGGAAATGGATTGAAGCGTATTGTTTCAAGTCCGCGAATGCTTTTTTTCAATTTAGAATTTATGGAAGTAATGTTTTTTTCAATTTCTTCCTTTGCCTTATTTAATTTACTGATCTCAGCTTCTAGAATGACGATAGTTTCTTCTAAATCTTTTGCTTTTTTACCAAGAAAAAATCTTTTTAGACGTTTTTCGGTGATAATAGCCCAAATAATGCCCAAAATAAAAAATAAGGCGATAAATGCACTTAAAATAAAAAAAGCAATTTCAAGCTTTGTATTCATATGATTTCAATATATACTATTTTTATGTCGAAATCAATGCAAAAATTGAATAAAATTTACCTTGATTATGCAGCGAGCGTAGAAGCGAATCCTAGCTCTATCCACTCGACTGGCGTAGAAGCAAAGATAAAACTTCAAAATTCACGCAAAGTTGTCGCTAATATTTTAGGTGCTAGGCCGGAAGAAATAATTTTCACGAGCGGTGGAACAGAAAGCAACAATCTGGCAATTCAAGGTGTAGTTTTGGCTTGGCATAGAAAAGGGTTGCCACACATTATTACTACCAACATCGAGCATCCTTCAGTATTGAAAACTTTTAAATTACTTGAGCAAAGAAAACTTGCGGAGATTTCAGTAATTGCAGTTGAACCAAACGGTATAGTAGATCCAAAAAAAATAAAAAAAGAAATAAAAAAAAATACAATACTTGTTTCAGTAATGTATGCTAATAATGAAATTGGCACTATTCAACCGATAAAAGAAATTGCGAAAGAAATTAGGCACTATAGAAAAATAAGTAAAAACTTAACTCTACCAATATTCCACACAGACGCAGTGCAGGCAGTAAATTATTTAGATCTTAGCGTAGAAAAATTGGGTGTAGATTTACTTTCACTTTCTGGTTCAAAAATAGAAGAAGCCGGCAGGGTTGGAGTTCTTTATAAAAAGAACACAATTAAACTTGAGAAAATATTTGGTGGAGGAGATCAAGAAATGGGGTTACGTCCAGGAACAGAAAATTTGCCGGAAATTATAAGCTTTTCCAAGGCGCTAAAATTAACGCAAGATATGAAAGAGAAAGAAACAAAACGTTTAACCAAACTTCGAGATTATTTTATAAGTGAATTTCGCAGAATTATCTTTTTCTCAGGATCTCCTGCTTCGCAACGTCAACCATTCAAAAAAGATAATCCTGCTTCTTTCATCATTAACGGGGATTTACAGAATAGATTGCCGAACAATGTAAATATAACTTTTTATAAAATTCCAAGTGATCTTTTGGTTATTGAACTTTCAGTGAAAGGAATAATGGCATCTTCGAAAAGTGCTTGCGAAAGTTCTAATGCCGAAGGTTCATATGTGATAAAAGCATTACGTAATGAGATGGGCTTGTCCTCCGAAGTTGGAGCGGGGGAGGGCGGAATGCGTTTTTCAATGGGCCGAAAAACCACCAAAAAAGATATAGATTATACGGTAAAAGCTTTATCTCAAATTTTGACTAAGTTAAAAAAGTGGTATTGACAAAAGCCTTTATGGGGTATATAATTTAAGAGTAAAAAGAAAGTTTTTTGAAATTTTTATAAAATACGAAGCAATGGAGCTTCGTAAGCCTAAGTAAAAAAGGAGAAAAAACAATGGATCAAGATTGTACTTTTGTAAAACGCGTTTGGGGTGACCGTCGGTGTGAACTCGCAGCAACGGATGGCAAGGAGACTCTTGCGGAAGCAAGGGATGTATTTATGATTATCGATAGTAGTATAAAGCCTCGAGTTAGTCAGATTAAGGCAACTCCTGTAACTCCCTTCACCATCTATCGAAAGTGTAAAGATGGGACACATGCTCAGGTTTTTAGTAGTTTTGGTGTAGACATGAAAAAGCTTTTATGGGAAGAAGAAAGTCAAATTATAGCTTTCTCTCGCGACTATCGCGAAATTATGATTCAAGAGGACGTCAATAGTGGATTTTTCTTTCCCCTTAAAGATGATGGGGGATTCTCTGTTGTAAGTGTATTCGTGCGAAAAGGAGGTCTTTCTTTACACAAAGATTTGTTGTCTTACGAGGGTATATGGAAGGATGACGAAGAGTATAATTATTGTTATTTCTCTGTAATTCCTATGGTTCCTTAGTTTTATTATAAGCCATTTCTCTGTTCGATTATGAAAAACCGAACTGGAGGGACGGTTTTTCATTTTGCCAATTTGAAACTTTTTACCTTTTAAACTTATAAAAAATTTTGAATAAATTAAAAAAGTGGTATTAAAGCACTGCGATTTTGAAAGCTTTTGCAAAGATAAAAAATTGGGAGTATAATTACAGAATATGGACATTAAGGAATTAAATAAAACTCAACTTATATTATTGGCTATATTACTTAGTTTTATTACTTCCATAGCTACTGGTATAACCACTGTGACTTTGATGCAACAGGCACCAGTCTCTTTCACCGCACCGATTAATCGCGTCGTTCAACAAACAATTGAAAAGATTCAGCAAGTGGAAGGAAAGACTACAGTGCAAACAGTAGTTGTGAAAGAAGAAGATTTAGTCGTGGATGCAATTGCAAAAAATCAATCCGCTGTTTTTTCTATAATTAAAGAAACCCAAGATTTAACTGGGGCAACCGTTGAAGTTGGAGCCGGACGGGGATTCGCAGTTTCTACTGATGGAATTATTGTGGCTGATGCTTTATCTGTTCCAGATAAAGGAGTTTATTATGTAAAAAATGATAGTGGAAAATTCAAAGCCGATTTTGTTTCTACCGATAAAGCGGGATTTTCTTTTCTGAACATAGGAGCCTCTGTCAACGGTAAGGACAAACTTGTTTTCACTGTACCCGCCTTTGGAGATTTAGATAAAATGAAAACAGGACAGAAGGTTTTAGTTTTTGGTAGTAATATCTCTTCTTCTATTTTTGAAGGAGATAAAGATGTTAATATAAATGTTACAAAATCAAATACCGGAGGATTGGTCCTTAATTTAGACGGAGAAGCCCTTGGAATTGCTCTCTTTAGCGATACGACGAATTTTGCTTCAATCAAAACTATTAATGATGCCTTGAAAGCAATAACGCCTGCAAAGACAGACGTTACTTCTCCTAAAATCTAATAATATTTTTTACACTTGACACGTAGTGTATAATATAAATATGCCTCCATTGAATAAATTTACAACTAAAGCTAAAGACGCTATTAAGAAAGCCCATGAGCTGGCTATTGAACGTGGAGTAAACCATGTTTCTTCGCTTCATTTGCTTGGTGCGCTCTTACTGCAAGATGAATCAATGGTAAATTCGATTTTAGATAAATTGGAAATTGACACCATGCTTTTAACAGATTCTGTTTTAGAATTAATTGAATTACCAGAATCACGTAGCACTATTTCACCGTCTTATCAGATTTATCTAAACCCTGACTTGGCACAAGTTATTGAACAGTCAGCAAAATTAGCGGAATATATGAAAGATGATTTTGTTTCAACCGAACATCTTTTTATTGCTATCTTGGAAGTTACTAGCGAAGCCCGAGAAACTCTCGCGCGATTTAGAATTCACAAAGATCAAGTGATGAAAGTTTTAGAGCAACTTCGCAGTCAAAATATTACCGACGTTTCTGAACCAAAGAAATTTAAATTATTAATAAAATATACTCGTAATTTAACCAAATTAGCCAAAGAAGATAAATTAGATCCAGTGATTGGTCGTGACAATGAAATCACTCGTATCATGCAGATACTTTCGCGTCGAACAAAGAATAATCCAATTTTAATAGGCGAAGCTGGAACTGGCAAAACTGCAGTGGTGGAGGGGCTCGCTCAAATGATTATAAAAAATAATGTTCCCGAATCTCTAAAAGACAAAGAAGTTGTTTCACTTGATTTAGGATTACTGGTGGCTGGGACAAAATATCGTGGAGAGTTTGAAGAGAGGTTGAAGGGGATTATGAAAGAAATTGAACGATCTGATGGAAAAATAATTCTTTTTATTGATGAAATACATACAATCGTTGGGGCTGGGGGAGCAGAGGGTACGATGGATGCTTCGAACATGTTGAAGCCGGCACTTTCTCGTGGAGAACTTCGAGCTATTGGCGCGACGACCCTGCGAGAATATCAAAAACATATTGAAAAGGATCCTGCTCTAGCTCGTCGTTTTCAGCCAGTTTATATCGATGAACCTGGAATAGAAGATGCTGTAGCTATTCTTCGTGGTCTCAAAGAGAGATATGAACTTTTTCACGGAGTTAGAATTACCGATGACGCAATAGTTTCGGCTGTGAATCTTTCTTCTCGATATATCACAAACAGATTTTTACCAGACAAAGCGGTTGATTTAATAGACGAAGCTTCTTCTTCCTTGAAAATAATGCTTGAGAATAAACCTCCAGTTTTAGAAGATGCCCATAGAAAAATAATGCGTCTAGAAATTGAAAAAGAAGCTCTGAAAAAAGAAATTAATTCTAAAGGAGAAGAGACAAAAGATAAACAAAAGGACAAAGAAATAAAAAGTAGAATTAAAGAAATTGATAAAGAAATAGGTAATTTAACCGAAAAAACAAAAGAACTTGAATTAAAATGGGCTAATGAAAAGCAAACTGTGGTTGAAATTCGAGCTATTAAGAAAGAAATAGAAACTATTCGCCTGGAGGCTGAAGACGCAGAAACAAAAGCCGACCTTTCAAAAGCAGCTGAAATACGTTATGGAAAAATTCCGACATTACAAAAAGAACTTGAAGTAAAACTGGCGCGACTAAAAAAATTACAAAAATCACGCAGAATTTTAAAAGAAGAAATTACGGTTGAAGATATTGCCGAAGTGGTTTCTCGTTGGACAGGTATTCCTCTTACCAAAATGCTTGAAGGAGAGCGTGCCAAACTTGAGAAAATGGAACAAGAACTGAAGAAACGAGTCTTGGGTCAAGACGAGGCGATAAAACGTGTTGCAGACGTAATTAGGCGTTCTCGTGCGGGTATTTCGGATCCAAACAGACCAATTGGCTCCTTTATCTTTTTAGGTCCGACTGGAGTTGGTAAGACAGAACTTACTAAGACAATCGGTCAGTTTTTATTTGACGATGAAAGTGCAATTATCCGAGTTGATATGTCTGAATACACAGAGAGACATTCAATGTCTAAACTCATTGGTTCTCCTCCTGGATATGTGGGTTATGATGAGTCCGGTCAGCTGACAGAGGCTGTTCGCCATAGGCCTTATGCAGTTATACTATTTGATGAAATTGAAAAAGCTCATCCAGAAGTTTTCAATATCCTTCTACAGGTTATTGATGAAGGACGCTTGACCGATGGAAAAGGAAGAGTAGTTAATTTCAAAAATACTATTATAATTTTGACTTCTAATATCGGTTCACAATTTGTAGAAAAAATGGAATCAATTGGATTTTCTAATAATTCTCAAAAACAAGATTACAGTAACATGAAAGAAAAAGTGATGGAAGCGCTGAAAGAAAATTTCCGTCCAGAATTTTTGAATCGCCTAGACGAGGTTGTTGTCTTTGATGTTTTATCAGAAGAAGCTCTCAGGGAAATAGTTAATTTGCGAATCCAAGTAGTTGCTGATCGTCTGAAGAGTAAAGGGATAAATTTTGGAATTTCTGACGAAGCCCTGTCTCTTTTGGCTAAAGAAGGTTACGATCCACATTTTGGTGCGAGACCCCTTAATCGTTTAATTCAGAGCAAGATTTTAAATTCAGTTGCTACTTTTATAATTTCAAACAAAGTCTCAAAAGGGGATACTGTTTATGTTTCGGTAAAAAATAAAGAATTTGTGATTGAAGCCAAAAAGGGCAAAATTAAAAGTTCTATTCGAGTCCGAACTCCTTTGTCGACTTAGATTTTTGTGCGAGTAGGGGGAATCGAACCCCCGTCTAATCCTTGGGAAGGACTCATTCTACCACTAAACCATACTCGCATATTATGTTATAATAGCTTATTACAAATTATTTTCAATATTTTTATGCAAAAGGTAACAATTTATTCAACTCCGTCTTGTCATTTTTGCCATCTGGCGAAAGATTTTTTTACGGCAAATGGTATCGTTTATACAGAGTATAATGTTGCGAGTGATTTAGAAAAAAGAAAAGAAATGATAGAAAAAAGTGGCCAAATGGGCGTGCCAGTTATAATCATAGGAGATGAAATCACTGTTGGTTTTGATAAGCCCAAGATAGCAAAATTGCTTGGACTTTAATATCCATCTAATATATTATTGCTCTTATAGCCCTCGTAGTTCAATGGATAGAACAGTTCCGTCCTAAGGAATAGATGCACGTTCGATTCGTACCGAGGGCACAAATTTTAATATTATTTATGTTATAGTACTTCTTTATGGACAAATTGTTTAATAAGACAAATTCATTAGTAGAAACAGATTCTTCGTCGAAGACTATTGCCTCTAAGCTTTCAGATCTAATTGATTCTGGAGACAGTGTTGATTCAACTGTTTTAATGAGTGCTTTAGAAAAAGAAGAAATTACTCAATATCAATATATTACTTTAGCTAATCAGCTTATGAAGAAAGGTGAGTGGACCGAAGACGCTCTTGCCAATGTAGGGAAAAAACTTGGAGATCAAATTGAAGGACTTGGGATTGATCCTGTTACTAATCTTATGAGGTCTAATTTTTTAGAAGAAAGATTAGATCGTCTAATAAAAGAGTTAAATTTCAAATTAACCCCAGAAAAGAAACGCAGCTCTCCTTTATTTGCTGTTATGGTTATAGCTATAGACGTCGATAATTTAAGGATATGGAATACATATGGTCATGCTGTTGGCGACAAAGCATTGCGAATAATTGCAGATTCTGTTAAAGAAGTAATTCGAGATGATGACGGTGCATTTCGTTTAGGTGACAAATCGGATGAAATTATAGTAACGATGAGAATTACACAAGACCTAGAACCTTCTAAATTAGAAGAAATTTTTCGGCGAGTCAAACATAAATTAAATAGTAAATTTATAGAAATTGATAATATCAAGTTACCAGTTACAGTTGCTGCAGGGTGTGCAATATTGAAACCAGGAGAATCAAGAAAAAATAAAGAAATAATTCATGCCGCTGACCTAAATCAAGCAACGGACAAAACACTTGAAGTCAAAGAAGAAAGAATAAAGAAAGCTACAGTAAACTTAAATAAACTAAATTAAGCAACCCTTTTAAATTATTTTATTTTGTGCTAAATTAGCTTTATGGATCCTGAGTCCAAAAAATTACTAGAAGAAACTTATAGGCTTACAGAGGAGAACAATCATATGCTCCGCAAAGTCAGAAATGTGCAGAGGTGGAGTGTTTTCTGGTCTAGTTTGAAGATTGTTTTAGTAATTGGAATTGCCTTAGGTTTGTTTTACTTTTTGGAACCATATATAGAAAAGATGATTAGTTTATATAATTCTGTTTCTGGGACAACTGGAAATATGAATTACAACAGCAGTTCTTTTCAGGATTTATTGAAAAAGTTTTAGAATATGCCTGGGTAGCTCAGTAGTAGAGCGTTCCCCTGAAGAGGGACAGGTCGGGTGTGCGATCCACCCCCCAGGCACAAAAAAAGTAGTAGAATTTTCTTTTTTCAGGATTTCCTGCTACGCAACGTCAACCATTTTAAAAAAAAATTCTACTACTTTTTTTGCAACTGAATAAACCTCAATTAGATTGATTTTACCTTAACAGTATTTTTCTTTTCTTTGTCTACTTTTTTGATTTTAATGGTGACTAGACCATGCTTTTCTGTTGCTTCAACTTCTTCTGGCTCTACTTCTGTAGGGAGGGATATTGTTCGTGAAAACTTACCCCAATAAAGTTCTTTGGTAAAATAATTATCTTCATCGATATTTCTATTTTCTTCGCGTTTACCACGGATGGTGACGATATCTCGAGCAATTGATAATTCTAAATCTTCCGGCTTAACTCCAGCTATCATTGTTTGAATAACGATATCAGTTGGTGTCTGGTAAACGTCTATTGATAATTCTGCTTCTTCGTTTTCTTCTTCAATCCAGTTGTTATTCTTTTTGTTTTCGTTGTTGTCTTTTATACTTTCTAAATAACTTTTTTTAGAAGTTAATTCTTCTTCAGCGTTGACGCTTCCAGTTAATCTTTCAAAAAAACTTCTTTTTTTATTTTCCATAGATTTACTCATTATTTTATCTAATAATCTTCGCTTATTCTTCTAACTTTTTCAAAAAGTAACATAAGTATAATTGTGACGACCCACAAAAATGCTAAAACCTTCAAAAAATCATTTCCAGCATTTCTTATTATAAAAAAATTAAAGGTACTATGCAAGCTAATAGCAATTAAAAACCCGACAAAAAGAAAACTTACTCTTTTCCATTTTGCTGCATAGAAGGAAATGCCTATTGAAATACCTATTATTCCACTAGAAATAGCATGCAGGAGATTAGCACCTAGAAATCTTAGATTACCTGTGCTTAAGCTTGGAATGGCTCCGATTGCTGAAGGAAAGATTTTCAGTAGAAATAGCATATTTTCCAAAGCAGCAAAACCTAAGGCAGCGGTGATTAGGCATATCGGCCAATCTATTGGCTTAGAGGCATTATTTGTTTTGTATATTATTAGTAATACAGCAAGATATTTTAATATTTCTTCTACGCTAGCCCACAACACAAGTTGGCCTCCATGAAAGTTTACATGATCTTGAATAAATTTTTGAATTGGCAAGACGATTATGACCGCTAACATACCTGTAATAAATACGACAGAGATTAGTCCTGTGGGCTCAGCTTGTTCTCCTTCTTCTTCTTTTAGCCAAAACCAAAGCCATAAAAGGGGAGGAATAATTCCTCCTAAAAATGCTAAACATAAAATTTTTGGATCTGTTGCTAGGAGGTTCATAGAACTTAATTAGAAGCGAAAGGCCACTTTTCAACCATCAGGATAGTTTTATTATTTGGGAGCATCGACCAAATTTCTTCTGTGACAAATGGAATAAATGGGTGAAGAGCTTTCAAGAGGGTCGCTAACTGTGTAAGCAGAAGTATTCTTGCTGAATCGGCACTTACAGTATCTTTGACATTTTTATTTGCTAAAATTTTCTTTTTTGATCGTTCGATGATAACGTCTGCGAAAGTGTGCCAGAAATAATGATAAAGCTTTTCTGCAACAAGCGAGAACCTGTATTCATTCATCTCTTTTGTAGTTTCTTTTAGTAATTTATTTAATTCTTCTTCGCTCTTTTTATCTTCTTCATCTAGAGTTGTTGTTTGAAGGGAATCGAAATCTTTTGTTTGTTCTAAAACAAACCTCGAAGCATTCCAGACTTTATTGGTAAATTTAGCATAACCTCGAATATCATTTTCATTCAATTTTAAATCATTTCCTGGAGTATTGCCGATAATCATTGCCATACGTAATGCATCGTTTCCATATTTTGCCACTATGTCAAGTGGGTCAACAGCTTTATTTCCCAAAGATTTAGACATTTTTTTACCGTCAGCAGTGCGAACCATACCATGAAAATATACGGTTTTAAACGGGACTTCTCCAACGAGGTATTGAGACATTAGAATCATTCTAGCGACCCAGAAAAAAATAAGATCATGACCTGTTTCAAGAATTGTTGTTGGGTGGTAGCTTTTTAAGTCGTCTGTCTTTTTTGGCCATCCTAATGTTGAGAAAGTCCAAAGTCCTGAAGAAAACCAAGTATCTAGAGTATCTTCATCTTGAGTCCAACCATCTTCTTTGGGGGCTTCAATCTCGCAATAAATTTCATTATTTTTATACCAGACTGGAATTCGATGCCCGTACCAAATCTGACGAGAGATACACCAGTCTTGTAAATTTTCAATCCAATTAAAATAAACTTTTTCAAAATGAATAGGCATTATTTTTATTTTACCTTCGCGGACAGGTTCCAGCATTAAGTCTTTGAGAGATTTATTGTCTCGTCTAGCAATTTTTTTATTGACGTCCACGAACCATTGCAACATAATTTGTGGCTCAATCATACCGTTGGTGCGTTCAGCTGTAGCGACTCTATTGATATAATTTTCATCTACAGAAACAAGTAGGCCTTTATTTTTTAATTTATCAACAATTTTTTCTCTGGCATCGGTAATTTTCATTCCATTAAATTCTCCGGCGATAGGCAAAAGCTTTCCATATTTATCAATGATTTGTTCTTTGTCTAATTTATGTCTTTCAGCAATTTCAAAATCAATAGCACTATGCCAAGGGGTGATAGTCATTACCCCTGTGCCGAATTCCATATCTATTGCTTCATCTTTTACAATTGTGGCTTCAATTGGGCCGTTGATCCACTCTAGTTTTATTTTTTGACCATCTGTGTACTTGGCATACCTTTTGTCTTTTGGATGCATGACGACATATTTATCTCCAAATTTTGTTTCTGGGCGGACAGTACTTATTTCAAAAGGTCCATATCTAAAAGTGTAAAATTTATTTTTGCGTTCCTCGTAAACTATTTCATCATCAGAAATAACTGTTTGTCCTTTTGGATCCCAATTTACCATTCGGTGTCCACGATAGATTAATCCATCGTCATACATTTGTTTAAATGCAGTGCGGACGGCTACATTGCGATCTTCGTCTAAAGTAAAGGCTTCTCTAGACCAATCTAATGAGGCTCCCATCTTTTTTGCTTGATTCACTATGGTATCATGAGATTCATTTGCAAATTGCTCCACTCGTTTTAAGAATTCTTCACGTCCTAAGTCATTTTTTCTTATTCTATCTTTTTCCAATATTTTTTCTACCTTTGATTGAGTGGCAATAGCAGCATGGTCTGTTCCCGGGAGCCAGAGAGTTTTTTTACCTTGCATACGGGCGTAACGTACCATAATATCTTCTATTACCAACATAAGGGCGTGCCCAGTATGTAAATTGCCGGTTACGTTTGGAGGGGGAAGAACAATGGAAAAATGTTCTGCATCAGTTTTGGTTATTCCTTTTTCTATGCATACATCCGGGTTAAAAAAACCTGACCCCTCCCAAAGTTTATAGATTCTTTCCTCTGTATTTTTAGGGTCGTAGGGCTTGAGAAACTTTTCGTTCATATATTTCTATAATATCATATTTATCCTGACCCGAGAAGGGTTAGAGCCTTAGGCCACCAGTTGCTTTTAGATTCTTTATTTTCGTAAACTTCTTTTTGTTTTTTATATAATTTAAGTATCCAGCAATACCAATCATGATAGAATTATCTCCCGAAAGTTCTTTGGGAGGGAAATAGATTTTGATTTTTTTTCCGCCAGAGGCGGATCCGCCTATGGCGGACATTTCGTTCCGAAGGTATTTATTAGCAGAGACTCCTCCCGCCACGATCAGAGTTTTAACTTTATATGTCTCAATGGCTTTAGCTGTTTTATAAACCAAGCATTCCATTGCAGCATTTTCGAATTCTAGAGCTATTTTGCTTTTTGTTTCTTCACTTATATTTTTTATTCCGCCAAGATCTCTAATTAAATAAAGCACGGCCGTCTTTAATCCAGAAAAAGAGAAATCAAAATTTTTACTGCGAAGCATAGGACGGGGAAGAGCTATAGGGGGAGTTTTGGCCGAGCCTGTATGCTTCTGTGAATGGTTGACGTTGCATAGCAGGAAATCCTGAGCAGAAGCATCAGGCTTGGCCAATCTTTCTTTCTCGGCTAATTTTGAAATCTGTGGTCCGCCTGGGTAGGGAAGGTCTAGCATTCTAGCGACTTTGTCGAAAGCTTCTCCAACTGCGTCATCGAGTGTCTCCCCAATAATTTCATAATCCATCCATTTTTTCATCAGAACTAGTTGCGTGTGCCCACCAGATATGAGCAATGCCAGAGTGGGTGTTTGTAATTTTTCTATTTTGAGAGTTCCCTTATTTTTACCAAAAACAGAAAGGATATGTCCCTCCATGTGATTGGTGGGGATCAAAGGTACGTTCCATTTTTTTACCAAATCTTTTGCAAAAGTAATACCTTCCCAGAGGCACATTTCTAAACCCGGACCATAAGTTACAGCTATGGCATCTACCGGCTTTTCTTTTTTATTCAACTTTACTTGTTTCAAACTTTTTTCTAATAAGATTGGTAAATTTTTAGCGTGTTCTCTTTTAGCCAGCACAGGAAAAACTCCTCCATAGGGAATATGAATGTTTACTTGAGAGTTTAAATTATTAGCCAAGACCCTAAAGGAAGGGTTTTTAACCCCTCCTTTTACCTCCAATATACTTACTCCAGTGTCATCGCAAGATGTTTCAATCGAAAGTATTTTCATAAAATGTGTCTTTACTATATCAAGATTGAGCATTTTTTCAAAATCATTAATTAATGAAATATTTCGCGCGCGTTTTGTGAATTTTTGAAGTAAAATAATGCGATTGCCTAGTAATTTAACAAATGTTAAGATATTCCTATGGAAGGATTTGATTTTTCAAAACCAGAAGACCAAAAAAGATTTGATGATTCTTCTTTAGAAGTAAAAAAGAGAATTATTGAAGTAGCAAGAACAGAAGCAAACCAACTCAGAGAATTGGTTGTTTCTGGTAAAGCAAAAGATTATTCTGAGGCACTTTAAATGATATCTAAAACAGAAATTGTTCAAGGTGGTTTTAATGTAGATATGGCTGAAAATGGTGACATATTTTTGAATATTGGCGGAGGAAGACAGCTTATAGGTAATCCTCTTGAAGGGACTATAACAGAACTTCCTGGAGATGGATTTTCAATTGATTGGGATAAGTATAATGAAAACCTAGAGAAAGTTTTTAAAATTATTGATTTACTTGTTATTGAACAACCTCCATCAAATAATCTGAATTAGTTTTTATTGATATAAATAGTTTGTTAGATTCTGGGATATCAGATATTAAAAGTCTTGAATAATAATTTAATATGGTGCGCGATACAGGATTCGAACCTGTGGCCTACCCCACGTCAAGGGGTCGCTCTACCAACTGAGCTAACCGCGCGTTAAAATAATGATAGCACCACTATACTACTAACTTCTCCAATATTTCAAGTTCTTCTTTTGAATTAACGCCAAGTGTTTCCATTGCATCTACTTGGATGCTTTCGATTTTCTTGTTTTCAATTCCTGCTATCTCCCATAAGTCCGTCAACTGATATTCTTTTTGAGAGTTGCTGTTTTTATCTAATTTTTTCAATTTATCCCAAAGCCACTGTGTCTTAAACGCATAACAGGAAACATTTACTTCTTTTATTTTTAATTCTTCTTCTGTGCAATCTTTAATTTCTTTATCAATTATTTTATTGTTTTCTCTTATAATTCTGCCGTAAGTGACGAAAGCTTTTCGCCAATCGTCAAAATCTGGCAATACCGTTGTCGTAATGGTAATCGTGGCGTCAGAATTTTTATGCTTTTCCCACAAATTTTTTATTGATTCACTTTTTATAAATGGCTGATCTCCGGAAATTACAATAATATTTTCTGCATCTCTACAAGTTTGTTCCGTAACCATTACTGCATGACCCGTACCCAGTATTTCTTTTTGAATTACATAGTCGTATTTATTTCCCAGCTCTTTCATCATCAATTCTTTCTTGTACCCAACGACAACGATAGGCCTCTCGTCTAGAGCCGTTTTATCAACAGATTCAAGTAGGTGTTTTATCATGTGTTTGCCACGAAGCGATACTAAAGCTTTAGGCAATTCATTTTTCATCCTGGTGCCTTTCCCAGCAGCCAAGATAACGATTCTTACTTTATTTTTCATGCCTCCCGATTATAGCAATAAATAGAAAAAATAAAAATTATGATAAAGAAAATAAGTCCGTAAGAACAGGTTGGTAAACCGAGTGAGTAGTTGGTATCGACCCCAGAGAGGAGTATTTGAACTTCAGGAATCGTGAAGTATCCAGCAAAGAGAATTCCCATACCCGATACAACAGTCGTAATTATTAACATAACTTTTTCTGAAATAGTTTTTAGGAGTCCGAGTGTAGCTGAAAGGAAGATAATAAGGAACATTCCGAAGCCAAAATAACAAGCTGGATATCCTAGGAAGTAAGGACAAGGTTCATTAAAGGCACAAGTGGCAGTAAAGAATTTTGTCGCACTTAAATATCCCGAGAACAAAACCCCTGCTAATCCAAGAAAAAACATTGTTTTATTATATGATTTTTTCATATAGTTTTTAATTAAATTATTAATGTATTTATTATACCTCTTTTTAACCTTCTAGTGCATATGTAATCTTAGTAAAGATTATCTCTCCCAAATTGAATCATCGTTAAAACATGCCCCTTTCCATTGTGTCTAACCACTTTAGTTTTTATTTTCTTTTTCATTAACTCTGCAATTAATTCTTCTCCATAAATCGTTGGAATATAGAAATCATGTGTTGCTAAATGTATTTCAATATTTTCTGGTAGATTATCTAGATTTTCAATAGGATTGGTGTCAGCAAGCAAAGAATCATATTGTTCTCCATTTTCAAAACCAAGTGAGACCGCTCTCTTTTTAATACACTGACTTGCCATTCCTTTATAGATACAAGCACCCAATTTTGAACCTGGAGTTACCGCAACCAATTTATCAACATTAAAATGATTGGCAATATAAAAACTAGGATATGCGCCAATGCTTAGACTTAAAACATTAAAATTATTTAAATTTAACGTTTTCAGATCATCCACTAATCTTTTCAACAAAACAATGGCAACAGATGGATCAGGGTTAGCAACACCTATAGGACCTTCATATGTTATGACTCTGCCATTCTTAGGAATTAGACCTAATTGAAGAGCTTGTTTAAAATTAACTCTCCATGGCAAAAAACAGACCCAAGTAGGGGAATCTCCATTTCTAATATCTGTTCTAAAATAATTTTCATCTCCAATTTCTTTCTCTCTTGATCCACTATTCTTTTTTGCATAGATTTTATCTAGTAAGCCGTAATCTTTTATTTTTGATAATAAATAATTAAGCATATGTTTCTCGTGCTAGCACTTGATGGTGACCCTAATTATACGGAATTGGAACTTTATTTTTAATCAAATAAAAGGATTTTCTAAAATACAATTTTATATATAAAAACAGAAGGCCTCGCATAGAACGAAGAGCGAGGCTCCTGTCTGTGCGAGGCTTGATACTTGGAGATCTGGCTATGGGAGGTTCGTGGGAGGTTTCATGAAGGAGTAGCCTACGCTGAATCCTTGACGAAAAATGACTACCAGCTCGAAGGACGACTCCTTCATTCCTGGCTCGTAGAGGGAAAGATCCACGAAAATCTGGTTTATCCACTCGCTCAGTACGACTGTCATCCGGTTCGAGTTCCTGAAGACTGCCAAGAGATAATTCCTCTTAACGCCTTCGGGGCGCAGGTATTCTCCCAAGAAATCCTTGAACTTTTCGTCGATGTCGTCTTTCGCTCCGGTCATGTTCTGTATGAACGAGAACGGAAAGCTCGACGCACTTTTTAGGACTGGGCTATCTTTCCACGCATTCCACTGTACCCAGAGCTTCGGATCGATCGAAGTGTTGATCTTTTTCATAATTTTCCCTTTCTAAGGAAGGCTTACTACGGCCTGTACGGGACCCGACGTTGTTGTCAGGTTGTCCGTTATATTTTTAACACTATTATTAGCTCGTGTCAATTTGTGACCCTAATTATACAGAATTGGAACCACATTTTCAATCAAATAAAGGATTTTGCGTTTTAATATAAATTGCCCTTATCCTAAAATTAGTGTAAAATGAGCTCATAACTATGGATGAAAATTACAGAAGGGTAAAATTTAATGACGTTTTTGATGAGAAGCCCGATGGGTCTTTATCTCCCAAAGTACCCATTGAAATAAATGGCGTAAATTTTAATTCTGGAACCACTTTTTCCAAAGGGGTTGTTTTTGGTGGTATCGATTTTCACCTCTATAAGAATCGAGATATAGCAATCCAAAATTCTGAAGTACCTGAAGAAAATACTGATAGTACTGTATTTCACATAGTTGGTTTTTATAAAGAATAAATAGTATGGCCGATAAAAATCCTACAAAAACTGAAATCCTAGGAACGGTACAAGCTCAAGCAGAAACTTTAAAAGAATTATCTGAGCGCCTTGTAAAGATTGAAGGTCAAACGGAAAAACAAGAATCAAGAAATCAAAACATAATATATGCGGTACTTTTCGCGCTTGCATTTATCGTAGTAACTGTTAGTGTTGAAGTTATACTATCGAGTAAAAGTGATAATTCTGTCGCTAATGATTTTTCTGAAAAACTTTTCAATATACAAGAAAATACAAACAACAAAATGAATGGTTTACAGAGCACAATAAATAGTATTCAAAGTGAAATTTTATTATTAAGAGCAAAAAATCCTTATTTAAAATAAATATGAAATCATATACCGTTAGAATTGAATTGCAAAATTCTGTTTTGGGAGATTACGAATCTCTTCATGTCGCAATGGAATCCGCTGGCTTTAGGAAGTTTATTATTTCAGATCAAGGTATTAAATACAAACTTCCAAATGGGGAATATAATATTTCTGGTAATTTTGATAGGGCAACAATTTTATCTTTGGCGAAAAGTGCAGTTACAACTACAAATAAAACTGCAGAGATATTGGTAACAGAGTCAAGTGGACGAACTTGGGCTAATCTGAAAGTTATAAAATAGTTTATAGATATTATCTATTTCCTTTTGCTCGATTATGCGTTTTGCACAACATCTCACAATTATTAAGCATTGTTTTGCCACCTTTACTCCAAGCTGATACATGGTCGGCGTCCATATCCGAAATACTCCAAATCTTGTCTTTGTTTGCATCGTGTCCAATCGCACAGTGAGAGCAGTTTGAAATACCTTTTTTCTTTGCGATAGCAGTTTGAGCTTCGTAAACTGAACGCTTAGTTGAATCCTCAAATATTCTTACTTCAAGTAGCTTTGTTTCAACTTCTCCACCTAAAACATATTCAAAAATGCCTTTTCGACTTTTTACGAAACCATCGGCATAGAGTTTTTTAACCAAAGCAGAGACGGTAGTCGGATTGTATTTTTTCTTGTGGTAAGTTTCGTAAAGCCTGTTCCATTCCAAGCCTCTCATATCACTTTCAACTTCAGTAAATATGGTTGAAACCCAATCAATGACTGTGTTGAAATGCTTTTTTAGCTCTGTAATATTTGTATCCTTTCTATGCATGCTCATGTAGTTGTCGATTGCACCGCCAGAAACCCAATCTAAGGCCTGTTCCAAATATGCTTGGCGTTTGATATCACCAGCTATGTACGCGCTCCATTTATGGACATTAGCATTTTGGCTATTACTAAACTCTTCGCGCGCCTTGGTAACAAAAGTCCCAGAATAGACAGCGTTCAAAATTTCCTGCTCGGTCAGTGGCACACCAGCGATATTGATAGTCTTGAACCAATCCTTGATTTCAGGTTCGTCGCCTTCACACACATACACTAGCAACTTAGTATTCATTATCTGCTCGCGCTGGCTAGTAGCCATACCACTGTAGTATTGTTCATGACCATTTTTGTCTTTGACTGCAAACTTACCAGCCACAAACCGACCGATGCTCGTAATGCGTTGCTGACCGTCTAGCACCTCAAATTTATCCTTACCAGCTTGATTGAAATAAATTAAACCAATAGGATATCCTTTTAAAATTGAGTCAATAACCGCGACATCTTTTTTGCCATCAGCATAAATGTAATTACGCTGATACTCTGGCTGAATAGTTAGTTTGCCAGAGAGACCAAACAAACCTTTTCCTTCGAGTTCATTGTAGACGAAACCGTCGCAAACTTCTTTAATGGTAATATCATTTTTTAAGGTTGTTTTCATATTATTTCTTTTTGTGTTTAATTAGAACTCTCTGATAAACTTTTTCTCTTAATCCATCACGAATAACAACACCACTCGCATTTAAATCATATACTCCTTTTTTCCCAAACTTATCTAAGTATGCCTGCTTACATTCCGCTGATGTATAAAATTTGGTCTTTAAACTATAAAGATCTTCGTTTTCACACATTCCTACAATCTTAAACTGTTCAGGAGAATACTTATCAAGAAAACTAATTGGCACACCCATGATGCCTTTGTAATTACTTGGTATGTTTTTTACTAGCGATACTTCAATCGCATCGTAGTTTTCATATTTCTCAAACTCTTTATTTGTTGAGAACTTGATTACATCTGCTCCTGACATCAAGGGAATTGGTTGGTGTAGTCGTCCGTGATCAAGATTTGTAAACCAACGCACCCCTTGGACTCTTGTTATATAAGTCTTTTTACCTTTTTTGTCAGTCTTAATTTCACGTACTTGATCTAAGTTTGCAACAGCTTCTGGAATCTCATAGAACATTGCACCGCCATTAACCCTTGCATTGTTTCCGAGCCATACCTTATTCTCTTTGATCATTGGAAAAATTTCCTTATAAGTTATTGCATTGAGATTACCAATGATTAGAAATTGTTTTTTGTGCTCGAAAAGTTGCGTAATATATTCACGAAATAAACTAAATGGAGGATTAGTGACTACTATGTCAGATTGTTTGAGCAACTCGACACATTCGTCACTTCTAAAATCACCTTCACCCTCAAGCGGAGTCCATTCGTTGTTTTTGTTAGTTCTAAGTTGCTTCGCGATATCTTCTAGCGTAAAAGAGCCGTCGCCGTCCATGTCACCAACTTCGTTGATAATAAATTTGTTGGCAGTTACTTTTGGACGACCTTTTGATTTAGTAAGAGTTTTATCATCGCCAAATAATCCCAATTGCGTATTGGCTACAGGTGAGGGTTTGTAACTTGTAGTGATAAGTTGTTTAAGTCCTAGTTTGTCAAAATTAAGTACAAAATAGCGAAAGAAATTACTTTCGAATGGGTCGTCGCAGTTGCTGTAAACCACCTTACCTTTAAAAGTATTTGAGTCATACTCAAGATAGGACTCTACCTCTTTTTGAATATCAGAAAATTGAGTATAAAACTCATCATTTTTTGCCCGTTTTGCATTTGTGAGATTTTTGTTCGCCATATGTATCCTAACTTATGTTGAGAATTATAGCTGTTTTGGTTCCAAATTGCTAATGGTATTGACGCCATGAAATAGTTTAATGCCTAACCTGTCTTTTGGATTGACTTTTCGGAAAAAAAAGTGTACACTGTTATGGTAATAACAAAGAAGTTATCACAAAGCAAGTTTGAGTCAAAAGAATTTTAGAGAGAACTGGGACATAACCAGTTTTTTTATTTTTTAGGGAGATAACTCTCTAAAAAAAACAAAACAACGCACGTTTTTTAAAGCCCTCTTGAGCGAAATCCCGAGAGGGCTTTTTGCGTTTCCGTGTGGGCGCAAAATGCGTAATGGGTTTCGTTCTTTATAGCCGTATTTGTGGTCGTAGCGATATCAGATTAGTGGCTGGCCACTTGTCTATCGCAATTACGACCACGATCCAAGCTAGTCGCCACCCGCTTTAGCGGTGGCGACGTTGGACGAGCGAAGCGAGTCCGTTGGACTTGATTATACCCACACTTAAAGAGAAATATGAAATCAACAAATAGAACAATGATTATATCTGGCTCAACGATTGAGGCTTATCACTACAAGGAAAGTCCATTGTTTTATGATTACGAAGTGCCTAAGGTTAAAAAATATCCGATTTTAGTTATTGATGAAGAAAGTGCGCAAAGAAAAATTGAATCTAGAAAATCTTCACAACATCGCTCTCGTTCTGTATTGAGAAGATTGGTAAATACAAATGCGTGGAAATGGTATAAGGCTAGTGGTATTCCTTTCATTCCCATTTTTCTAACATTCACATTTGCTGAAAATGTAAAAGATATTAAAGTTGCCAACCCTATTTTTTCTAAATTTATTAAGAGATTTAATTATGAAATTACTGGACAAAAGAAAAGTTTTCTTAAGTATGTTGTTGTTACTGAATTTCAAGAGCGTGGGGCAGTTCATTTTCATGCCGTATTTTTTAATTTAAAACATATTTGGGTTGATACGCTTACTAAAATTTGGGGTCAAGGTTTTATTAAATTAAAGAAAATTAGCCATGTTGATAATGTTGGAGCATATATTTCTAAATACATGGTTAAGCATTTTGAAGACGATAGACTTGATGGAAAGAAAAGATATTTTTCAAGTAGCGGATTGATAAAGCCGACAGTTATAAAAGATGAAGTAAAAGTTCTTCAAATAATAAAGCGTATACCGAAAAAATATCTTAAACATGAAACTGAATATGAAAGAAAACATAAAGGCAAGAAAATAGGCACCGTTGAATACGTGCAATACAAAATAGACAAGAAGGAGTCTATCTTTGACATTATTCCTGAACTCAAACAAATGCCATGATTACTCCTGCCGACTGCCGAAAAATTGACCCTGCTCTTGAAAGTAAAACTGATAAGGAATTACAGGAGGTTATTGAACTTTTGTATGGTCTTGGAGGACTTGCCCTTGAATCATATTTTAGCGGTTCCAAAAATCTCCGTGGGGTATCTAGACTTAATAATAGTGATGTGCCAAAGTAATGCTATGAATACTACCGATACAAAAAATGGTGTTATCTATGTCCGAGTTTCTTCTGCTGAACAAATAGACGGCACAAGTTTAGAATCCCAAGAAAGATTTTGCCAAGAATATGCCAAGCGCGAAAATATAAATGTCTTAAAAGTTTTTATTGAAAAAGGTGAATCTGCTAAGACGGCAAATAGAACCGAATTTATTAAAGCCATTAGTTTTTGCTCTGAAAAGAAAAATAAAATAGAGTGCTTTATCGTTTACAAAGTTGATAGATTTGCTCGCAGTCAATCAGACCATATTTCTGTTAAGGAAACATTGAAAAAATATAATACAGAACTTCATTCTGTTACTGAACCTATTGGTGATAGCCCAATGGGTAAAATGATGGAGGGCATACTCTCTACTTTTGCAGAGTTTGATAACAATGTCCGAACAGAAAGAAGTGTTAATGGTATGAGAGAACGCCTAAAACAAGGTGTATGGGTCTGGCAGGCTCCTCTAGGTTATTACAGAACTTCACAGGGCGAAAACATTAGTCCTGATCCTAAATTTGCTCCCTATGTGGAACTTGCCTTTAATGAATTTGCTAAAGGAACTTATACTTTTGAATCTCTAGCGAACTTTTTAAATGAAAGAGGTTTTGTAACTAAATGCGGAAATAAAGCCACCCCTTCTTTAATGGATAAAATAATTAAGAATCCTCTTTATTGCGGAATAATTAAAGTCTGGGACATGGAACATAAAGGTAGTTTTAATTACATTATTTCGGAAGAACTTTTTAATAAATGTAATGGACGGAAGAAAAAAGAATATATGCCTCGTCTTGCTAAAAATTCTAATTTCCCATTAAGAAAGTTGGTGGTATGTGAATCTTGCCAGCATTCGCTTACAGGAAGCTCGTCTACGGGCAGAAAGGGCGTTAAATATCCTTATTATCACCACCACAAACAAACTTGCCCTTCAGCTAAATTTATTCCAAAAGAAACATTTGAACAGTTGTTTGTGGAATATCTAGCCGATATTACTCCTAGCCCAGAATATGAAAAAGTATTTAAGGCTATTGTTGTTGATATTTGGAAGAATAATTTTAAGAAGTTGGACGAGCAGAATGAACAAGTGCGAAAAGAAATCAAGGTTTTTGAAAATCAAAGACAGCGTGTTTTTGAAATGCACCAATCAGGTGTATATTCTGATCAAGATTTTATAGCACAGAAAGATATTCTTAATAAAAAGATTGCCGAGAAGAAACTTTTGATTCACGAAAAGGCTGTAGAAGAATTTAATATGGACGAAGCATTAGAATATTGCTTTAACTACATACGAGAAACTTCTAAGACATGGATTGAACTTGAAACTGAACCAGAGAGAAGATTACGGTTCCAAAAATTTATATTTGCAGAAAATTTAGGATTTTCTGGTGAAGAATTTGGAACCACAAAATTAACGCCTATTTACAGCATGTATCAGCAATATTTGACTGAACCATCTTCACTTGTGACCCTACTGGGAATCGCACCCAGATTACCAGCTTGAAAAGCTGATGTCCTAACTATTAGACGATAGGGCCAAAACAGTTAATATCATACCATTTTTTGAAAAAATCGCAAAAATCTTGCAATTATAAAAATTTTATTTTATAATAAAACCATGGCAAAGAAAGTTAATTATATGAATACAGCTTGGTGGACGACTCACATTTGTGGGTAGTCTTTCGTTGTATCTATAATTATCTCTAAAAACAACAACACGCAAGATACCCACAGAAAAGTGGGTTTTTTATTTGTTATTTAATTTTAAGATGAATAAATTTATTTTTAAAAATCATTGTACGGAGTTCTGGCAATAATAAACATTGTGCAGTTTTCTTATTATTATCTTAAAAATTAAACTATATGAATAAAAAAATAAAATCATTAAAAAATTTACCAGATGCAAATGGCTATTATGGACAATTTGGGGGAAGTTTCGTTCCTCCTCAGTTAGTAAAACCATTACAAGAAATAGAAAGGGAATACAAAAAGGCAAAGAAAGATCCGAGCTTCCAAAAAGAATATTCTGACTTGCTTAAGAATTATGTTGGCCGTCCTTCTCCGTTATATTTTGCAAAGAATTTAACAAAAAAGCTCGGAGGAGCAAAAATCTATTTCAAACGGGAAGATTTGAATCACACTGGGGCTCATAAAATAAATCACTGTTTAGGAGAAGTTCTACTAGCAAAAAGAATGGGGAAGAAAAAAGTCTTAGCCGAAACTGGGGCAGGACAGCACGGAGTAGCCTTAGCCACGGCTGCTGCCTTGCTTGGTTTAGAGTGTGAAATTCACATGGGCTCAATAGACATAGCGAAACAGCATCCAAATGTTATTCGTATGAAATTGCTTGGAGCGAAAGTCTTCGATGTTTCAACTGGAGGAAAGTGTCTGAAGGACGCTGTGGATAGTGCTTTTACAACTTTTATGAAGGAATATAAAACTACTTTCTTTGCCATAGGGTCTGTCGTCGGACCGCATCCGTATCCTATGATTGTGAGAGATTTTCAATCTATTGTTGGGAAAGAAGTAAGAGAACAAATTCTACAACAAGAAAAAAGATTACCAGATTATATTATCGGTTGTGTTGGTGGTGGCTCTAACGCTATTGGATTATTTCATGAATTTCTTGATGATAAAGTGAAATTAATCGGCGTGGAGCCAGCAGGCAAGGGGACAGGAGTTGGGCAACATGCCGCTACTATTTCTTATGGTTCTATGGGGGTACTTCATGGAATGAAAACAATTGTCTTGCAAAATAAAAAAGGTGAACCAGATCCCGTTCACTCTATAGCTTCGGGATTAGATTATCCTGGGGTTGGGCCTATCCATGCTTTTCTGAAAGATATTGGAAGAGTTAACTATACTTCAGCGACTGACAAAGAGACGATTAACGCTTTTCTTGAATTATCAAAAGTTGAAGGAATTATTCCTGCCCTAGAAAGTGCTCACGCCATAGCCGAGGCAATGAAGTTAGCACCTACTCTAAGTAAAAATAAAATAATTGTTGTCAATATTTCAGGGCGAGGAGATAAAGACGTTGATTATGTTGCTGAGTTATTAAAAATATAATAAAGCTAGCAACATTACAAAGACCACACCTATATTACATATACGCCATGGCTGATATGTAAATTTAATAAACTAGCCAAAGGCTAGTAAACTTCCTGCTGGTAGCATTTTTCACAATAAACTATTTCCGGTCTATCGGGTGCATAGGTGGTTTCGAATTCTACATCGCAAGGCTTACCTTCGTGACTGATGTGCTCTTTGTCGCACAGGCAAGTTCTATGCCAAAGTTTGCTTGCGCCTCTATTTTTGAAACGCCTTATATGCCTACATTCAGGACAATTTCTTGGGATAGGTATTTGCATTCTTTTATAGAAAGAAAGTTCGTCTGTAATAATTCTGTAATTTTTGCTACATTCCGTACAAATAAAGACTTCTTTATTTACATCAAAGTCTGATGGTAGTTCTGAAATAGAATCTGGGAAATTTTTCCAATCAATGGTTTCTTTACCATAAGTTCCACGTTCAGTATCTTCCCATTTAAATCCTTTTTTCAGTGCTTCCTCTTTAGTAAGAGGGAATTCATCCATGGCTGAAGATTCGTTGTAGCCAAAAGCTGAAATTTTAGATGGATAAAAGTCTCCATAAATTCCTTCTTGTTTCATTTTTTCAATAATTTCTTCTCGTAATTTTTTGTATTCTTCTTTGGTATATTGTTTATTGAAAATACAATATGAACCTTTTTTTAAGTTTACACATCCAAAACAGTTATTCGAATTTGGGCAATTCACGCAATACTCCATAAATTGGGAACCCCAACATATAGAACCACAAATAACATTTGATGTTTCAATCCCATTATTAAGACTATTGTAAATTAATTCAGCCCCACGTCCTGCGGTATTACAATCTACACAATCTTTTGCCCCACGCCAAACATGTATACTGTGGGCATTATCTTCTGCATCGTAAGAATGGAAACAATTACGATTATTTTTCACATTGGTCATATAATTCCCAGTAGAATTTACAGCATTAAAAATCTCAGCAAATTTTCTCGGTTTGTCTTCTATGAAATTCTGAAATTCTTTTTTAAAAGATTCCACGCCCGAATGTGTGTCTAATTGAAAAGACTTTAATTTCTTTTCATACTCCTCTTCTGTATATGGTTCATTAAAAATGTGATATTTTTGTTGACGTAAATTTATACATCCAAGGCAATTCGTACATCCACGACAATCAAGCAGAAACGAGCTATCTAAACAGCTATAACAACCTTTAGAAAAACGTAAATTATTGCAGTCATAACAATCATCCACTTCATAAGACAACTCTACTTTATTAGTAAAAGAACAATCAACTAAATCTTTAGAGAGCTGAATCCAGTAACAATTTATACAATTTTCGTTATTAGAGCTTTCTATGATCACATAGCAATTTTTATTATCTGCGGTTAAATTAAGATAACTACAGCGAACATCGTTTGTAGAAAATAGAGCTGGTTTTGGAACTTTATTCCAAAGCTTTTTCCATTGTTCAAAAAATGGTTTATTAGGATCATAATCTATGGCGTATTTCTTACTGTCTAAATCGTCACTCCACCAGCAGTCTGGGCACCAGACTGGATAATTTTTATTAGGGCTAAAAGTTGAAATACCTTCCTTTTTACAATTATCGCATTGACGTTTATAGAAGCACCTTTCATTTCTGAAACAAAGTCGCAATTGCGCTCGACAATCTGGGCAAATTTTTGGTACTGATACTTTTACTTTTTCATAAAATCCAAAATCATCAGGTTCAATAACGAAATCCTTCTTACAATTTTGGCAATTAAGTGTCTCTCTGTTCATGCAAAGATTATATCAGAAATGCCAAAAAAGTCTTTATTTGGTATAGTTAACACCTATGAATCTTTTTTATCCTATTCAATTGTTAGCGGACTGGGTAACTTATACAGTTTTGAACCATATTCCAGGTACTTTGTCTGCTAATGCAATTAACTTTTTTATCTTTGACACAATCAAGATATTTATTCTTTTAACTGTCATTATCTTTATTGTTTCAATCATTCGATCATATTTACCACCAGAAAAGATAAAAGGAATACTATCTCACAAAAATATTTACACGGGAAATATTACCGCTTCTCTTTTGGGAATTATTACTCCATTTTGTTCTTGTTCAGCTATTCCTTTATTTTTAGGATTTATTCAAGCAGGGGTTCCACTAGGGGTAACTTTTTCTTTTCTAGTAGCATCGCCGATGATTAATGAAGTAGCCTTAGTTTTACTTTTAGGAATGTTTGGCTGGAAGATTGCCTTAATGTATATAGTGAGCGGACTTATCATTTCTATTTTTGCCGGAATAATTATCGGAAAAATGAAGGTAGAAAACTTAGTAGAATCTTTTGTTTATGAAAATACTGTGAATGGAAATATTGTTTTATCAACTATGACTCAAAGAGAAAGATTAATTTATGCAAAAAATTATACTTTAGATATTTTACAAAAAGTTTGGCCATATATTGTAATTGGGATTGGGGTAGGGGCTTGGATTCATGGATACGTTCCGATAGATTTTTTGGCTCAGTACGCAGGCAGCGACAAGTGGTATACAGTTCCAATTGCCGTGCTTATTGGAATACCTCTTTATTCGAATGCCGCCGGTGTTATCCCACTAGTATCTGCTTTAACAGAAAAAGGTGTTTCAATAGGAACAACTCTTGCTTTTATGATGTCTGTCACCGCTTTATCCCTTCCCGAATTTATGATTCTAAAAAAGGTAATGAAAATTAAACTGATAATAATTTTTGCTGGAATCGTCGGAGTCGGGATAATGTTTACTGGTTTTCTTTTTAATTTGATTTTGAAGTAAATAATTCAATTGAAAAAATCCCCAAAAATGGTAGATTGGAACAACGGAGCGAGGAGGCGTGGCTGAGTGGTTGAAGGCACCACTTTCGAAAAGTGGCATCGAGGAAACTTGATCGTGAGTTCAAATCTCACCGCCTCCGCAGAATATTTAAGATTTGGTATAATCAAACTATGGATTCGGAAACAAAATCTATAAATTGTCAGAGTTGCAAAAAAGACTTCGTGATTACATCTGATGATTTTAATTTCTATGAAAGAATGCAGGTTCCTCCACCAACTTTTTGCCCGCAATGCCGAGTGATTAGAAGAATGAGTTTCTTGAATGATCGGAATTTTTACAAGAGAAAGTGTGACAAAACTGGAAATATATGTGTTTCTTTATTTCCTGAAGATTTTAAAACTCCAGTTTATTCACCCAAAGCTTGGTGGGCTGATGACTGGGACGCTATTTCATATGGTCAAGATTATGATTTTTCTAAACCATTTTTCGAACAATTTAAAGAATTAATGAAAAAAGTTCCTCAATTCTCCATGCAAAGTCAGTATACTACTCTAATAAATAGTGAGTATACAATGATGGGAACTTACAACCGTAATTGTTTTATGGTTACGAATACAGAATATTGCGAGGACTGTGTTTACACCACCTATACTTCTCATAGTAATAATTGTTTGGATACATACATGTGTGACAGCTCAGAATTTTGTTGTGAATGTATTAATGTCAGAAAATGTAGTAAAGCTATTTTTAGTATAGATTGCGAAGATTGTTTCAATATTGCTTTTTCAAAAAACCTTAAAGGTTGTCATGATTGCTTCGGTTGTTTTAATTTAAGAAATAAATCCTATTATTTTTTTAACGAACAATTAACTCAAGAAGAATATCAAAAGAAATTAGATGAATACGACACTGGTTCAGAAAGAAATGTTTTAAATTTAATCAAAAGATTTAAAAAAGAAAATTTAAAATATCCTAAAAAGTTTATGGAGGGAACGAAAAATGTAAAAGTTTCTGGTAATTATCTATATCAATCAAAGAAAGCTTTAACCTGTTTCGAATCGCTTGGACTTGAAGATTGTAAATATTGCCAATTTTGTTTTTTGAAGCCAACTCGTGACTCATACGATATGACCCAATGGGGAGGGAATGCTCGGTTTATCTATGATTGTATGGGGGCTGGAGACAATGAAAGTATGATTAAATTTTCGATTGACTGCTGGGCTCAAGGTTCGAATATAGAATATTCTTATCACATTGTTTCACCTAATGATGATTTATTTGGATGTATTGGTTTGAAACATAAAAGATATTGTATTTTAAATAAACAATATACTAAAGAGGAATATGAAAAATTAATTCCCCAAATTAAGCAACATATGAATGATATGCCCTATGTTGATAAAAAGGGGAGAGTCTATAAATATGGAGAATTTTTCCCAAGCGAGCTATCTTTTTTTGGTTATAACGAAACATTAGCTTATAGTTATTTTCCATTAACCCAAAAGGAAGCAGAGGAAAAAGGTTTAAATTGGACAGAAATAAAAATAAATAGACATGAAATAACGAAAAAATCTTCTGAATTACCAGACAATATAAAAGATGTTGACGATAGCATTTTAAATGAAACTATTGAAGATGAAGTCAATAATCGACCTTACAAAATAACTGAACAAGAACTTAAAATTTTAAGGCGATTAAATGTTCCCTTGCCACGGAAACATTATAATCAAAGACATTATGATCGCGTTGCCAAAAGAAATCCCATGCAACTCTGTGTTAGAACTTGCATGTGCGACAAGGGGAATCATTTTCATGGTGCTGAAAAATGCGAAATAGAATTTGAAACATCATATTTACCTGATAGCCCAGAAATAGTTTATTGTGAAAAATGTTATCAACAAGAAGTTTACTAACTAAATTATATATTCAAAATTATTCAGATATTGTCACAGCACCCACTTTTATTTAGTATGTATCGTTAAGTAAATATCTTCTACGGCACGGACGGCGTCACCAGCTGCTATGTTGTTTTGGTGATAGAGAATATTAGTACAATCACCAGCCGCCCAGATGCCTGGGGTTTCTGTTTTTTGGGACCAAGCGTCAATTTTTATTTTATTTATTTCATCAAGTGGCACTAAAGTTTGTACGAAATCAGTATTTGGAATTTGTCCTACTTCTACGAAAATACCTGAAACTTTCAATTCTATTTCTTTTTCAGAAGTTTTTTCCTTGTAAACTATTCCTTCTACAAATTTATCACCTTGTATCTCTAAAATATCTATATTTTTTAATATTTTAATTTTTGGATTTTGTAAAACTTTTTGAACAGTAATTTGATCTGCACGAAAAGTATCACTGCGGTGTACTATGGTTACAGATTTACAATAAGCGACAAGTTGTGAAGCGGATTCAAAAGCGGCATTGCCTCCACCAACCACAACCACATCCATATCTGCAAAAAGAGGTCCGTCACAAGTGGCGCAGTAGGTGAGTCCTTTGTGTTCTAGTTTATCAGCATTTTTGACGGTAAGTTTTCTGCGTCCGCTTCCAGTGGCAATTAAAATTGTTTTGGTTGAGAATTCTTGTCCAGATTCTGTTTTTACAGAAAAGTCATTAGGATTTTTTGTAATATTAGTTACTTTTTCTCCTTCTTTTACTTCTAGACTATCTCCTGTATTTTCTAAAACATGACTTTTTAAATTATCAGCCAATTCTGCACCAGAGATAGAAGGAGTACCAATCCAATTATAAATTTTCTCGGACACAATACTTTGTCCGCCCCATTCTGAAGTAATAAAGAGTGTTTTTAGTCTCTTTCTAGAAGCGTAAACAGCGGCTGCGCTTCCAGCCGGTCCACCTCCTATAATTATTAAATCGTATGTCATCTTTTTATTATACACTAGAAATAGAAATTAAAATCAAACTTTTTCCGGTACGGATTTTTTTCTGATGAAAAAAATCCTGAAGTTCTCGCGCCGTCGCACTCGAAACCCCCCAAAAGTTTATTTTAATTTCTATTTCTTATTACGTCGTAAAAATGCTGGAACAGCGCTCCAGTCATCACCATCATCTTCAATAATTTCTTCCTTAACTTCTTTCTTTTCCATTTTCTTAATAAAATCATTGTTACCTACACTTCCATTTTGTCTCCCGTTCTGCATATTATTTTGGATACTATTATTTATTTCTTTTTTTATTACCACTGGAGTTTCGTCTTTGAGAAGTTGGCCTACTACTGCCCCACTGTTAAAAAGATTTTTGCGAGGCATATCAGCAGGGAACGAGGTTGCTATCACGGTAACTTTTATTTCTCCCTTTTTCAACTTTTCATCACGAATTGTTCCGAAGATTACTTTCGCATCTTTGTCGATTGATTCAGTAATTATTTTTGCGGCTTCTTGAATTTCATTAATAGTCAAATCATCGCCACCAGAGATAGCGAAGAGCACCCCTTTCGCGCCGTGAATAGAAACTTCCAAGAGAGGAGAATTAATAGCAGCCAAAGCAGCTTTTTCAGCTCGCTTTTCTCCAGAAGCATTACCAATACCCATCAGAGCTGAACCAGCATTTGCCATGACAGCTTTAATATCTGCAAAATCAACATTAATGATACCCGGAGTAGTAATTAAATCAGAAATACCTTCAACTGCTTGACGTAATACATCATCGCATTTAACAAAAGCATCTTTGAAATTAGTATTTTTATCAGCCAATTGGAGTAATTTATCGTTTGGAATAATAATGATAGCATCAACTTCTTTAGCCAAATCATCAATTCCTTTCTCGGCTATTTTCATTCGGTGATTTCCTTCAAAGAAGAAAGGTTTGGTTGTGACCGCTACAGTCAAGATACCTTGTTCTCTAGCTGCGCGAGCCACGATCGGAGCAGCGCCTGTCCCAGTACCTCCTCCCATTCCACAAGCTAGAAAAATCATGTCTGCTCCTTTGATGACATCTTGGATTTCAGACTTTGTTTCTTCAGCTGCTTTTTTTCCAACTTCTGGATCCATCCCAGCACCAAGACCTTTTGTAAGATTTTTTCCTATATGAATTTTTTTCTCAGCCAGAGAGTGGTGTAAGTCTTGAGTATCTGTATTCATGCAAATAAAGGTGACCCCTTTAACTTTAGAATTTATCATGTGGTTTACTGCATTCTTTCCAGAACCCCCGATTCCGATGACCATAATACGAGCAAAACTTTGTATTTCTTGATTTATTTTTGGCATATTTTTTAAAAAATTAATCCCTCGCTTTTGCTCGGGATCCCGACCTTAGGTCAGGACTTGTATGGAAACACACTACCACTAGAGCAAAAAAAAGCAAACCAATTAAGTTCTGGTAATTATGTTCTAGTTTCTGGTCACTAGTATCTAACACTTAATTTCCTATGGCAAGAGTTGTTTTAAATTTGATGTTAAGATGTTTTTTAAATCTTTGAAAAAGTTTTTTAAGGTATCTTCTCCATAACTACCACCATCTTTATTAGAAATTAGAAGACCAATTACGTTTAGATAAGCCCCATCTCGGAGTTTTGTTTTTGTGTTGCCAAAAATTTCAGTTGACCCAATACTGGAAGGAAGTTTTAAAATTGATTTTGATAATTCTGCTAAAAGGGGAGTATTGGCACCACCACCGACAAAAACAATACCAGCTGGTAAAAGTTCTGACCTCTTTATTTTTTTTAAATTATTTTCTATTGATTCAAAAATATCACAAAGTCGTGCCTCGATTATTTCATCAAGTTTTTTCTTTGAAAACTCTTCCGTATTGTTTCCAAGTTTTAAAGCTTCTGCTTTTTCCAACGAAATTTTAAAACCAAGAGCGAGGTCGTTAGTTATTTTAGTTGAACCGATTGAAAAAGTTGTAATCGACATCAAGGATCCATTTTCAAAGACAGATAGCGAAGTTGTTTGATCCCCGATATCAACTAATGCCACTCCAACGATTTTTTGTCTCTCAGACAAGGCAATATTACTAATAGCTAAAGGGGAGGCGATGACATCTATGGTGGCGACTCCAGCTTCAGCAATAGCTCCAAGTAAATCTTCTAAATGTATAATAGAATAGGTAACAAAAAGAGCTTTTGCCTCAAGCTTTGTTCCCGTCATTCCTTCAAGTCTACCAAACACTTCTTTTCCATCAAGGCGAAAAGTCTGTGGAAATATATGAATAATTTTTTTATTACCTAAGTTTAGATTATCTTCACAATCCTTTAGTGCCTTATTAATGTCGAGAGTTGTTACTTCACCATCTGCTTTTGAAACTATTGTTCCACCAGAACTTACCTCACTCTTCAGAGTAGCGCCCGAAAGGGAAACGAAACAACGTTTAATTTTTAGACCAGAAGTTTTCTCTGCTAAGGCAACTGCATTTTTTACAGAGGTAGCAACGAGAGAAGAATCTACCACGTAGCCGTATCGCATACCTAATGTTGGGCTTTCACCCACGCCAATAATTTTAGGATTTTTTTCTCCTTTTAGAAATTCTCCGACCACAACTCGCGTCATGGAAGATCCCACGTCTATTCCCACTGAAATATTTCTGATCATATTTTTCCTCTAGTCTCTCCATTGTACTACTATGTTCGAAACCTTTCAAATGAAGCATTCCGTGGATAACTAAAAAGCCTAAAAATTGATCGAAAGTTCTTCCAAATTTTTTTGCTCCTTTTTTGATTACAGCAGGGCAGAGTATAATTTCACCCACATTTGTGCGAAGAGGAAAAGATAGGATATTGGTAGCTTTATCTATCTTCCTATATTTTTTATTTATTTTTCTAGATGTTCTCTCATCAACACAGGCAATTGACAGGGAATAGTTTTTTCCCAAAATATCATTTTTCATTATTGAAAAATCATCCTCCATGTTTATTTAGTTACCATTTTGCCGAGCTTTTTGAGTTTCTCTATTTCTTTTCTTCTTTCGAGTTTCTTCAGAGCACTTTTTTTATTTTTAAGTTTTGACTCTTTTCTTAAATTATAGCGAGCACCTTTAACTTTACGGATAATACCGGACTCTTGAATTCTGCGCGAAAAGCGACGCAAAACGCTTGCATTATTTTCATTTGGATTTTTCTTCACTTCGATTACTGTTTTTGCCATATGGTTACAAGATTAGCATAATTTTTTTTTAAAGCAAGCATGCATACTTAAATTTCAAGTGTCTAAGCAAGTATTTCTTCCTTTTTTTATTGACTTTTTTACAAAAAAAGATAATATTAGAAAATTATGCAACAAGCAGGAGATTATATAACTGAAGAAAAAAGGCAAATGCTTTTGGTAGAGTTGGCAGACCTTAAGGGGCCAAAAAGAAAAGAAATTCTAAAAAGTTTAGAGTATTCCAAGTCATTGGGTGACTTATCAGAAAATGCCGAATATCATCAAGCTCGTGAAGATCAAGGCAAATTAGAAGCACGAATTGTTAAAATAGAACAAATTTTACAATCTTCCCAAACGGTCAAAGGGGGTGGAGGAGATATCATCGAAATTGGCTCTAAAGTAGTTGTTCAGAAAAAGGGAACAAAAGATGAGAAAAAATATGTTATAGTAGGTTCAGAGGAAGCAGACATGAAAGTAGGGAAGATTTCTAATCGATCACCCTTTGGTACTGCGCTTTTTGGTAAAAAGAAAGGCGACAATGTTTCATTTAAAACTCCCAATGGTTTGGTTAATTATGAAATCATAAATGTTTCCTAAGCTGAAAAAATTATGTCTTCAATTGATGAAATTAGGGACGCTAGAATAAAAAAACTTAAACTCTTAGAAAGTAGAGGATATAAGGCATATCCAGCAGATTCTTTGAGAGAAATTTCTCTGAAAGAGGCATTTGATAATTTTGAAAATCTTGAAAAAGGTAAAGAAACAAAATGGATTGCAGGCAGAATAATGTCTATTCGTGGACAGGGGGCTATTGTTTTTATTACCTTAAATGATGGAACTGGAACTTTTCAAGGATTACTAAAAAAAGATATTCTCGGTGATGAAAAATTTAATTTTTGGAATGATGTCGTTGACATCGGAGACTTTGTAGAGACACAAGGAACTTTCTTTACCACAAAAAGAGGAGAGAAGACACTTGAGGTAAAAGATTGGCACATGCTTTCAAAAAGTTTGAGACCTCTACCTGAAAAATGGCATGGCTTAGTGGACGTAGAAGAAAGATTCCGAAAAAGATATTTAGATATTTTAATGAACCCGGAGATGAAAGAGCTTTTTGAGAAGAAGGCAAAATTTTGGGATGTGACTCGTAATTTTCTGAAAAAAGAAAATTTTCTAGAAGTTGAAACTCCAACCCTAGAAGTGACCACAGGCGGAGCAGAAGCGAGACCTTTTGGAACTCACCATAATGATTTTGATATGGATGTCTATATGCGTATTTCAGTCGGGGAACTCTGGCAGAAGAGATTGATGACGGCTGGGTTTCCTAGAACTTTTGAAATAGGTAGAGTTTATAGGAATGAGGGAGGAAGCCCAGAGCACACCCAAGAATTCACCAATATGGAATTCTACGCCTCTTTTATGAACATAAACGAAGGGAAAAAATTGGTCAGAGATTTGTATATAAAAATAGCGAAGGAAGTTTTTGGAAAAACTGAATTTGAAACTAGAGGACATAAATTTAATTTGAGCGGGGATTGGGGAGAAATAGATTATGTAGAAGAAATCAAAAAACAAACAGGAATTGATGTCTTGGAGGATTCAGAGGAAAAAATGGAAAAGACATTAAAGAAATTGAAAGTAGAGTTTCAGGGAAAAAATAGAGAGAGAATGACTGACTCACTTTGGAAATTTTGTCGCAAGAATATTTCTGGTCCGGTGTTTCTTGTAAATCATCCCAAGCTCGTTGCTCCTCTTTCCAAAGAAAATGGGGAAGACAATCGAAAAACAGAAATGTTTCAAGTGATTATTGCTGGAAGTGAGATCGGGAGAGCTCATGCAGAATTAAATGACCCTGTTGATCAGAAAAAAAGGTTTGACGAACAGAAGAAATTGATTGAAGGAGGGGATAAAGAAGCGATGATGTCTGATATGGAATTTGTGGAGATGCTTGAATATGGCATGCCCCCATGTTTCGGTTTCGGTTTCGGTGAAAGGTTCTTTGCTTTTCTGGTAGATAAACCGATTCGCGAAATTCAGCTATTCCCCCTAATGAGACCGGTTAAAGATTAAATAATAATATTAAAAAACCACCAAATTGGTGGTTTTTTAATATATACCCTTCACTTTGTTCAAGGTCCTCAATTTTCTAGTTTTTCTTCAAAAAACGAAATTTGGGAGTTATCAACACCTAGTAGTCCCTCACAATATAATAACTGAAAAATATAAATACTATCCATATAACATAAAAGATACTATTGAATCCAAAAAACATTTTGCAAAATGTATACTTATGGTATACTTAAAAGTAATATTTAATATGGTTAAACATAAAGCAAAACCAGCAGATGAACCGCATGATTCTCAAGAGAATGATGAATCAAAAGCAAAAACTGTTCCACTTTTTTCGGGGATTAGTGATGCTATTTCTGATGAAGCATTAGAAGACCATAAAGTTGCAAAAGTAATAGCAAAAACAGCTCTTTCAGAAAACAAGCGATTGGAAAAAGAAATAATTGAACTAAAAAATTATAAAGACCAATATTATGAAAAAAAAGAAGAATCGGCAGTTTTATCAACACAAATAAATCAGCAAGGAGAATCTATAGGAGTTCGCAATTTATTTTTTACTATAGGAGGTCTACTTGGAGGTCTTTTGTTTGTTGCAGACATGGCTTCTTATCGCTTAGGATTTGGTATTGGTTGTATAGCATGTTTTATTGTGGCTATGTTAAAACCAGATTTCAAAATTAGCAGTTTTTGGAAAAGAGAAAAATAGTTATGAATATAAAAATATCAGGAATTGAAAATAGAGGAGATTTAGAAAAAGAACGAATTGTCTTTAATGTTTTGGCTGATGATGACGCAGGAAGATATATCGTTTTAAAAAGTAGAAAAATAGGGGAAGATAAAGTTTCTGTAAAACCGAGTGCTATTTTATGGTTTACAGATCAAGAAGTTAAAAAAGATGATTTTGTTATTCTTTATACAAAAAAAGGTATATATAAATCAAGTAAAAACGAGGCAGGGAATACTTCTCACTTTTTTTATTGGGATAAAGAAACACCAATTTGGAACAACGATAATGATGCTGTTGTTTTAGTAAATGCAAATACTTGGGAGTTTAAGTTCTTAAAAGAAAAGGAGAATGCCTAGACATGATCTTATAAACGCCCTTAAGCGTGCAATAAACTAATAAAAAAGACTAAATAATACTAGTAAAAAACGGAAGAAAAACTTCCGTTTTTTTTATCGTTAAAACCAATAAAAGTTATCCACAGGCGGGGCTTGGTGTTATTTTTGCCTGTGGTTTATAATGTTAACTAAGTGGGAAAAAGTGGGAAATCTGTGTATAAGTTATTTTTAATAAAAAATTATGTTAATCGGAGAATACATACATACCATAGATGAGAAGAATAGAATTTCCATGCCGGCAAAGTTTCGTAAAGAACTCGGCAAGAAAATTATTATTACTCCGGGATTAGAAAAATGTTTATTTATTTTCACTTTGAAGGAATGGGAGAAGGTAAGCAAGAAACTTTCAAATTCAAATACAGAACTTTCTTTTCTGAAAGCGGATCAAAGAAATTTTAATAGATATATGTTCGGACGGGCAGCAGAAGTGGAGATAGATTCAATTGGAAGAATTTTGATACCAGATTTTTTGAAAGACAGAATTGGATTAAAGAATACAGCAGCGTTAATTGGAGTAGAGGATAGGGTAGAAGTTTGGAACGATAAGGTTTGGTCGCAGAGCCAGGAAGCTATATCTAAGCAAGCGGGAGAGTTGGCGGAAAAGCTTGGAAATAGTTAGTTAGTAAGAAGTGATCTTCGAAAGCATAATTTAGGGGGTTTCGAGGCTGTCGAGCCGAGAACTTCAGGATTTTTTAAGCTTCAAAAAATCTGTACCCTAAATTATGCTTTCGAAGATAAGAAAATTATGGAAAGCATACACAAGACAGTTCTTTTAAATGAAACAACAGAAGGCCTAAATTTGCAAGATAATTCTTTAGTACTTGACTGTACTTTTGGGGGGGGAGGACACAGTAAAGAAATTTTATTGAGGTATCCAAATTCAAAAGTCATTGCCTTAGACCAAGACAATACTGTTTGGGAAAAAGCAAAAGATAAATTCAAAGGACTAGAAAGTAGAATTACTTTTGTAAACGCAAATTTTAGAGATCTGAAAACAAAAGGTTTTCCAGTAAAGCTAGAAAATCTGCATGGAATTATTTTTGATTTAGGTTTGAGTTCAGATCAGTTAGAGAATTCTGGACGAGGATTTTCCTTTATGAAAGATGAGCCACTACTCATGACCATGAAAGAAAATCCTCTTTCGGAAGATGTTACAGCGCTAGATGTTGTAAACACTTGGGAAGAGAAGAATTTAGCAGACATTATTTATGGCTACGGAGAAGAAAGATACGGGAGAAAAATAGCCAAAGGAATAGTGGATGCAAGGAAAAGTGGAGAGATCAAGACCACCTTTGATTTAGTCAAGATAATTGAGGGGGCGATACCAGTAAGATATAGAAGGGGAAGATTGAATCCAGCTACCAAAACGTTTCAAGCATTACGGATAGCAGTCAATGATGAGCTGGGAGCTTTAAAAGATGGATTAGGAGAAGGGTTTGATCAATTAAAGGTAGGCGGAAGGATGGCGGTTATTTCTTTCCATAGTTTAGAAGATAGAATCGTTAAGAAATTTTATAAAGAAAAAGAAAAAGAGAGTAAGGCAAGATTGATTAACAAAAAGCCAATAAGTGCAGGTAGTGGAGAGTTAAAGAATAATTTAAGAGCGAGAAGCGCAAAGTTAAGAATTTTAGAAAAAATATGAGACAAGCAACCTTACAACTAAAAACCCGCATCCAAAACGTAAATATTATGAATAATAATATTGAAGTTGAGAAAAATATTTTTAATACTATGCTTCTAGTTTTAGCTGCTCTTGCACTTTTTTACGTTTTAATTTTAGGAAATATGGTTTTTAATATTGTCGAGAGGAAAACTTTAGAAAAAGAGATGCTCACCCTTAATAATGAAGTTGGGGAATTAGAGGTTTCTTATTTAGCTGTTTCAAATAGTATTGATACGAATCTTTCATCTATAATGGGTTTCAAAGAAACAAAAGCAACGTTTGCCACTCGTAAATCTCTAGGATTTAATTCTAACGGTAGCAATTTTGGAAACGTAAAACTTGCTAACAATGAAATCTAGTTTTGTTTTTAGGGGCAGAATAATTCTTTTTTTTGTTGTAATTTTTGCTGGCATACTTATTGCCAAACTTTTCTTTGTGCAACTCGTGCATGGTGGTACATATTCACAAGCTGCCGATCATCAATATTCTACCCCTTCAGCTAATATTTTTGAACGAGGAACAATTTACTTTGAACGTAAAGATGGAGTGCTTATTTCTGCGGCTACACAGGTTTCTGGTTTTAAGATGGCTATTAATCCTGATAAAATTCTTGATGCAGAAAATACTTATCTAAAATTATCTAAAATTATAACTATTGATCATGATGATTTTATAACCAAGGCTAGTCAGAAAAATGATCCCTATGAAGAAATAATTCATCGTCTTTCTAAGAAACAGGCTGATGCCATTACTGCTTTAAAAATTTCTGGGGTAAGTATTTTTAAAGAAAAATGGCGTTTTTACCCTGGGGCAAATTTGGCTGCTCATACTCTTGGCTTGGTGGGGTATAAAGGCAATGAATTAGGTGGACGTTACGGACTCGAGAGACAATACGATGCTATTTTATCTCGGAGTGTAGACAACCCTTATATTAATTTTTTTGCTGAAGTTTTTTCTAATATAAAGAAAACCTTATTTGAAAACAATGTCGCCGAAGGAGATATTGTAACAACCATTGAGCCTCAAGTTCAAAGTTTTTTAGAAAAAAAGTTGATGGAAGTAAAGAATAAATATCAAATTGATTCTGTTGGAGGAATAATTATGAATCCGCAAGATGGGTCTATTTACGCTCTTGGGGTACTGCCTTCTTTTGATCTTAATAATTTTTCTCAAGTTAAAAATGTTTCTACCCTTTCTAATCCATTAGTGGAAAATGTTTTAGAGTTTGGGTCTGTCGTCAAGCCTTTGGTAATGGCAGCTGCCCTTAATGAGGGAGTGGTGAAAGCAAATACGACTTATAACGATAAAGGTGAAGTTACAGTTGAAAAACATCAAATATTTAATTTTGATAAAAAGGGGAGGGGTCCAGGTACGAGTATGCAGGAAGTTCTAAATCAATCTCTCAATACAGGGATGGTTTTTGTAGAACAACATTTAGGTAAAGTAAATTTACGTAATTATTTACTTGCTTATGGTATTAAAGATAAAACTGGAATTGATTTACCAAACGAGACTTCTGGGCTCGTTTCAGGAATATTAACCAGTCCTCGTGAAATTGAATATGCCAATGCTGCTTTTGGTCAAGGAATTGCTTTTACTCCAGTTGAATTAATTCGAGCCTTAGCATCTCTCTCAAATGGTGGGAATTTAGTTGTTCCTCACATTGTTAAAGAAATAAAATATAACAATGGAACTTCTAAACAAATGACTTACTCGACCACTCTCACCAAAATATCTAAAGCTACTTCCGAAGAGATAACCAGAATGCTTGTGCAGGCCATGGATAAAGGGATAGCTGGAGACTCAAAAAAACTTGATCATTTCAGCGTGGCAGCAAAAACAGGGACAGCTCAAGTTGCAGACAACATAAATGGAGGATATTATGAAGATAGACATAACCATTCTTTCGTGGGTTATTTTCCTGCTTATGGTCCGAAGTTTATAATTTTTCTTTACGCGATAAATCCAAAAGGGGTGCTTTATTCTGCGATTACTTGGACTGATCCCTTTTTAGAGATTACAAAATTTTTATTAAATTATTACAATATTTCACCAGACAGATGATCCTATATGAAAACAACTTTTAAAAAAATAATAACTTATATTTTAAGAATTGAGTCACAACTCGTACTTTTAAAATATAAACCAAAAATTATTGCAGTTACCGGATCATTTGGAAAGACTTCTACCAAAGACGCAGTTTATGCTGTTCTTTCTAAAATCTCATATGTTCGTAAAAGTGAAAAAAGTTTTAATAGTGAAATAGGATTACCCCTCACTATCTTAGGTGTTCCAAATGGATGGAGTAATCCATTAACTTGGATTCTCAATATATTTCGAGGTTTATGGCTTTTTATTGGGCCTCATAAATATCCTAAATGGCTTGTCCTCGAGGTGGGAGTAGGTAAACCAGACGATATGAGAAAGACTGCCTTGTGGTTGAAGACTGATGTCGTTATTTTGACTGCGATTGGCGATACTCCTCCTCATGTTGAATTCTTTAATTCACATAAACATCTTTTAGAAGAAAAAAGTCAACTTATAAAAACTTTAAAGAAAGACGGCATTTTAATATTAAATGCAGACGATGAAATGTTCCTGGAGATAAAGGAAAAAAGTAAACACAAAACTATCACTTATGGTTTTAAGGAGGGTGCTGATGTTTTGGGTTCCGGTGATACTATTTTTTATAATGAAAACAATGAATCTTCTACAAATAGTCTTCTAGGTGAGCCAGCCGGAGTAATTTTTAGAGTAGACGAAGGGGGGAGCAGTTTTCCTGTTGTTATTGAAAAAGTCTTTGGCCGAAACCATATTTATGCGACACTTTCAGCTTTGGCGTTATCTTCTAGTTTAGAATTAAATATGTTGACAGCCGTAAACTCACTTAAAAATTATGATGTTGCTCCTGGCAGAATGAGATTACTGAAAGGGATAAACGATAGCTTGATTATTGATGATACATACAATTCTTCTCCTTTTGCTTGTGAATCCGCACTTAAAACTTTAGGTGAAATAAAAAGTAAAAATGAAGCCTATAGAAAAATTGCTGTTTTGGGTGATATGTTGGAACTTGGACGACACACACTTGCTGCTCATAAAGATATTGGCAAAATAGCAAAAGAAATTTTAAGCGAAGATCAAAATAAAAAGATAAATATGCTTATGATTGTTGGGCCTAGAGCTAAAGCTATCAAAGAAGGCGCAATAGAGGCGGGCATGAAAGATAAAAATATCTTTGAATTTTTAAATTCAAGAGAAGCAGGAATTTTTCTAAAAACTTTTGTACGAGCAAATGATTTAGTGCTTATAAAAGGTTCTCAGGGTATGCGAATGGAGAGAGCGGTAGAAGCGATCCTTTTAGATAAAGAAAATAAAAATAAATTACTAGTCCGTCAGGATTCAGAGTGGCTTCAAAAAAACTAAATTAAATTTCTCCAATGAATTTTAAAATCCATTTTTCTGCTTTTTCCACCAAGGGGAAAACATGGGGGGATTTTTGTGCATGCTTGTGTATGAGAAGGCGAATAGCTGGAAAATAAAGAGAAAGAATCATAAAGCCAATAATTAAAAAGAGTATTCCTTGCAGTAAGGGCACGACTAAGCCGAGAAATCCTAAGAGTATAAAACTAATTCCAATAATTAAAACAAAAGTTTTCTTTATTTCTTTTTTCAAGGGTTTTTTGACTTTTTAATACCTATTAAGTTTAAAAGCAGCAGTTGTCTTAGGACCTACTATTCCATCAACCACTAATCCTGGAACACTAGTTTGGAAAGCTTTCACAGCTGCATAAGTTTTCGGACCAAATTTTCCGTCCAGAACTAAACCTGATCCTAAACTCTTTTGTAAACAAACAACATCAGCACCAGACAAACCACGTCTTAAGGTTCTACCGATTGTACAAGTTGAAGAAAAATTACCAAGTTTCAAAGCAGCAGTTGTCTTAGGACCTACTATTCCATCAACCACTAATCCTGGAACACTAGTTTGAAAAGCTTTCACAGCTGCATAAGTTTTCGGACCAAATTTTCCGTCCAGAACTAAACCTGATCCTAAACTCTTTTGTAAACAAACAACATCAGCACCAGTTGAACCACGCCTTAAGGTTCTATTAATTGAACAAGAAGAAGTAGGTGCTGACAGAACTCCGCAAGATATTCCCGTGATTACACTAAAACCTACGGATGAAGTACAACCTAATGGATAGCTTCCGCAAGGTTTTCCTGTGGTTATACTAAAACCGGAAGCAGAACTACAACCATAAGGGAGGCCTGTTGTTGGATCGTAATCAGAATTTGAAGAAGAATTTGAATTTGTTTGATTAATCACTGGCGTCACCCCACAAGAGCCACCCGTAATTACACTAACCCCCAAAGATGAGTTACAACCTAATGGATAGAGTCCACAAGATATCCCCGTGGTTGTACTAAATCCTGAAGTAGAAGAACTACAACCGCAAAGGAGACCTGTATTTTGATCGTAACCAGAAATTAAACAAGTTGAGGTAGAATTTGAATTATTTAAATTACCTGAAGTAACCGAAATACTCGAAGTATTAGAATTATTTAGATTATTTGAATTAGTCGAATTGGGGGAGGTTTTTTCTGACGTTTTCTCTATACAAGACTTTCCTGTGGTTGGACTAAAACCCGAAGAAGAAGAACTACAACCACAAAGGAAACCTGTTGTTAAATCATGATCATTTACACAGTTTGGATCAGAAAAAGATGTGTTAGGTTGTACAGTGCCACAATATTCTCCCTTATTTGTAAGCCAATCTGTAGCTGCTGAGCAACCACAACTAAAACCTGTCGTTGTATCATAACCATTTTCACAAGTCGGATCAGAAGATGTGAAAGTTGCAGAATTTGCTTTGACGCAACTTTCTCCTGTAAATATATTATAGCCAGAAGTTATACTACTACAGCCACTAGCCACACTAGTACCACTGCTCACACTAGTACTACCAGTTACTATAGTTGCATTTGCAGAGTTTGTATTAAATAAAAACAAACCTAAAACAAAGATAAAAGTAAGCGAAATTAATTTATATTTTTTCATAACTTTGATTATATCAAATAATATATAAAAGTATATCATATTAAAATTTTTTAGATTTTTTGTATAATGTAAACTATGAAGCTTGATATGCTTACAAAAAGAGCTATACAGCATACTCTCCATTGTTTGTTGGGGTGTTCGATAGGTGAAATCCTAGGTATGTCCATAACTACTTGGCTTGGTTGGGAAACACTAGTGAAGGTGATCTTTTCTATACCACTTGCGTTCCTTTTTGGATATCTACTCACTTCTTGGTCGCTTGTGCGCAGGGGTGTATCTTGGCGTGCAGCCATCAAGACTACGATTGCCACGGACACAATCTCAATATTATCAATGGAGATAGTAGATAGTGTATTTCTATTTTTTATTCCGGGCGCAATGAATGTACATCTAGGTGATTTACTTTATTGGTTTAAACTACTTTCTGCACTTGTGACCGCCTTTTTATTTACTGTTCCAGTCAATCGTTTTTTTATAGCTCGAAACAGCGAGGAGCATCATGTGCATACTCACTAGTAGTGTGACTCTACTGGGAATCGCACCCAGATTTGAAGCTTGAGAAGCTTCCGTCCTAACTATTAGACGATAGAGCCAATAAAAAAAATATAGCATTTTTCAATAAAAAACTAAAGAAAAATTTAAAAGTTACTCTTCGATTTTTGGTTTTTCTACTTCTAGTAAGGCAAGCTCGGGTGAAGTGCCAGCTATGCGGAGCACGTCCTTATCTATTTTTTTTAGTTCTTTGTTTGAAGCATTGTAGTGATTTACCACTGTGCCTAAAGCATTCCCGAGTTTATTGTGATATTCATCATAAGATTTTAAATGTTTCCCTAAGTCTTCCACTTTTTTAATTATTTCTTTTGCCGATTCTTCTATTTTGAGGGCTTTGAGTCCTTGTAAGACAGTTTGTAAATAAGCGAGAAATGATGTTGGGGAGGTGATAATAACTTTGTATTTTCCGGCTGCGCGCTGGATTAGATTTTCATTTTCTTCTGTGGTAGAGGCACCTACTTTATTAGTGAGCAGGTCGTAATAAATAGCTTCATGGGGAATAAACATAAAAGCGAAATCCGTGGTACCCTTGGTTGGCTGGATATATTTCGCTGTTTCAGTAATTCTATTTTTTAAATCATTTATAAAAATTGTTTCCAGTTTTTTCTTTTCTGTTCCATCTCGTTCTTCTACCATTTTATTATAATTTTCTAATGAGAACTTTGAATCGATTGGAATGATTTTATCTTTTACGAAGACGACTGCGTCAACGATAGTTTTATCTGGGAATTCATATTGCATCTGATAGCTTCCTGGAGGTAAGACATTTTTTAAAACTGTCTCTAGGTAATATTCACCCAAAATTCCGCGTTGTTTTGGATTTTTTAAAACATTCTCCAAACTTTGAAGTTGGTCAGCAAAAGAGATGACTTGTTTATTTGTTTCGTCTAGCCTAGTGAGTCTTTCTGTGACATCGCGAATTATTTTATTTGATTCAGAAGAATGAAACTTCAAACTTTCATTAACTTGTCTGTGGCTTTCACCGATTTTACTATCTACTGTTCGCGAGAGTTCATTTATTTGGTTTAAAATAAGGTTTAATCCTATATTGTCGTCTTTTCTACTAAAAATAAAATAAGCAATAATGCCTCCAATAAAAGCTGCTATTATAATGAATAAAGTGATTTCCATATTTTTATTTTATCATTATTTCTCTAGATAATACTTTAGTGTATAAATCCAATCTTCGTCTATTTGGTCACTCGCAGTCTTTTGTTGAAGGAGCCATTCCAGATATCCTCGGTCTACTTTTAGTACTTCTTCTATCTTCTTGCCTAAATGTTTTCCAAAGTTAAAAGACAAGAGGAGTGATGGATGAGAAGAAATTTCTACCATTTTTTCTATTGCCTCATTTTCGTTCAAGTTTTCTTCTTTTATAATTTTATTTTTTAAACGTTCAAAAAGTTTTTCTAACACCAAAACATCTCCCATCGCGTCATGGGCCGTAGCTTCTACGTCTAGGTCAAGCAAATAACGCAAGTATTGTAAGTTGTATCGCTCTATTTTACCTTCAGGGTCTAAAAATCTAGCGACTCGGAGTGTGCAGATAAATTTATTTGGTTTTATTCCTTCTTTTTCTATAACCATTAAGTCAAAAGTAGCATTATGAGCAATAACAATAGAATCTTTATCTTCAAAAAGTTTTTTAATGATTGGTTGGTCAGTGCTTTCTTTGAAGGTTGGTTTATTTTCAACCATTTTATTTGTTATGTGATGTATCGCTGAAGCTTCAGGGGGTATTTTAATTTTTGGTTTATAAAAACCAACAAAACTTTCATCTCCACTTTTGTAAGCAATTTGGATTAAAAAATCTTTTTCTGTATTACCTGTGGTTTCTGTATCAAAAAATATTAATTTAGTCATTTGGTTATTTTAACATATTTTGATATAATAAAAAGTATATAAAATATAATTTTTCGCAGGGGTTTCGTAGGCTGTCGAGCTTTGAACTCCAATCTTTTTTTCACCAGAAAAAAATCCGTACCGAAGAAAAATTGATATTTTATATACTTTTGCTTATTTATGCTACATGAACAAATAAAAAATGGGATAAAGGAATCAATGATGGCGAAAGATATTTTACGCTTGAAAGCTTTCCGGGCGATGTCTGCAGCTTTTACCAATGAACTTGTGGCTAAAAATAAAAAACCACAAGAAATGCTAAGTGATGAAGAGGCTCTTGTTGTTATTACCAAGTTGGCCAAGCAGAGGCGTGATTCTATCGAGCAATTCAAAAAAGGAGGCCGAGCAGATTTAGTCAAAGAAGAAGAAGAGGAGCTTACTATTTTTGAAACTTTTTTGCCTAAACTAATGGATAAAAGTGAAGTAGAGAAAGTTGCCCGAGTAAAAAAGGATGAGCTTGGAATTATTGACGTCACCAAGAAGGGCATGCTGATGTCTGCCTTGATGAAAGATTTGAAAGGGAAAGCGGATGGGTCAATAGTTAAAGAAGTGGTGGACTCTCTTTTTGAATAATCATTTATGGATACGATTAATCTTCTAATTGGTTTAGTAGAACATAATCAAGTTCTAGCATATCTTTTTATTTTTATCGGGCTTATTTTTGAGGGAGAATTCTTTATAATTTTTACCGGAATTTTGGCACATCTCGGAGCTTTGAACTTTTGGTTCTCTCTTTTTTTTATTTTCTTAGGTGCTTTATCTAAAACTTTTCTTGGTTATGCTTTAGGAGAATGTCTTTATAAAAAATTTCAATACCATAGATTTTTTAAATATATTCAAAAACGAGTTTATAATATTTTACCTAGATTCAAAGCTAAACCATTTTGGTCTATTTTTATTTCTAAATTTATAATAGGTGCAAATAATATTGTTGTTATTTTTTCGGGTTTTGAGAAAATAAATTTCAAACTTTATTTAAAAGCAGAAATTTTAGCTACGATAGTTTGGGCGCCACTCCTTCTTTCTTTAGGTTTCTTTTTCAGCTATACTGCCTTACATATAAGCCGTGAGATTTGGACATTCTCTTTGGTGATTATAGTTTTGTTCATAATATTCACCCTTTTTGATAAATTAGTATCTTGGCTTTATGAATTATTTGAAGAATTTTACAATGACAAACAATAAAAAATTAAAATTAGTTACACATAATGGATCTTTTCATGGAGATGACGTTTTTGCTTGTGCTACTCTAATTCTTTATTTAGAAAAAAACAATAAAGAATTTTCCGCCCAAGGCGGACCAGCCTCTGGCTGGGAAGTATTTCGCACCAGAGATCCTGAGATCATAGAGAATGGCGAGTATGTTTTTGATGTGGGTGGAATTTACGACGAAGAAAAGAATAGATTTGACCATCATCAAAAAGGTGGTGCTGGGAAAAGAGGGAATGGTATAGAATATTCGTCTTTTGGTTTAGTTTGGAAAAAGTTTGGAATAGAAATTTGTGAATCTCAGAAAATTTTTGACACAGTAGATAGGAAATTAGTTTCTCCTATTGATGCTGACGATAATGGAATTGATTTATACAAAAATAATTTTGAAAACGTTTTGCCCTATACAATAAACGATGTTTTGTCTATTTTTTCTAAAACAGCCCTGGAAGACATAGATAAAGACGAGCAATTTTTTAAAGCAGTTGTTTGGGCAAAAGAAATTTTAAGCAGAGAAATAAAAAGAACCAGTGATCAAATAGAAATTACAAAAATTATTCAGGATTTTTATAAAAATAGTCAAGACAAAAGATTGGTCGTTATAGACAAGCCGAAAGTTTCTAGACATGAAATTTATGATGCATTACAAGATTTTCCTGAACCTCTTTTCATTGTTTACGGTGATAGCGAAGATTGGGGAGTTGTAGCTATGAGAAAAGAAATAAATAGTTTCAAAAACAGAAAAGATTTTCCACAAAATTGGGGAGGTTTGAGAGAAGAAGAATTACAGAAAATTACTGGTGTATCGGATGCAGTTTTTTGCCATCGAGCACTTTTCCTAGCAGTAGCGAAAACTAAAGAAGGAGCTATCAAATTAGCAGAAATTGCGGTAGAATAACAATTAGCTCATAAAATATAATTTTTCGCAGGGGTTTCGTAGGCTGTCGAGCCGAGAACTTCAAGATTTTTTAAGCTTCAAAAAATCTGTACCGGAGAAAAATTGATATTTTGTGAGCTAATAATTAAACCTATGGCATTTATTGATGAAATGAAAATAGAAGCTTTCGCAGGACGTGGTGGAGACGGAGTCGTGCGTTGGCGTCAAGAAAAATTTGTACCAAAAGGTGGACCCTCAGGTGGGGATGGAGGCCGTGGTGGCAATTTCTATATTCTAGCTGTGCGTGATGTTCACATCCTTTCTAAATATAAAGCGAAAAAAAGTTTTTCAGCCGGACGAGGGGAAGATGGTGGAAACAAAAGTCTTCATGGTGCAAATGGAGAAGATTTTTTTCTCGAGTTGCCAATTGGTTCTATTGTTACGAATCTGGAAACCGATGAAACTTGGCAGCTAGAAGAGGAGGGGCAGAAATTTATGATTTTGAAGGGTGGTTATGGTGGTTTTGGCAACGAACATTTTAAAAGTTCTACCAACACAACCCCTAAGGAATCACGAGAAGGAGCGGAGGGAGAAAAAGGAAATTTCCGAATAGAGTTGGAGCTTTTTGCTGATGTTGGATTTATTGGACTTCCCAATGCAGGGAAAACTTCTTTATTAAATTCACTCACTAACGCAGAGGGACGCGTCGGGGATTATGCTTTTACTACTCTTGACCCAAATCTCGGAGATTTTTATGGATATATTATTGCTGATATTCCTGGAATTATTGAAGGAGCATCAGAAGGCAAAGGCCTCGGAGTAAAATTTTTACGACACATTAAGCGTACAAAAATGCTTGCACATTTAGTTTCTTTTGAGAATTTGTCTAAAGGTACAACTGGAATGATGAAAACTTATAAAGAAATTCGTAAAGAACTTGAAAAATATGATAAAAAATTAGGTCTAGGAAAAGATGGTCTCTCTTCAAAAGATGAAATAATAATTTTAACGAAATCTGATGTTGTAGAAGATTCGAAAATTATTACTAAAAAAATAAACGAATTTGAAAAATTAGGCAAAAGAGTTTTTGTAGTTTCGTTATTTGATGATAAAATGGTAAAGAAATTCAGAGACGAGCTAGTAAAGATTTTGAAAAAAGCTAAATAATTTATGGCAAATAAGTATTATCCAACAATTGGACTTGAAATTCACGCAGAGTTAAAAACACAAACGAAAATGTTTTGTGGTTGTAAGAATGACCCAGATGAAGAAAAGCCCAATGTAAATATTTGCCCAGTTTGCATGGCACATCCAGGAGCCTTACCGGTGTTAAATAAAAAAGCGATAGAGAATGTGATAAAAGTTGGATTAGCAGTTAATGGAACAATTGCTGACTTTACAGAATTTGATCGTAAGAATTATTTTTACCCAGATATTCCTAAAGGATATCAGATTTCTCAATATAAATATCCAATAGTTTCTGGTGGTAAGTTGGCCGAAATGGATATTACTCGGGTGCACTTAGAAGAAGATACTGCGAATAATAAACATGATCGTGGAGACTTCTCTTTAATTGACTTTAATCGTGCCGGAGTACCTTTAATGGAGCTTGTGACCGAACCTCATACATTTTCGAATGCAGAAGAAGCAGCCAAAAAAGCAACTAAGTTTGCCAAAGAGTTTCAGTTGATACTTTGGTATTTAGGTGTGTCTGAAGCCAATATGGAGAAAGGTGAAATGCGAGTTGAGGCCAATATTTCTATTTCTGCAGATCCGAAAATTCTTGGAACGAAAGTCGAAGTTAAAAATTTAAATTCTTTCAGGAGTGTTGAACGAGCTATTAAATATGAGATAGATAGAATGACCAAACTTTTGGAAGAGGGTAAGGGGTCAGAAATTGTTCAAGAAACGCGAGGGTGGGATGATTCCAAACAGAAAACATTTTCTCAGAGAACAAAAGAGGGAAGTGCAGATTATCGATATTTTCCAGATCCCGATTTACCAAAGTTGAAACTCCATGAAGCTTTTGATTTAGAGAAAATGAAAAAAGAATTACCGGAATTACCAGCAGAAAAACGTGTTAGATATCAAAAAGATTTTGTAATTAAAGACGAAGACATAGAAAGCTATATCAACGACCAAGTGCTGGGTGCGTGGTTTGAAGAAATTGCAACAATTTTAAATAATAAAGAATTAGTAAAACTTGCTTCCAATTATATAACCTCAGACTATGTTGGTCTTAAAAACTCTAACCCAGAAATTAAACTGACTAAGCCAGAAAATTTTGCTGAGCTTATTAAGATGACAAAGGATGGCTACATTTCTTCCCGTGCAACAAAAGATATAATGGGTAGAATTTTTATTCATGATGAATCACCAAAGAAAATTGCTGAAGAAAATAACTTACTTCAAACCCATGACGAAGGAGAACTTAAAAAAATAGTAGAGAAGATAATTTCAGAAAATCCTGACGTGGTTGCAATTTATAAAGCTGGAAAAGAAAACGCTATTATGTCCCTAGTTGGTAAAATAATTAAAGAATCAAATGGTTCTGCTAATCCTCAAATTGTTATTAAATTGTTAAAAGAAATGCTAAAATAGGTTAATGAAAACCTTAAGAGAATATATAAAAGAAGCGGAAGAAAAAGGCGTAGCCATCGGGCATTTTAATATTTCTAATTTAGAAGGATTTCATGGTGTTTACCATTCAGCCAAGAAATTAAATGTGCCTGTTATCATTGGGCTTTCCGAAGGCGAAGAAGATTTTGTTGGAAGGAATGAAGCCATAGGAATGATTAAGGAAATTAGGGAAAAAGAAAATTTTCCAATTTTTCTAAATGCAGATCATCACTATAGTTTTGAAAGAGTGAAACTTGCTATTGATGCTGGTTTTGATTCGGTAATTTTTGATGGTGCTAATTTAAGTTTTGAAGAGAATGTAAAAATTACTAAAGAGTGTGTGGAGTATGCCCATAAAATTATAAAAGAAACAGGACGAGATATTTTAGTTGAGGCAGAGATTGGCTTTATTGGTTCTGGTTCAAATATAAAAGACACAATTCCAGAAGGTGCTGGAGTTTTAACTAAACCTGAAGAAGCAAAAAAATTCGTTGAATTAACAGGCTTAGATATGCTTGCGCCGTCTGTTGGAAGTATCCATGGTTTGATAAAAAGTGGTAAACCACACATTGATGCAGAATTGGTTGCTGAAATAAAAAAGGCAACTGGTATTCCATTGGTATTGCATGGTGGTTCAGGATTGAGAGATGTTGACTTTACTAATGCAGCAAAGGCAGGAATTTCGATTATTCATATCAGCACTGAGATCAGGTTGTCTTATGACGAAGCACTTAAAAAGTCTTTATTAGACAATCCTAACGAAACTACACCTTATAAAATATTACAACCAGCTGTAGATGCTATAGAAAAAGTAGTAGAAAACAGATTGAAACTTTTTAACGGAATAGAATAAATGAAAGAATCTAAAACTCCTAAATTTGACGCATTGATAGATAAAATTTTAGATGAATTAATTCCTCACGTTAGAATTTGCCCAGATTGCAAAAAAGAATTTAAGATTGAAAATGATGACATTGTGTTTTATAGAATATTTCGAGTTCCTCCATCTAAGCTTTGCCCTAATTGTCGCCAGAAACGTCGATTGGCCTACGCTAATTATTCAAGTATTTATAAACGTAAGTGTGATGTTCCTGGTCACTCAGATATTATGATTTCACCTGTGGCACCTGTGATGCCTTGGATTACTTATGATTATGAGACATATTATTCTGATGTTTGGGACCCATTTTCTTATGGGAAAGATGTAAAACAAGGAGAATCTTTTTTTGATCAATTTTTAAATTTATTGAAAGTTATTCCTCAGCCAGGAGTGCGTCGTGGTGAAAATTCTCCCAATTCTGATTTTAGTTTTTATGGGAAAAACATGAAAGATTGCTATTATGTTTTTGGTGGACGATATTCAGAAGATGTTATGTTTTCTTCCTCAATTTATCGTTCAAAACATGTTTTAGATTCTTACTCTGTTTACGATGTTGATACTGTTTTTAATAACATTGGCACCAATGGAAGTTATAAAACAAACTACGCATATTTTTCTTCAAATTGTATTGATTGTGATTTTATTTTTGATTGTCGAAATTGTCAGAATTGTTTCGGTTGCGTGAATTTACGCAATAAGAATTATTGTTATTTTAATGAACAATTAACTAAAGAGGAATATAAAACAAAAAGAAAAAATATAGATTTAGGTAGTATTAAAACAGCGAAAGAATATCAAGAAAAATTTTTCAACTTTCTTAAAGAAAACTCCATTCGAGCTGTCAGAATTTCTCAATCAAATAATTGCTTCGGTGAAGATATTCGTAAGTCCAATAATTGTCAGCATTGTTATCAAGTTGAAGAATCAGAAAATTTAAAATATGCATCTTTTGCGATTGTTCTTTTAAGAGACTCTATGGACGTAGGGCATTCTGGAGGAGCAGAGAAAATATATTATTCACAAAATTGTGGTACTAAATCTTCTAATATTAAATTTTCTTTTGCTATAAAAGAATCAATAGATTGCGAGTATATTATGTCTTCAAAAAATTGCACTAATTGTTTTGGCTGTGTAGGACTTCAGAATGCTTCATATTGCATATTTAATAAAAAGTATTCCCCAGATGAATACTGGAAAATTTTAGATGAAATTAAAAGTACGATGTTAATAAGTGGAGATTACGGAGAATTTTTTCCAATGTCTTTTGCTCCTTGTGCCTATAATAGTTCCTTGGCAAATATTTTATATCCAATGACGGAAGAAGAAGCAAAGTCAAATGGAGTTTTTTGGCAACAAGATACCAATGTTGATTTAAAAGATCTGAAAAGCATTCCTGCAAGTGATTTGCCCGACAATGTAGATGATGTTACGGAAAGTCTTTATCAGAATGCGATTATAGGGTATTTTTCAAAAAAACCATTTAAAATTATTCCTAGAGAAGTTGCATTTTATAAAAAGAATAGATTACCACTTCCGACGGATACGCCTTATCAACGTACAATTGATAGATTTAAATTTTTAAATAATTTTCAAGTTTATCCAGAAAATTGTTTTTCTTGCAATAAAGAAATTGAATCATCTTTTAGAAAAGTTGATGGATATAAACCTCTTTGTGAACAATGTTATCAGAGAGAAATTTTATAGTTTAAATTTGCTTTTTTGTCATTTTTATATATACCCGTACACTTATTCGAATGATATTACATCAGGTTATTTTTGACTTTTAATAAGTGTTCGGGTATACTATCCTTATGTTTATAATTAAAGCTACAAAGAGAGAGGCAGGTGTTAAATTAGATAGTTTGAGAAAAGAGGGAGAAATCCCGGCTGTTTTTTATGGAGCGGGCAAAGAGACAACTTCTATTTCAGTTTCAATCGTTGATTTCAAGAAAGTCTGGCGAGAGGCAGGAGAATCTTCAGCTGTTAAAATTGAAATGTTAAATAGTAATATTGATGTGCTTATTCATGAAGTACAAGTTGACCCAATAACTAGTGAGCCAATTCATGTGGACTTTTTAGCAATCGATATGAAAAAGAAAATTCGTGTTCACATCCCACTTGAATTTGAGGGTATCTCTGCTGCAGTTAAAAGTGGACTTGGAAATCTTGTTAAGGTTATCCATGAGCTTGAAATTGAAGCACTTCCTTCCGACTTACCTCACAATCTTGTTGTTGATCTTTCTAAACTAAACACACTCGATGATCAAATCTTTGTTTCTGATATTAAACTTCCTACTGGAGTTGCTGTTATTAACGAACCAACTGAAGTTGTAGTTTCTGTTGTTGAACAAGTGGAAGAAAAAGAAGAAGTTGCCGCCCCAGTTGATCTATCTGCTATTGAAGTTGAAAAGAAAGGCAAAAAAGACGAGGAAGGGGCTGAAGGAGTTGCACCTACAGCAGCAGAAGAGAAAAAGACGGAAAAAAAATAACCTTATTCTCAAATATGATATAATAAAGACTATGATCAAGAAATTAGTCATAGTCTTTGTTTTTATTTTTACCGCGTTACTTTTTTTCGGTTCTTTTGCGGTTCATAAAATTATAGCGGCTGATTGTTCTGACTCAATTTATGCCAAAGCGAATGAAACTGCTTGCCTTCAGGAACAGAAAGACTTAGAGGCTCAATTTATTGAATTATCAAAACAAAAAGCCAAATTAGACAAACAAAGTAGTACTTACGCCTTAGAAGTAAAAAAACTGACAACTCAGATTAATGCCCTAAATGCTAAAATAAAAGCTCGAGTTTTAGTTATTACTCAATTAAAAATACACATAGGAGAAAAGGTCAATACCATTAACTCACTTTCTAAGAAGATAGACCGCGAGCACTCATCACTTGCTCAACTTTTAAGAAATACAAATGAATTCGATAATAATAATTTGGTAAATTTAATTTTGTCTAACGAGAGTATTTTTGATTTTTATAGTGATTTGGAGTCTTATAATTCTATCAAGCAGGCAATCAAAGATTCTGTTGATGTTATCAATGGAGTAAAAACTGAAACAGAAGTACAAAAAAAAGATTTAGAAATAAAACAAGATGCCGAAACTGATGCTAAGTATGAATTAGAGAGTGCTCAAAAACAAGCGGCTCAATTAAAAACAGAAAATAGTATACTTAAAGCTGGAGTAGATAATCAAGCAGCAACCGTTAAAAAACTTGCAGATGAAAAAAAAGCTAGGGCTAATAAAATTAGAAATGCCCTAATTCAGTTTCAGGGTAGTGGTATCTCTAATAAAGAGATAAAATTTGGAGAAGCATATGATTATGCTAAAAAGGCATCATTAAAAACTGGAGTTCGAGCAGCTCTTATTTTAGCTATTATGCAACAAGAAACTAGTTTTGGTAGTAATTTTGGTGGATGTTATGTTACTAACTTGACAACAGGAGATGGTAAGGGAATTAACACTGGTGCTTTTTATGAAAAAGTTATGGGACTTGGAAGTTTAGGTTATTTTAAACGCATCACAGAAAGTCTTGGACTTGATTGGAGCAATACACCTGTTTCATGTCCAATTGATATTAAGGGTCGTGGTACCGCAACAAAGTATTATGACGGGCGTGGTTATGGAGGTGCTATGGGATATACACAATTTATTCCAAGTACATGGGTATTAGTTGAAGCACGAGTTTGTTCCAATCTTTTAGTTGAGACTGCCAATCCATGGAATCCAGAACATGCTGTTATGGCAACTGCAGTACATTTACAAGATTTAGGTGCAGGAAAGCAAACATATACAGCAGAGCATAATGCTGCTTGTAAATATTATGGATCTTGTTCTAGTTATGCAAGCTCGGTAATGAAAAAAGCTACGAGCATACAGATGGATATAGATAATCTTGAAGATTAATAGAACGATTTTTGCTTGCTTTCAAGTTAAAATTATGATAATGTTTTTGAGCAATGAAAAAAGATATACATCCAAAATATAATTTAAAGACTAAAGCTATCTGTGCTTGTGGAGCTGTTTTTGAAGTTGGTTCCACGATGCCAGAAATTAAAATGGAAATTTGTAGCCAATGTCATCCTTTCTATACTGGTAATGAAAAAATAATGGATACGGCTGGACGAGTAGAAAGATTCAATAAACGTAGAGCTGCAACTCCTAAAGCTAAGGTAAAAAAATAAAAGATTTAAAAACCGAAATTTTTATCGGTACAGATTTTTTGAAGCTTAAAAAATCCTGAAGTTCTCGCGCCGTCGCGCTCGAAACCCCTTAAAAATTTGTTTTTAATTCTTTTAATTTTTTATTATATTTTATGACTTTCGATCTAGATGAACTAAAGAAAAATCACAACACGAGCTATCTAGCTAGTGTTTTAGAGAAACTTTCTCGTGAAGAAGCTGAAGTTCGTGAAATGCTTGCTTCGGATGAGACGCTTCACGAGATGGCTGCTAAAGAACTACAATTTATTCAAGAAGAGAGGGAACGGATAGAAAAACAAATTCAGGATATTTTAGATAAAGATAAAGAAGCAGAAGAGTTTCCAAACGAAGTAATATTAGAAGTACGAGCAGGAGCTGGTGGCGACGAGGCTTCTCTTTTTGCCTGGGAGCTGGCGCATATGTATGAAAAGTTTGCAGAGTCACAGGGTTGGGCTTGGAAAGTAAATTATGAATCAAAGAGTGATCTAAATGGGTACAAAGAAGCTTCTTTTGAAATAAAAGGGAGGAACCCAAATAATAATGTTTATAAAAAAATGCGTTATGAACAGGGAGTACATAGAGTGCAAAGAATTCCTGCAACTGAAAAAAATGGCCGAGTGCATACTTCCACTGCTTCAGTGGCGGTATTACCAATTAAAAAGAAAATAACTTTTCAAATAAATCCAGCTGATTTTGAAATGGAATATTCACGTTCTGGTGGAAAGGGTGGGCAAAATGTAAATAAAGTAGAGACCGCTGTTCGAATTATCCATATTCCAACAGGACTGGATGTTCGTTCCACCAATGAAAGAAGCCAGCTAGCGAATCGTGAACAAGCGATGATGATTTTAACAGCGAAACTTCAGCAATTAGAAGAAGAAAAAGAAGCCAAGAAATACTCTGGCCAGAGAAAGGAACAAATAGGGTCTGGGGATCGTTCTGAAAAAATCCGCACTTATAACTTTTCTCAAGATCGCGTCACAGATCATCGAATAAAGAAGTCGTGGCACAATTTACCAAAAATTCTAGAAGGAGAGATAGGGGACATAATTCAAGCACTTGATTCTGGAGTGGTGGGGAACGAAGAAGAGTAATTATGCTATAATCAATTTATGAAAGAAGGAAAACGAAGTACTTATGAGCTTAAAGAACACGAGTATTCATTTGAAGAATTTAATAAACAATTCAATAATTTTCACCTTATTTTTGCAGTAGACAATAAAGAATATATGTCTAGTGTTAAAGGGGTTCTTCTTTCAGGAGAATATTCTAAAAAATTTGAAGAGATTAAAGAAAAATTTAATAAAAGAATAAAAGATGAAAAGAAAAGGAAAACCCCCAGTGATATTAAACAAGAACATATTTCTGATCTGTATGAAATATATAAAGATTTGAGGAAGAAAGGTTTTTCTAATAAACAACTAGGACTTAAATATTGGTAAATAATTTTTTGAAATTGCATTTCGTTTTAGATATGTTATGCTTGTTTGGTAGTATTCTCATTTAGCGAAATAGAGTTTCTACGCTTGATCTTTTTAAGGTCAGGTTTATAAGTAGTTTTTTGTCCTTTTTAGGAAAAAAGGAAGAAATAATAGTATGGCTACAAAGCTATATGTAGGGGGACTCCCTTACAGCACTCAAGAGGATGCTCTTAAAGAGCTCTTCGCACAAGCTGGAAACGTTGTTTCCGCTGTGATTATCATGGACAAAATGTCCGGTCGTTCAAAAGGTTTTGGATTCGTCGAAATGTCATCTCAGGATGAGGCGGCAAAGGCCATCTCAATGTTTAATGACCAAGAATTCGAAGGACGTAAGCTGACTGTTAACGAGGCTCGTCCAATGGAAGCTCGACCACCACGTTCAAATGGTGGAGATCGAGGAGGATACAACGGTGGAGGACGCCGAGAATACTAATTCTAAAATGAACCTAAAAACAACCCCGCAATATGCGGGGTTGTTTGCGTCTATGTGCTTTTTCTGTTATATTTCTTATGTTGTTTTAATAATAATGAGCGTGTAGTTTAGTATAGGACGCTACGGGGATGATGTTTAAGAAATATGTTTCGAGCGTGTAGTTCAGTGGTAGAACGCTGTCCTGATAAGACAGAGGCCGATGGTTCGATCCCATCCACGCTCACAAAAAATTCTTATTTTTGAATGTTTGACACATAAATACATATGTGTTATTGTTTGCGAAACAACAGCTATTCGAAAAAAATTTTTTATATATATGAAGGAGGAGTTATAATGGCGGGACCTTATTTTAAGGGACAAGAACCAGCGATTTGTGGTTGCTATTATCCTGATGTTGTCCGTATTCAGGATGATATAAAAAAGAACACACGGACTCTTTTTTGCATCACTCATGGGATGATGCATCTGTCGTTAAAACATTTTCCAGGGGCAGCTATCAGAAGTAGAGTTGAAGAAATTCCTTCTGATGAATGGAGGGAAAAAGAAAGAACAAGGCTACAAAATATAAAATAATAATACATTACAAAACGAGAACGAAAGGAGATTGAGTATGAAAAAGGTCTTAATTCTAGGATTTGGAGGTACGATCGCAATGATTCCCGACGTAAGCGGAGTTCTCGCTCCAGCAAAGAGTATCGAGGAAATTCTACTTATCGTACCATCACTACGCGAGATGGCTGATGTGGAATTGGTGCAAGTTGAGAATAAAGATAGCACTAATATTACGCCTAGCCACTGGACAAAGTTAGCAATCAAGATCGCCGAAATTCATGGCGATTATGATGCGATCATTGTCACCCATGGGACAGACACCATGGCATACACAGCGGGAGCAGTTTCACTGGCCCTCGGTCGTGAATTGGAGATTCCCATCGTTTTCACGGGATCTCAGCTTCCACTTATCTCGTACGGTTCAGATGCGCGCTTCAATCTCGAAAACGCAATGAAGACAGTTCTCGAAGCATGTGAGGTAGGTATCGCTGAAGTGATGATTGTTTTCAGTGATTTAGTACTTCGTGCAAGTCGGACTGTTAAAATTAGCGAAGCGAAGTTCGGAGCGTTTGATTCACCAGCGTTTCCGTATCTCTCACAGATCACGGCAACTGGGGTTTGTTTCATTCCCCAAGCGCTCAAAGCCGGCGAAAAGAAAACGATTCTCGACATCAAGCCACATTTTCAGCGTGGCATATTGTCGGTCGAGATTGTTCCGGGACTCGAACCGGGAATCTTGATGGCCGTTCTGAAGTCCGGAACGTGCCAGGGATTGCTTCTCAAATCGCTCGGTGCGGGAAACGTTCCATCTGAAGAGGAGTATTCTATACTGCCAGTCATCGAGGCAGCGACTTCCAAGTACAAAGTTCCGGTTCTCGTTTCGACGAAGTTCGTGGGTGGCAACACACACATGGACATATACGAACCGGGCAAACTCGCCCTCGAAGCCGGAGCTATTCCGACCGGCGACATGACAGACGTCATGGCGCAGATCAAATTCATGTGGGCTCTCGCACAAGGGCACCGTGACCGAAAATCGCTTGAGGAAGTAATTAAAAAGAGTTTTGTGGGAGAAATCTCTTAAAAAGCAAGACGTGCTTGACGTTTTTTAAGCAATAGGAGGAGATCCCAATCAACTATCACAATAGCCAGCACAAACCGAAAGGAGATAAAGTGTCTGGCTATTTAATTTTTTTACAGACACAAATATAGATAATGATATAGCACTTAACACTACATTATAATTTCTTGGCTTCGGTCAGGATTTTCTGTTTTTATGATAGAATATATTAATGAGTGATACTTTAGAAATAGAGATTCAAAATTTAAAAGAACGTAACAAGAGAGTAGAGATCGATAAAGCTTGGGAAGGGAGCTGGACGAGGCGTTTCACTATAATGATATTAACTTTTGTCATTGCTAGTATCTGGCTTTTAGTAATAAAAGAGTCACGTGTTTTATTGAAAGCGATGGTTCCAACACTTGGATATCTTCTTTCGACTTTATCAATTCCTCAAATTAAAAAAATTTGGGCTAAAAATAATTAGTCCTAAAAGCTACGTCTAATTCTCACATTGATTTTTAAAGGAATATTTGATATAAACGAATCACATGAAAATAAAAATTTTTACATGCGGGGGAACTATAGATAAAGATTATTTAGAAACTAAAGGAATCTACAATTTTTCTTTTGGTAAACCTGCCATAAATGAAATGTTGCAAAATAAAGTTAATTTAAATTTTGGCTATAGTATAAAGTCTCTTTTTGCAAAAGACAGTCTCAAAATGAAAGGCAAACTTTATATGAATGAAACAGATAGACAATTGATCAAAAAGGCATGTCAGGGTACTAAAGAAAATAAAATTTTAATAACACACGGAACAGACACGATGATAGATACTGCTAAAATTTTAAGTACTATTCCAAATAAAATTATTGTTTTGACGGGTGCTTCACAGCCCTATAAGTTTCATGAGTCTGATGCAGATTTTAATATTGGTGTGGCTATCGGTGCTCTCAATATTTTAGATAAAGGAGTTTATATTTCAATGAACGGAAGAGTATATGAATGGGATAAATGTGAAAAGCGTTCTGATGGATGGTTCGTGGACAAAAAATAGTTTGCATCTAGAATATCTTTATATTACAATATGGTAAAGCTTTTTGGCTTTTGTTTTTGCTTGTCTCGTATTAAATTTTGGTTACGGGGCATAAAAATGAGTATTATCAATTAAGATTTTTATATTAATATGGATGAAAATAAACAAAATTTTAATACCTTAGATTCATCTCATCACAGTAGTCCAGGCTGGCATAGACCGGTAATGTTTTTTTACATCAAAACAACTTCTTGGATAATTTTACCTTTGATCTTAGGTTTGATTTTAGGAAAATATATAGGTGAGTCTGCCGGTAGTCAAACATTGTTTTTTGGAATTATCTTTTTGGGGTTTTTAATTACTTGCTATGGAATTTATCGAGAGGTTAAAACATATTTGAAAGATTTAGAAAAACAAAAAAATAAAAAAAATGATCAGCTCAACTCAAAATAATATACCAGTGGAAGTAATTCACGAAACAACAATTTTTGCCGAGCCAGTTTTTCATGTTGGAAGTTTTCAAATTACAAATTCTCTTTTAAATTCATGGCTAGCAGTTTTGGTAATTCTAATTCTTTTAGTGGCTCTTCGTTTAAAGTTGAAACAAATTCCAGGCAAAATTCAGCATATTTTTGAAATTCTTTTAGAGGGGGCTCTGTCTTTATGCGACCAAGTAACCAACGATCGTAAATTAACACTCAAAATTTTCCCTTTAGTCACTTCTCTCTTTATTTTTATTTTAATAAATAATTGGCTTGGACTTTTGCCATTTGTCGGGTCAGTTGGTTTTATAGCAAAAGAAGCTGGGCAATCTTTTTTTATACCAGTCTTCCGTGCAGGGACAGCTGATATTAACACTACTTTAGCTTTGAGTTTGGCGATTGTTGTTGCTTCAAATATTTTCGGAATCGTAAGTATTGGTGCTTGGAAAATTTTCAATAAATATGTTAATATAAAGGCACTCGGAGGTATAGTGACAAAATTCCGAAAGGATAAAAGTGTCATAATAGTTGCCCCGATTACGTTTTTTGTTGGCATTCTAGAGTTAATTGGAGAAATAGCTAAAGTGGCGTCTCTTTCTTTCCGACTTTTCGGCAATGTGTTTGCCGGAGAAGTATTGTTGGCCTCAATGGGGGCAATTTTTCTTTATATTTTGCCAACCCCCTTTTTGTTCTTGGAAGTGTTTATTGGGCTTATCCAAGCATTGATATTTTCTCTACTGGCTACGGTTTATTTTACAATAGCATCTCAAGATCATGAAGAGCACGAAGAAGAGAGTCACGAAAAAGAATTAGTTAGTATTTAAGATTGGTATAAAATTATTAATTATTAGTCGAAATTATTAGAAAAATTAATGAGCAAAGCGAATATAATTTTCTAACCCCGTTAAATAATTTTTGTTAAACAAAAATTAAAATCCAAAGATTTTATTTAACAGGGTAAAGATTTTTATGCTCACAGGATTCGCTAAAAATCATTTATGGAAAAAGAAGTAGTTAGTGCAGTTGTTAGTTTTGCACCAGTTGGCAAGGGTTTAGCTATCGGTCTTTCAGCTGTTGGAGCTGGCATCGGTATTGGTCTTATTGGTGGAAGAGCCATGGAGGCGATCGGTAGAAATCCAGAAGCTACTGGTAAAGTTTTGGTTCCCATGCTTATTGCTTCAGCTTTCGCGGAAGCGGTAGCTATTTATGGATTGGTTATTGCTTTCTCTATTAAATAAATTATAAAAAATGGAGGATTTTATTAATACATTTCATATAGATTGGAAGTTGATGATTGCCCAGTTGTTTAACTTTGGGATTGTGTTTTTGGCTTTTTATCTTTTGGCAGCTAAGCCTCTTCGTAAACTAATGCAAGAAAGAGAAGAGAAAATAACAAAAGGAATTGATGATGCTAAAAAAGCTAATGAATTATTAGAAAATGCTACTGAAGAATATAAACAAAACACAATCAAATTAAGACAAACGGCAGTCGACGCAGAGAAAGAGCTCGGGAAAGATTTAGAGAGACTTAGAGCAGAGAATTTAAACAAGATAAAAGCGGATAATGATGAGTGGAACAAAAAACGAGTAGAGCAAATGGAAGTTGATAAAAAAACTTTAGTTGAATCAGCTAAAAGTGAACTGGTCACGCTTGCTATGCTTGCTGCTAAGAAAATTATGGAAGAGAAAAATAAGTAAGATTAATATGACAAAAGTTTCCCCAAAAAATTTTGCACAAGCAGTATACGAAGCAACAGAAGGTAAATCTGGACACAGTTTGGCAATTGCGATCAAACGTTCGGCTCAAGCAATAAAAGACAAAAGAATGCTCGGTAAGTCGAAAGAAATTTTAAGTGCTCTTCAAAATATTTTTGATAAAAAAACAGGTACTATTAGAACGAAAGTCAGTACAGCGAAAAATCTAAAAAAAGAAGAAAGAAACAAGCTAGAGGAGGAAATTAAGAAAAAATATAAAGCGCAGATTATAGAAGGTGAATTTTTTGAAAACAAAGAATTATTAGGAGGAATGAGAATTGAAACAGAGGGCGAAGTGTTCGATAATACATACAAAAAAAAGCTTCACGAATTAGAAAAATTTTTAATACAAGAAAAATAAAAGAAATATATGTCAAATTACATTGTAGAAAATTTAAAAAAGGAAATAGAAAATTTTGAAGCTCAAATTAAAGTTGAGAAA
>JBAYLA010000002.1:0-89758 GCA_041664285.1 Minisyncoccota bacterium
AAGCTTCACGAATTAGAAAAATTTTTAATACAAGAAAAATAAAAGAAATATATGTCAAATTACATTGTAGAAAATTTAAAAAAGGAAATAGAAAATTTTGAAGCTCAAATTAAAGTTGAGAAAGTTGGTAAAGTATTAGAAGTTTTTGACGGTATTGCAAAAGTTTCTGGACTGGCAGATATTAAATCTTCTGAAATGGTAACTTTTCCAAATGGTGAGACTGGAGTAGCGCTCAACTTAGAAGAAGACGCTGTCGGAATAATTATTTTTGGTGACTTTTCTGCTATTAAAGAAGGGGATGAAGTAAAAGCAACCGGTAAGATTCTTGAAATCCCTGTTTCTGATAGTATTTTAGGGCGGGTAGTAAATGCTATCGGCGTTCCTGTCGACGGCAAGGGCGCAATCAAAGCAGGTAAAACTTATCCAATTGAAAAAGTCGCTCCTGGGGTGGTGACTCGTCTTTCAGTAGACCAACCTGTCATAACTGGTATTAAAGTTATTGATGCGATTATTCCCGTCGGTCGGGGTCAGCGTGAACTTATTATTGGTGATCGTCAGACTGGTAAAACAGCGATCGTCATTGATGCTATTTTAAATCAAAAGGGTCAAAACATGATTTGTGTTTATGTTTCTATTGGACAAAAAGATTCCAAGCTTCGTAAATTACAAGCTCGTCTGGAAGCTGGTGGAGCGATGGATTATACGGTCATTGTTTCGGCTGGTGCTTCTGAAGCAGCCTCTCTTTCATATATTGCACCTTATACAGGAGTTTCAATTGCCGAATATTTTATGGATCAAGGCAAAGATGTTTTAATTATTTACGATGATCTTTCCAAGCACGCTGTGGCTTATCGTGAAATTTCTCTTTTGCTTCGACGTCCACCAGGCCGTGAGGCTTATCCAGGAGATGTTTTCTATTTACACTCTCGTTTACTTGAACGTGCTTGTCGTCGAAATGAAAAATATGGCGGAGGTTCTATTACTGCTTTTCCAATTGTCGAAACTCAAGCTGGCGACGTATCTGCTTATATTCCAACAAATGTTATTTCTATCACAGATGGACAGATTTTCTTGGAAACTGATCTTTTTTATAAAGGTATTCGCCCAGCCGTAAACGTTGGGCTTTCTGTGTCTCGTGTCGGTGCTACTGCTCAGATTAAAGCGATGAAAAAAGTAGCTGGAACACTCAAGCTTGATTTGGCACAGTTCCGAGAGTTAGAAGCCTTCGCGCAATTTGGTTCAGACCTTGATGACGCCACCAAACGTCAGCTTGAACGTGGAAAGAGGGCAGTTGAAGTTTTGAAACAACTTCAATACGCACCGATGAAGATAGAGCATCAAGTAGTTACTCTTTATGCTTTAACTCAAGGTTACATGGATGAGGTAGCTGTTGATAAAATAAAAGAATTTGAACAAGCCCTTATTAAATACAGTGAGCAAAAGGCAAAAGTTTTCTATAAAGAAGTTATTGAAAAGAAAATGTGGAGTGAAAAAGGGGAGGCAGAATTAAAAAAGGTAATTGAAGATTTTTCCGCTCAAGGCGGATTCGCCTCTGGCGAAAAAAAGTAATTTATGGCTGGAACTAAAGAAATCAAAAGACGAATAAAAAGTGTGAAGAATACAAAGAAAATCACTAAAGCGATGGAGCTTGTGGCTGCTTCTAAAATGAAACGCGCAGTTGTATCTACTTTGGCTTCTCGTCTTTATTCTCGATATTCTTGGGAGATTCTTACCTCGGTTGCTGAAAATTTAGAACAAAATACGCATCCATTTTTCAATGAACAAAAGCAGGGGAAAATATTAGTGGTTTTAATTACTTCTAATCGTGGACTTTGCGGAGGATATGATTCTCAAATTATTAAAAAAACTCTCCATCAATTGCAAGAGTTTCAGACGTTGGACGTCCAAGGATCCCGACGTCCAACGTCTGAAATAGTTGATATTATTACTGTTGGCAAGAAAGGAGACATGGCTATGCGAAGAATTAATCAAAATATTACTGAAGTTTTTACCAATATGCCAGATATTAACATAGCTCTTTCAGACATTGCTCCACTTTCTAAATCATTAATGGATCAATATATAAATCATATTTATAAAAAAGTTTACATAGCTTATACCCATTTTTCTTCTGCTTTATCACAGAAACCTATAATTAAACAATTACTTCCAATTTCTAAACAAGAAGTTAAAGAAAATTTACAAGAGGCAATAAAAAATTTGCCCGAGCAAGTAAAAAATACAAAAATAAATTATTTATTTGAAGGAGATTTTGATACACTCATCACCTCTCTTTCTGAGAATATTACGCGAATGCAAATTTATCAAATGTTTCTTGAATCTAACGCTTCTGAACAATCGTCTCGGATGCTTGCCATGAAAAATGCTAGTGATGCTTCCAGCGAAATGATTGACGACTTAACTCTGATGTTTAATAAAGCCAGACAGGCGAATATTACCAGAGAAATATCAGAGATTAGTGCCGGTATGGCAAGTGTGAACTAAAAGATTATTAATTTTAAAAAACAATTATGAAAAAAGGCATAATAAAAAGAATAATAGGTCCGGTCGTTGATGTAGACTTTGGTAATGATACTGAGAATTTACCGGATATTTACACTGCATTAGAAGTCGAGAAAGAAAGCTCCTTAGATTCGTCAGGACAAGGCAAGAAAATTATTCTTGAAGTTGAACAACATTTAGGTGGGGGGATTGTTCGTTCCGTGGCGATGGATACGACAGATGGTCTTGCCCGAGGGACTGAAGTTGCCAATACTGGTGCACCTATTTCTGTTCCAGTTGGATCGGCTACCTTAGGGAGAATCTTCAATGTGTTGGGTGAAGCGATTGACGATGGTAAACCTGTAGTGGTAGATAAGAAATTACCAATTCATCGTCAAGCTCCAGCTTATGTAGTCCAAGCGACAAAAGTTGAAATATTAGAAACCGGTATTAAAGTTATAGATCTTATTTGTCCAGTTTTAAAAGGAGGAAAAGTTGGGCTTTTTGGAGGAGCGGGTGTTGGTAAGACTGTTGTCATTCAAGAATTAATTCACAACATTGCTTCGAATCACGGAGGATACTCTGTTTTCGCTGGAGTGGGTGAGCGTACTCGTGAAGGTAATGACCTCTATCATGAAATGAAAGATTCTGGAGTGTTACCGAAAGTGGCGATGGTTTTCGGGCAAATGAATGAACCGCCGGGTGCTCGTCTTCGAGTGGCTCTTTCTGGACTTACCATGGCGGAACATTTCCGTGATGCCGAAGGTAAAGACGTGCTTCTTTTTATTGATAATATTTTCCGTTTCACTCAAGCTGGCTCAGAGGTGTCTGCTTTGCTTGGACGTATTCCTTCTGCTGTGGGTTATCAGCCTACTCTGGCAACAGAAATGGGAATTTTACAAGAACGTATTACTTCGACCGATAAAGGTTCTGTTACTTCTGTGCAAGCAGTTTATGTTCCAGCCGACGACTTGACTGACCCAGCTCCAGCAACTACTTTCGCGCACTTGGATTCCACGGTGGTTCTAAATCGTTCACTCTCAGAAATTGGTATTTATCCAGCTGTTGACCCGCTTGATTCTTCTTCTACCATTCTTGATCCAAATATTGTTGGACAGGAACATTATGCTGTCGCTCGTGAAGTGCAACGTGTTTTGCAACGTTACAAAGACTTACAAGACATCATTGCTATTTTGGGTATGGAAGAACTTTCAGAAGCAGATAAAGAACTTGTGGCTCGTGCTCGTAAGATTCAGAAATTCCTCTCACAGCCAAATTTCGTGGCAGAACAATTTACTGGTAGAAAAGGTCAATACGTTCCACTCTCTGAAACTATCCGATCCTTTAAAGAAATTTTAGAAGGGAAACATGACAACAAGCCTGAAAATGATTTTTACATGCAGGGAGCAATTTAATTAGGTGCTAGTGACTAGGGACTAGTAAGCTAGAACCTAGAACCTAGAACCTAGAACCTAACATTATGAAACAATTAAAATTAAAAATAGTTACACCAGAACGTCTTGTTTTGGAAGAAATGGTTGATCAAGTTGTTTTGCCGACCACTGAGGGGGAAATTACGGTTTTACCAGATCATGTTCCGTTAATTGTAGGACTTAAATCTGGAGACGTGGTTGCTTTTGTAAGTGGTGAGCAAGTGCCGATGGCTGTTGTAGGTGGATTTGTGGAAGTAAAAAAAAATGAAGGAGATATTACTGAAGTAGCTGTTTTAGCTGATTTTGCTGAACACTTATCGGAACTTTCTGATGCGGTAATAGAAAAAGCAAAAGCTCGAGCAGAAGAATTAAAGAAACTGATGGAAAACAAAGAACATGTTGACTTCGAACACTTTGAAGCTGAACTTGAACGCTCACTCACTCGCGTAAAAATCGCAGACAAGTGGAAAACGAAAAAATATAGAAAATAACTAAATAGTCTTATGGCATATGCCAATACAGGGCTTGACTTTTTGTATTATGTATGATATACTTAAACCTAAAGTAGTTCAAATAAAATTAAATATTAAACTCTGTGCTTTTTTAAGCACAGAAAAAGGAGGAACAAATGAATAAAGAAGAAAGATTTTACATTTTTGTTATGAGTGTAGGATTGTTTTTAGTGATATCTGCAAATACCATAGCCACAGGCAATTTGTTTACAAACATTGAAGAGTCAGTGTGGGTCGCGGTAGGAGCGATTTCAATCTCTGCTTCATTAAACGCAATGTTGAAACGGAGATAAGGCGTACCGTGATCGCGCTATGTTCAATCGAATTGAGAATTACGGACTCAATTCAAAAAAGCTCTGATGGAAACATTCAGGGCATTTTTTATTTTTGGTTGGCAAGTCCAAGCATTAATTCTATATTTTGCACAGCTGCGCCTGCAGCTCCTTTTCCAAGGTTATCAAGAGATGCAACAAGTACGGCTTGTTCTTTTTTTCCATCCCAAAAAACATGCAAGTCAAGTTTGTCAGTTTTGGCTAGTGCTTCAGGATTAAGACGGCTTTCATATGGAGGATGTAAAATAACTTTAATTTGATTAGATTCTGCATAATGTTTCCTTAACACTTCTGCTATGTTTTCACCTGTTATTTTCCCTGGGAGCTGTTTTAAATGAAGAGGTATGCTTACAAGCATTCCTTGAGGAAACCCTCCAACAGAAGGAATAAAGATTGGACTTTCTTTTAATTGGCTGTGCGTTTGTATTTCTGGTATATGTTTATGTTCTAGATCAAGTCCATATAATTCAAAATTTGGTGCTGTGCCTTTATTGTGGGCTTCTATCATTTTTTTTCCTCCTCCACTATAACCACTCATAGCATTGATAGTTATTGGATAATCTTCTGGGATTACTCCAGCTTGAACAAGAGGCCGAAGAAGTGCGATTGCTCCAGTTGCATAACATCCCGGGTTGGAAACGGCGTCAGCTTCTTTAATTTTTTCTGATTGTTGGTTGTCCATCTCTGGAAAACCATAAACCCATCCCTGAGCAATGCGATGCGCTGTACTGGCATCAAGAATTTTTGGCGCACTTGAACCAAGGGAGTTTGCTATCGCAACAGATTCTTTTGCAGCATCATCGGGAAGACAAAGTACAACTAGGTCACTTTTTTCCATAGCTTCGCTACGTTCCTTAGGGTCTTTCGGAGGTCCTTTTACAAAAACCATTTCAATTTCACCTTTTTCTTCAATAAGTTTTTTTAAGCGCTCGCGTATTTCTAGGGCAGTTGTTCCTTCTGCTCCGTCAATAAAGATCTTTGGTTTTGGTTTCCATCCTCCTTTTTCCATAGATTAATTATAACAATTCCTCCTTTTTTATGATAGACTATTATAAATCATTAAATATTATGTCTAAATTTTATGTTGTAGCTACGCCAATAGGAAATATGGGGGACATCACCTTTCGGGCTGTTGGAATACTGAAAACCGTTGATTTAATTTTATGCGAAGATACCAGAGAAACTAAAAAGATTCTAGATAAATATGAAATTAGTAAACCCACTATGAGCTACCACGCTCAAAGTAAGTTTTCCAAAGAAGATAAAATTTTTGAATTATTGGAGGCAGGGAAAGACTTAGCTTTAGTATCAGATGCTGGGACACCTGGAATTTCAGATCCAGGAGCCATGTTGGTATCTAAAATTAAAGAATATTTCAATGATAGGGTAAAAGTAATCCCAATTCCGGGAGCGACAGCTTTAATCACAGCCCTGTCGGCTTCAGGGTTACCAACGCATGAGTTTACTTTTTTAGGATTTTTACCACATAAAAAAGGTAGAGAAACTTTATTTAAAGAAATTGCCCAATCAAAGAGAACAATGGTCTTTTACGAATCTCCTCATAGAATTTTGAAAACCCTTGAATCACTCGTAAAATTTTGTGAAGGCAAAGAGAAAAAAGTTTGTATTGCCCGTGAACTGACAAAAATTTATGAAGAATTTAAAACTGGAACTCCAGCAGAAGTTTTAGAATATTTCGAGAAGAATAAAGAGAAACAAAGAGGGGAGTTTACCGTAATTGTTTCTTAAAATACCCAAAAGCACTTAGAACTTTTTATAGTAAATCTTCAGGATCTACAAGTACTTCGTAGGATGGAGGTAAAGAAGAAAGTAAATTAAACAGATTTTGGTCAATAGATGAACCATGAGAAAGTTCAGGCAGAGACCATTGTTTTAGCTCCAATTTTATTAAAGCATTTGTTCTATAATTATTTTTATTTTTTGCTATAAATCCACTGAATATTTCAGGATTATATTCTTTAAAAATCTCCTTCAACATCTTCCTTGCTTTTTTTGTTTGTTCTTTATCTCCTTTGTAAGTGATTTTAATAAAACGCTTAAATGGGGGATATCCTAAATTTTTTCTATCTTTTAATTCTTCACGCACAAAAGACAATAAATTAGATGTTTTGATTGCCAACATAGATGCATCATCCTCATTTTTAATCTGAATAATAACTTTCTCTTTTGTTCTATTAATTATTGAAAGTATTATTTGAATAATTTTTTCCCCCATTTGAAAATTAGGGATACTCCAAAGCGAATCAAAAGAAGCGATGACTGAAAATGCAACTTTTTCTTGAAGATAGAAGAATGCCATTTCTGTCCCAATCAGGATTGATCCTTTGTTTTCTTCAAAATCTTTTATAATTTTTTTCGCACCTGAAGCTGTTTTTGCAGATTCTTTATCTAATTTAAAAATTTTAATTTTTGGAAAAAGTTTACTTATCTCTTCATGCACAGTGTCGGTGCCAATACCAAGGGGTAATAGATTCCAACCTCCACACAATGTGCAATTAGTGTCTCCATCTATGTTTATTTCACATCGATTACAAACGAATACCCTTTTTTTGTCTTTATGTGATGTATAAAGTACAAGGGGTGCTCCGCACTTTTTACAACTGACTGTTTCGTTACAGTCTTTACATAGGGTCATGGTCGCCAAGCCTTTTCTTAATGAAAAAATAAAAACATTTTTTTTGCTTTCTAGCGCCAATTTTATTTCCTTTATACTTTCGTCATTAAATATTTGGAATTTTTCTTTATTATTTTTTTTCTTGCTTAAAATTTCTATTTCTCCTTCAAAATCAATTCTAAAAGACAAAGGATATAAAGGATTAAAATTATCTATATCTTTTCTTCCGATTGTTTCGTAACGGAGTATTTCATCAGCCATTATAAACCTTGCATTTATCTTTGAAGTATAAATTTCTACAAAAACTCTTAAATCGAGGTGGGGCATAGCGATCATTTTATAAGCATTTGAATTTTCGTGTTCTAAAATTATGGTACCAATATCCTTTTTAGGAATAGAAAGAAAAGGAGGAGTACCAATGATTAAAACTGGATGAGTAGCATTTATTATTTTTTCATAAGTCGTTAGATTTTTCTTTTTATTTATTCCACTTTGGATAGAAAAAGTAAATTGTTCAATGCCTTTTGATAATTGATCAGTAAATTTTTCTATATCAAATTGGGTAGGCACGACCACAAAAATAGATTTACCTTTAGCAAAAGATTCACGAATAAGGGTTTTATAGATGGAGATACGGTCTTCTAATGGATATTGAAATAATAATTTTTCTGTTCTTAATTTTTGTTCGTTTTTAAAAATGTCCTGGTGGCTATTTTTTATTTTTGCAATCTTGTCATATTCTTCTAAAAAGATATTTGGAATTAATGAAGCTAGGGTCTTATTTTTATTTTGAGCAAAGTATTTACTGGTATCAAAAATAGTATTTAGAAATTCTTTTAAAAAAACAGAGTCTCCTTTGTCCTTAGTGACTTTTCTTAAATTGAAATTCATGTTTTTTATATTACTTTTTCTTTCCGTTAATTCTTCGCTGGACGTGACTAGAGCTAGAGTTTCTTTATTTCTTATTGGGACAGACACAATATTTCCAACAGCTATATCTAAATTAGAAAAATAGGTTAAATCGCCTCTTAGGGTGTTCTTTTTTAATGGTATGACTGATATAATTTTCATGATTTTATGTGGCGTCAAGCTCGTAATTTGTATTTCATTCTAGCATGAATATGTATTATATCCCCATACATATTTCCTTGATTTAAAATAGGTGTCGGGGTATATTGTTTTTATGGGATTTTTCTCACGCAAATTAGGAATAGATTTGGGTACAGCTAATACTTTAGTGTTTATGCCGGGTAAGGGTATTGTTCTAAACGAGCCTTCAGTTGTCGCAGTTTCTGAGCAAGATAATAAAATTCTAGCGATTGGATTTGAGGCGAAGGATATGATTGGTAAAACTCCAGATTCAATTATTACTTATTGTCCAATGAAAGATGGAGTTATTGCTGACTATCGAGTAACTGAAGCGATGCTTCGTTATTTTATAAGCAAAGCAATGGGGAAATTTAGTTTTTTAAAACCAGACGTAATGGTTTCTGTCCCAGCCGGTGTTACTTCCACTGAAAGACGAGCAGTCGTAGAAGCAGCTATACGAGCAGGTGCTAAAAATGCTTATGTAGTTAAAGAGCCAATCTTAGCAGCCATTGGTGCTGGTATTCCAATTTATGAATCAAAAGGTTATATGGTAGTAGACATCGGTGGTGGGACGACAGATGTGGCGGTGATCTCTTTGGGAGGGATTGTGTCTTCGACTTCCGTTAAATGTGCTGGAAATAAAATAGATCAAGCGATAGCAGATTATATTAAGAAAACTTTTAATTTAGCTATAGGAGATAGAACAGCCGAGGAAGTAAAAATAAAAATAGGCGCTGCTATTAACTTAGACGAAGAACTTCGGGTGACAATTAAAGGTAGAGATTTTATACAAGGATTACCAAGATCGGCTCAAGTAGGGACTAATGAAATAGTTAAAGCGATAGATCCGGAACTACGACAAATAATCAAAGCAATAAAAACTGTTTTACAAGAAACTCCTCCAGAACTTGCTTCTGATATTATTGATCATGGAATTGTGATGACTGGTGGATCTTCTCAGTTACGTAATTTTACTGATTTAGTTTATCGAAAAACAGGAGTGAAGGCGACTTTAGCTGAAGATGCTCTTTTTTGTGTGGTAAAAGGTACAGGTGTTGCTCTAGAGCATCTAGATGTTTATAAAAAAACAGTTTTAAGTAAGAAGTATAACTAGTTATTATAAACTAGAATTTATGTCCCTAATCCAAAAAAATTTAGATAAGAATAATTTACATCATGCATATTTAATAGAGGGCGAGAGGAGTGTAATCGTGAAAGAAATTGAAGAATTTTTAAAAAGTTTAGGAGTAAGCACCATTGGTAATCCTGACTTTATTCACATTCAATTAGACTCTTTTAAAATTGAAGATGCGAGGAATTTAAAATCCTATGCAAACCAAAAAAGTTTTTCCTTGGAGAAGAAAATTTTTATTATTTCTGCCAATAACTTTTTACTTGAGGCTCAGAATAGCTTATTGAAGATTTTTGAAGAACCAATAGAAAATACACACTTTTTCTTAATTGTGCCAGATGTCAATTCCCTTTTAAAAACTCTTGTTTCTAGATTTTATTTGATTTCTACAAAGCAAGATATTGGAGAGGTGAAAGAAGTAGAGAAATTTATTACTATGCCGTTAAAAAACAGAATTGATTTTATAAAAGAATTATTGACTACAGAAGACGAAGAAGATGAAGAAGGAAATGAAATTATTGTGCTAAATTCTACTCGTTCAAAGGCCTTAAGATTTTTAAATGCGCTAGAGTCTGTGTTATATAGCAAATTTATAAAGAATTTTTCTGGCTTTACCCTTCCTGGAGTACCGGGTGGGACTTACGCCATTCAAAATTCTTTACAAATTTGCTTCCCTCATTTTTTTAAGGTTCGCGAATTTCTTCGGATGCCAGGGAGTTCTGTAAAAAGCTTGATGAAATCCGTAGCAATAGTAACACCAAATTTTAAAAATTAATTTTTTGTGATATAGTAAATTTATGCAATACAATTTTTCAAATTTTAAAGTAGAGCTTAAAAAAACAGAAGATTTCTTAGGCAAAGAATACACTCAGCTTAACATTGGACGAGCGTCACCCATGATCCTCGATGGTGTGTCTGTCGAATCATATGGTTCATATGTTCCATTAAAAAATGTAGCTTCTATTTCTATTGAAGACCCAAAAACATTACGCATTGCCCCTTGGGATAAATCTCAAATAAAAGCGATTGAAAAGGCTATTGTTGGTTCAAATTTAGGGTTGTCTGTGGCGACTGATGATTTAGGTATAAGAGTTATTTTTCCACAATTAACTACCGAAACGAGGAAAACCTTGGTAAAAGTTTTAAAAGAAAAATTAGAAGAAAGTAGAATTATTGTGCGACGTCTTCGTGAAGCTGTGGTGGTTGAGATAGAGAAACAAGAAAAAGAAGGTAAAATGACCGAAGATGAAAGATTTCGCGCGAAAGAAGAATTACAGAAAATTATCACTGAAACAAATAGCAAACTAGAAGCAATCTTTGAGAAAAAGGAGAGTGAAGTAATGGGATAGAAAATATGAGTATCGTAATTTTTATAATAATTCTATTAGTTCTCGTTCTAGTCCATGAGTTTGGGCATTTTTTTACCGCGAAGAGTTTTGGTATAAAGGTTGAGGAATTTGGTTTTGGTTTTCCGCCCAAGTTATTTAGTTTTAAAAAAGGGGAGACGGAATACAGTTTTAATTTATTACCCTTAGGTGGATTTGTAAAAATTTTTGGAGAAACTGTTGATGAAGCTGATTTTGTAGAAGTGGGATTTTTAGATAAAAAAGAAACTCCAGAAAAAGTTGAATTGGCGGAAAGAAGCCTGGCGAACAAGCCAAAATGGCAACAAGCCTTAGTACTTTTTGCTGGGATTTTCGCTAATTTTTTATTAGCTTGGCTTTTATTTTCTATTGGTTTTATGTCTGGATTTCCTACTTCGGTTGGAAGTGAGTCCGCCGGTTATAAATTAGAAAATATAAATTTAGTCATTGTTTCTGTTTTAGCCAAGTCTCCCGCTGAAAATGCTGGACTTAAGGCTGGTGATAAAATAATTAATATAAAAAGTGGTGATAATTTCACCACAAATATTAGTCCTGAAACTGTTAAATCTTTTGTTGTTGAAAATAGAGGAAAAGAAATTGATATTGGATATTTACGGGGGAAAAATTCTGAAGTAAATATTGCCAAAATAAATCCTAAAGAAATTAACGGAGAACCTACCATTGGGATTTCTATGGATCAAATAGGAACAGCTAAATTGCCATTTTTTTCAGCAATTTGGCAGGGGTTGCGTTTAGACCTACTTATGACAAAAAGTACTGCCGTAGGGCTTTATACGCTTGTTTCTGAGGCCATAAAGGGTAAAGGAAGCCTTGCTACAGTTACAGGACCTATCGGCATGGTGGGCATTGTCGGAGATGCCTATCAATTTGGCTTTGTTTACCTTTTGTCTTTTGCAGCACTTATTTCGATAAATCTTGCAATCATAAATCTTATTCCATTTCCGGCTCTTGATGGTGGGCGACTTTTCTTTTTATTGATTGAAAAAATAAAAGGTTCTCGTATAAATCCAAAAGTTGCAAATACTATGAATATGATTGGTTTTTATCTCCTAATATTTCTAATGCTCTTCATTACTTATCGTGATGTTATTAAATTGTTTTAGTATTTACATATCTCTAATTCGCGTTAATATTTAAATTATGAACAGCGAAATTAAGAATTGTCAAAATTGTAAAAAGGATTTCACTATTGAACCAGAAGATTTTGATTTTTATGAAAAAATAAAAGTTCCTCCACCTACTTTTTGTCCAGACTGTAGGTTGATGAGACGTCTTTTATGGCGCAATGAACATTCATTATTTCGTAGTCCTAACGGAGAAAAAGGAAAATCTAATTTAATTATATCTATCTATCATCCAGACTCTAAGCTAATATCTTACGATAAAGAAATGTGGTGGAGTGATAAATGGGATCCTTGTGATTATGGCATAGGGTATGATTTTTCAAGGTCATTTTTTGAACAATTTAAAGAACTTCTAGAAAAAGTTCCACACTTAGCATTATCTAATTCAAATTCTATAAATTCTAGATTTTGCCAGACAGCAGTTGAGCTAAAAAATTGCTATTTGGTAGGTTCTAGTATGGCGTGTGAAGATTCTATGTATTGTAATCGTATCTTTCATTGTAAATTTACACACGACTCTTATATTTGTTATTCTACAGAATTTGGTTATGACAATGTATATTGTCGTGAATCTAGTAAATTATTTTTTTCCAGAGAAAGCGAAAGTTGTTTGGACTCATATTTTCTTTATGATTGCAGAAATTGCTCTAGTTGTATTTTATGTACTAATTTAAGAAATAAAAGCTATTGCATAGAAAACATACAATACAACAAAGAAGAATATATAAAAAAGAAAAAAGAACTTGCTTTAAATACTCGTTTTGGTATAGAAAAAGCAAGAATTAGATTTGAACAGTTATGGCGTGATGCATTTCATAAACATTTAAAACTTACTAATACTGTAAATGTTATTGGAGATCAAGTTAAAGATTCTCGTAACTGCTACTACGTTTTTGACCTAGAAGGAGAAGCGGAAAATGTAAAATATGCTCACTGGGGCTCTAAGGGAACACGTGATTCTTATGACGTTGGACCTGGATGTGGCAATAATGCTGAGCTTCTTTATGAAGGTATAAGTACTGGAGTGCAGAACAGTCGAGCTTTTTTTAACGCTGTAGTTTGGTATTCCAATAATATTTATTATAGTTATATGCTAAACAATTGCCAAAATTGTTTCGGTTGTGCTGAAATGAATAGCAAGCAGTATTGTATTCTAAACAGACAATATACAAAAAAAGAATATGAAAATTTAATGCCAAAGATAGTTGAACAGATGAAAAATGTTCCTTATATAGACAAAAAAGGCAATATATATAGTTTTGGAGAATTTTTCCCTCCAGAAATATCCCCATTTACTTATAATGAAACAGTAGCACAGGATTATTTTCCATTAGACAAAAGAAGAGCTGAGGCGGAGGGGTATTCTTGGCGAGAATATCAACCTAGTTCTTATCAAATTACCATCAATGGGCAAGATTTACCTCAAGCTATTTCCGAGGTAAATGATTCAATCTTAAATGAGGTTATTGAATGCGAAATTACTAAAAAACCTTTTAAAATTCTTGAGCAAGAGTTGAGTTTTTATCGAAGACTTGATTTACCACTTCCATCAATTCATCCTGACGAAAGGCACAACAGAAGATTAAAACTTCGCAATCCGATGGTTTTAAATAAAAGGATGTGCTTCTTTGGAGATGAAGAAGTTCTGACAACTTATTTACCAGAATCTAAAGGTGGTCCGAAAAAAGTAGTATGTACAAAACATTACAATCAAGAGATTTATTAAAAAATTATGAAAACAAAATTAATTCATGAAATCAGGGCGGTAAAGAATAAGAAAGAACTTGTTAATATTATTAGAGCACAGAGGATAAGTGAAAAAGTATTAAAAGAAGTACTTAGTAAATTAAAAACAGGCATAACAGAAATTGAAATTGCAAATTTTATTAAAAAATCTTTTGTAAAGTACGGTATGCATATATTATCTTTTACCCCCATTGTTTCTTTTGGTAAAAATACCGCGAATGTTCATCATGAGCCCAGTAAAACTAAATTAAAGAAAGGGGACATAATAATGCTTGATTTTGGCTGTACGGTGAACCATTTTTGTTCAGACATGACAAGGACATATTTCTGGGGCGAGCCATCAGAAAAAGGAAAGCGAATTTATTTAGCTGTTTTAAAAGCTCAAGAACTTGCTTTAAATAAAATAAAAAATGGTGAACGCAGAGCGAAGACAATAGATAAAGTAGCAAGAGATTTTTTAAATAAGAAATATAGAAATAAATTCTTACATGGGCTTGGTCATGGGGTTGGTACTGTGATTCACGAATGGCCGAATTTTAAACCAAAGAGCAAAGACATTGTTCCAGTGGGGTGTGTGATGACCGTAGAGCCCGGTTTGTATTTAAAAGGTTTTGGTGGTGTGCGAATCGAAGATATGGTTTTAATTACCAAGAATGGCTGTAAGAATTTAACAAATTTCCCCAAAGATCTTAAAAGTGCCATACTTCCAATTAAATAATTTTTTGCAAGAAAAGTGAAGTTATTCACATATTTTTTGACTTTTCTATTTTTATCTTATAAAATAAGGATATGTTAAAAATAATTTTTTGCAAAAATGTCTGTTAAAACCACTAAAAACAAGATAAGTGTTGCGGTGCTCTGTGGAGGTCCTTCACTTGAGCGTGGAATATCACTTAACTCTGCAAGAAGTGTGCTCGATCATCTAGGTAGCCAAGGTGTAGGAATTATTCCAATTTATTTTAATGAACAAAAAAAGCCTTATAAGATTTCTACCGCTCAACTTTATTCCAACAATCCTTCTGATTTTGATTTTAAATTAAATAAATCTAGTAAAGAGCTTTCAGAATCAGAGCTTATAAAAATTTTAAAAAGTGTTAGCATTACTTTTCCGTGTATTCATGGAGCATTTGGTGAGGATGGAGAAATACAAAGTTTTCTAGAAAAACACAGCATTCCTTTTGTCGGATCCAACTCAGTGTCCTGCAAAAAAGCCTTTGATAAATTTAAAGCAAATGAATATATTAGATCTCTCGGATTTTACGCTCCACAATCTATTTTATTGAAAATTACCGATAGTGAAAAAGAAATTAGAAAAAAAGTACAAGATTTTTGGAAAAATCAAAAAATAACTCGTGCGATAGTAAAGCCTGCTTCCGGAGGGTCAAGTATTGGTGTATTTTCTGTTAATAAAGCAAGTGAAGCCATAGAAAGTATTAAAACTTTATTTAGTAAACGGATGGATACACGCGTGGTCATCGAACCCTTTATTCAAGGTAAGGAATTCACGGTTATTATTTTACAGAATAGATTTAATATGCCGGTAGCAATTTTGCCGACTGAAATGGAAATGGATTATGACAAGCATCAATTTTTTGATTTTCGTAAAAAATATTTACCGACACGTCAAGTTACTTATCATTGCCCTCCACGATTTCCAAATGAAATAATAGAAAAAATACAAATAGAAGCTGAGCAATTGTTTTCTGTTTTTGGAATGCAAGATTTTGCTCGTTTTGATGGATTTCTTTTACCCGACGGTAATGTTTGGTTTTGTGACTTTAATCCAATTTCTGGAATGGAACAGAATAGTTTCTTGTTTCAGCAGTCATCTCGAATTGGTCTTTCCCATCAGGACCTTTTACGTTTTATCATCAACAACGCTTGTTTGCGTAGGAATATACCAGTAGTAATTGAAAATGTCTTTTCCGACAAAAAACTTGTCCGCCGTGGTGGGCGAAAACCGCTTGCTGTACTTTTTGGTGGTGAAACTGCAGAAAAACAAGTTTCACTGATGAGTGGTACCAATGTTTGGCTGAAATTACGAGGATCTACAGTTTACAAACCACGTCCATTTCTTCTGGTTGGGAAAAAAGAAGTTTGGGAACTTCCTTATTCTTACATCTTAAATCATACAGTTGAAGAAATAATAGAAAATGCAGAAAAAGCTCCACGAGACAGTGAGAGATTATTTTTTCTAATTGAAAAAGTAAAAATGAGATTATTCCTACAAAAATCAGATGCTACTGAGGATTTCTTTATGCCGAAAAAGCATACCCTGGATAAAATTTTGAAACAATATTCAAATATATTTTTAGCTCTTCATGGTGGAGTGGGTGAAGACGGAACGATTCAAAGAATTTTAGAAAAAAATAAAATTAAATACAATGGTTCGGATAGTCTTACTTCAAAATTATGTATAGATAAATGGCTAACTAGTGAAATGATCTTGCAAGCAAATATAAAAGGTGTCAGTGTTGCTCCGCATGTTTTATTAAAAATTAAGGATTTTTCTAAATTATCTGACGATAAAATTAAAGAAGCTTACTGGGCCATGCTTCTTAAAACACTTGGAACAAAAACAATTATTGCGAAGCCCAGAAGTGATGGTTGTTCGGCTGGAGTGGTGAGGCTTTTTAATAAAAAAGATTTATCCACTTACATTTCTTTTGTAAAAAATAAATACACAGTTGCACCCTTGGGTACCTTTACTAGTCAGCGTGGCATTACCCAAATGCCTGAAGGAGAGGTAGCGGATATTATTTTTGAATCTTTTATAGAGACTGATAAGTTAAAAATTAGTGGAGATAAAATTTCTCATATTCGAAAAAGTGGTTATGTGGAGATGACGGTGGGAGTGATAGAAGACAAAGGTCACCTTAGGGCACTATCTCCAAGTATTACTGTGGCAGAAGAAACGGTTTTGAGTGTTGAAGAAAAATTCCAAGGTGGTACTGGTGTCAATATTACCCCTCCTCCTAAGGAAATTATTTCCATGAAAAATGTGAATAAGGTGAAAAAATCTATTGAGTTAGTAGCTAAAAAAATTGGGATTCGTGGATACGCAAGAATTGATATTTTTGTTCAAATTAAAACTGGTGATATTATTATTATTGAAATAAATACTCTCCCTGGGCTTACTCCTTCGACGGTTATTTATCACCAAGCTTTAGCTGAAAAAGAGCCGATGTCCCCAATAAAATTTTTGGAACTTATAACTGAAAACAAAAAATAACAAAATGCAAAGAAAAATATTTCTTTCTTGTATAGAATTATCGAAAAAGAACCTTATTTATAATTTTAAACAATTTAAAAACTTAGCTAAAAAGGGGACTAAGTTTTCTGTTGTGGTAAAAGGGAACGCTTATGGCCATGGGCAAAATGAAATAGTAAAAATTTTAGATCCTTTTGTAGATTATTTTCAAGTTGATAGTATCTCTGAGCTTAAATTATTACGTAAAATAAGTACTAAAAAAACATTTGTTTTAGGGTATATTCAAAACATAGATTTAAGGCAAGCCATTAAACTTGGATGCATACTGTCAATTTTTTCAATACAAGAATTAAAACAAGTAGAGAAGACTGCAAAAAAACTTAAAATAATACAAGAGATCCACATACCCTTCGATGCATATTTAGGACGAGAAGGTTTCTTATTAGATGAATTACCAAAACTTTTTATAGAAATTAAAAAATGTAGGAATATAAAATTTTCTGGTATGTATGCACACTTTGCAAACATTGAAGATACTACAAATTTTTCTCATGCCCAAAAACAAATTAAGGAATTCAAAAAAGCTTTAAAGTTAGCAGATAAATTTAATTTTAACAACTTACAAACGCATATCTCTGCCACTTCTGGACTTTTAGCTTATGAAAAAGATCATGGAATTCATTCGATTATTCGTTTAGGAATCGGAGTATATGGCATGTGGCCATCAGAACACTTAAGGTCTATTTATAAAAATAAATTTAGTTTGAAATCTGTACTAACATGGAAAACAAAAATCACGCAAATTAAAATTTTACCAGAAGGCCATACTATTGGTTATGGATTAACCTATAAAACAAAGAAGAAAACAAAGATTGCTATTATCCCACAAGGTTATGCAGATGGTTTTGATAGAGGTTTTTCAAATAATGGATTTGTCTTGATCGGTGGTAGTAGGTGTAAAATATTAGGACGAGTGATGATGAATATGTTTGTAGTGGATATAAATCATTTAAAGAAAGCTCAAGAGGAAGATGATGTAGTAATAATAGGAGTTCAAGGTAAAGAGGAAATTACGGCAGAAGAGAATGCTGAGCGTATAAATACTATTAATTACGAGATAACTACACGTATTAGTGCACTATTGCCTAGAGTTATTATTTAACTTGCTTTTAATGCTTTTTTATATTAATCTATACACATGTCACAAGATAGACTTATAAAGCTTGCTTGCGGAACTTGTAAACGTATAAATTACTGGTCCAGTAAAAACAAGAAACTCGTTACTAAAAAAATCGAGCTTAAAAAATACTGCAAATGGTGTCGCAAACAGACCAAGCATAAAGAGATTAAAAAATAGATTTTTTCTAGAAATACCCCTTAAGGGGATTTCTTTTTTTGTTATTTCTATGGTATTTTATAAATATGGTGAAAGAAAGTATTTCTTTCAATTCTAATAGAATTGAAATATCTAAATTAAGGGCAGCTTTGTTGAAAGCTGAAGCTAAAGGGGACGAAGAGGCAGTTCTCGCCCTAGAAGCAGAGTTGAGAGCTCTTGAAAAAGGGGAAGTTTTTAATCGTGAACAATTTTTACTTGAAAGAGCCGAAGTTGAAAAATCAAAACAGCCAATTACAAAAAACAATAAACATAATATTTTAAAAGAAATGCAAGATCTTTCAAAATCGGATAAGATAGAAGCAGATAGTTGGACATATGATGGAATACATGAATATGATCCAGGAAAATATTCTAAAGATAAATCTTATGAAAATACTTTTAGAGGTATTTTAGACAAAATGCATTGCGTAAGTTTTACAGAGTTAGTTAAAAATAAATCTTTAGAGTTAGGTAGAAAAATTGAAGTAATGGATTTATTTGGCGGAGCTTATTTTTTAAGTGACTTAGAAAATGTTTCTAGAATAATAGGAGTTCGCACTAGAAATATTGATGAAATACTTCTACAAGATTTAAAAGAAAGTAAACTACTGAATCTTGAGAAAATTCTCCCAGAAGAATTTAAAGGATTAGATATTAGAATTAATGATTATATTAAAAAAGTTAGTGAACTAATGAATGACAAAAAACGATTAATAATAGAGGGTAATTTGTATAAAGGAAAAACATGGAAAAAATTAACTAAGTATAGTAAATTAGGAGAGAATCATGGTTTTGATCTTATTGTTTGTAGACCACAAGGAGTTTTCAATGGAATATCAAGTGCTAAAAATATTACAAACATAGATAATAAAGAGTTCCACAAAGAAGAAATTTTTCTTTCTCTACTTGAAAGAACTTTAAAATTATTGTCTCCTGATGGTGGTGTATTTTTTACACAACTTCCTAATTTTGATACAAAAGATGATATTTTAAACAATTTTATGTATGAATACATAAAAAAGAAAGAAAAAGAGGGGTATGAATTTTTAAGTGGTAAAGATGGTACATCAGAAGGAAATAAGGTCATAGCATTTAAAAGAATAAAAAACTAAAAAATACAGTACAATTTTTATTTTTCGGCTATACCCACACACCTGTTTTGTATTTTGAAAATAATAGGTGTCGGGGTATACTAAAGTCGATCCTCATTAAGGTCGTTTTTTGTTCTAGTTAAGTTTAATAAGGGTGATTAGTTAAGTGGTATAACTTCGGTCTCCAAAACCGATGTCGGGGGTTCGATTCCCTCATCACCCGCAGGGAGATAGCAAGCAAACTGCTTTGCTTACGGAGGGAAGCGAAAAGCTTTTCATTAGTAGCGAAGAATTTATTCTAAGCTATTTGAAAAGGTATACTGTTCCTGTAAGGAAAGATTCCCTCATTACCCGCATTTTATGAATAATAGTCAATTAAGAAAACCATTTAAAAAAAAATTAACTGAAATTCCAACAGAAGAAGCACATGGTGGAAGTGGAAAAAGACAGTTAATTCTTTCAAAAGAGGACGCTATTTCTAGGGAATTACAAGCTTTGACAAAAGGTTTTTTAGAAATTGGCGAATGTTTTGATTGGCATAACCACAAAAACATTGATGAATTTTTTTTAGTAATAAAAGGATCTGGGATAGTTGAATTTGAAGATGACTTAAAAATCGAATATAAAAATGAAGATTTAATTTATACTCCAGCCAATATAAAACATAAAATTACCGCAAAAGAAGATAGTGAATTTTTCTTTATTAGATTGAATGGTTAATTATGTATTTTATTAAAATTATTGGAAAAGTATTAGTTATTATTTTTGCTATAATTGGGCTTGTTTTTGCCGGTGTTTTTGTCGCGATGAAGCTTGGTTGGACCAACGTGAGAGGAACTATTAAAGAGCGTAATTCAGCTTATTTTCAAGATATTAGTAATAGCCAAACTGTAAGTGGAGATGAAAATAAAGAAATAATTTTATCTTGCAAGATTCATGCACTTTTTAATTACGCACCAGATACAGCCAACAAAATAGACACAGAATACAGAATGATCGGCAACGTAGCATTTATAGAAAAAATGCTTGAATATGCCTTGATTCGTTATAGAGATACCGCCCTTGTTTCTGATTTTAATAATTGTAATGGGGCAACGATACTGGACAAAACTCCACTTGCGCAGACTGCATACGCCTGGGCTGATTCTGACGAATGGGGAGTTTTAAAATTTGTCTTTACTCGTGATCAAGATATTATAAAAAAGGCAGCGAAGGATGCCGGTATTTCTCCTAGAATTTTACTCGGCGGTGTTATTGGAGAACAATTAAGATTTTTCTCTAATCGACGTGAGTCATTTAAAGCATATTTTGAACCATTGAAGATTCTTGCGACCTTATCAAGTTTCTCATATGGTATTGCTGGATTGAAGCCAGACACTGTTGCAAAAATTGATGATAATTTAAAGAACAAAAATTCTGTTTTTTATCTTGGGAGTAGTATGGAAAACGTCATTACATATCCGGAAGGTGAAAACATAGAAAAGTTACGTTTTGAAAGAATTACAGACACGAAGAATACATATTATTCTTATCTATATGTTGGGCTTTTTATGCGACAAGTTACTGCCCAATGGTTGGCGTCTGGTTATGACATTAGGAATCGTGTTGGTATACTTTCTACTCTATATAATCTTGGATTTAATCGCTCAATACCAAAGCCTGATGCTTCTCTTGGAGGGTCAAGTATTACTATAAATGATCAAGAGTATAGTTTTGGTGAGTTGGGTGAGGAGTTTTATTATTCAGGTGAGTTACTTAGAGAATTTCCATTATAAATTTTTATCAATAAGCAAAAATATAATCATGGAAAAAGATCCAATAAAAAAAGCAGAAGAATTAGTAAGAGAAGTGCATAACACTGCTGGGAAATATACTCGACCAGTCCTTAAGCGATACCCACTTTTGTTTGCCTTCTTAATTGTTTTTAGTGCTGCAGCAATCATAGAAGGATTTAGACTTTTTGTTGATGAAATTCCTTTTTTTAGAGAGCATCCAACTTTCTTAATTTTTATTGGAGTTCTCACTTTACTTTTTACAGGTAAACTTTATGAATCTCTGGAAAAGATGAAATAATTATGGAAAAGAACTATAAATATTTAGGGGCTATCAGTGTTTTCTTTGTTTCTATTTTGTTGATTTCTAATGTCGCTTCAACAAAAATAGCTGATTTTGGTTGGTTCACTTTTGATGGGGGGACTTTACTTTTCCCACTTTCTTATATTTTTGGAGATATTTTAACCGAAGTTTATGGTTATAGAAAATCTCGGAGTGTCATTTGGCTTGGATTTTTTATGGCTCTACTGATGTCCATAATATTTATTATCGTTGGCAAGCTTCCTCCTGCTTCTGGTTGGGAAAATCAATCTGCCTATGATGCTATTTTAGGATTAACTCCACGAATAGTTTTTGCCAGTTTGATTGCTTATATTTGTGGAGAATTTTCTAACTCCTACATTTTAGCTAAAATGAAAATATGGACCAAGGGAAAATGGCTCTGGACTAGAACAATAGGCTCTACTTTAGTTGGTGAATTAGTAGACAGCATCCTTTTTATTATGATAGCTTTTTGGGGTATCTTGCCAAATTCTTTACTTCTTATACTTGTAATTTCAAATTATATTTTTAAAACTGGAGTTGAGATATTGTTTACACCCATAACATATAGAATTATAAAATTTTTGAAAAGGGAAGAGGGGGAAGATTATTATGATATCAATACCAACTTTAATCCTTTTAAAACAGAGTAAGTATTTTATAATTTATTCTTCCTTCTCAAATATTTCTAAAGCCCAGCTGATGATTGCGAGCACAATACCGAACAAAAGAGCCCACCAGAAATTATCTACTGTAAATCCAGGTACGATATAACTTGCCAACATTACAAGTAAACCATTGATAACTAATACAAAAACCCCAAGCGTTAAGATTGTAATAGGCAAAGTAAGGAATATAAGTATTGGACGCAAAATTGTATTAATAATTCCTAGGACTAGTGCTAAAACAAGAGCTGCTACTATGCCACTTACGTGCACTCCTGGTAAAATATAAGCAGTTATTAATATTGCTAAAACCGAAATAACAAAATGTAATATTGTTTTCATAATGTTTTAATTATATCATTAAGCTTCATTTTTGACGAATCAAACCATTTAATATCTTTATCTCTTTTAAACCACGTAATTTGACGTTTGGCGTATTTATAAATTTCAGAATTTAATCTTTTTAACATCTCCTGTTTAGTAATTTTATTTTGCAAATATAAAGCCATAAATCTATATTCTAACCCAAGTTCTTCCATTCTTGAGTAAGATAAACCCTGCCCATGAAGTCTTTTAGCTTCATTTAACATGCCAGCCCTTATTCTTACTAATAGTCTTTTTTCTATTTTCTTTTTTAATAAATCTTCCGGTAAATATAATCCAATTTTTATGAATTTATATGGGGGAGGTGTTGTCTTCACTACTGGAACTTTCCCTAAAACCTTTAATATTTCAATAGCTCGAATTAGCCTTACTTTATTATTTTTATCAATATTGTTTGCTCGTCTTAAGTCAAGTTTTTTTAATATCTGGAAAAGTTCTTTAACTGATTTTTTTTCTAAAACTTTTCTTAGTTTCAAATTTGGTGGAACTTCAGGGAAAATTATGCCTTTTGTTACAGCATCAATATAAAATCCTGTTCCTCCGCAAATGATAGGAGTTTTATTCCTTTTTACAATATCAGCCATGGCTGATATTGCTAATTTTTGATATTCAACAACAGTAAACTTTTTTTTAGGATTTGCTACATCGAGTAAATGGTGGGGAACACCCCGCATTTCTTTTTTGGTAATTTTTCCTGTACCTATATCTAATCCTTTGTAAACTTGTCTAGAATCAGCAGAAATGATCTCACCACTAATTTTCTTAGCGATCTTGACCGATAAATCACTCTTTCCAGCCGAAGTTTGGCCTAAAATCACAATAATTTTAGGTTGATTATTTTTCACCATAAGTTTATTATTTCAAAATTTTAATATCTGCACCGATAGAATTTAATCGCTCAGCTATTTCTTCGTAGCCACGATTTATCATATATACATTACGAAGAATAGAAGTTCCTCCTGCTGCCAACATAGAAATAAATATAACCATTGAAGGGCGGAGAGCAGGCGGACAGACTACTTGAGCAGCTTTTAAGGGTGTTCCACCCTGAATATAAACTCGATGTGGATCTGCCAGAGTAATGTTTGCTCCTAAACGATTTAATTCTGTGAAATAGATTGCCCGATTTTCATAAACCCAATCATGAATCATTGTTTGACCTTTTGCCTTTATTGCTATTGGTACAAAAAATGGAAGATTGTCGATGTTTATTCCCGGGTAAGGATTGGAATGGATCTTATCTTTTAGAGCTCTTAATTTACTTGGAAAAATTTCAATATCAGCAAGTCTGGTACGGCCATTATAGGAATAATATTTCTTTGAAATTTTATATTTTAAATTCATTCTTTTTAATTTTTCAAGTTCCAGTGAAAGAAAATCAATTGGACATCGAGTTACTGTCAGTTTCGAGTCTGTGACGATACAAGCCGATATAAACATCATAGACTCAATCGGATCTTCGCTATTCCAATATTCAATATCTTTATTTATTTCCTTGATTCCATGAACAGTTAAAGTAGCTGTTCCAATACCATCAATTTTTACACCTAAAGTTTCAAGGAAGAAACATACTTCTTGAACCATGTAGTTGGCACTTGCAAAACTTATGGTAGTGGTACCATTTATTAAAGCAGCAGCGGTTAAGACATTTTCACAAGCTGTATCCCCAGATTCATACATCACTATTTCTGCAGATTTTAATTTTTTTGCGTTGATTTCGTAAACCTTTGGTGTTGTTTTTATTTTTACCCCAAGCTCTTCTAGGGCATAAGTGTGAGCAGCAATTGTACGTTTACCTAAAATACAGCCTTGTGCATGAGGAAGAGGAAAGTTAGTTAATTTATGTATTAGGGGCCCAATCAACATAACAATCGAACGTGTTTTAATAGCTGATTCTGTATTAATGTTTTTTATTTGAAACACCTTAGGAGGTGTAATTTTTATTGTATTGCGATCCAACCAATGTACTTTTACTCCAATGCTTTCAAGAATTTCAATCACTCTATTTACTTCTTCAATATGGGCAATGCCATGCAGGGTCGTTGTTCCACTATTGAGGAGAGAAGCACAAAGCAGTCCAACAGAACCATTTTTCGAAAAATTGGTTTTAATTTTTCCACTTAACTTTTTTCCACCATTTACTTGGAAATCAATTGAGTTACTTAATTGTATTTTCTCTTTTTTCATTTTTTCTATGTGCCGGAGGAGAGAATCGAACTCTCACCCCTTGCGAGACACGATTTTGAGTCGTGCGCGTCTACCAATTCCGCCACTCCGGCCTGCTTCGCTAATCAAGGCGAGCAATTAACACATTCTACACACTTTTACGCTCAAAATCAATTTTTGAAAATAAAAATTTTATGTTAAAATGGAGCATGTCTAATTTATATTCTAATTCAATTTTTTGGATTGATACCGACAAAATAAAACCAAATCCTTTTCAACCTAGGAGAGATTTTGACGAAGCTCGTTTACAAGATTTATCTGATTCCATAAAACAATACGGAGTGCTTCAGCCACTCATTGTTTCTCGGGTAGAAATGGAAAAAGAAGACGGTGGAGGATTAGTGACAGAATATGAACTAATAGCAGGGGAGCGCAGGTTACGAGCTGCTAAGCTTGCGATGGTGTCGCAAGTACCAGTTGTAATTCGCACAGGAGATACAGCCATCATGAAGCTTGAGCTTGCCATTATTGAGAATTTACAACGTGAAGATCTAAATGTTGTTGATCGTGCCAGAGCCTTTTTTAGATTAGTGAGTGAATTTAAATTCACTCATATTGAAATTGCCAAAAAAATGGGTCGCAGTAGGGAATATGTTTCTAATACTTTACGTATTTTGTCTTTACCTGAAGAAATATTGAATGGCTTATCAGAAGGGAAAATTACCGAAGGGCACACTCGCCCGATTTTAATGCTAGCAGACCATCCAGAAGAACAAATGGTTTTGTTTAAAGAGATTGTATATAAAAAGATAACGGTTCGCGAAGCAGAAAGATTAGCTCGAAAAATAGCATATGATCGCGTACGCAAGAAAGAATTTATGCCTGATCCAGAAATTACTGAACTAGAAGAGGAATTTCAAGAAAAATTAGGTACTCGTGTCCACATAGACAGAAAGGAATTAGGTGGACAGATTAAAATTGATTTCTTTTCCACTGAAGACCTACGGACTATCTTAGACTTAATTCATAAGGGAGAAAATGAAAAAAAGCCGGAAGAGATGATGGAAAATTACATTACTCAAAATAATTTAGCTGAAGCAGACGGCCCTGATCTAATGCCTGAAAGTATGCCTATTGACGACAGAACAAAAGAGGAAACACAAAAAGACGATACAGATTTATATAATATTTCTAACTTTAGTCTTTAGGTTATATAAAAATTAGTTTTGTCCAAAAGATTTAAGCTTAGATAGCAAGCTATGTTTTTCTAGATATGATCTTATGTGTTTTTTTGCGACAGAGGTTTTTATATATTCAAGCCATTTATTAGAAGGCTTAGAGTCTTTCTTTGTTATTATTTCAACGATATCTCCATTTTTTAACTTTGTAAAAATTTGAGACATTTTACCATTTATTTTAGCTCCAAAAATATGATCTCCAATATCTGAATGTATTGAATAAGCGAAATCTATTGGATTCGAATCTTCAGGCAAATCTATAACGTCTCCTTTGGGTGTAAAAATAAAAATACGATTATTGAAAAAATCCATTTTAAGGTGGTCAATAAACTTTTTTGGGTCATCATCATCTGAATATTTTAATTCTTTTAATTCATTAATCCATTTTAATTTATTTTTATCATTCTTCCCTTTATTATTATTTTCTTTATAAGCAAAATGTGCGGCAATACCATAAGCTGCCTCAGCATGCATGTCTTTTGTTCGTATTTGAATTTCAGCTACTCCACCTAAGCCAGTAAAAACAGTTGTGTGGATAGAACGATAACCGTTTGGTTTAGGGATAGCAATATAATCTTTGATTCTGCCAGGCAATGGATTCCATAGAGAATGAACCAATCCCAAAACCCTATAACATTCTTCTATGGTATTAACGACAACACGAAGAGCTACAATGTCATAGATTTTTTCTATGTCCATGTTATATCTTAAAAGTTTTTTATAGAGACTATATTTGTGTTTTATTCGGTAATCAATTTCAACAAATTTTATTTTATTTTTTTCTAATTCTTTTTTTAATTTTACATTTACTTCTGTTAAATATTTTTTAAAAAGTTCTTTTTTTTCTTTTAATATTTCCTCTATTTCTTTATATTCTTTTGGATAAGCATACGAGAAAGCAGCATCTTCTAATTCACCTTTAAGTTTTCCCATTCCTAGACGGCTAGCGAGCGGGGCATAGATTTCGATTGATTCTAATGCGATTCTACGTCTCTTATTTTCAGGAATGAATTCTAATGTTCTTAAATTATGAAGTCTATCAGCAAATTTTATAATAACTACTCGCAAATCATTTGCCATTGCAACAAAAAATTTACGTAAAGATTCCACGTGTCTTTCGTGCCCTCTATATTTTAAGGTTCCTAATTTTGTAACACCTTTTATTAAAAATAAAATATCATCACCGAAATTTTTCTGTATTTCTTCTTCTTTGGTTGATGTATCTTCCAGAACATCATGCAATAGTCCTGCAACAATAGTCTGTGTATCCATTCCCAGGCTTGCTAAAATTTTTGCTGTCTCAAAAGGATGGATAAAATATGGCTCCCCACTCATTCTTTTTTGACCGGCATGAGCCTTTTCGGCAAAATCATAAGCTTTTTTAAGGAGTTCTGCTTCTTCTCTTTTTATACCTCCCCCCATAAGGTCAATTATTTCTTTTATTCTTGCCATAGTATGAAGTATAGCATTTATTAAAAGCTTCGAAAATGTTATTTTAAGCCTCTATCTTTGGTATTTTATGAGGATTGTGCATTTTACAAGTTTTATTAGAACATCTTTCAGGGATAGTTTTTGTGCCTTCCATCATTAAACTTCCGCATTCTTTACATATATTTCCAGTAGGTTTAGCCTTGATGGCAAATTTACAATCTGGATAATTTGAACAAGAATAAAAAATTCCAAATCTTCCACGTCGTTCTGAAATATCTCCTTTTTTACAAACAGGGCAAATAACCCCTGTACGCTTTCTTGCTTCCTCTTCTTCGTCTTTTTTTATAAATTTACATTTTGGATAACGAGAACAAGAAATAAATGTACCTGTACCATCACGTCTTTCTTTAATGATAAGTTTACCTCCACCAGACTTTCTCTTTTTTTCTCCACATTGGGGACATAGTTCGCCAGTCTCTTTGGGGCCTTTTAATTCGGTACCATCCAACATTAAGGCTCCATCGCAGTCAGGATATTTAGAACAAGAATAAAATTTACCCCCTCGAGAAAGTTTAATGATCATAGAACTACCACATTTCGGACACTTTATATTTTCTGGTGCATCACCTAAATTTGTTGCTTTCTCTAGTTTTTCTTTTGATTTTACATCTTTTGAAAAAGGTGTATAAAAATCTTTTAATGTCTTTTCATATTCACGCTCGCCTCTAGATATTTCATCTAGTTCATCTTCCATTAAAGCAGTAAATGTGTCGGAAATATAATTAGCGAAATGTTTTTCTAGAAAATCTGAAACAACTTCACCAACATCAGTCGGGAATAATGTTTTACCTTCTTTTTTTACATAACCTCTGTCGTCAATTGTTCTCATAATAGATGCATAGGTAGAAGGTCGTCCTATTCCTCTTGCTTCAAGTTCTTTAATTAATCCTGCTTCAGAATATCTACTTGGTGGTTCGGTAAACTTTTCTTCTCCACTCAAGCCGAGCAGTTTTAATTTTTCTCCTTCCTGACACAAAGGAAGTTCTACGTCTTCGCCTCGAGCGCCGGTATCTACGGCTAGCCATCCAGGGAAAAGTAAACGAGATCCAGTTGCTCCAAAATCAGGGATATCATCATGACCTTCCACCACAGCTGTAATTTTTGTTTTAAGTAATTTTGCTTCTGTCATTTGAGAAGATACAGCTCTTTCCCAAATAAGTCTATAAAGCTTACTTTGATCTTCGGTACCGGCATGCAATTTTTCTATATGAGTTGGACGAATAGCTTCGTGCGCTTCTTGGGCATTTTTTGATTTAGTTTTATAAACTCTGGCTTGGGCATATTTATCTCCATATTCTTTCTTAATAAAAGATAAAATTTGATTTACTGCAGCCCCTCCAAGATTCGTGCTGTCTGTTCTCATATAGGTGATATGTCCAGCTTCATAAAGTTTCTGAGCAATTTGCATTGTACGTGAAGGGGAATATCCAAGTCTAGAAGAAGCTGTTTGCTGTAAGGTAGAAGTGGTAAAGGGTGCTCTAGGAGAGCGTTTCTGTTCAGATTCTTTTACACTTTTTACTATCCAAGAACCCTTTTTCCCTTCAATCATTATTTTTTCAAATAATTTTTCATCTCTTGGTTCTTCAGAACACGTTAAAGTAATTTTTTCTTTTTTTTGTGTTTCAAATAATCCTAATATTTTCCAAAATTTTTCAGGTACGAAAGCGCGAATTTCACGTTCACGTTCCATTATTATACGAAGTGCAGGGGATTGAACACGACCAGCCGAGAGTCCATATCTTACTTTTTTCCAAATTAAACCCGAGAGATCATAACCAACTAATCTATCAAGAACCCTGCGTGCTTCTTGAGCTTTACGTAGTGCTGTATCAATTTTACGTGGATGTTGCAATGCTTCTTCTACTGCTTCTTTTGTAATTTCATAAAAAGCTACTCTTTTTATTGGTGCCTTAACTTTCTTGTCTTGATTTAGAAGTGTCTCAATGTGCCAAGCAATAGCTTCTCCCTCACGGTCTGGGTCTGTGGCGAGAAGTATTTCATTTGCTTTTTCCGCTAGTCCTTGAAGTTCGTGAACAATTTTTTCTTTACCTTTTGAGATTTCATAATGTGGAATAAATCCGCCCTCTATATCTATGGCTTGTTTGTTTGATTTTGGTAAGTCACGAATATGTCCAACAGAAGCGCGTACAGTAAATTTGCCTTCAAGATATTTCTCAATAGTTTTTGCTTTGGATGGCGATTCAACAATTAATAATTTCATATGAATTAGGTTATAGGTTTTAGTTTCTAGAATTTTTACTAGTCCCTAGCAACTAGTCACTAACACCTAACCTTGAGTATTACACAAAATTGAATTCTTTTGCAAATATTTGCATAAAAAATGGTGTTTAGTATAATGTAGTAGATATATGAAAAAGGAAGTTAGAAATAAAAAAATAGCTAATTAAATTTTATTATTAGTACACAATAAATATGGAATTTAAACAATCAATAAAGAAAGAGGAGAAGACAAAATTTATTATAGCAGATAATGGTTTTGAAAGAGCGATAGGCCCTGCTGAAGAAATTAAAAATCGTTATACCTTTTATAGAGATAAAGATTATCCTGCAGAGCTAAGACTTAATGGAAATCTCCTTTATGATGAATATAAACCTATAACTATCGAAGAAGATAGTATTATCTATGATAATGCGGGACTTAGTAATTATGTGCTTAGAAAGGGTGATTTAATTGTTGTCACCAAAGATGGCAAACAGCCAGATGGAGAAAACTGGAATCTTATTAACGAAGAATCAGTCAAGGGGATAAAAACTGCCGTATGGGTGAAAAAAAATAAATTACATTAATCTAATTTCTCCTATTTCCTCTTTTATTAATCCTTTAATTTCCATTACAGACAAGAGAGCGTTAGCTGTAGGTGTCGACATTTTTAACGCACGGATTAAATCATCTCGAGACATTGGTTCCCGTAATAAATCTGCAACTTTTTTCTCTTCAGGGAGTAAATCAAAAAATAATTTTGCTTGCCTTTCTTTATTTTTTGGAAGTTCAAAACCAAGAGCTTCTAAAACATCTTCCGAACAAGTGACGGGTGTTGCGCCTTGATGTAACAATTTATTTACACCTTTAGAATTGGGAGAAAAGATTGATCCAGGTACAACTAATAAATCTCTATTATATTCTGTGGTTAAACGGGCAGTGATAAGCGTTCCAGACTTTTCTTCTGCTTCTATAATAAGTACTGCTTTTGAAATTCCTGCCATCAACCTGTTTCTTCTTGCAAAGCCCCATAAGGTTGCCTTGAAGTCTGGTTCAAATTCTGAAATTAAACATCCACCACTTTTAATAATTTCTTCTGCTAATTTTGCATTTGTTTTTGGATACATAGCTTCTCTTGATAATCCTGATCCAGGAAATACTAAAACTTTTAATCCAACAGCTAAAGCTTTTTGGTGGGCAATAGCATCAATGCCCATAGCCAGTCCAGAAACTATCACTATTGGGTAATCTTTCAAGCCTGCAATTATCTTTTCACACGCTTCACGACCGTAACTAGTGTTTTTTCGTGAACCGACGATACATAAATGTATTAAATGTTCTTCTGGTAACTCACCAATTATCCAAAGATTTTCTGGAGGTTGAGGAATTTCTAAAAGTGCTTTTGGGAATTTATTTTTTGGTAATTTTTTTATTTGCATAAAAATATATACTCAGTATGTCTTTTATAAAGCAATCTATCTGGCGAAGCTTCGGGAGCGTTCTGCTCGTCAATCAAGAAAATAATAAATGGAATACCATTTTTATTTTCTAATTTCCCGCGCAAGGCTTTCTAAAAAACATACTTTCGCTATATTTTGCAATTATAACAATATTTATATATAATACTAGAATAGCACTAGAAACTATAATCTAGAAGCTAGAACCTAATTTATGTTAGACATAAAATTTATTCGTGAGAACAAAGACATTGTGGAAGCGGGTGCGAAAAAGAAACATATAGAGATAGATATTGAAAAATTAATTTCTCTAGATGATGAACGCTTAAAGACACTTAAAGAAGTGGAAGATCTTCGTAGTGAAGTTAATAAAGTTTCAAACGATATTGCTCGTGATCAAGATCCTGCGCTTAAAATTCAGCTGATCGAAGAAATGCGAGTAGTTAAAGACGATATTAAAACTAAAGAAGAAAAACTTAAAAAAATAATTGAAGAATGGCAAAAGCTTATGGTTCAAGTACCCAATGTACCAGATATTTCTGTGCCAGACGGGGATTGTGATGAAAACAATCTTGAATTTCGCACATGGGGAGAGAAACCACAATTTTCTTTCACTCCTAAAAATCATACAGAGCTTATGCTCTCTCACGATATGGCAGATTATGAAAGAGGGAGCAAGGTAGCAGGTTTCCGTGGATATTTTATGAAAAATGATGGAGCCCGTTTACAATGGGCGCTTATGCATTTTGTGGAGGATCATTTTATGAACAAACAAGATTTTACGCCAATGATAGTGCCTTCACTCACTAGGCGTGAACCTTTCGTCGGTACAGGATATTTACCTCAGAGTGAAGAAGATTTATACAAAACTCAAGATGGTGAATATCTTGCTGGAACAGCCGAAGTATCTACGATGGGTTATTACATGAATGAAATAATTGATAAAAAAAATCTTCCCATTAAATTTTTCTCTTTTTCTCCATGTTTTCGTCGTGAAGCGGGGAGTCATGGGAAAGACACCAAAGGAATATTCAGAATTCATGAATTTATGAAATATGAACAAGTTGTTTTGTGTGAAGCTAATCACGAAGAGTCTGTGCGTTTTCATGAAGAATTAACTGCAAACTCAGAAGCTCTTTTACAAGAGTTAGGACTTCCTTATCGGGTAGTTGTAAATTGTGGAGGGGACTTAGGTCTTGGTCAAGTAAAAAAATATGACATAGAAGCTTGGATGCCAAGTGATAATAAATACAGAGAAACACATTCTTCTTCATATTTTCACGATTTTCAAACTAGAAGACTAGGAATTAGATATAAAGACGATAATGGTAAATTGCATTTCGCACATTCTTTGAACAATACTGCTCTTGCTATGCCTCGAATAATTTGTCAGATAGTTGAAAACTACCAACAAGCTGACGGTTCTATAAAAATTCCAGAAGTTTTACGTAAATATATGGGAGGGAGGGAATTTATAAAGTAAAGCTGTTTCGTTAAATCTAATGCAAAAAAGAAACGTTTTAAATTCTCCGCGTCTTTTGGAATTAAAAAAACATCGGCGGAGAGTTGTTTTAATTAAAATTTTTATGTCCCTGCTCGCATTTTCGGTGGTTTTTTTCCTATTAGCTTATTTTTCTAATTTAAAAAGTTTAAATATTAGTAATGTTGAAATCACTGGTAATAAGGTAATAGATACAGAAGCTTTACAAGGAACGGTGGAAGAGCAAATAACTGGAAAATATCTTTGGCTTTTTCCGAAAACAAACATTTTACTTTATCCTAAAAATAGTATAAAAAATACACTTCAAGAAAAATTTAAAAGACTGAATAATATGAATTTATCAATTAAAAATAATACCTTAGAAGTCTCTCTAGGTGAACGCACTGCGAAATATACTTGGTGTGGTACTGAATCCCCAGAAGCACCTCTCCAAAACCAGCAATGTTATTTTGTTGACGAAGATGGTTATGTTTTTGATGAGGCTCCTTATTTTTCTGGTGAAGTTTATTTTAAATTTTATGGTGTTCAATCCGAATCTTATTTTTATAAGCAGAATTTTAAACAATTAATTGCTTTTAAGGATATCCTTATCGGCTTAGATTTGAAACCTATTATTCTATATGTCGCAAACAATGGTGATGTAGAAATATTTCTTTCCAAAGGTATATCTTCAGTTTCAACTATTGGGCCTAAAATTATTTTTAAATTAAATGCTGATTTTGAAAATGTTGCGGAGAATCTAGGCGCAGCCTTGAATAATGAACCATTAAAGTCAAAATTCAAAAATAAATATTCCTCACTTTTATATGTTGATTTACGATTTGGAAATAAAGTTTATGATAAATTCCAGTAAGACATATGAATAATTTTTGGCATAAATTAGATAGGCCATTTTTCTGCTTGGCTCCAATGTCAGATGTTACAGATATTGCTTTTCGTTACATTTTGGCAAAATATGGCAAAAATAGAGAAAATAAAAATAGAATTGTTTTCTGGACAGAGTTTATTTCTGCAGATGGTTTGTGTAATAAGCTTGCCAGGAAAAAATTATCACATATATTAAAATATTCAGAATCTGAAAGGCCGATTGTGGCTCAGGTTTTCGGAGCAAATCCGGAAAATATGAAAAAAGCTTGTCAGTATATTGCTAGTCTTGGTTTTGATGGAATAGATATAAATATGGGTTGTCCAGATAAATCTGTTATTAGCCAAGGAGCTGGATCTGCTTTAATAAAAACTCCACAACTTGCAAGAAAGATCATTGAAGCTGCGCATGCCGGTATAGAGGCTACTGGTTCGCATATTCCTGTATCAGTCAAAACGAGAATTGGTTTTAATAAAGAAGAAATAGATAAATGGATTCCTGAGTTAGTAAAAAAAGATATCTCTGCTCTAACAATTCATTTACGTACCACTAAAGAACTTTCACTTGTTCCCGCAAACTGGAATCATCTTAAAAAAATAAAAGAACTTATTAAAAAGAGTGGGGAAAAGATCTTACTTATTGGTAATGGAGATATTGTAGATATGAAGGATGGAGAAAGTAAAGCCAAAGAATATGGCTGTGATGGAGTAATGATAGGCCGGGGAGTTTTTGGTAATCCATTTTTCTTTTCGGGAGAAAAAAATCAAAATATTTCAACGGAAGAAAGATTAAAAATCTTAGTGGAACATACTCAAATTTTTGACAAAGAACTCTCTAAGCCTAAATATAAAAATTTTGCTGTGATGAAAAAACATTTTAAGGCTTATGTGCATGGTTTTGATGGGGCGAAAGAGCTTCGAGTGAAACTAATGGAAACTGAAAATGCCAAACAAGTAGAAAAAATAGTAAAGAAATTTTTAGAAAGAAAAAATTAAAACTTTGATTTTAATTTTTTCTTATTTTAAGGTATACTACTTTTATGCACGATTTAGCTTTATATCGTAAATATAGGCCGAAAACTTTCAAGGAAGTCTTGGGCCAAGACCATATTGTAAAGGTATTAGCGAGCTCGGTGGAGACCAATAAGGTTTCTCATGCTTATCTTTTTGTGGGTTCGCGAGGCACTGGTAAGACTTCGGTGGCTAGGATTTTTGCGACCAATATCGGTGTATCAGTTAACGACCTTTATGAAATAGATGCTGCTTCTAATAGAGGAATTGAGGATATTAAAGAATTACGTAATGGTGTCCGAGTATTGCCCTTTGATTCAAAATATAAAGTTTATATCATTGATGAAGTTCATATGCTGTCTAAAGATGCTTGGGGAGCGCTTCTAAAAACCTTAGAAGAACCACCGAAACATGTGATTTTTATTTTAGCTACGACTGAATTTCACAAAGTCCCAGAAACAATTATTTCTCGTTGTCAGGTTTTTACATTTAAAAAAGCTTCTGACGCCATTAACAGGAAAATGTTATTGGATATTGGTAAAAAAGAAGGCTTTGAACTAGATGCTGGAGGAGCAGAACTATTAGCTATTTTGGCAGATGGATCATTCCGTGATGCATTAGGAGAACTTCAAAAAATTATAAACTTTAGCAAGGGCAAAAAAGTTACCAGAGAAGACGTGGAGAAAATAACCGGTGCACCGAAGACGACCCTGGTAAATGATTTTATCTCCGCTATTGTTGAGAAAGATTTAGAAAAGGGAATATCCGTTGTCCGAAATGCATCTTTAGCGAATTTGGATATGAAATTATATTTTAAACTTATAATCCAAAAGTTTCGGATGGCTATAATTTTACGCTATGCTCCAAAATTAGAAAAGGAAATGGCAGGGGATTTAGGGGAAACAGATTTAGAATTTTTGAAGGAGTTAATTAAAAAAGACAAGGAGGGCATGCTTCGATCAGGGGCACTGTCTATTTTACTTGAAGCATATCAAAGCATGGATAATGCGTTTATTACCGAATTACCACTAGAACTTGCTCTTGTGAAGATAATATCTATTGCAAAATCTTAAGAGCTTCCTTTAAAGTCTCACTATCGTTTTTAAATACGGGATAATTATATTTTTCAGCTTCTTTCTTAAAATATGGCTGGTCGCCCAAGAAAAGAGCAACTGATTGCAATTCAAGCTCTTCACTGTCCCATTCAGGCCTTTCTTTGTTTGCTTCTATCACCTCTTTAAGATTTATTCCGATAATCACTACACAAGGAAAATCTAGATCTTGATGGACTAAGTGTGGCAACATACCAACACCCTCAAAAATGACGGGACGCTCCTCGTCTTTATAACTATTTATTTTTTCCAACACTCCTTCCCACAATTGTTCAGATTGAGTAACAAGGTTTTTCCACTGTTGATTATAAGGCGTTTTTATATAATACGCCCTCTTGTTTTTGTCTTTCCAAAAATATGTAGTAGCGGTGTATTTTGGATTTGATCTAAGATAATTTCGAATTTCTTCACTGGAGACACAAATTCCCCCGACTGCTTCCGCAAGCTGTTTTGCTAAGTTTGTTTTACCAATAGTTGGTATTCCAGTTATAATTAATCTTTTCCCCTTATGCTGTACTTTATTTTTTGTTTCCATAAATAAATTTTAATATATAAATATGATTATATCAAATTTGTATGCATAAATTATACCACTTATGATTTTAATAGCCAACTAATATATAGATTTTTGTTAAGATTCATGCTATAAATTAAGTGTTTTAAAGATATTGGGAGATCGTCTAACGGTAGGACAGCGGCCTTTGAAGCCGTGAATCTTGGTTCGATTCCAAGTCTCCCAGCCACCTCGAGCGCGTCTCGAACGCTCTAGATGCTTAGAAATCATTATTAATAAATAATATGGATCAAGTCTCAGCATTAACATTAATAAATTTATCAAAAGACATAGCACAGCTTAATTTAGGATATTTAGGAATATCAGTGGCCATTTTGGGTGTACTTGGTGTGGTTTTTGTTTATTTCAATTTAAATCCATTAAAGGAAACCTTAAGTAAACAAGAGAAAAAAATTGAAGATTTAAAAACAGAAGCACATGATTTATTAAATCAATCAAAGGAGCAGTCTGAAAAAACTCTCGATGATTTTAAAATAAATCAATCCAATATGGTGACTTCAATTTTTAAACAACAAAAAAATGAAATCGATCTAGAAACAAAAAATAAAATTCAAGAATCTTATACTATATTGTTAGAAAAAATAGAAAGTATTTCAGAAGACAAGGACACAAAACTTAAAGAAATTATTATATCTGAAGCTAATAATAGTTTAGCTAATTTAGACAAAGATCTTACTGCAAAAATAAGCGCCATGAAAGAAGATATTCTCAAAGAAGTTAAGGCGATAAATACTGGATTTAAAGCAAGAATAAAAGAACTGGATGAGAAAATTAAAGAATTACAAGTTTATAAGTATAGTAAAGAGGGACAAATGGGCGCAATAATTTATTCCATTGAATTGCTTGAAAATGCTATAGATGATTATCTAGAATTCAAAAAAATACTTAAAGGAGTTCCATTTAACGCTGAAACACATGGTTGGAAAATTAATCTTAGAATAGAAGGATTAATAAAAGAAATTGGTGATCTTCCTGTTGAACAAGAATATATTTCAAAAATTAATTTACAATTAACAAAAATTGAAAACGAATCTATTTTTAAAAATTTAATTGACAAACTCAGGAAAAAACTTTTACCTGTGGCATAAACTGGATACTCTAGACGCGTCGTTTTGGTATAATAAAATAGAGCAGGGAAGCTTTACAGGGTAATGAATTGTACGGTTCTGTCACGAGACCGCCAGCCAGCACTTGTTAGGTTAATAAATAGTATACTTAACTTATGGAACCACTTTTTTCTGAAATCAAAAAATCTCTAGAAGATGGAAATTTTTATGCTGCGCTTTTTATGGTTCTGACTATCCCTGATATTTGTTTGTCTGTAAAAATGGGTAAGCACGCTGGGCAAGACTATGAAGAATGGTTTAATAATAATTTATCAAGATATAAAGGATACATGACGGGTAAAGATTGCTATGCTTTTAGGTGTGCTATCTTACACGAAGGATCAGATAATGTTTTATCTCAGTCAAAGAAAGATATAATTGATAAATTTGAAATTTTATCTAAAAAAGAATCTTCTCATTTAATTTATATGGGGGCAATAAGTATAACGGGATTTTACAACCAACAAAATTAATTATAAATTTACATATTTTTTGCAACGACATTATGAATTCTTCACAAAAATTTATTAGTGACAATAACCTAAATGCCAGAAATATTGTAGATATTAAAAGTAAATATAATGACGGATTTATAAGTATTGGTTAGATAAAACGACTCCGATATCATTCCAGACTGCCAGCCAGCACTTTTTAAGCTATAATTAAATTATGAAGAAAGTTATTTTTAAAAAAGATAAATATAAAAAAGCTAGAGGAGGTTATTCAAGACTTTTGAATATTTTTTGTAGAAAATGTGGCAAACAAATTTGTCAGTATCAGAAAGATGGTCAAGGAAATTTAAGAAGAATGTATATTGATAGAATCTCGGGAAAGAAAGTTCCTATCTTGGGAAAAAATTTGAGTTGTCCTGAAGGACACACACTAGGAATAAAAATTATTTACGAAAAAGAGAATCGTCCAGCATTTCGATTATTTGTTGATTCAGTGACAAAAAAGATCGTTAAATTACATTAATAGCGGTTCCAACGTCATTCCAGACACCCAGCCAGCATTTTTATGAGAATTGAGAAAAAAACTTTTGAATCACTTAAGATAAGAAACTACAGATTATATTTTATTGGTCAATCTATTTCTTTACCTGGAACTTGGATGCAGACAGTTGCTCAATCTTGGCTTGTATTAAAATTAACTGGTTCTGGTACAGCCTTGGGGCTTGTCCTTGCCTTACAATATTTGCCGATGCTTATTCTTGGACCCTGGGGAGGACTTTTAGTAGATAGATTTCCAAAAAGAAAATTATTATTTTTTACCCAATCCGCTTATGGTATATTCGCTTTAATTTTGGGAATTTTAGTACTTATAGGTACAGTACAGTTATGGATGATTTATATCTTTGCTTTTTGTTTGGGTTTGATAAATACAGTAGATAATCCGACACGACAGACTTTCGCTGTTGAAATGGTAAGTAAGGACAAGTTACATAATGCTATTGTTTTAAATTCAATTGAAATAAATCTCGCTCGAGTTGTTGGGCCTGCCCTAGCTGGTATTTTAATCTTATCTGTTGGAATTGGATTTTGTTTTATCCTAAATGCAATTTCTTTTATAGGGGTCATCATTTCTTTGTCTATGATGCACTCAAAAGAATTATTCCCTTCTCCTCTGGTAAAAAAGAAAAAAGGACAAGTTATAGAAGGCCTAAAATATGTGAAAAACTCTCCAGTAATTAAAGACACGATTATTATGATGGCAATCATTGGAACTTTGACTTATGAATTTAGTGTCAGTTTGCCACTTTTGACACAATCTACTTTTCATGGAGATGCAGGAACTTTTACATTACTGACTTCTTCTATTGGAATAGGTGCAGTCATCGGTGGATTATTTATTGCTAGTCGTAAAAAAACTGGTTCTGTGACTATTGTTACTGGAGCTTTTTTCTTAGGACTTTTTGTTTTAGGTGCCTCAATGGCTCAAAATATCTTGATGGCGATTTTGTTGTTAATAGGAGTTGGCTTTTTTTCTATCTATTTTAATTCTTCAGGAAATACTACAATTCAACTTGAAAGTTCTCCTTCTATGCGAGGCAGGGTCATGGCTCTTTGGGCAGTGGCATCTCTCGGTTCAACTCCAATAGGGAGCCCAATCATTGGTTGGGTCGGAGAACATATGGGAGCTAGATACTGCGTGGCTCTAGGAGGGGTAGCTGCAATTGTAGCTGCTTTGTTCGGGGCAATACAATTAAAAAGAGGTAAATATCTAGAAGTACAGGAAAAAGAAATAGAGGAAACCGATATTTCTGTGCCAAAGATTTAAATAAACAAGGACGGTCCTTGTTTATTTAGCAGAAGGTACTTTTAGTTTTATTTTGATATAATAGTTTTATGAAAAATAAATATGTTATTATTTAAAAATGGATTTTAGTTCAACCTCACTTGGATACATTTTAGATCTGTTTGCGACTATCTTTATTGTTTTTTCCATAGTTTTCCGATCTAAAAGAAGGATAGGGGTCGACTCTGAAACTTTATATGGTGGAAATCCGTTTGTATATGAGTCACAATTGAGATCATTTTGGGATGGATGGATTGGAATAATAATCTTTTTTATAGGAACAGTACTGCATTTATTTCATTTTCAATTAGGAATTAGGAATTTTATTCTAGTTCTCATCTTAACAATAATATTGTTAATAATTTTGAGGTTAATAATAATATTCTTTATAAAAAGAGATGTTAGAAAAAGATACAAACATTATGATTCTGTAAAGAAAGCGATGGATGAAGGTAAATATGATACTTATCCCAAATAGTCGCTCGAGATGCGTCGTTTTGATATAATAAAATAGAGCAGGGAAGCTTTACCGGGTAAGGAATTGTACAGTTCTATCACGAGGATGTCAGCAAAGTATTAAAACTGTTATTTTAAAGTTGCAAATAGACTTAAAGGTTGTAGTATTATAATACATGGTCAAAACATTAATTCTAAATGATGTTAAAAAGACTTTTGACGTTGGAAAACCGTTTGAAGTGTTAAAGAATATTACTCTAGATGTGAATGAAGGAGATTTTGTTTCCATAGTTGGACCAAGTGGTTGTGGAAAATCAGTTCTTCTTTATTTAATTGCTGGTTTTATAGAAAAAACATCTGGACAAGTTTTAATTAATAATAATTCTATTGTTCGGCCCGGTACTGATAGAATGATGGTTTTCCAGGACTACGTGCTACTTCCATGGAAAAGCGTTTATGATAATGTTCTCTTCAGTTTAGAAAAAAGCGATTTAAGCGATAAAGAAAAAAAGGAGCTTACAACAAAATATATTGACTTAGTAGGACTTACTCAATTTAAAAATTGGCATATTCACAGACTCTCTGGAGGGATGAAACAAAAAGTTGCTATCGCCCGAGCGTTGATTGTAAATTCAAAAATTCTGCTTATGGATGAGCCTTTTTCCGCACTGGATCCACAGCAACGTAAATATTTGCGAAAAAGTCTTTTAGAGATATGTGAAAAGACAAAAAAAACAGTATTATTTGTTACACATAGTGTAAGTGAGGCTTTATATCTTTCAAACAAAATATATGTAATGAGTTCATGTCCGGCAGTAATTAAAAATCGTTATGACATTAATATACCACATCCACGACATTCTTCAGATCCACAATATGTTCGTTTTAAAGAAAAAATTGAAGAAGATTTATTTCAAGAGTTTGAAAAAACACTACTAAATCAAAGAGAGGAAACATTAATTGATTTAATATTAAAAACAGAAGTGATATGAGTAAATCTAAAAAAAGTTTAATTATAGTCATCAGTATATTTCTTGCCTTATGTTTTATTTTTTTTCTATATATAACATTTGAACAGGAATTTAAAAAAGATGAGTTTCTTAAAATAGGATATGCTGGTCATAGTCTCAATTACGGATCAGTAATGGTGGCATACGAGGGGGATTTTTTTAATAAGCATGGAGTATCAACCAAGCTAGTATCTTTTAAATCTGGTTCAGAAATAGGCCTTGCACTTGCAACGGGGAAAATTGATGTGGCCCTTCTTAGTATTTCTAGCGCTCTGATCACTATTGATGCTGGAGCTCCAATTAAAATAATAGGCCCAACAGCAAGAGCATCTACTGTTGTATTTGTAAGACCGAACGACTCTATCCAGTCATTTAGTGATCTGCGCGGGAAAAAGATTGAGGGTGGAGGGACAGGTACTTCAAAACTCGAGTTTCTTCGTGCAGCGTCTAAAGAAGGGTTAAAAGAATCTGATTTTACGTTTGTAGATGTTGACAAAGATTATAAAGAGATTGCTCTTTTACAAAAAAAAATAATTGATGCAATACCAACTAGTAAATATAACGCTGATTCTTTAATCAAAGCAGGGGCAATTCCATTAAAAGAATGGGAAGAAAAGAGATATGACAGAGTCTTTAATGCGCACACATATATGGTGGTAAACACAAAATACGCACAAAACCATGAAGCAGAGATAGAAAAAGTTATAGATTCGATAATTGACGCACAGAGTTTTATTGCCAAGGATCCTCAGAATGCGGCACCACTTGTAGTTCGAAATATTCAAAACGCAACCGATGGCGTTGCAAATTTTACTACTTCACAAGTATTGGAAAATTGGCAAAAAAGTATTCGGTATATTGTGTGGTCAGATCCAAATGAAGTTATTGATATAGTAAATTTTTTACGTGCATCAAAAGGAATTAAAAATACACTTACTCTTGATCAGATATTTGATTTACATTTTTTATCAAAACTAGAAAAAATGCAAAAAATAATATATGGCTCGGAAAATTAAAAACATAGCGCTAGGTTCTATTCCATTTTTAGTTGTTATTATTATCTGGTTTTTTGGTAATTATTTTTCTTTCTTTCCGAGATGGATGATACCATCACCATTTACAACCGCACAAACATTTTTTTGGCTTATCAAAGATGGTACATTGCTTCAGCTGGCGTGGGGAAGCATTCAAATCGCTTTAGTTGGTTTTGGATTTGCAACGATCGTTGCAGTTATTTTGGGAATCCTTATAGGGAGTTATCCAACAATGCGTAAAATTTTCTTTCCTTTTTTCTCTGCAGTATATATTGTTCCTTCACTAGCTTGGTTACCTGTAATTATATTGATTTTGGGATTTACAAAAACAACAGTTATCTGTATTGTGTTCCTCTCAAGTTTTAAAAAAATAATTTATAACGTGGTAAGCGGAGTACGTAGTGTAAATATCAGCTGGATACTGGCTGGAAAAAACATTGGTTTAAATAAGTTTGAAATTACGTACAAAATTATTATTCCCGCTGCATTACCTCAAATAATTACAGGTCTTAGAATGGGATTTGCTAGTGCTTGGAGAACTTTGATTGGAGCTGAAATGTTAGTTTCCGGAGCTGCTGGCTTGGGAAGATTTATTTGGAATGCACAATGGTTTTTGGCTTTTGATAAGGTTTTTTCTGGAATTATTATAATTGCATTAATTGGTATGCTAGCGGAACAATTTGTATTTAAACCTTTTGAGGATAAGACATTAATAAAATGGGGTTTAGCACAAGAAGAAATATGAAAATATTATCCTTATTCTTCTATAAGTTTGATATAATAAAAATATGAAAAAACCATTTTTATATGCATTGGGGGCAGCTAGCTATATTGTTGTTATAGTTTTCGTTGTAAAAGTCTTGGGTTCTGCCCTAAAGATCCAAAACGAAACTATAATTATTCCAATGACTATGTTAAGCCTATTTGTATTGTCAGCTGCAGTGATGGGATTTTTATTTTTATCTGAATCTCTATATTTACTTGTAGAGAATCGAAGAAAAGAAGCTATTATTTTCTTTGGGAAAATTGTTGGATTTTTTGCTTGCTTCGTAGTTGTTTTTACAATTTTACTTTTCTTTCTATGATAATTATTTTTCTCTCTGTAGTTTCTTTTGTCCTTGCTTTGACGCATTTTGTTATTTATAAAGTAATTATTTCTTTATTTTCTTTTTCTTCAGTTGAGCGAATAATTATAGGAATTATTTTAACGATTCTTTGCCTTAGTTTTATTATTGCATCAATATTAACTTTTAATTTTAATAATTCATTTACTCGTATTTTTTATATAACTTCTGCTTCATGGCTTGGTTTTGCTTTTTACTTATTTTTATTTTCTTGTATATACATTCTAACCCTAGAAATGTTGAGACTATTTGGAGTAAATATTTCATTAAAATGGTTCGGCATTTTATGTCTTATTATTGCTATTATTATCGGAATTTATGGTCTCATTCATGCACGCTATATAAATATAAAAAACATAAATGTCGCTCTACCTAATCTTCCGGTTAGTTGGCAAGGGAAAAAAGCTGTATGGATTAGTGATTTACATTTAGGAGTTATATATGATACAAATTTTACTCAAAACATAGTAAACAAAATAAATGAAATAAATCCAGACATCGTTTTTATTGGAGGGGATCTTTATGATGGAACAAAAGTAGATGAAATTGACATTGTAAAACCTTTTACAGGATTACATCCGGCACTTGGTACGTATTTCATTACAGGAAATCATGAAGAATTTCGCAATAATAAAGTTTACTTGAATGCAATAAGCAGTACAGGAATTCATATTCTCGATAATGAAATGATTATAATAGACGGAGTACAGATAATAGGTGTAAATGACAAAGACTCTACAAATGTTGCTGAGTTTAACATTATTCTTTCAAGTTTAAATATAGATAAAAGTAAACCAATTATTCTTTTAAAGCACCAGCCTTTTCAATTAGCGCAAGCTGCACAAGCAGGCATTTCTTTCCAAATTTCGGGACATACTCATCAAGCCCAGATGTTTCCTCTTAATATATTTACAAATTTAATTTATAAGGGTTATGATTATGGTTTTCACAAAGTAGATAAAATGGACGTATTTACTTCAAACGGAGTAGGAACATGGGGGCCTCCTATGAGAGTGGGAAATAATGCTGAAATAGTTGTTTTTAATTTTTAAAGGGGTATAGTATAGTAAAATTTTAATCCAATAGAATATGAAATTTTTTAAACCAAAAAGTTCAGAATTTTTTAATTTATTTAAAGAAGTAGGGAATGATTTAAGTAATATATCTACATTGTTAGTGCGGTTTTCTAAGGAATTTAAGGATTTCGAAAGATATGCGCAGGAGGCTAAAAAAATTGAACATTTAGCTGATCAAAAAACTTATCAAATAGTCGATTTATTGAATAAAACATTTATTACTCCTTTTGACCGAGAAGATATTTACCTCTTGGCTCATGAGCTTGATGACATTATTGATTTAACTGAAAACGTAGTACATTACATTTATCTTTATGAAATTACCAATAAAATTTCTTCTTTTGAAGAATTTTCTGATCTTATTAAGCAGGGAGCAGTTAATACAGAAAAATTAATTGTTTGCCTAGAAAAACAAAAATGTACTCCTGAACTTTATCAAATAAAAAAATTCATGCACGACTTAGAAGATCGAGGCGATGAAGCTTTTGCTAAAGCTATTTCTCAATTATTTAAGAAAGAGAAAGATCCAATCATAATAATGAAGGAAAAAGAAATCTTAGAATGCTTGGAAAATATTTTAGACAAATATCAGAAAGTGAGTGACATTATTGAGGGAATTTTAGTTAAATCAAGTTAAAATTTTATGGTCAGTACAACTCTTCTGCTGGTGATCTTCATTATAGTTATTGCCTTAATTTTTGATTTTACTAACGGTATCCATGATTCAGCTAATTCTATTGCTACTATTGTTTCTACTCGTGTCCTCTCTCCCAGACAAGCTGTGTGCTGGGCGGCCTTTTTTAATTTTATTGCTTTTCTAGTTTTTGGTACGGGAGTAGCGAGTACCATAGGAAAAGGTCTAATAGATTTAAAAACAGTTACTCCTTTTGTTGTCTTGGCAGGTTTATTGGGTGCTATTATTTGGAATTTAATAACTTGGTTTTTGGGTTTACCTACAAGTTCTTCTCATGCTTTAATTGGTGGTTATATTGGCGCGTCTATTGTTAATGCAGGATTCGGGGTAATTATTTTAGGTGGTTTTATTAAAATAATTATATTTATTTTTCTAGCTCCTATTATAGGATTCCTTCTTGGTATGTTGTTTATGTATATCACTATGCGTGTTTTAGAAAAAAAACATGCTTCACCACAACCTGTAACCACCTGGTCTAAACGTATGCAACTTGTTTCTGCTGCAGCTTATAGCCTGGGTCATGGTGGCAATGATGCACAGAAAACAATGGGCATTATCACTAGTTTGTTATTTTCTGTTGGATATATTAAAACTTTTACTATTCCACTATGGGTTGTTTTATCTGCACAAGCAGCTATTGCGCTCGGTACTTTAATGGGGGGATGGAGGATTGTAAAAACAATGGGTCAAAAAATTGTACGATTGAAACCGTTAGATGGTGTTTGCGCAGAAACGGCTAGTGCTATTAGTATTTTCTTAGCGACACATTTTGGTATTCCTGTTTCCACTACTCATATTATTACTGGAGCAATTTCAGGGGTAGGAGCAACAAAGAGAATGTCGTCGGTACGATGGCAAACAACTTTTCGTATTGTTTGGGCGTGGGTGTTTACTATCCCAGCAGCAGCTTTTGTCGGGGGATTCATTTTCTTTATTCTAAAATTTATATTTTAATCTTGTTTGACAACACACCATTTTTCTGGTAAAGTATTTTCGGCTATTTGTTTCTTACAAAAAAAGGAGGATACGTAATGGCGACAGTTCAGCCTAAAAAGAAAAGAAAGAAAGAAAAAATGGATGTTGTGGAAGAAGGAATTATCCTTGAGCTGTTGGAACATGGAGAGAAGGCTTACTTTAATAAATGCGGGTATTTTATTAAGGGGAGCAGTGATTCTGCCTGGGTGCATTCAAAAGATGCACTTATGCTAAAAATGGAATCATTACGCCCTAAGGCTGAGTATTTATTTTTTCATCCGGCTATTTACAACTTCACAACGGGGCGGAAGAAAATAATAGGAAAACCCGACTCTTTTAATGATTTCTTCACTAAGAAAAAAATTTAATTAATAGAGACAAATAGCCAAAATTTGTTTCCCAAAAAATCTCGAAGGGCAGATTACATCATGTGTGTCTGCCTTTCTTTAATTTTAGTCACTATTTTTTATAAAAAGATCATTATTAGACTTTCAATAAAGTAAATAATCTAGTATAATATATCTATTAAAAGTAACGCCACAAAAATTATATGAAAAATAACAATTGTGAAAGTTGTATGATGCCTCTTAGTAAAGACCCTGGTCAAAGTGGGTCCGACCAATACTGCAGTTATTGTTTTAAAGATGGTAAATTTACCTATGAAGGAAATGATGTAAATGAATTTAAAAAAGGTTCATATGAAGAGATGCGAAAGAAAGGCACGAATCCAATTCTAGCAAAATTCTATACTTGGATGATTGGTTTCGCTCCTAGGTGGAAAAAATAAAATATGAAATTCATCAGAATATTTTTACTTATCTTAATAATCATTGGTATTTTCTTGTTGTGCACTCAACAAATTTGGGTACCGAAATTGGTTGATAGAATTCTTTCATCTGAAGCTTCAAAAAATATAATACCCGTTCCAAATAAGACAACAACAAAAGCTGATCTCATTCAAGTTGATTATCCTCAACCAAATCAAAATATTTCAAGCCCACTTGTTATAAAAGGAAAAGCACGAGGTAATTGGTTTTTTGAAGCAAGTTTTCCGGTAGTTTTGACTAATTGGGATGGATTAATAATTGCACAGGGAGTTGCCCAAGCACAAGGAGATTGGATGACAACAGAATTTGTCCCATTTGAGGCAACCCTTACATTTGATGTAGATAAAAAAGCATATAGCAATAAAGGAGCATTAACATTACAAAAAGATAATCCATCTGGCTTGTCAGAAAAGGATGATTCAATTGAAATTCCTGTTGTATTTACTGAAGTAAAATAAAAATATGTTTCCTATACACTATATTCGTAATTTTTATGGCAAGTTTGAACGCCCAATTTCGTCTCTATCTTTGGTAGCTGGATTCGTTTTTGACGCATTAACACTCAAACGAGTAGATACTTTATGGGAAAATCTTTGGATTTTAGGACACCTTCTTATTATTGGGATTTTTATAACCTTAATACATTTAAAAGAAAACGAAGGTGGTAATGAGAAAGATCCAAAAAAAGCCCATTTTTGGTACGTTAATATATTGCAGTTTTTCTTTGGAGGAATTCTTTCCACTTATTTAGTTTTTTATTTTCGAAGTGCTGATATTTTTGTAACTTGGCCATTTATTGCTCTTTTAGTTGGCGCTTTTATCGCTAACGAATCTTTAAAACGACACTATATTAGGCTTAGTTTCCAAATAAGTTTATTTTTTCTTTCTGTTTATTCATTCGCAATTTTTTTAGTACCGGTAGTGTTACATAAAATTGGCGATTGGGTATTTCTACTTTCTGGATTTCTAAGCTTAATTTTTATTGTTATTTTCTTAAAGATTTTATTTTATTTTATAAAAGATAAATTCACGGAAAGTAAAAAATTAATTATATCCTTGATTTTAGGTATTTTTATTTTAGTTAACTTTTTATATTTCACAAATTTAATTCCGCCTATTCCACTTTCTCTTAAAGATGCTGGGATGTATCATTCAATTCAAAAAAACAGAGAGGGGAATTATGACATTACTTATGAGAATTATGGATGGAGAGGCTTTTTCAATTTATATCCAAATTTCCAACAAATTGATGGAGCTCCTGTCTATGCTTTTAGTGCTATTTTTTCTCCTAAAAATCTTAACCTTACGATTTTGCACGAATGGCAACATTACGATGAAATACAAAAGGAATGGATAACCGAAAGGGTAATAAATTTACCTGTTATCGGTGGGCGAGATGGTGGTTTCCGTACATACTCTATGCGAATAAACTTAGCGTCTGGTAAATGGCGAGTAAATATTAAGACTGAGCAAAATCAAAATATTGGCAGTTTACGCTTTAATATAATTCAAACAAACACCGAACCTACGCTCGCTATAGGGGTAAAATAGAGAAAATTATTCATTTATTTCATTCATAATAAGGCTCTTAGCATTTTGTCCTGTATAAAGAATCGTTTTTAAATTAGGATATTTTTTAAAATCAAGATCTTCAAAATGCTTAGCTTTATCATCAATAAATACCACTTTTTCTTCTTTATGCTTAGTGCATATTTTTTCTATTGCTTCTTTTTTACTTCCTGATACAACAATTATTTCTGAAAACAAAGAGGACACTCCTGTTCGCTCTATTTTATCTATTTGATATTCTGCTTCACCATAACTAACAACATAACAATTTGATTTTCCAAGTTTTTTTATCCATGTAATTAATTCATTTTTAACAAAACTTTTATTTTTACCCATTATCTCTTTATACATATTTTCATTTACGGAAAAATGAGCCAGCATTTTTTTTAATGAAAATTTATTCCATCGTTCTTTCTCAACATATTCTTTTGATAGATTATGTGGCACACCGGCTTTTTCTAATGAGGAATATATATGTTCTCTAAAATTTTTTGGATTACAAGAAGTATTGAATAACACATCGTCAAAATCAAAAATATACTTCATCTTATTTGTTTATTATTTTAGCTATACATTCTGCTAATTTAAGAGAATCATGACGAATAAATCCTCTTGTAACTGGAATAACATCCTCAGAACTTTTCTTGAAAACTATATGAGATAAAAGGGGAGTTCGAACTACCCTACTATCCCTAAAATCATCTTCTATAAATACCCCTTCTCCTTCTTCTAGTTTATATTGCTCCATTTGGGAAGAGGATGGTTCTTCGCTATTAACTAAAATAATATCAACTAACTTTCCTAGATATTTTTCTATATCATTTACATAATTACTCACTTTCCAATCAGTGGTATGTCCTAATTTATTCGTAAGATTAATTGGTAAAATAATCTTTGCCTTACTTTCTATAACAGCTTCTTTAAAACCACTTACTATTAGATTAGGTACAATGGAGCAAAAATAGTTTCCTGGACCAAGAATAATATAATCGGCTTTTAGAATAGCTACTTTAGCGTGTTCATTTAATAAAACTTCATTTTTGTAAAAAATTTCTTTTATTCCTTCAGCTTGCAAATTGGCATTTTGGATATTGTCTTCTCCTTTAAATACTTTTCCATTTAAAAGTGAAGCTACTAATTCAGCTTTGTAATTTGTTACAGGAATAACCTTTCCATTAACTTTCAAAATCTCTGATGCGATTTCTACTCCTTTTCCAAAATCCCCAGTAACTTTTTCTAAGGCTGCAAGAAAAATATTGCCAAAATTGTGCCCTTTTAAAGTTCCTTCATTGAATCGATAGTTCATTAACTTGCGAACAATATCGCTATGTTCACTTAGGGCAACCAAGCATTGCCTAACGTCTCCAGGAGGCAAGACTCCAAGTTCATCCATTAGTACCCCTGTTGAACCGCCATTATCTGACATAGAGACAAGCGCAGTCAAAGAAACATCTGGTAAATTTTTCAAACCAGATAAAACAGTATAGCTTCCTGTTCCTCCGCCTATTGTCACAATATTTTTTATCATAGGTTCCATTTGTAAATATTAGCCTAAATTCCATTTTTTTGCTATATTTTAACGATGTGTGGGATTGTTGGATACATCGGAACAAAAGAAGCTTGGCCAATTTTAATTAAAGGACTAGAGCGATTAGAGTATCGTGGTTATGATTCGGCTGGAATTGCCTTGCTTGATAAAGGTAATTTTTCTGTTTATAAGAAAAAGGGGAAAGTTGCAGAATTATCTAAATTTATTAAAAATAAAAATAGTAATGAACTTTCAGGTGGAGTAGGTATCGCACACACACGTTGGGCAACCCATGGCATACCATCAGATCTAAATTCTCATCCACATTTATCTAATGGAGGAGATATTGTGATAGTTCATAACGGTATCATTGAGAATTATCTTTCTATAAAAAAAGTATTAGTGAGTAAAGGGTATAAATTTAAAAGCGATACTGATACTGAGGTATTGGCCAATTTAATTGAAGATATAAAAAAACACGAAAAAGTTGCCATTGACGAAGCAGTGCGTCTTGCTTTGGCGGAAGTTATTGGAGCTTACGCAATCTTAGTTTTGTCTAAAAATGAACCGGAAACCATGGTAATAGCCAAAATGGGTAGCCCTGTTGTCATCGGCATTGGTAAAGGTAAATCCAAAAGTGAATTTTTTGTGGCTTCTGACGCCACTCCTATCATTGAACATACGAATAAAGTAGTTTATTTAGAAGATGGAGAAATAGCCATCATAAATAAAAAAAATAAAAAACTTACTCTAAAAATAAAATCAATAAAAAACAATGGAATAAAAAATCCATATGTTCACATCTTAGAAACAAAAATCGAAGAATTAGAAAAAGGTGGTTTTCCACATTTTATGTTGAAAGAAATTTTTGATCAACCAGAATCCTTACGTAATACGATGCGAGGCCGGATTGTTTTAAATAAAGGTAATATAAAATTTGGTGGATTGGAAAAATTTGAAAAAGAAATTAAAAATTTAAAACGTCTAACAATAACAGGTATGGGAACTGCTCGTTTTACTGGGCTCATAGGTGAATATGCCTTCGAGGAGTTGTCTAATATTCCAACGAAGGTAGAATATGGTTCAGAATTTACTTATCGTAATATTGCAGAACCATTAGATACTGGACTCATTGCTATTTCACAATCTGGAGAAACTGCTGATACATTAAACGCTATCAAAAAAGCAAAAAAAGAAAAGATGTTAACTTTAGGAGTGGTAAATGTCATTGGTTCAAGTATTGCTAGAGAAGTAGATGCTGGTATTTATAATCACGTTGGGCCAGAGACCGCAGTCGCCTCAACTAAAGCATCAACCTCCCAGGTGCTCCTCCTTATTATGCTTGCTCTTTATTTTGGAAGAATGCGTGGCCTCTCAAAATCAAAAGGTCAAGAAATTCTGAAAGAAATAGAAAGGCTTCCTGCCCTTGTTGAAAAAATTCTAAAAAATGCAAAGTTAATTGAAAAATTAGCTAAAAAATATAAAAAATATAATAACTTTTTTATTCTCGGTAGAAAATATAATGCTGGCACTGCCATGGAGGGAGCTTTGAAAATGAAAGAATGTTCTTATATTCATGCTGAAGGATGTAATTCCGCAGAATTAAAACACGGTCCGATCTCTCTTATTGATAAGAATTTTCCATCCATTGTAATAGCGCCAATGGACAGTATGTATGAAAAAATGAAGAGTTCGATACAAGAAATTAAAGCTCGCGGAGGTTTAGTTATAGCTCTGACCACTGACGGGAATAAGGAATTAAAAAATATCGTTGATGATGTAATCTATATCCCGAAAACTCTTGAAATATTAACTCCAATTTTAGCTTTTATCCCAATGCAACTTTTAGCATATTATATATCTACAGAGCGAGGGAATGACGTTGATAAACCTCGTAATTTAGCAAAAAGTGTGACCGTGGAATAACTTACCTTTAATTTTTAATGATTACTAACAAACAATTTCAAAAAATTTACGCTGAATCTATTCAAGACTCAGAAAAATTTTGGGCAAATGTTGCAGAAACGACGATTGAATGGTTTACAAAATGGGATAAAGTCTTAAAGTGGGAATTCCCAAATTATCAATGGTTTGTAGGAGGGAAATTAAATGCTACTTATAATTGTTTAGATCGTCATGTTACAGCAGGGCTAGGAGAAAAAACTGCCTTAATTTATTTAAATGAAAACAACGAAAGAATAACAATTAATTATCGGGATTTATTAAAACAGGTTAATAAATTTTCTAACGGGTTAAAATCATTGGGCGTAAAGAAAGGAGATCGGGTTTTGATTTATATGCCCTTGGTTATTGAACAAATTATAGCCATGTTAGCTTGTGCTAGAATTGGCGCAATTCATAGTGTGGTATTCGCTGGATTTAGTGCTAATGCTTTACGTGAACGAGCAGAGAGCTTAAAAGCCAAAGTTGTTATTACGGCTACTTGGACTTTACGACGTGGAAAAAATAAATTATTAAAACCAGTTGCCGAAGAAGCAATAAAAGATTTGGAGTTTATAGAGAAACTGATAGTTTTAAATCGAGACGAGGAAAAAGTTAGCTCTGTGAATGAGCAGGAAATTGATTTCTATGATTTATTAAATCCGCAAAGCGATGTTTGTGAAGGAGAAATTATGGATAGTGGAGATCCCTTGTTTGTTCTTTATACTTCTGGTTCTACTGGTAAACCTAAAGGTATAGTACATACTACTGGTGGATTTTTAGTCTACGCACAATATACTCTACAAACTGCTTTTGACATTAAGTCAGATGATATTTATTGGTGCACAGCAGACCCAGGATGGATAACTGGTCATAGTTATGTAACTTATGGACCCTTATCTAAGGGTTTAACTGTTCTCTTAGTAGAAGGTGTTCCGGATTATCCCAAACCAGATAATTGGTATAAAATTATTGAACAAGAAAAAGTTAATATTTTTTATACCTCACCTACCGCTCTGCGAATGCTTAAAAAATACGGAGAAGGGTATTGCAAGCAGCATGACCTTAGTTCACTGCGAATTTTAGGGACAGTTGGTGAGCCAATTAATCCCGAAGTTTGGAAATGGTATTACGAATTTATTGGTAATAAAAAATGTTCAATTGTTGACACTTGGTGGCAAACTGAAACAGGTGGGCATATGATTATGACCTTACCGGGATTAGAAGAAAAACCTGGCGTAGCTGGTCTGCCTTTTTATGGGATTGATGTTGCGATTATAAATCAAAATGGAGAAGAAATGCCGGTTAATGAAAAAGGATTTTTGGTAGTAAAAAAACCATGGCCCGGAGCTTTAGTTAATTGTTGGGAAAATTCGGATCGTTTTATTCAATATTGGAATGAGGTTGGTAAAGTATTTTTTACTGGAGATTTTGCTATTAAAGATGTGGACGGTTATATTCAAATTCTAGGTCGCAGTGATGATGTAATAAATATATCTGGTCATCGCATTGGAACTGCAGAAGTAGAAAACTTATTAGTTTCTTTTAATGGAATTGTTGAAGCGGCTGTAATTTCTAAACCCGATGAGCTTAAAGGGGAAAAGCTTAAGGCTTTCGTTGTGCTAAAATCAAATATAAAAGGTGATGACGTTTTGAAACTAAATATTCAAAAATATATAAAAATGGAAATTGCTTCATTTGCCGTGCCAGAAGAGATAGAATTCATAGCCAGTTTACCTAAAACTAGAAGTGGTAAGATTATGCGTCGAATACTTAAAGCGCAAGAATTAGGACAAGATGTTGGCGATTTAACAACTTTAGAAGATTAAAATTATGGAAATTATTCCACAAACAGATTTAAAAAAATTATCATTTCCATTACCAATTTATCAAACTATTGAAATTGGTGAGGCTATTAGTAGAGATGGAGAACATTTTTATATCTTTGTCGGATTGAATAAAGAAATGGTCATACAGCTTAAAACTTTATCCTTAGATGGAAATGATATTGATCTACAGAAAAATACTGTAGATAAAAATCGTTTTGGAAAAGGATCTTATGAAGACTGGTATAGAAAAAATCGTACTCCTTTTGTTCTTGTTCACAAAAATACAAATGCCTTAGCTGCTTTAGTTTGGTTTGGGCCAGACTCATTACCTGAACATGAAGGTAACTGGCACACATCTGCATGGCGTTCGTATATACCTTTTCGAGGAAAAGGATTAATAAAAGAATTTTTAGCTTTTTCAATAAATACTTATTTCAAAAATGCTCCTCATGTTAAGCTTTGGGCTCGTATCAAGAGCGAAAATATTACTAGTGAAAAACTAGTTGAAGGATTAGGTTTTAAACTATTAGAAAAACTGTCCAATAATAATTCTCATTATCTTGTTCTGGTTAATAATTTAGAATTAGTATAATATACCTATATGATTTCTCGGATATATGTGACACCTAAAGGAAAAGTTAATTTCATTAATTCTTATCTAATTTCACACAAATTAGGAAATGAAAAAATCAGTAAAATTGCTGAGGCTTTAACTAACTCTATCCTTGAAGATTTTTCTATAAATAAATTTCCCTCGGTTAAAGGATTTACTTATGCTATTGAAATAGGATTTAAGCCTGGGGTTACAGACAATGTCGGACATACAGTCAAAGAAACCATCACTGACTTGCTGCATCTTAAAAATAATTCTGATTTAGCTGTTTATACTTCTAAAATTTTTTTAATCTACGATCATGTAAATGAAGATAAGGTAAAAGAAATTGCTTTTTCTTTACACAATCCTTTAATTGAACGTTCTTATATTGCAAGTTTTAAAGAAATAAAGAAAAAAAATGGTTTTCCTTTAAAAGTTCCTGAGGTAATTTTTAAAAAAACTATTCCCGTTATTAAAGTACCGCTTTCAAAAATGACAGACGAAGAATTAGAACAAATTGGGAAAATGGGAATAATGGAAAACAATGGCCTACATCGTGGGCCACTTGCTCTTGATTTATCGTCGATGAAAGTAATCAAAGAGCATTTCAAAAAATTAAAAAGGGAACCAACTGATATTGAAATTGAATCATTGGCGCAAACTTGGTCTGAACATTGTAAACATACTATTTTCGCGAATCCAATTGATGATATAAAAGATGGTTTATACAAAACATATATTAAAGGTGCCACTAATCTAATTAGAAAAAATAAAAAGAAAAAAGATTTTTGTGTTTCTGTATTTAATGATAATTCTGGTGGAATAGTTTTTGATAAAAATTATTTAATAACGCATAAAGTAGAAACACATAACAGTCCTTCAGCCTTGGATCCTTTCGGTGGAGCAATTACCGGAATTGTGGGCGTAAATCGAGATACGATTGGTTTTGGGCTAGGGGCCAAGCCGGTGGCTAATGTTTATGGTTTTTGTTTTGGTAATCCGTACGACACAAGACCACTTTTCCGCGACAAAGATTTAAAAAACAAAATGTTATTACCTAAACGCATTATGGAAGGTGTGATAAAGGGTATAAATGTTGGTGGAAATTGTTCTGGCATCCCAACTCTTTCTGGTTTTGTTCATTATGATGATAGATACAGGGGCAAGCCTTTAGTTTTTGCTGGTACTGTAGGGATTATTCCAAGAAAAATTAATGGAAAATTTTCACATCTCAAAAAAGCGCGAAAAGGGGACTATGTGGTAGTGGTAGGGGGAAGAGTTGGAGCAGATGGAATTCACGGGGCAACATTTTCTTCTGTTGCTATGGACTCAAATTCTCCGGCAACCGCCGTGCAAATCGGAGATCCAATCACTCAGAAAAAATTAAGTGATGCTATAGTAAAAGAAGCACGAGATATGAATTTATATAACAGTATTACAGACAATGGAGCTGGAGGAATTTCTTGTTCAGTAGCAGAAATGGCAAAAGAGTGCGGGGGAGTAAAAGTTTATTTAGAAAAAGTTCCGCTAAAATATCCTGGTCTTCGTCCTTGGGAAATTTGGATTTCAGAATCACAAGAACGGATGACTCTCGCAGTCCCAAAAGGAAAATGGGAAGTTTTTCATAAATTAATGGAAAGTCGTGGAGTAGAAGCTTTTGTTATAGGAGAGTTCACAAATTCTGGAAAAGCTGTCGTTCAATGGAAAGGAAAAACAATAATGGATATAGATATGGAATTTTTACATAATGGGCTTCCTAAACACATGCTGACAACGGCTCCAGTTGTTTATAAAAATACTGAGCCAATACTGAAGATACAAAAATCTTATACAGAAATTTTAGAAAAATTACTTGGAAATAAAAATATCAATGGATTTTCTTTCATTTCCGAACAATATGATCACGAAGTTCAAGGATCTTCGGTGCTAAAACCCCTCTCGGGAGCTGGCCGTATAAATACCGATGCGCAAGTTTTTAGTCCAGTTTTAAATTCAAATAAAGGAGTTGTACTAGCTTCCAGTGTTTATCCTTCCTATGGAGATATCAGTACTTATCATATGGCCGCTTGTGCTATTGATACCGCAATTAGAAACATTATATCTGCGGGTGGAACACTTTCAGAGCTGGCTATTTTAGATAATTTCTGTTGGTGCTCATCATATGATCAAAAACGCCTAAAACAGCTTGTAGGTGCAGTAAAAGCTTGTTATGACTATGCTATAGGCTATGGTACACCATTTATTTCCGGCAAAGATAGTATGTTTAATGATTTTAAAGGTTATGATGAAAAAGGGAATTTTGTGGCTATCTCTATACCACCCACCCTTCTCATTTCCGCCATTAGCATAATGCCAAATATTTCTAAAACTGTTTCTCCTGAGTTTAAAAATAGTGGTGATGTAATTTATTTACTAGGAGAAACATATGATGAATTGGGTGGAGGAGAATATTTCAAAATGTTAAATTTTATTGGCAACAATGTACCCAAGGTTAATTTAAAGAAAAATCTAAAAACTTATCGAGTTGCCGAACGGCTTATTTCGGACGAATTGATCCGTTCGACCATTTCCGTAGCTTCTGGAGGACTGGGAATTGCACTAGCGAAAGCCTGCGTTGGTGGAATGATCGGATGTAAAATATCTCTTGAGAAATTAGTAGGCAACGCAAAGTCTACAGATGTAAAGCTTTTCTCTGAAAGTCAGGGCAGAATTCTTGTATCTGTTGCTCCAAAAAATATAAAACAATTTGAGAAAATAATAAAAGATATTCCTTGTACTAAATTAGGTAAAACCACAAAAGATGGAAAAGTTATTGTTCTAGATGAAAAGCTTGCCCGTCGTGGTGGGAAAAAGATGATTGAAACAACTGTTAAAAAATTACATGGTATTTACCACAGTTTTTCAAATAGTATGAAGTAAGCCAATATCAGCCATGGCGTATATGATAATTTAGAGATGTATATATAATTATGAAAGAAGAAATAAAAACACAATCTACGATATGCCAGAATTGCAAAAAGAACTTTGCCATAGACGTGGAAGATTTTAATTTTTATGAAAAAATAAAAGTTTCACCACCTACTTTTTGTCCGGAATGCAGAATGCAAAGACGATTTGGCTATAGAAACGAACGTACTCTTTATCGTCGTAAGTGTGCCTTAACTGGTAAAGATGTTATTTCTTGCTTTGCGCCAGAAGTCCCTTTTAAAGTTATTGATCGTGATTTATGGTGGGGAGATAATTGGAACGAACTTGAAAGTGGTCGTGATTATGATTTTTCTAAATCATTTTTTGAACAATTTCATAAGCTTATGCAAGAAACTTACATGCCTGCACTTTTTATCGGCAAATGCGTGAATACAAAATATGGCAATCATATTGGCGAATTTAAAAATGCTTATCTTGTTTCTGCTTCGTGGATGGGAGAAGACATAATGTATGCTTCTCGTTGTAATTCTTGTAAAAATTCACTTGATATGTTCTCAACTTTTGAATGTCAGTTTTGTTATGGAGATATAGCTTGTATAAAATGCAACACCGTCTATTTTTCAGAATACGCAACAGCTTGTTCGAGTTCAGCATTCCTTTATAATTGTCGTGGATGTATGGACTGTTTTTTGTGTTCAAATTTACGAAATAAACAAAATTGTTTTATGAACGAACAACTTTCTAAAGAGGAGTATAAAAAGCGTTTAGAAGAATACGAAATTGGTACTTGGTCTGGACTACAAAAAGCAAAAAATGCTTTCGAAAATCTAAAAAAAGAAACGATAAGGCGTTATGCGATAGTAATAAACTCTCAAAATGTGACTGGTGACAATATCACCAATGCCTTTAATCTTAAACAATGTTTTGACGTAGCTAATCATATAAAAGATTGTTGTTATATTACAAACTCTCTTGATCGAGTTGAAGATTGTTATGATGGGCATGGTTTGGCTTCTATTACCACCGGTCTAGAAATGATTGATACAGGAGACGAAGCTGGGCGTTGTTTCTTTGTGGCGACGGTGTGGGGAAGTCAAGATATGTGGTATTCATATAATTGTCACAGCTGTAATAATTGTTTTGGTTGTGTGTGTTTAAAGAAAAAGTCTTATTGTGTTTTTAATAAACAATATTCAAAAGAAGAATATTTAATTTTAAAAGACAAAATTATTGAACAAATGAAAAAAGTACCTTTTATCGATAAAAAAGGGCGTATACATTCTTTCGGTGATTATTTTCCTGTAGAGCTTTCACCCTTTGCATATAATAAAACTATTGCCCAAGATTATTTTCCTAAGAGTAAAGAGGAAATAGAAAAAGAAGGTTGGTTTTTTGCAGAAATGAAACAAAGTGAATATACTATAACAAAACGTGAAAAAGATATTCCCGATTCAATTAATGATATTCAGGATTCTTTTGTTAACGAAGTTATTGAATGTACAATGTGTAAAAAAGCTTTTCGGGTAATGGAAAATGAACTTATTTATTTACGTAAGTTTGGTATTGCTGTTCCACGTTATTGTTTTGAGTGCCGCCACTTAGAAAGATTTTCAATGGTGAATTTACCAAGACTGTACCATAGACAATGTATGTGCGATAAGGAAAATCATAATCATGATGGAAATTGTATTAATAAATTTGAAACAAGCTACGCACCCGATCGACCAGAGATAGTGTATTGTGAAAAATGTTACCAACAAGAAGTTTACTAGCGTCGCACTTTAGTCGCATTTTAAAGGAGAATGCGACATGATTCAGCAGAATCAATTGCGCGACATGATTTCGTAAAATCAAATGAAAAAAACAAAAGTAAAAATACATTCGAAAATTTCAGTACCTACGGCTAAAAAGCCTCGGATCATAATAATGTCAGGATACGGACTTAATTGTGAAGAAGAAACAAAATTCGCTTTTGAGTGGGCGGGCACTAAAAAGAATGTTCTTGCGGATATTGTTCACATTAACGATTTAATAAAAAAACCAAAAATACTTTCAACTTACGATATTCTTGTTTTTCCTGGTGGATTTTCTTATGGAGATGACACTGGTAGTGGGAAAGCTTACGCAAATAAGTTTAAAAATCATCTTAGTAAAGAACTTGGAGAATTTTTATCTCGAGATACTCTCGCCATAGGCATATGTAATGGATTTCAAATTATGACCAATTTAGGAATTTTGCCTGGTGGTCTAACTTATAATAAGAATGGAAAATACATAGACCGTTGGGTTGATTTAGAAATAGTGAGTTCCCCCCGCCATGACGAGACAAGTAGTCCTTGGCTTAAGGGGATTAAGGCAATATCTTTACCAATAGCGCACGGAGAGGGAAATTATGTAATAAACGAAAAAAATTATAAAAATTTAAAGAAAAATAATCAAGTAGCCTTTACTTATGTAAAAGGTGAAATAACTAAATTCCAAAATCTAGACTATAACCCAAATGGTTCAGATTTTTGCATTGCTGGAGTTTTGGCATATAATGGGAGAGTCCTTGGAATGATGCCTCATCCGGAGCGTGCGATGTTCGCTCATCAAAGTCCCTTATGGCAAATTAATAAAAACAAACAAAAGGAGGGTGCTGGATTACAAATTTTTAAAAATGCAATTAATTACTTTAAAAAAAATACTGAAACATAATTTATGAGTGAATTAAAAGAAAAGTGTGGAATTGTAGGAATATATGGTAAGAATTTACCTGTCTCAAGGCTCGCCTTTTTTTCTTTATTTGCATTACAACATAGAGGACAAGAAGCATCCGGTATAACTACTAGTGATGGGAAAAATCTTTATACTCACAAGGGTGCAGGATTAGTGCCTCAAGTTTATACAGAAAAAAACATCGAAGACTTAAAAGGTTATATAGCTATCGGACATAATAGATACTCAACTTCTGGTGGTGGAGCGTTAGACCATGCTCAACCCATTTTAAATAATAAGATTAATAAAGATGCTACTTTTGCTTTAGCTCATAATGGAAATTTACCAAGTGTTAAAAAACTTGAAAAGTTTTTAGCTTCTAAAAAAGCCTTACAGAAAAATCGAATGGACTCTGAGCTCATTACTGATGCAATTGATGTTTATATAAAAGAAGGTAATACAATCGCCAGATCTGTAGAAAAAATTTTTCCACTAATTACCGGAGCCTTTTCATTAGTAATGATGGATAAAGATACCTTGGTGGCTATACGAGATACTTATGGAATGCGCCCGCTTTCATTGGGTAGGTTTGGCCATGGTTATGTGGTTGCATCAGAAACATGCGCCCTTCAAACCATTGGAGCAACATTTATAAGAGATATTAAGCCAGGGGAAATGGTTGTCATAAATAAAAATGAATTAAAAAGCAAACAATTAGCGCCATCAAATCCAAAGCACGACATCTTTGAATACGTTTATTTTGCTCGACCAGACAGTGTCCTTTCCGGTAAATTAATTTACGACGTCAGAAAAAACTTTGGAAAAGCTCTGGCTGATGAATTTAAATTAAAAGTAGATGCTATTGTGCCAGTGCCTGATACTGCCACTCCTGTTGCTTTAGGCTACAGTAAGGCAACAGGAATTCCAATTGAAATGGCTTTAGTGAAAAATCGCTATGTCCATAGAACTTTCATCGAACCTGACCAGAAATCTCGTCGAAAAAGTGTTGCTCTTAAGCTCATACCACTTCCTTCTGTTTTAAAAGGTAAAAAAATAGCAGTCATAGATGATTCGATAGTCAGAGGAAATACCTCTAAAAAATTAGTGGAAACACTTTTTAAATCAGGAGCTAAAGAAGTACATTTTTTGGTTTCTTCTCCACCAATACGTTTTCCAGACTTTTATGGGATGGATACTCCAAATCAAAATGAATTAATTGCTTCTAATAAAACCATCGAAGAGACTCGTAAATTTCTCGGGGCTACCTCATTAAATTATCTTTCTCTCGGTGGGCTAATAAAATCTGTCGGTCTTCCAAAGAATCATATATCGACTTCATGTTTTACGGGTATTTATCCTATTGATTTAAAGGAACGTAAAGATGAGGTAAATTACGATGTCCCAAATAAATAAAACATCTAATAATTTAAAATTGGTGGTATTAATTTCTGATACTGGTACGGGTACCAATCTTCAAGCAATAATTGATGGAATTAACGCAGGTAAAATTAAAGCAGAAATCTGTACGATAATTTCTGATACTGAAAATGCCCTAGGATTAGAACACGCTAAAAAATACAATATAAAAATTGAAATATGCTTTAAAAAAGAAAATTTATTAGCACTTTTACAAAGACTGAACCCCGACTATGTTTGTCTAGCAGGCTGGAAACAAATTATATTAGACGAAGTAATTATCGCTTTTCACAACAAAATTATAAATTTACATCCTGGTTTAATTCCAGACACAGTTGATGGAAATGTTAAAAATCCAGATGGAACAATTGCGCTTTGGAACAAAGGCATGTTAACAGATAAGGCGATTGCTAACTTTTTAGATAAAAAAGTTACCTTTGCCGGTTCCTCAATTCATTTTTTAACTTTAAACTTTGATTTCGGTCCAGTCTTAGGCAGAACTTTTGAAAAAGTTGAACCCAATGATAATGTTGAATCTCTATACACAAGACTTAAGAAAAAAGAAAACGAATTGTATGTAGAAGTTTTAGAAAAATTATGTAAATAATTATATGAAAATGTTTGATCGATTTGAAAAAAAAAGTATTTCCTTCGAAAAACCTACTGGTCAAAAGACAGAGGTGTACATTGTAAGTGAAATTCCTATTGATGGAGGAAGTTTTGGAAAAATTTTTAAGACTGTTATTAGAGTTGGCAATTTAGAAGAGATGTTTATAGTAAAAAAATATCGTAGCAACGGTAGTATATGGGGAGAAGAAGGTGCTCAAAATAGTGCTCAAAATGCATTCAAAAACTACTATTTAGCCAAAAAAGCTGGATTAAAGGTATTTCCAACTTTTCGAATAGGGGAGGATAAAAAAAGTATATTAATGACAGCTGGTTTTTCTGATGATTCAATATGTATTGGAAGTAATACTAATAAAGGCATTGCTCATTTTGAAAGACCACGTATTAAAGAAATTGAAAACTTGGGGAAATTCTTGACTGCTATTTTTACTGAAGGGATAAAAGCAGCTAATAATAATATTTCTTTATATGACGATATCTTTTTCTTTATTATAAGTAAGACTGAACCGACAAAAATAGATTTTGTTCTTGGTGACCTTGATCTTTTAGAAAAATTAGAACCTATAAATGATATAAGATTAGAAAATATTAAAGTAATAAAAAGCACCTTAACTGAATTTTGTAATAATAATATTGACCCTAGTTTTTCTGATGATTTTTTTAGTAAAGTGGAAAGCTGTTACGAACAAAACAAGAATGATATAATCAACAGCTATAAAAAATAATTTATGCAAATAAAAAAGCAGAAAATTAGTTTTTTGAGCAAAAAGCAAAAGATCCAAGGAACCCTTGTGATGCCAGTTAAGATGAAAAAAAAGATTCCTGGAGTTATATTTTTCCATGGAATGACAACTAGTGAAAAAAGATATATTTCAATTGCTGAAAAATTATCTAAACTAGGTATTTGTGTAATGACTTTTAGCCTCAGGGGTCACGGTAATAGTGAAGGAAGCTTTAATAATCTTAAATTTCCGAACGGTGTGCAAGACGGATTAAATGCCTATGATTTTCTAGTAAAACATAGCTTTGTTGATAAAAATAAAATTGGTTTATGTGGCTCAAGCGTCGGAGGTGCAATTGTTGCTATAATTTCTAAACAAAGAAAAGTAAAAAGTTTAATTTTAAAAGCACCAGCAATATACACTAAAAAAATGATGGCCATGACTTATGATCATCTAATGAAGATAGAAAACAGGGTATTTAAAGAGATAAAAAATCCAAGCGACACCCCGGCCATAAAAGCAATTTCCCAGTTTAGGGGGAATTTATTAGTAATACTTTCAGAAAAAGATAATATTATTCCGATTAAAAAACAAGAACAATATTTAATAAATGCAAAAAAAGTATCAAGAAAAAAGAAGGTTATAATAAAAGGTGCCAACCATAGTCTTTCAAAGAAAAAATGGAAGGAAGAATTTGTTGAAAAAATGACAAAATGGTTTATATTAACACTTTTAAAAGTATGAATAATAAGCAAAAAATTTTAATAATTGGAAGTGGGGGAAGAGAACACGCTATCGGTTGGAAAGTTGCACAATCGCCAAAAGCAGAACAAATTTTCTTTGCGCCAGGAAATGGTGGCACTAGTAAAATTGGAACTAATATTGATATAAAAGCCACTAATATTGTGGGACTCTTGGAATTTACAAAAAAAGAAAAGATAGATTTAACTTTGGCTCTACCAGACGATCCACTTGCCCTTGGCATTGTAGATCAATTTAAGAAAGAAGGTTTGCGAATCTGGGGTCCAAATAAGGCTGCTAGTAAGCTTGAATGGTCTAAAGCTTTTTCAAAAGACTTTATGCGTCAACATAATTTACCGACGGCTAGATTTGAAATATTTAATGATTATGAAAAAGCAAAAGAATATGTTCTAAAACAAAATCTCCCTATTGTTGTAAAGGCAAGTGGTTTAGCGCTTGGAAAAGGTGTAATTATTTGCCAAACACTAGAGGAAACAGATGAAGCACTTAAAGATATGTTTATTAAAAAAGTTTTTGGAAATTCGGGTAATGAGGTCGTGATAGAAGAATTCATGACTGGGCCAGAAATCTCTATTCATGCATTTTCTGATGGAAAAAATTATAAAATGTTTCCAAGTTCTCAAGATCATAAGAAAATAGGAGAAAATGATGTTGGATTAAATACTGGTGGAATGGGCACAATTGCTCCGCTACCTTTTGTGACAGAAACAGTTTTAAAAAATATTGAAGAAAATATCGTTGCTCCGACCATTGAGGCAATGGTCAAAGAAGATAATCCATTTTTAGGTGTGCTTTATCCGGGATTAATTCTTACGGAGGACGGTCCTAAAATTCTTGAATACAATGCACGTTTTGGCGACCCAGAAACTCAAACATATATGAGACTTTCAGATGGAGATATTATAGATATTTTCAACGCATGTATTGATGGAAACTTAGATAAAATTGAAATAAAGTGGAAAAAAGGATTTGCTTGTACGATAGTACTTGCTTCAGGTGGTTATCCAGAAAATTATGAAAAAGATAAGGTGATTTCAGGAATTGAGGAGGCAGAAAAGGAATTAGATATCGTTGTTTTCCACGCTGGCACAAAAGTTGTTGGGGGAAACCTTGTTACTAATGGCGGACGAGTATTAGGAGTTTCAGCGACAGGGGACACTCTACAGGAAGCACTTGCAAAAGCCTATAAAGCAATAGAAAAAATTTCATTTGAAGGTATGCAATACCGCAGAGACATCGGCCAATCTGCTTTAAAAATCAAAAATTAATTTATTTATCCCAATTAAAGAAATGTTCTCGGCCTGGGCCCGTACCGACTGAAATAATTTTCACATTCAAGTCAGAAAGTTTACTTTTTATATATTTTAAATAAGAAGAGAGTTCTTTAGAAACTTTCTGCTTATTTTTAACACCAAAGTTGGCATTGCCCCAACCTGGCATTTCTTCTGTTTGTACATCCGTTACGTGATTTAAATAAAGTGGAAATTCTTTTAGAATTTTTCCTTTTTGCTTATATCCAGTAACTACTTTTATCTTATCACTCAAACAAATGTCAGATTTGTTGATGAAAATTTTATTCGCCCCAGATAATGCAATAGCATAACGAAGTGCAAATAAATCAAGCCATCCACACATTCTAGGTCTTCCTGTGGTTGCTCCAAATTCATTCCCAGCCTTTTGGAAAAGTTTTTCTAAAGCTTCATCTTTAATTCTAGCTGGGAAATTTCCACCTCCAACTTTGGTGGTATAAGCCTTAAGAACACCATAAATATTCCGCAAGTAAGTATGTGAGACACCTAATCCCAAACAAACATTCGCTGGTAGGGTATTACTACTGGTAACAAAAGGGAAATCTCCAAAATCAACATCAAGCATTACAGCCTGTGCTCCTTCAGCTAAAATATTTTTTCCCTCTTTTAATCTTGCTTGAATTAGATAAGATACATCACAAATTTTCAGCTTCTTTATTTCTTTAAGCGCTTTTAACCATTTTTCTTTAGCTTCTTTTATTTTTTTTAAATCAATTTCAAAGCCATACTTTTCTTGATACATCTTTAATACATTCATATGAAATTCTGAAAGAATTTTTTCTTTTTGTTCAAAATCTGAAGACAATAGATCTCCAATCAAGAGTGCTCTTCTCCATCGTACATCACTATAAGCTGGACCAATGCCTCTGTTGGTTGTTCCCACTTTTGTCCCTAATTTATTTCGACGATGTTCATCAGCTTGGTCTAAGAATGGATGAAGATAAGAAACTAATTTCGCCCGATTAGAAATATAAAGCCGAGGTGCAACATTAAAACCTAAATCTTTTAACTGAGACATCTCTGCTATTAAAGATACGGTGTCAACTACCACCCCATTACCGATATACAATTCTACATTTTTCTGTAAACAACCAGATGGAATAATGTGTCCAATAAAAGTAATTTTACCTAACTGCAGAGTATGTCCTGCATTTGCTCCACCTTGAAAACGAGCAACTCCGGAATAAATACGAGAAGATAAAAGCTGATCTATGTTTTTACCCTTGCCTTCATCTCCCCATTGAAGACCCACCACTACATCTATGAAACCTTTTTTGATTTTTTTTCTTACCATCTAATTTTAGTTATGATTATTGCCCAATACTATAATTAGGAGCTTCTTTGGTAATAAGAACATCATGAGGATGACTTTCTTTAATGCCAGAGTTAGTAATTCTAACAAATTTTGCTTTTGTCTGGAGAGTTTTTATATCTTTGGCTCCACAGTATCCCATCCCAGCCCTAAGACCTCCTATCAACTGATAAATTACTTCCGAAAGTACGCCCTTAAAAGAAACTCTCCCTACGATTCCTTCTGGAACAAGTTTTTTTATATCATCTTCTGTATCTTGAAAATATCTATCCTTAGAACCTTCCTGCATTGCCTCAATAGAACCCATTCCTCGATAATTTTTATATTTTCTACCTTCGTAAATAATAGTTTCACCAGGGGATTCTTCCACTCCAGCAAAAAGGGAACCAGCCATAATAGAACTAGCTCCGGCGGCAATAGCCTTAGAGAAATCTCCTGTATATCTGATGCCTCCATCGGCAATAATTGGTACTCCTGACCCCTTTATGGCTCGTGCAACATCATAAACAGCTGAGAATTGAGGGAAACCTACTCCAGTAATGACTCTAGTAGTACAAATTGAACCAGGTCCAATACCCACCTTAATTGCATCTGCTCCAGCCTTAACTAAATCTTTAGCCGCCTCTCCTGTAACAATATTTCCTACGATAACTTCTAGTTTAGGAAATTCTTTTTTTATTTTTTTGAGCATTTCGATTACTCCCTTGGAATGACCGTGAGCAGTATCAAGCACTACCACATCCACTCCATTTTGAATTAAGGCTTTTACTCTGTCTAAGGTATTGTGGGTTACACCGATAGCCGCTCCTACTCGCAAACGACCGAAACTATCTCGAGAAGATTTCGGACGAGATTTTACTTTCATTATATCTTTATAAGTAATAAGACCAACAAGTTTGTTTTGTTTATCTACTAAGGGTAATTTTTCAACCTTATGTTCAGTTAATATTTTTTCCGCTTCTTTTAAATTCGTACCGAGACTTCCAGTAATTAAGTTAGCCTTAGTCATTATTTCACCTACTGGTAGTTTTAAATTTTTCTGAAAGCGTAAATCACGATTGGTGACAATGCCTTTCAGTTCCATATTTTTATCAACTATTGGAATTCCACCAATTTTATTTTCTTTCATTAAATTAATTGCCTCACTCAATAAAGCCTCTGGCGTCAAAGTTATAGGGTCATGAATCATCCCGCTTTCAGAACGCTTAACTTTGCGTACTTCGGCTGCCTGTTTCTCAATACTCATATTCTTATGAATAATTCCCATACCTCCTTCTTGAGCCATAGCTATTGCCATCACACCTTCAGTCACCATATCCATTGCCGCAGAAATTATAGGAACACTGAGTGTTATTTTTTTAGTTAAGTTAGAAGAAATATCAACTTCACGAGGTAAAACCTCTGAATATTGTGGCACAAGTAAAACGTCATCATAGGTAAGACCTTGTTGAAGATTTTCTTTTGTATTTATTTTTACTTTCAAAGCCATAATATATTGTGTATACTACCATATTATGAATGATATACAAATACTGGTAGTGGATTACGGGTCGCAATATACGCTTGTAATCGGTAGAACGTTGCGAGAGTTAGGTGTACGAAGTGTAATCATGCCTCCCAACAAAACTGAAACGTGGCTCAAGTACAATACTCCCAAAGCAGTTATTCTATCTGGCAGTAATTGGAGCGTCCACAACGAAGGAGCTCCCGAGCTTCCAAAATTATTTGATGTGACTGGTAAAAAATATCCGATCTTAGGAATTTGTTATGGTATGCAACTTCTTACTTATAAGCTTGGTGGTATTGTTGAGCGACCACTCTCACACAGAGAATATGGACCAGCCAACGTAACCGTAAATACAAAACATCCACTTTTTAATAATATCAAGGAAAAAACAGAAGTTTGGGCAAGTCATGGAGATACTGTCACCAAACTTCCAAAAGGTTTTATTTCTATTGCTACCTCAGGCGGAATAGCTGCTATGAGCAACAAAGCCAATAGAATATTAGGAATTCAGTTTCATCCTGAAGTTATTGATACCAAAGAAGGTAAAAAAATATTACAGAATTTCCTTAAACTTTCTAATTGTAAAAAAGATTGGAATCCTGAAGATTTAATTCACCAAATTCAAAAAGAAGTTTTAGATACTGTTAAAGAAGCGAAAAAACAAAATTTGATTTTGGGAGTTTCTGGTGGAGTTGATTCCACTACCTTAGCAGCTATACTCACTCCTGTTTTAGGGAAAAAGCTTATCTGTGTAGCCATAGATACCGGAGGACTTCGTTTAGGTGAAGTTGAAGAATTAAAAATAAATATAAAAAGTGCTGGAGTAAAAAATTTAGTTATCATCAAAGCAGAAGAAAAATTTATAAAAAATATTAGTGCAACAATTGATGGAGAAGAAAAACGGGCGAAATTTCGTGATGTTTATAAAAAAATATTTGAAGAACAAATAGCTAAACATAAAGCTTGCTTCATTGTGCAAGGAACTTTAGCAACCGATATTATTGAAAGTGGCAAAATAGGGAAGTCGGCCATGATCAAAACACATCACAACGTCGGCCTTAATTGGGAAGTAGAAGATCTTCACCCTTTTAGAAATTTATTCAAATATGAAGTTCGTGAACTTGCTCGTGCTTTAAAACTTCCACCATCTGTGCACCAGCGTAATCCTTTTCCGGGTCCTGGCTTATTCTTGCGGGTAGTAGGTACACCAGTTTCTAAAAAAAATATTGACCTTGTACGAGAAGCAGATAAAACTGTTACAGATATTCTAAGAAAACATAATTTAACAAAAAATATTTCCCAACTTATCGTGGCGCTTCTGGGAATCAATTCTGTCGGAGTGAAAGGTGATGAACGAGTTTATGGCCATTCGCTCGCTATTCGTGCTGTGCAAACAGTAGATTTTATGACCGCTAAAGGATATTATTTTCCGGAAGATGTTGTAAATGAAATTACTAATGCTCTAACGAAACATAAAGACATCGTCCGTGTATTTTTCGATATGACTCCTAAACCTCCAGCCACAACTGAGTTTGAGTAAAAATTCCTCTAGATTGATTTAAGGTATTTTACGTGGTATAAAATAGGTGGAAATAATTGTAAAAAAATTTTGGCATAAAATATGCTAACAAAGGAGGGGTAACCATGTTAAGGGGAACACAAAGGATACAATTAAGTTTTTTGGAAAAATTATCGGTCGTTGTTAAAAGATGGTGGGAAATCATAGTTAATTACGTACTAAAACAGTTAAAAAAACACCGGGGAATAACAATGTTGGGGGTATTAACACTTTTTATAATAACATTCGGTAAAATTTTTTTATGGGCAATAGCAGTATTGTTTGCCCTGGCATTAGTATCCTTTATTTTGTTTTTTCTTCCCTTGAAAGAAATACAAAAGAAAGACGAGAGGGGACGGGACACAACAATTTGGTGGATAGTTGTCAGACCACTGGTTGCAGTATCGTCATATTTTTTTGTAAAATTTGGAAATCGATTTCTAGATTTCCTTACAGAAGACTAATGAGGCAACTAATAATTAAAAATCAAAAGACCGATACATTCTTGGAGGAGGATGTATCGGTTAAAATTTTGTGCTAAAATGCTTTTTATGCAAAAGAAAAATACAAAAAAAATTAAAAGTGCTCTTATTTCAGTTTTTAATAAAGACAGACTCAATGAAATCGTTAAACTCCTCGCTAAACATAAAGTAAAAATTATTTCGACAGGTGGTACGGCAGAATTCATTCGTAAACTTAAAATCCCAGTTACTGAAGTAGAGACAATTACAAATTATCCATCTCTCTTTGGAGGCAGAGTAAAAACACTTCAGCCGCAAATTTTTGGCGGTATTTTAAATCGTAGAGATAATAAAAATGATCAAAAAGAAAAAAGAGAATATAAAATAGGGGATATTGATTTAGTTATTGTCGATCTTTATCCATTTGAAGAAACTCTCGCAAGTGGCGCAGAAGAAAAAGAAATAATTGAAAAAATTGATATTGGAGGAGTATCCCTCATTCGTGCAGCCGCTAAGAATTTTGATGATGTCGTTGTTATTCCTTCAAAACATCAATATCAAGAGCTCGCTCTTATATTAAAAAATGATAGTGGAACAACACTAGAACAACGAAAAAAATTTGCAGGGAATGCATTTGAAATAACAAGCATTTATGATAATGCTATTCGTGGATATTTCGAGGGGATGAAATTACGTTATGGAGAAAATCCACATCAAAAGGGAGAGTTTATAGGCAACCTTGAAGAAAGCTTCATCCAGCTTCATGGTAAAGAACTTTCATACAACAACTTCTTAGACACCGAGTCTGCCATCGCAACAGTGAACGATTTCAAAGATCCTGCTTTTGCTATTATTAAACATTTAAATGCTTGTGGTTTGGCAGTAAGAAAAGAAGGAAAACTTTTAGATGCATATAGGGCTGCTTACCAAGCCGATCCGCTCTCAGCTTTTGGTGGAGTCCTAGCCGCTAATAGAATTATCGGGGACGATATTGCCAAACTTATAAAAGAACAGAAACTTTTCATCGAAGTTATTATCGCTCCAGACTTTACAAAGAAAGCCTTGGAGATATTAAAAGAGAAAAAAAATTGCCGAATTTTAAAATGGGCAAATCCTATCCTTCCATTAAAACAAAGTCGTACTTGCTTTACAGGGATACTCGTTCAAGATCGAGATACTCATGTAGAAAGTAAAAAAGATTTAAAAGTAGTAACGAAACGCAAACCAACAAAACAAGAAGAGGAAGATTTACTGATGGCTGCAATAGCGACAAAACATTTGAAATCTAATTCTGTTGCTCTAGTAAAAAATGGCACCCTTATTTCTATGGGTTGCGGACAAACATCACGCATTGATGCATTAAAACAAGCTATCGATAAAGCTGGAAAATTTGGATTTTCCCTCAAGGGTACAGTGCTTTCCTCAGAAGCTTTTTTCCCATTTCCTGATTGTGTAGAGTTGGCAGGAGAGGTAGGAGTTAGAGCCGTGATTCATCCTGGAGGATCAATGAACGACCAAGCCTCAATTGATATGGCAGATAAATATAATATGGCAATGGTGACAACTGGCTTTCGTCATTTTAAACATTAAATGTACACCTTTTAAAAAGTGTGGTATAGTTCTAGTGAATAAAAAATAAGAAAATCTTTCCACCTATAAGTGAAAGATTTTCTTTTATAGTTCAAATAAATATAAAAAATGCCAGGGAGGAAAAAAATGGAAAATTACTTACAGAGAAGAGAAGAAGCATTAGCGAAAACGGCAAAAAAGTTTAATCTTCCTTTTTATGAATTTACTTGGGACGAGGACGGAATTTTGAGATTTAAAAACTCAGGATTTCCGGTTCCGAATGTAGAAATCATCCCAAAAGATGGAAAGGAAAACAAATTCAAAGATCCAAACTACCATTATTTTCGTAATGGTATTGGACAGTCCTCGTCCACATCAGGCAAATAAATCTTATGAAACAATCAGTTAGAGACCTCATGGAGCACATAGCTTCCATGGGGTCATCTTTTTTTATTTTGTTTTATTTTAGAAAAATGATAATATAAATTTATGATGAAAAATCTAGAAGTTGGTATCGTTATGGGTTCAGATTCAGATTTAGAAGTAATGGCAGAAGCAGCGAAAATCCTTGAAAAATTTAACGTATCTTATGAAATAACAGTTGCTTCAGCGCACAGAGCACCCAACTTAGTACATAAATATGCAACTGAAGCAAAATCTCGCGGATTCAAAGTAATTATTGCTGGCGCTGGAGGTGCAGCACACCTAGCAGGAGTTATCGCCTCACTCACTACACTTCCTATCATAGGAATACCTATTAAAACAAAAAGTTTAGATGGCCTTGATTCAATTCTCTCTACCATTAGTATGCCTCCTGGAGTACCTGTTGCTACTGTCGGAATTAACGCTGGGAAAAATGCTGGATTGCTCGCCATCGCAATACTCGCCATCAGTGATAAAAATTTAGAAAAAAAATTAATCGCCTATAAAAATAAAATGAGTAAAGAGATAAAAACAAAAGGTGAAAAACTTTTAAAAGTTGGATATAAGAAATATTTACAAAAATAAAAACCTAAATGAGCGATTTATATAAACAAGCTGGGGTAAATATTGAGGCTGGTAATGAAGTCGTCAGGCGAATTAAAGAAAACGTGACTAGCACTCACACAAGTGCGGTGTTAACAAATATAGGACACTTCGGTGGATTATATGATTTTGGAGAAATTATAAAAAATTACAAACACCCAGTTTTAGTTCAAAGTATTGATGGCGTGGGGACTAAACTCTTAGTAGCCAAAATGGTAAACAAATACAACTCTGTTGGAGAAGATATGGTTGGTCATAGTTGTGGAGACATTTTGGCAATGGGTGCACGACCTATTACTTTTCTGGATTATGTCGCCAATGAAACACTTGTTCCAGAAGAGATGGAACAGATAGTCTCTGGAATGGCTAAGTCTTGTAGAGAAGCCGGAGTTGCCATCATAGGAGGAGAAACTGCTGAAATGCCGGGGGTATATGTAAAAGGAGAGCATGACATAGCCGGATGTATTACGGGTGTAGTAGAAAAAAATAAAATAATCACTGGAGAAAAAATTGTAGAAGGGGATATTGTCCTTGGTCTTGCTTCATCAGGTCTGCACACAAACGGATTCTCTCTGGCAAGAAAATTAATTTTTGAAAAAGCTTTACATACCGTAGAAGATAAAATTCCTGAACTTGGTATAACCGTAGGCGAAGCCTTATTGCAAGTTCATACCAATTACACCAAGCCTATACTCGAAATACTTGATTCGGGTATTGAAATAAAAGGTATCGCCCATATAACCGGCGGAGGATTTATAGAAAATATTCCACGTATCCTTCCGAAAAATCTTGACGCAGAAATTAAAAAAGGTTCATGGCCTGTTCTTCCAATTTTCCCTTTTATGCAAAAAATTGGTAATGTTAGTGAAGAGGAAATGTATACAACGTTTAATATGGGTATAGGAATGGTTTTAGTAACTCCAGATTCAGAGAAAACAAAAATTGAAGAGATTTTTAAAAAATATCCAAATTATAAAATATATACAATTGGAAAAATTATTAAAGGGGAAGGGAAAGTAAAATTATTATAATTTATATATTATGAATATCTTAGAAAAAACAGATTTTAAAAATTTAGGAGAAAAGTATATCGGCAAAGTTAGAGATGTTTACAGTCAAGACGATAAGGTTATTTTAATTTCTTCAGATAGATACTCTGCTTTTGATCGCAACTTAGCATTGGTGCCTTGTAAGGGACAGGTACTGACACAAGTAAGTCGTTTTTATTTTGAAAATACTAGCGATATTATAAAAAATCATATCTTGGATTGTCCTGACCCCAATGTAGTCGTGGGTAAAAAATGCAAAGTTATTCCTATTGAAATGGTGGTGCGAGGTTATATTACCGGCGTCACTGGTACTGCTCTATGGACTCTATACAGTGCTGGGCAAAGAGATTTCGGTGATTTCGTTTTGCCAGATGGAATGAAGAAAAATCAAAAGTTAGACAAACCAGTACTTACTCCAACAACCAAATCTAATGAGCATGATAGACCTTTGAGCACAGCGGATATTTTAAGAGAAGAAATTGTTTCAAAAGAATTATGGGAAAAAATGATGGACGTAACGTTGAAACTTTTTCAAAGAGGCCAAGAAATAGCTTTGGCTCATGGATTAATTTTAGTAGATACTAAATATGAATTTGGTTTAGATGAAAATGGAGAGTTGACTCTCGTTGATGAAATTCATACACCGGACTCTTCTCGTTATTGGCAAGCCAGTACTTATAAAGAGCGAATCGAGCAAGGCTTAGAACCAGAAAACTTTGATAAAGAATTTTTGCGTTTGTGGTTCAAGGAAAATTGTGATCCATACAAGGATAAAGTTCTCCCAGAAGCGCCAGCGGAAATGATTGCAGAATTATCCAGCCGATATGTCCAAATTTTTGAGCAAATTACCGGTACTAAATTTGAGTTTGAAACAGGGGATATAGAAAAAAGAATAGAAAATAATCTTAAAAAATATGAAAAATAAAACAATAGAGAATGCAATAAACCCGCTAGATGGAAGGTATTTTGAAAAGACACGTGCGCTTGTACCTTATTTTTCTGAAGAAGCATTAATGAGATACCGTGTTAAAGTAGAATGCGAATACCTAATAGCTTTGTCGGAAAAGAAAATATTTCGTAAATTTAACTCAAATGAAATAAAAACAATTAGAAATCTTTATGAAAAGTTTGATGAAAATTCTTATAAAAAAATAAAAGATATTGAGACAATAACCAATCACGACGTTAAAGCAGTTGAATATTTTATAAAAGAAAAGCTCTCAAAAACTTCTTTGAAGGACAGTACTGAATGGGTTCATTTCGCTCTAACTTCTGAAGATACAAATAATGTTGCTTACGCTTTGATTTTGTCTGATTCTTTAGAAAAAGTAATGATCCCTAGTATTAAAGAAATAGTTTTTAATTTAAATAAATTAGCTCAAAAATATAAAAATCTACCGATGCTTGCCCGAACCCATGGACAGTCTGCTAGTCCAACCACTTTCGGTAAAGAAATGAAAGTATTTGTTGCTCGTTTAGAAAAAAGATTAGTGGGACTACAAGGGATAAATATAGAAGCGAAATTAAATGGAGCTACTGGGAATTTCAATGCTCATGCTGTGGCTTATCCGAATGTAAATTGGCCTGAATTTAGTAAAAAGTTTATTGAAAGTTTTAATAAAGGACGTTCACAAAAATTAAAAGCGAATTTAATTACTACTCAAATTGAATGCCATGACAGTTATGTAGCTGTATTTGATACTTTAAGAAGAATAAATACAATTCTTTTAGATTTTAATCAAGATATGTGGAGATATATTTCAGATGGTTGGGTAGGACAAATACCAAAAAAAGGGGAGACGGGATCATCAACCATGCCACATAAAATAAACCCAATTGACTTTGAAAATAGTGAGGGAAATTTAGGATTAGCTAATGCATTATTTGAATTTTTTGCTCGCAAGTTGCCAATATCTAGACTTCAAAGAGATCTCTCTGATTCTACGGTAGAGCGCACTTTCGGAACTGCTTTTGGGCATTCATATTTAGCTTATACTTCACTTCTTAAAGGCTTAAGTAAAATTAGTGTAAATGAAATAAAAATAAAAGAAGATTTGATTGCGCATCCAGAAGTCATTACCGAAGCCATCCAAACTATTCTAAGACGAGAAGGTATGGCTATGCCGTATGAAAAATTAAAGGATTTAACTAGAGGCAAACAAGTTACCTTAGAAGATATCCATAAATTTATCAAAACCCTGAAAATCAACGATAGGGTTAAAAAAGAACTCTTGGCAATCACTCCAGAAAATTATATAGGCCTTGCTCCAAAAATTGTTTCCAAGTAAAAACGTCAACAAATAGACATGGAAAGTGAAAAGAAAATTTGTCAAAACTGTAAAAATGACTTTACTATTGAGCCGGAAGATTTTAAATTTTATGAAAAAATAAAAGTTCCACCACCAACTTTTTGCCCAGAATGCAGGCTTATTCGCAGACTTTGCTGGAGAAATGAACGTTCTTTATACAAACGTACCTGCGATCTATGTCATAAAAAAATAATTTCTATGTACGATGAAGATGTTATCTTTCCAGTTTATTGTCCAGATTGTTGGAAAAGTGATAACTGGAACCCTGTGGAATATGCACAGGATTATAATTTTAATAAGCCATTTTTTACCCAATGGAAAGAATTATTCTTAAGAATTCCACATCAATCAGTTTGGCAATCCGGTGAGTGTATAAACACTGAATATACAAATTTTGTTCAAGATGTAAAAAATGTATATCTAGCATATTCTACGCTTTGGAAATCAGAAGACGTTTTTTATTCAAGTAATATAGATAATTCAAAAAATGTTATTGATTCATATAATGTAGTAAATAGCGAATTGATTTATGAAAATATTGGAAGTGTAAAAAATTATAATTCTCAGTATTCTTACTGGTCGACAAATTGTATAGATTGTAATTTTATTTTGGATTGCATCAACTGTCAGAATTGTTTTGGTTGTGTTAATTTGCGAAATAAAAAATATTGTATTTGGAATAAGCAATATGAAAAAGAAGAGTATTTTGAAAAAATTAAGAATTTCAATATGGGAAGTTTTGATTCTGTTCAAAGAAGTTTTCAAGAATTTTGGAGCTTTACACTTAAATTTCCTAGAAAATATGATCGCATAATAAATTGCATTAACGTAAATGGAGATGAACTTCGTAATTGCAAAAATAGCTTATTTACTTTTAATGCTTACGATATGGAAAATGTTAAATTTGCATATAGATGTGTGAGTTCAAAAGACTCTATGGATATTTGTTATAATACATTTTCAGAATTAATATATGAACATGCATTCGGCGGATCAGATAATAGTTTTAATGCTAAATTTATTGCTCGTGGATTTAAGACAACAAATGAAGTCCACTATATTGATTCCTGTCGATCTTCAAATAATCTATTCGGTTGTATTGGCCTAGAATCAAAACAGTACTGTATTTTAAACAAGCAATATACCAAAGAACAGTATGAGAATTTAATTCCAAAAATAATACAACATATGAACGATATGCCATATGTTAATGAGAAGGGAAAAGTTTATAAATATGGCGAATTTTTCCCCTTTGAATTTTCTCCTTTTGGATATAATGAAACAGTTATTCATGAATTGTATCCAATGACAAAAGAAAAAGCTTTAGAAAGGGGATACAACTGGAAAGATAAAATAGAAAATAAATACATTATTACTAAAAAAGGAGAAGATTTGCTAGACGACATTAGAGATGTAGATGATTCTATTTTAAACGAAGTAATAGAATGTGCTATTACTAAAAAAGCTTTTAAAATTACACCTTTCGAACTTCAATTTTATCGACAAATGAACATTCCTATCCCTAGAGTTCATTACGATGAAAGATATAAGAAAAGAATTGCCTTAAGAAATCCAATTAAACTTTGGCACCGAAAGTGCATGAAAGAGGGGTGCAAAAACGAATTTGAAACAAGTTATGCTCCAGACAGACCAGAGATAATCTATTGTGAACGTTGTTACCAGCAAGAAGTTTACTAGCCTTTGGCTAGCGTATTAAAATTAAATACACATATCAGCCATGGCGTATATGTGTATTAAGGCCTGCCCAATGTTTGAAGTAAAGAGTTGACTAAATCTATAAAATATGGTATGATTTAAAAAACAAATTGTACTTAATAAAAAAATAAACCTTTAGAAGGAGAGGTGACAGAAATGAAAAAACAGTTTTTGATTGTCGGAGGTACTGGCTCCATCGGCGGAGCCATCGCAGATGAAATCTTTTCCCATAGCCATTCCGTGGTTATTACTGGAAAGAAAGAACTAGATGTAACCAACGAGGAAAGTATCCGGGACTTTTTTTCTTCTTTTCCCTCGTTTGACGGTATGGTATACGCCGTCGGGTCATGTCCCCCAAAGGGGTACATGAAGGAGATCGAGACGCCTCTCTCCAAGATTGACGTCAGCAGACTTTCTACTGATTTTAATCTACATGTAGTTGGACTACTTAGAGTGGTTCAACAAATGAAAGGGGTACTGAAAGAGAGTTCTCCGATATTAGTTATAAGCTCCGGAATAACACGGATTCCGGATTGTGGTTGTCCAGCGAATTTATATGCGGGGCATTACGCCACGATCAAGGCTTCGCAAAATGAGTTGGTGAAGTGGCTCCGGCGAGACCCCTTTATCCGCGAAAAAGGGATCCTAATTCACCGACTAGGAGTGGGAGCTGTTGACACTCCTTTTCATGAAGGGGCATCGGAAGAGCTGAAGCCTCCAATATTATACTCACTGGAGGAAGTAGCAAAAAGGGCTATTAAGGCGCTAGACAGTCGCAAGGTTGTCGATTACGACTTCAACCCGATTTTTAGGCTATTAGTTAGGAAGTTCCTAGTTTGAATCAAAGTCCTCACCAACGTGAGGCAAAAATTCCAAGCTTTCGCTTGGTCCCGATCAGGAAATTGGTCGGGTTTTTTCTTTTTATATACGTTTTTCTTTCATTGTCACCCTTCGAGCATTATCCAATGTTGTGAGACATATTGATTATTTTGTATTTTCAAATAAAGCGTGTAAGATAGACTTATGATTCTTCGAATTTCAGCTTTTATTTTACTTTTATTTTCTATACTTTTTATGCCTTTTTGGCTATCCGTTGTGATCGCTCTTTGCGCTATGATTTATTTTAATGTTTTTTGGGAAGCAATTGTCTTGTTTCTTTTGTCAGATTTGCTTTATGGAATACCTGAAACAAAATTTTTTAATATGGTTTTTGTTTCTTCTATTGTGATTCTAATAGTTTTGATAATAATAGAAGCAATAAAAAAGAAACTTAAATTTTATAAATGATCACAAGAATATTTAAAAAAAATAAATTAAAACATAAAAACTCTTTTGTAGAACCCGATGAGATTTTTCTGGACTCAAAAAATTTACAAAATTTTGATCGCCAACAATTTGAAGGACGTATCGAGCGCCCCATTCCTAAGAAAACTATTGTCCTACTCGGTGTAGCGTTTTTATGTCTGATGGGAATTTTTGGAACTCGTCTTGTCTATCTTCAATTAGACAAAGGGGAAGCATACTTCAAACGAAGTCAAAACAATATGTTAGAAAAAATTATTATCTTCACTGATCGTGGAATAATTTATGATCGTAATAAAATAGAATTAGCTTGGAATAAAAAAACAGGTGAGGAAACAAGCGAAACATCTATCCCTATCAGGAGTTATCTATCGCCAGGATTCTCGCACCTTTTAGGCTATGTAAGTTATCCAACGATGGATAAATCAGGAAATTATTGGCAAGGTGACTTTATTGGGAAAGACGGATTAGAGAAACAATATAACAATTTACTAAAGGGCGAAAATGGCGCAAAAATAATAGAAACGGATGCCCTAAAAAAAGTATACTCAGAAAACATCGTGAATACTCCAAAGCCAGGTACTAATTTAATTACAACTATTGACTCAAGAATTCAAGGCGAATTATTCAATTTGATTAAAAATCTTTCAGCTAACAGAACCTTTACGGGTGGTTGCGGTATTATGATGGATGCTCAAAATGGAGAAATTTTAATTACTACAAGTTATCCTGAATATAATTCAGAAATTCTATCTTTTGGAAAAGACGTAGAAACAATAAATAGTTATTTAACTGACAAGAGGAAAGTTTTTCTAGATAGAGATATTTCAGGACTTTATGTTCCAGGCTCAATCGTTAAACCATTCTTTGCTTTAGGAGCCTTAGTAGAAGGAATAATTGATCCATATAAGAAAATTCTTTCTACCGGCTCTATTTCTATTCCTAATCCTTACTTTCCCGGTCAAAAAACTGTTTTTAAAGACTGGCAAGTAAATGGCTGGACTAATATGATGGAAGCATTAGCTGTCTCTTCTGACGTTTATTTTTATGAAATTGGGGGAGGATTCGAAGGTCAAAAGGGGTTAGGTATAACTAACCTTGGAAAATATGCGAAACTTTTTGGCTTTGCAGATAAAACTGGCATAGACTTACCAGACGAAAAATATGGGACTATTCCTAGTCCAGAATGGAAAATACTAAACTTTAAAGGAGATCCTTGGCGTATCGGAGACACCTACCATACCGCCATCGGACAATATGGATTCCAGGTCACTCCGATGGAAATGGTTCGCGCTGTCGCCGCTATGGCAAATGGAGGTACAATGCTGACCCCACATTTAATTCTCGGTGATATAGACAAGGAGAGTCAAAAAACTTTACTCAATTTAAATAAAAATTATTTTGATACTGTACACGAAGGGATGAGACTCGCTGTAACTTCTGGAACTGTTTCATCTTTAAATGTGCCTTACATCCAAGTAGCTGCAAAATCAGGTACCGCTCAGATTGGTTTAGCAAAAAATAAAGTTAACTCTTGGGTCATAGGATTTTTCCCATATGAAAATCCAAGGTATGCTTTCGCAGTAATGATGGAGGCTGGACCTTCATCTACTGGTAGTGGAGCCGCTACTTCTATTACGCGCCAACTCCTAGATTGGATGTCTGTCAATACTCCAGAATATTTCACCCAGTAGTAAATCTTTTATAAAAATCTCATTATTAGGCTTTAAATAAAAGGCTAAAAGGGGAGTTTTTTTATCCACCTTATATCCACCTTTAGTCTTGACATTGACAATATTTTATTTTAGGGTGTAAATGTAATACATTAAAATAAACAGGCAAATTAGTCCTTTGCTTTATTGAAAAAATTATAACTTAACTATTATTAATTTATTAAAAATAAATATATGAAAAAATCATTTGCAAAGTTTCTCCACACGTTTCTCATTGTCTCTATGGTCACCTGGTCCGGAGCTCCCGGCCTAGGAATTTTTATAAAAACAGCTAATGCAAATGTTGTTGGTGTCACTACCAATGCAGCCTCCAGTATAACTTCAACTAGTGCAACGCTGAACGGTACTGTCGGCACATCTCCTGTAGACAATACTTCTTTTTGGTGGGGAACATCCTCTGCCGGTCCTTTTACACCCGCAGTTGATCCAGGGAGTCAACTAGGTGACTGGTCACACGATGCCGGCTTAGGTTCTAAGTCAGCCAGCGAGACATTTAGTTATCCTCTTACCGGCCTTACTCCAAGTACCCTATATCATTTCGTAGCATGGGTTCAAGTTGGTGGCACATGGTATCCTGACTCAGTCGTGGATTTTACGACTAATTCTCCAACTCCTGTTTATATCACCACTAACAGTGCTGATAGTATAACTACCACCGATGCAACACTAAACGGTACCAATGGCAACAGCGCTGCTGCTGGACATTCATTCTGGGTTTCCTTGTCATCTCCAATTGATACTTCAAGCTCAACAATTCCAGCTGGCGTCTATTCTACTCCTGATTTTGGGTCAATTGCCGCAAACGCTCCTTTCTCTGCTTCTCTTTCGTCTATTACAACCACAGGTGTCCCTACTAATCTCCCTGCGATAACACCAAGCACTCCATATTATTTTGTTGCTTGGTCTAATATTGGTGGAACATGGTATCATGGCAGTGAACAAATTTTTTCTACTGCTACCCCAGCCCCAACTCCAACTCCTATTCTTACTCTTACCGCCAACCCAACATCTGCGACTATTTCTCAATCTACTTTAGTTCCTGAAACAAGTGGCGTACCTACCGGTGGCAATGCTACAGTTGATACCGCTACCAGCGGCCTCACACCAATTCAAGTAACTTTAACAAACACCGGCACTGCTGCTTCTGCTAATGTTCGTATTAGTCCGATTGGTGCTGACCCACACATTCAATTATGGGCAAAAGACACATCTGATAATTGGTATGATATTAATGTTACTGGGTGGATGGATTCTGCAGGTATTTCAATACCGACACCATTTACTGCTACTACTGATATTTACGCAATCTCTGATGTAGCAGGCCCCTACCCACTAACGGTTAATTTAGTTTTAGTAAGTGATTCTTCGGTCGTCGCTACCACGGGAGGAACAATTACAGTAAGTGCACCTGTTCCAGCTGACACAACTGCCCCTACAGTTCCTACATTAATATCTCCAGCTGATGGAACATTCCTTGATACAAACAATTTTGATTTTGATTGGAATGATTCCACTGATGATTCTTCTATTACTTATATCTATCAGGCTTCTCAAAATCCAACACAGTCTGAGGGGGTACTGACAACTGGTTTGTGGACTTCAGGAACATTACCTACAAGCACGATTCATTCTTCCGGAGCTGGAGACGGCACATGGTATTGGCAAGTTAAAGCCGTTGATGCTTCAAACAATGAAAGCGCATGGAGCCCAATTTGGAATGTTACTCTTGATACTGTTGCACCTGACGCGCCAACATTAATTGCTCCTCTAAATGATGCTGTTGTTAAAGGAATTCCATCTTTAACTAATTCATGGAATTCAGTTTCTGGTGCTGTAAAGTATAAATATGAGAGTTACAATGATTCAGCTATGACAAGCCCAAGATGGAGCGGAGAATTTACAACAACTTCAAAAACAGCAAACAATGTTGCAGAAACTACTTTTTGGTGGAGAGTGAAAGCTGTTGATGCGGCTGGCAACGAAAGTGGATGGAGTAATTTATGGAAAGTGACTATAGATAATACTGCACCGACTGTATCTTTGGTTGATGCAGACGGCGCAACTTATAATTTGGCTACTCCTTCACCAAAGGAGATCAAAATAACTTTTAGTGAAGACCTTTCTAATACACCAACAATAGAGGTTCACACAACTGTCGTTGGTTATTATGTAGGCGATTGCAGTGATGGTGATGCCAAGACTTTCTGTTTTGATTATCCGATAAATTCAGGCGAAGAATTGACGCACACTATTTATATTTCAGGAGCTGCAGACTTAGCTGGCAATATTATGACCCAAGATTCTACTCATACATTCAATGTTGATACGATTGCACCGAGTGGCGGAAGCATTAGTTATGAAAATGGTTATGTAAATTCCACTTCACAAACAATTAACTATATTATTGGTAGCGATGCTGGCTTCGGATTAAATTTTGCGACTGGAAAAATTCAAAGACGTGTTGGGAATACAAATGGAGCTGATTGTGAAAGCTGGGGACCTTGGCAAGATTTAATTTTTGAAACTGACGGAAGTTATATTGATAGCGACTTGGTAGATGAAAAATGCTATCGTTATAGTTATATTATTGAAGACAATGCTGGAAATTCTACAACCTATGGTCCAAATGGAACTCTAAAGGTAGATACTTCAACCCCTGTTTCAACCGATGATTACGATGGACTTTGGCATAATTCAGGTTTTGCAGTTAATATAAGTACAAATTCAGGAATTGGTTCAAAAACACGTCTTCTTGCGTGTTACGCCCTAGAGAGTGATCCAAATTGTTCTCCTCTTTCTCCACTAACTGGTTTTGTGTTTGGTTCTAATAGTTCAAGCATAACAATTTCTGGTGATGATGGCTCATATCGTCTGCGTTATCGTACTCGAGATGAAGCTGGAAATATTGAAAGTCCTATTCATGAAATAATAGTAAAAATTGATAGCACTTTACCGACAGTAACCAATGTAAATGTAGTAGAAAAAGATACCTGGAATGACTATAGTCCATACATAAAAGGTGATTCTGCTTTCCGTGTCCGTGCCGATGTTTCTGATATTGGTTCAGGCTTAAATGTTGCAACGTGTGAATATTCTTTAGACAACGGAGCAACTCCTTGGATTGCTGGATCATTTAATTCAGCAACTAATCGTTGTATCGCAGATATTTCTCCAACTATTTCTGATGGAACAACATATATGGTAAATGTACGAGTTACTGATAAAGCAGGAAATACAGGAACAGGAACTGCAGTTAGTTATACAGTTGATTCTGCTAATCCATCAACAACTTCAACAACAATCAGTCCTGATACTGGCACTTACACTAATACTAATCCAACAATTACGGGAACAATTACAGATTCTGCTTCACCGATTGTTAGTTGCCAATATAGATATAGAGTAACTGGTTCTACCTGGCCAACTTTTGCTAACGGAGCATGGGATGGGACAAACTGTACTGTAACTATCAGCGGGCTTACTGACGGAGTATCTTATGACTTCTCAATGCGTGGCTTGGATAGTGTAGGAAATTATGGAGGAGGAGCACAAAATAATATAACAAGGATTGTAGATGTAACGGCGCCAACTATTGATTTAGTTTTCCCAGCAATTGGACCAGGTGCAACGAGTTTTCAAGCAATATTCAGTGAAGATGTTAATGCAACAAATGCAGGAAATCCTGCCAAGTATTTCTTAAATAATTGGCCAGATGCAGGTGGAACCGGAGACTTGTCTGGACAAGCTACTGTTTTGTATGACTCAACTTCTCATACTGCAACTATAACTTTTACGAATCCTGGCTGGTATGTTTCGCCAGAACAAGAATGGGGAGTGCAAGGCATTTATGACTTAGCTGAAAATCTTCAAAATGTAAATCCCTATGCTGAATATTCAACACCAATGACAGCCCCTGTCACGACTGACGATATTGCTGATTCAAATTGGCATAATTCAGTTACAGTTAATCTTTCTTGTGCCGATATAGATGGAAGCGGTTGCAAAACAACTTACTACACAACAGATGGAACAGAGCCTGACACAAGTTCTTCATCAGGTAATTCGTTTACTCTTAACACTGATGGTGAATATACAATTAAATATTTCTCAGTTGATAACGCTGGAAATATTGAATCAATAAAAACAGCTGTTAACCAAGTAAAAATTGATACAATTACGCCGACACTCTCTTCTGCCGAAACAAAAGATTTAGATAACGATGGAAAAATTGATACAATTAAACTAACATTTAATGAAAGTATTGGTGATTATGCATTAGCTCCTGGAACAGCTGATGGTTGGGATGTTGCTGGATATGGCGGAGAGTCAATCGGAACAGGAGTTACAGAAAATGATAATATCTTGATGCTTAGTGTTACCGAGGGTTCTGTAGTAGATACACAAGCTACCCCTGCAGTAACCTACACTTATCAATTAATTACAAATAGCACCCATGACACAGCTGGAAACCAGCTAGAGACAATGACCTTAACCGCTACCGATGGAGTAGCCCCAATTATGGTTTCTGCCCGAACTACTTCTCCAACGACAATTGATGTTACTTTCTCTGAAGATTTGCAAGGTGATGAATTAACTGTCGGCGACTTTGAAGTAAATAATGGAAATGGTCCGAGAACACCAGCTTCTGTTTCTGAAAATAACGGAGTAGTTACATTAACTCTTAACGATTCAGATTCAATGACGGCAGGTTCAACTCCAACAATTACAATTAACCCTAATGATCCGAACAGCATTGTGGACCTAGCTGGAAACGAACAAGTAAACACAGATTCTGTTGTGGCTACTGACGGCATCCCGCTACCACTCAGAAGAAGTGGTGGAAGTTACATAATTCCTCTTGGTCAAGTTCTAGGTGCTTCAACAGGACCAATTCCTGGATGTGGAAATAGAACAACTGGTTTTAGTATCACTACAGGCCACTCTTGTATTGGAAATACTGGAGAAGGTCAAGTTCTAGGCGATGAAAAATTCATGTTCTTGAAAAATATGAAGCTTGGTTCTAGACTCAATCCAGATGTGATGGAACTCCAAAAATTCTTGAACACAGCTGGTTATGGTCCTTTAGTAACTGATGGAAAATTTGGACGAGGAACCAAATCAGCTGTCATCAAATTCCAACTAGCTAATGGGTTAAGAGGGGACGGATCCGTTGGAGCTCTTACTAGAGCAGTGTTGAATAAATAAATTTTATAAACTAATTAACACAAAACCTCATCTTTATCGATGAGGTTTTGTTTATTGTATCCTTGACGTTACCAATATTTTATTATAAATTATAAGTAACATTAGAAAAAATAAAAAGGTAAATTAGTCACTTTTCTTATTAAGAAAATAATAAATTATTTTAAAATTAACTAAAAATATATGAGAAATTTTATATTCACTTCTCGTTTTATCTTGCTATTCTTCCTTGTGGTCGGATTTTTTTTTGTTGGGCCAAGCGCTGCATTTGCTAACAAAACAGTAACAATTACTAAAAATGGAACTGGAACAGGTACCGTGAACAGCACTTTACCCAATAGCACAATTAACTGCGGAGCCACTTGTAGTGCATCTTTTAGTAATACTGCCACTGTTAATTTAACTGCGACCCCTTCTGTTGGATCTAAGATTGAAGGATGGAACGTTCCCGCGGGCTATGTTATTAATTCTGGTTGTGGTAGCTCTGATCTTTTTTGTAATTTCAGGATGAATAATACTGCCAAGACAATAACTACAACTTTTAATCTTAAAGAAAATCAAGAAACTGTAGCTGTTACAGGCTTGCCATCTTCAGCAACTTATCAGCAAGCTGGTATTACAGCTAGTGGCTCTGGTGGAAGCGGCACTGGAACTTTTTCTTATAGTGCTGGTGCTTCAACTGCATGTTCTGTAAATCCTTCAACTGGTGCCGTCACCATTACAAGTGGCAATGGAACTTGTACAATTACCGCAACTAGAGAAGCTGACAACAATTATAATGTCGCCAGTGGTTCTGCATCAATTACAACTATTAACAAAGCAGATGCAAATATTTCTATCACCCCATATTCTGTTGCTTATGACGCCACAACTCACACAGCTACTGGCACAGCTACTGGCGTATTGGGAGAAGATCTAGCAGGTCTTGATGTCTCCTGCACTATCCATACAAATGCTGGCGATTACACAACTGATCCATGGACCTTCACTGACTCAACTGGTAATTACAATAATGCAAGTGGCACGGTGTCCGATGCAATTACTAAAATTGACGCAATAATTAACGTCTCTGGCTACACAGGCACCTATGATGGTGATTCTCATGGAGCAACTGGTACCGCTACAGGCATTGGTGATGTTGATCTTAGTTCTTCAATTAATCTTGGTTCAACTTTTACTGATGTTCCAGGTGGAACTGCTAATTGGATATTTGCTGGTGGGGAAAATTATAATAATGCGAACGGAAACGTAAGCATTGCTATAACGGCACAAGATATAACTGTAACTGCAGACGCAAAAAGTAAAATTTACGGTAGCTCTGATCCAGCGTTGACATTTACCAATGATCCTTTGGTTGAAGGGGATAGCTTTTCGGGTGCACTTGCACGTGATGCCGGTGAAACAGTTGGAATATATCCTATCACTCAAGGTACATTGTCATTAAATGAAAATTACACACTCAACTTTACTGGTGCAAACTTTACTGTTGCCCAACATAAGAAAGGTGGGAGTTACACAATACCTCCTGGTCGAATGTTAAGCGTTTCAAGAGAACCAATTCCTGGATGTGGCAATAGAACAACTGGATTTAGCATCACTACAGGCAAGTCTTGTATTGGAAATACTGGAGAAGGTCAAGTTCTCGGCGCTAAGAAATTTATATTCCTAAAAAATATGAAAATTGGTTCTAAACTTGATCCAGATGTAAAGGAATTACAGAGTGTATTGACAACCTTGGGTTATTATTCAGGACCAATTGATGGAAAATTTGGACCAGGAACCAAAGCAGCTGTCATTAAATTCCAACTAGCTAATGGACTAAAAGGGGATGGAAGGGTTGGAGCTCTTACTCGAGCTGTCTTGAATAAATAAACAAATTATAAATTAACTACTACAAAACCTCATCTTTGCAGATGAGGTTTTGTTTGTTATGCAAGCTTAAAATGGAAGTATTTGTATACACTTTTTGTCCACCTTTATTATTGACATTTTCTTCATAAAGTTATAAAAATAAATAAAATAAAGGTTAATTTTTAGTGAATTATTATCAATATTATTAACAATAACTTTAAAAATATATGAAAAAAAATCTCTCTGTCATTTTAATTTTGGTTTTAATTTTAGGTGGATTGATGGTCGCAAGTAAAGTAACGGCTACTTTAGAAATTATTGACACACAAGGAGGTTCGCTTGTAATTAACGAAATTGATTATGACCAACCATCAATGGACACATCTGAATTTATTGAATTAAAAAATATCGGTACAGGATCGGTAAACCTTGATACTTACGAACTTCGTTTAATTAATGGTGCTGATTTTGGTGCGATATATAAAACTATAGATTTGCCAAATATCAGCTTAGTTTCTAGTGATTATTATGTTATCTGTGGAAATTCGACCAATGTTCCTAATTGCGACCTCTCAATTACTCCATCTACTGATTTAATTCAAAATGCTAAACCGGGGGGTGGTGATGGCGAACCTGATGCAATTGCTTTATATAACTTAGGTAGTCTTGTCGATACTGTAAGTTATGAAGGTGGCGTTCTTGGATATACTGAAGGAACAGGAGCACAAGAAGATGTGAGCGGTAATGCCTCAAAAGGAATTTCTCGATTACCAGATGGCCAAGATACAAATAATAACTCTGCCGATTTTGCTTATGTTTGTATCACTCCGGGAAGCGCAAACAGTAATTGCTCTACTCCACCAGCTGATTCCGACAGCGATGGTATTCCAGATGCATCAGATAATTGCCTTGCAACTGCTAACCCAGAACAAACAGACGTTGATGGCGATGGAGTGGGTGATGCCTGTGATAATTGTCCTAATTTATCTAACGCCGACCAAGTTGACGCCGATGGTGATGGAGTAGGTGATGGTTGTGATAATTGTGCTCAAATTGCTAATGCTAATCAAGCTGATGATGACCGTGATGGTATTGGAAATGCCTGTGATGCAATAAATAACTATTGTGGTGATGGCTATATTTACGAAAATGAACAATGCGACGATGGCAACACTCAAAACGGAGATGGTTGTAATTCAACTTGCCAAAACGAAATCGCTGACAATTGTTTAATTTTTGAGGCTTGTGTTGATGGTAGCGATTGGGTGAAAGTTGAAGATGGACAGCTAAGCCTAACTCACAACTCAAGTGACCCAATTGGCGAACACGGTAGCTGTCCTAGTAACTTCAGAAACATAATCAAGGTCAACGACACTACATATCCAATAATCTATAATGGAAGTTACGCTATCAATGGTAACCCTAGCTTGTCTGTAGGCATTAACTATCTAGCCAGCGTCATCAAATTACTAGGACGAGGTGCCATAACCCAAGAAAACCATTCTGCTTTCATTGACGATAGGGGGCCTGGCGGAGCTGATGTTTATAAACTTAAGATTTGTGGTGAAGTAGAACCAGTGCTTGGCAGTATCCATGGATATAAATGGAATGATCTTGATGAGGATAGTTATCCTGACACTTGTGATAATTTTGTTTCCGACAAACTATTTTCAGACCAAGAACAAGTAGATGATATTTGTACTCCTGAACCGCTGCTTTCTGGTTGGACAATTTTCATCGATAAAAATGGCGACGAACAGTTAGATGAAAACGAACCTTCTATGGTTACTTCTGATGGGGAAGAGCATTTCGGTTGGTATTGGTTTGATGATTTATTGCCAGGAGATTATCAAGTTTGTGAAGTTCCACAAACCAATTGGACACAAACTTTCCCAAACGAAGAAAATTGTCATACTGTAAGTCTCCCGGATAACGGTTCTCATGGTTTCCCTTGGACAGTCAATGCCACTGAAGGTTATGAATATAACTTTGGTAACCATCAAGATGAAATTGTAACTCCTCCAGTAAGACATAACGGTGGTGGCGGTGGTAATGTTTGTGCCCCAGGGAGTACATATAATTTTAACTTAAATACGTGTGTTCCTAATGGTCAAGTTCTAGGTGCTTCTACGGGACTAAACAATGGTCAAGTTCTAGGCGCAGAAACTTGCAACCTTAATAGAACAATGAGATTTGGCATGAAAGGATGTGATATATTGGAATTACATAATAAACTAACAACTCTAGGATTTTACAAAGGTCCTATTGATGACAAGTTCGGTAGGTTGTTATTGCCA
>JBAYLA010000003.1:0-77294 GCA_041664285.1 Minisyncoccota bacterium
ATGAACCAGCTAAGACATCTATTATTAAAAACTAATATAATCTATGAAAACTAAAATAATTCAAAATACAAAATCAATCATCTTAGCTTTAATCTTAACTCTTTGTGTTGGTTATGTTTCTGCCAGCTCTACTTGGAATAATCCTCCTGCTGGAACAGTACCTCCTGCTAATAATACTGATGCTCCAATTAATACTGGGGCTTCTAGTCAATTTAAGGATGGTAATTTATGGATCAAGGCCATAGGTCTTGAGAAGGGTTTGATTGTGGAAAATGGAAATGTGGGGATTGGGGTGGTGGAGCCCACTGCTAAATTGGATATAGCTGGAAATATTAAGATTGTTGACGGAAACCAAGGAGAAGGCAAGGTATTAACCTCTGACGCTGATGGTTTAGCTTCTTGGCAGGCGGGGGGAGGAGGAGGGACATTTGATAATAGTAATTTGTGTTATTGTATTATAAGTGATGCTAACTCAGATACTGCTTGGAAATGTGCAAAATTTGGAGAGGCAGTAACTAGTTGGAATGAATGGCCTGGAGAGTCTAATGAAGGAGGGTACACAGGAATTAAAATTGACCTATGTTCTAATATGATTTATGGTTCTGTGCACTCAACTTCCAGCTGTACTAGTGCTGGTGGAACAATTGTAAGCAATGGAACAAATAATTTCTGCAAGTTTACAGCCAACAGTTGTCCAAGTGGTTGGACTAAATATAGTAATTACTCAACTACTACAGCTAGTACTTGTACAGGAGCGACTGGTACATGTACAGATTTTACACCTTTAACATGTACAACTGGTTATCATGCATTTGGAAATATAACAGCAGAAACTTGTACTTATTATAACCAATCGAAAGGTCTTTTGGGTTGTCCTATTTATTCTAGTGGGAAGACGTGTACAGCTACCGTTAATCAGATTGGGTGTTATTAAAATCAGGATTGATTAAGAAGTACTTGATTTAGAAAAGTAGCTAATTCTTCACCTTTTATTTCTCTCAACGCATTTGGTTTTAGATTTCCTAGTTTTATATTCATAATTCTTTCACGTTTCAAATCAGCAACTTCTTGAAAAAGAGCCGAGCACATTCTTCTGATTTGATGTTTTTTCCCCTCAGTTAAAGTTACCCTAAACGTATTTTCATTTAGGATTTTTACTTTACATGGTTTGGTCATATAACCCTCAATATTTACCCCTGCTTCCATTTTTGCCTTAAAACTAGAACGAAGTTTTTCTTTTGTACGGACCACGTATTCTTTTTCGTGAAAATACTTTGGATTAAGAAGTTGGTCGGTGATGCGTCCGTCATTTGTGAGAATCAGGAGTCCATGAGAGTTTTTATCTAGTCTCCCTAAAGGAAATAACCCCTCCTTGGGAGAAGTAGTTTCAATTCCAATTGGTTTATAGTAGGCAAAATATGCATATTCCTTTTTTTTATTTCCTTTTACTTCTACTTTGTCATTTTCATTCACCTTACTTCCGAGGATAGCGAGTTTGTTATTGATAAAAACTTTTTTCCCTACCACAAGTTCATCAGCTCCTCTTCTGGTAGAGATTTTTTTTAAAGCTAGATATTTATTTATGCGCATTGGGTATAAGTTTGTTTTTTTGTTCATATATTTTCCTAAAAAATAAATAAATAAAATGACTTTTTTCGGTACAGATTTTTTTCTGGTAAAAAAAATCTCTTCGAGTCTGAGGCTCTCAGAACCGAAGGCCTGAAGTTCTCGGCTCGCCAGCCTCGAAACCCCGCGAAAAGTCTTTTTATTTATTTTTTTATTATATCACAATACCTATTTGCAGATATTGAATTATTAAGATACGATGAAGAAATGCGTTTAGTTATTAAAATAGGTACTCAAGTAATTTCCAGCAAAACTGGATTAAATAAGAAGCGAATCAGGCAAATTATCAAAGAAATTGCCGAACTTTTAAAACTCGGACATGAAGTTGTTTTAGTAAGCTCAGGCGCTATCGGGGCAGGACTTTCTCTAGTTAATTTCAAAAACTCCGTGTGTAAAAAGGTTGCAGCCGCAGTTGGTCAGCCGATACTTATGCATAATTACATCAATGGAGCTAAAAAACATAAAATTGTTGTTGGTCAAATTCTTATGTTGAGTGATGATTTCACTAATAAAACAAACTTTAAAAACTTGATTCTTCATATCAATGCGATGCTTTCTCATAAAATTCTTCCAATCATTAACGAAAATGATGTTATGAAAGGAGAAGACCTAATAATCAACGATAATGATATGCTAAGTGCCATAGTGGCGGTAGGAGTAAAGGCAGACAAACTTTTAATTTTGACCAATCAAAATGGACTTTTTACGGATAATCCCGATCATAATAAAAACGCAGAGTTGATCAAAGATGTTTCTCAAATTGACGATAAAATAAAAGCAGTTTGTTCGGTCGGTAAGTCTGATCTTGGGGTTGGCGGAATGTGCGCAAAAATAGCATCTGCTGACTATGCGACCAAAGGGGGAGTAGAAACACTTATTGGCAATGGGGAGAAAAAAGGAATAATATTGAAAGCTGTTGGCAATGATTTTTCTGGTACAAAGTTTTTAGCTAAAAAGAAAAAATAATATGAAAACGCACGTTGTAATTATTGGTTTTGGGACGATGGGCAAAGCTATTGCTAAAGCAATATCAAAAAAAGATCGTAAGATTATAGTTTTTGGCATTGATAAAGATAAACCAAATATGAAGAAAATTATTCAAAAAGTGTCAGAAGCTGATTTTCTAATTCTATCCATCAAGCCACAAGATGCGAAAGAAGTCATTGCAGAAATTAAAGATTACTTTAATAAAAAAACTATTTTAATCTCAATCATGGCAGGTGTTTCAATTAAAGAGCTTATCCGCCTATCGGGGCATCAAAAAATTGTCAGAATGATGCCTAACTTAGGACTTTCTGTCGGACAAGGAATAGCTGTTTGGAAAAAAACAGGACTATCTGTTTTGGAATTCAGAAAAGCTAAAAATTTTATAAATAAAATTAGTGATAATTTTGAAAGTAAAAATGAAGACACCATAAATAAAGTAACGGCTATTTCTGGGAGTGGGCCGGCCTACTTTTTTCTTTTGGCAGAGTCTCTAGTGAATGCATCTTGTAATCTTGGGTTAAGCAAAAATGAAAGTATAAAATTAGTTGAAAAGACTCTTTTGTCTTCTGCTTTCTTAGGCAATAAGGGTAATTATTCTTCTTTAATAAAAAAAGTTGCTTCAAAGGGTGGCACAACAGAAGCTGCTTTAAAAGTTTTTCAAAAAGAGAATTTTAGTGGAATTGTATTAAAAGCCATTACCACTGCATATAAACGAGCACAAGAATTAAGCCATGAATAAAAATATATTGAAACAATTAAATAAAGCCAAAGAAGCTTCTCAAAAATTTAGCTTGTTATCTCACGCTAAGAGAATTTTAATTTTAAAAAATTTAGCTGATGGATTATATAAAAATAAAAAATTAATCATTATTGCAAATTCGAAAGATTTAAAAAAAATTCCCCTAAACAATCCAATGCGTGATCGTCTCTTATTAAATGATGCACGTATTTTGGGGATGATTAAGGAAATTGAAAATCTTATAAAAATACCAGATCCAATCGGAGAAGTTTTTGATTGTCGAAATAGCAAAGAAAATCGAAAACTTAAAATTTGTAAAAAAAGAGTACCCTTAGGTGTAATAGGTGTTATTTATGAATCACGACCAAATGTAACCACCGATGTGGCTTCTATCTGTATCAAGTCTGGCAATGCGGTTATTTTAAAAGGAGGTAAAGAAGCAAGAGAAAGTTATATTATTCTTCATAAAATTATAAAAAATGCCTTAATCGCATCAGGGGCGAATTATGAAGTAGTCCAATTTATAGATCCAAAAACAAAAGAAGCTGCTCTAGATATTGTTTCTGCTAATGGCTTAATTGATGTTGTTATTCCGCGTGGAAGTTCTGGTTTAATAAATTTCGTGAGAACTAACGCCACTATTCCCATAATTGAAACAGGAGCTGGGGTTTGTCATACTTTTGTCGATGAGTCTGCAAAACTTAATTCTTCTGCCCGGATTATTTTTAACGCAAAAACGCAACGTCCAAGTGTCTGCAATGCACTAGACACGTTATTGGTGCATCATAAAATAGCTCAAAAATTCCTTCCATTAGTTGCTGATCTTTTATTCCAAAAGAAAGTAGAAATTTTGGCTGATGCAAAAAGCTTTAAAATATTGCAAAAATATTACCCAACTAATCTTTTGAAAAAAGCTACGATAAAAGACTTCGGGCGGGAGTTTTTGAGCCAACGAATGTCCGTAAAAATTGTCTCCAATATTAATGAAGCGATTAAACATATTAGTCAATATTCCTCCAAGCATTCTGAAGCTATCCTTTCAGAAAAAAAGCAAAATTGTCAAAAATTTTTAGACGAAGTGGATGCGGCGGTAGTTTATGTTAATGCTTCCACTCGATTTTCTGATGGGGCTGTGTTTGGGTTAGGTTCAGAAATTGGTATCGCAACTTCTAAGATTCATGCACGTGGTCCAATGGGGGCCAAAGAAATGACCACTTATAAATGGATAGTGACTGGTCAATATTCTGTTAGAAAATAGATTATTGTTTTGTTGTCGGGATAACTGATCTAATTTGTACAGTTTGGGCATTTTCACTACCGTCAGCATTAGGAGTGCCGATAATTGAAACTTGTGTGCCGATTGCTAGATCAGAGATAGTTCCATCTACTGATTTTGTAACTTTTGTATTATTGTCTACGAAAACTATTTTTGATCCACCAGCGAAAGGGGTTGCTGAGCCTCCTTGGCCAACTCCTTCTGCTATTAGTTGTACTGTGATGCTGTTGGTATCTTTTGCAATAATTTGTCCAATCGTAAACCCTCCTGCGCCCCTTGCACTTCCTTTTACCCCTAGGGGACCATTTTGACCAAAAGCTTGCATGCCTTGATTTTTGGTTGGTGTTTGACTCTTTCCATAAACCATACCTCCATAAAATGCTCCAACCAAAATGATAATTCCTACTATTACCAAACCAATTTTTTTATTATTCATATTTTTTATTTATCATAATAATAATTAACTAATAATTTTTTTACTCATACCTTAATGCGTCTATTGGATTTAATGAAGCTGCATGTTGAGCGGGATAGTAACCAAAAACAATGCCAATCACTGTGGATACTCCAAAAGCTAGTAAGACTGAAGACAAAGAAACTTGAGCTTGCACAATTCCCAAATAAGCTAAACTAACAGATATTAGCCAACCAAGTATTATTCCTATTGTTCCCCCAACAAACGTAATAACAACTGCTTCTGTTAAGAATTGCGTATTGATGTCTTTACGTTTGGCTCCAATGGCTTTGCGTAAACCTATCTCTCTCGTACGTTCTGTTACAGTGGTTAGCATCATATTCATAATTCCAATTCCTCCTACTAGAAGAGAAATACCTGCAACAGCAGCGAGAAGAGTGGTGAAAGTGCTTGTAACACTTGAGGCGGTAGCGAGAATATCAGCTTGATTCATTGTGCCAAAATCAGCTTTGGTCGAATCTATAATATTATGACGATCAAGCAATAATGTTGTTATGTCTACTTGGACTTGGCTAGAAGCATCAGAACTTTCTGCAGAAACATCAATTTCACTTAAATATTTATTGCCAGATAGATATCTTTGAGCGGTCGTATAAGGTATATAAACTATGTCGTCACTATTACTAAAACCAGAACCCCCTTTTGATTTTGTGATACCGATTACTTTATATTCCGAACCAGAAATACGAATTTTTTGACCAACAACATCAGTAACATTTTCGCCAAATAAATCATCTCTCGTGGTTGGTCCCAAGACAGCAACTTTTGAACCGTCTTTTACATTTTGATCTGAAATAAAATTTCCTTCATCAATTGAAACGTTACGAACGGTTGCATAAGATGGTTCAGTCCCCATTATGCTGGTATTAGTGTTTGTTCCTGAAGCAGTTATTTGTTTACGCGAAGAAACTTCCCTTACTACTCCAGCGACATTTGAAATCTGGGTTTCTATTGCATCAGCATCTTCTAAGGTTAATGTTTGAGCTCCACCACGAGCAGCATTTGGACCACCACTAAAAGAACGAGTAGCTCCAGGAGTAATCATAATTAAATTTGCTCCAATTGATTCAATACTCGAAGAAATTGAATTTTTTGAACCTTGACCAATTGCGGTCATGGCAATAACTGAAGCAATACCAATAACAACACCAAGCATAGTAAGCCCTGTTCTAACTTTGTTTGAAAAAAGTGCACTATATGTTTCTTCTAAAATGTCTTTTATTTTCATAAAGTTTTTTTATCACTTAATATCATTCCATCTTTGATATGGATAATTCTATCTGCATGCTCTGCAACATCTTGTTCGTGGGTGATAAGAATAATTGTACGACCCAAATCACGATTTAATTTTTGAAAGGTAGCTAAAACAATTTCTCCGGTTTTTGTATCAAGGTTTCCAGTTGGTTCATCTGCCAGAATAAGTGCTGGATTATTTACAAGGGCGCGGGCAATAGCTACACGTTGAATTTGTCCGCCGGAAAGTTGGTTGGAAAGATGTCCAAAATGACTTTCTCCCAGCCCAGCGTCAAACAACGCTTTTTTCGCACGTTGATCTCGTTCAGCGCCATGAATCCCTTCATAAACAAGCGGTAAGGAAACATTTCGCAAAACTGTTGTGCGTGGCAAAAGATTGAATGATTGAAAAACAAATCCAATTTTATCTCTTCTGATATCTGCCAGTTCGTCGTCGGAAAGAGTGGAAACATCTTTTCCGTCAAGAAAATAAGTTCCAGAAGAAGGACTATCAAGCGCCCCTAAGATATGCATCAGAGTTGATTTACCAGATCCGGATGGTCCCATAATGGCAACATATTCTCCATTTTTAATAGTGAAAGTTATATTATTTAGGGCTTTGAAATCTTCTTCCCCGCTTTTGTATATTTTGGTAATATTTTTAATTTCAATCATAAAAAATTACATTCCCGGAGGACCTCCTCCACCTAACAAACTTTTAGTGCTAGTGGTACTGTTTTTAGTGGTACTAGTGCTAGTGACAGTACGAGAAACAACCTGATCTCCTTCTTTTAGCCCTGAAATAATTTCTGTGTTGGTGTCGTCAGAAACTCCAATTTCTACTGTTACTTGATTAGGAGCTATACTAGAAGGTGTTCCTTGGGAACCTGTACTGGGGGCGGGAAGTGGAGTAGCAAACATCAAAACATATTTCACAGTGCCTTGAGTTTTTATTGCACTAGAAGGAATCATAAGCGTATTTGTTTTTGAATCAGTAATAATTGAAGCAGAAACGCTCATACCTGGTTTTATTTGATCATTTTCTGTGTCAAAAGCAATTTTTATACTATACGACACAACACCGCTAGAAACTGTTCCCATAGTATCAATTTCTGCCACAGATCCGGTCATTGATAGATTTTCTATTGCATCAAAAGTAATTGTTGCTTTTTGTCCAAGTTTTATTTTTGCCACATCTACTTCGTTCATTGAAAGAGTAGCAATTTTTTTATTAGTGATTATTGAACCAAGTGTACCTGAAGCAGTGTCTCCAACCTTAGCAGAGACGCTTGCAATTGTTCCATCAAAAGGTGCAGAAACATAATAATCAGCTAAAGCTTGTTGCGCATCAGCTAAAGCATTTTGTTTTTGAGTGACAGTAATCAAAGCGTTTTGCATGTCAATATCATTACTTGGGATAGAGTCTTTATAACTTTGAATATTTTCTTTAGCGGTGAGTAAAGCAGAGCTGTGTCCATTGATCGTATTTGTATATCCAGATAAAGTACTTTGGGCTGAAGTAAAATCAGATGAGCGTCCTGTATTTTCTGCTAAATAATTAACATAATTGTTCAAATCTTTTATAGCATTGGATAAAAGTTGAGTTGTGTCGTAAGTTTTACTAATCAAGGCATCAATCTCACTTTGCTTAGAATTATAATCTAGAGTATTGAAATCATTTTTGTTTTTATCATAGGCTGTTTGGGCGGTATAATAAGCTGTTTCTGCTGTAGTTCTGTAATCTATTGCAGTTTTTCCACTGTTTCGTGCGGCATTATCTGACAGGGTTCCCTGAGCTAAAAGATTTTGAATTCCATTTAAAGTAGAAGGTAGATCTAAGAAAGTAGTCGAAACAGTGTTAAAACCATCAACATAAACTTTGGTTAAGCTTGCATTGGTGTTATCGTTAGAGTTTTGAATTTGAAGTTTCTGTAAAGATAAATTTGCACTTTGCAAACTTATTTTGGCATCTCGGATAGTTTTTTCTGCATCAGAATTGTCGATTGAAAAAAGTGTTTTACCTTTTGTAACTTTATCACCAGCTTTTACTCCTACATGAGTAATTGTTCCAGAAACTTTTGCAATCAAATCAATTTGGCTAGAGCTTTCTACTTGTCCACTTGCGGTAATAGAGGAGATAATCGTTCCTTTTTGTACTTTTGTTGTAATATATTGTGTTTCTCCGGCAGAACTGGTTATCTTTATATAAATTGAATATCCTCCATACAAAACAGCTATTATTATAATTATACTAATAATTTTATGCGCAATGGCAAAGGCTTTAATCTTCAAGAAAAAGTTTTTCATATAATTATAATTTATTATTGTATTGGTGTTAGTGCCTGAGGGGGAGGAGGAGGGATAGGCATACCAGCTGGCATTATTCTGATAAGTTTCGCCTCTATTTGGCCTTGAGCATTTGGAGATCCGATAATCACAACAAAATCATCAATTATAAGGTCGCTAGCCTTAATTTCTGACATCATTTTTTGTATTTTTGTATCATCTTTTAGTAGAATTACTTTTTCTGTATTATCTTTGTCCTGGACGATGATTGTCGGCAAAGTTATTTTTATTATTTTACCAATAGCTCCATTGGCATTTGGGAAATTATCTTGACCAAACATCGGACGATTGGGCCTCATTCCGAAATTATGTTCATAATTGTCTCCCCATGCACGTCCGAAAGATGCCTTACGAAAACCGACTGTGATTCCAGCTGAAAAGATTAGCAGGGCAACTATAATAACCCCAAGTACACACAAAACTTTTAAAGTGATTCTTGATTCAAAAACTTTTTTTATATCCTCGTATATTTTTTTCATTTTTTATATAGCTTAATTAAGCCGTTAATAATAATTGATTTCTAATAATTTGTTTCATTAAATATTTTAATGATAAAAAGAAAATAAAAACTAAAGAAAGAGTAAAAACTATACTTAATACAGGTAAGGACTCTGCAAGAGAGAACACAAATTCTCTCCAAGCAGAAAGGATTAATCCACTATCAGAAAAAGCCAAAGATAGGTATTCATAAAAACCAGATTGGGCTAAATCACTCCCTAATATTTTAAAGGCTGGCACTAATCCAACCAAAGAGGTGATTCCCACTAAAACAAAAAGCCATAATTTTATTTGAGTATTATGTTTTTCACGCTTCACTAGAGTAAGCCAAATATTTTGACTTAAATTAAGGTTTTCTTCATACTTAGCTTTTTGAAACACCTTAGTTAATCTGTCTTGCATATATAGAAGGGTATACGTAACAGCAAGTCATTTTGGTGCAAGATCTTGGAAAATTATAAATTAAACTTTTTTCGGTACGGATTTTTTGAAGCTTAAAAAATCCTGAAGTTTTTGCGCCGTCGCGCTCAAAACCCCTTCAAAAGTTTATTTATAATTTTCCAACATCCTTCGCATTTCTATAATAGCTCTACGGTGAATACTTTTAACAGTATTTAGTGGTTTGTTTAAAATACGCCCTATTTCTTCAAAAGTCATTTCTTCTTGATAATGGAGAATTAAAACTTCTTGGTAACCTGGACGAAGTTTCGCTAGTATTTTATTTAAAAAAATGCTATCTTCCAATTTTTGCAGAGCTTCTTCTGGTAACAAGTTTTCATCTGGTATCTTTTCAGCTAAAGAATCTATATCTTCATCATCTTCGTTTTTTATATCAGAAAATAATAAGCTCTTCTTTTTTCTTAAAAAATCGGTCACAGCATTTCTGGCAATAATAAAAATCCAAGTTTTAAAGCTTGCTTTTCGTAGATCAAAACGCGCAATATTTTTCCAAGCTTTTATAAAAATTTCTTGAACTAGGTCAGATGCCTCATTTTTGTTGGTGAGGCGCGCAGTAAAATTATAAAGTGGTGTTGTATAGCGAGTGATTAAAACTTTAAACGCTTCTTCGTCACCATTTTTATACAAAACAATGATTTCTTCATCTGATTCATTTGATAGCATTTTCTAAATATACCCCCACCCCTATTTAAAATCAAAGAATATAAAAATAGGTGTGGGGGTATAACATAAAAAAACTCCGACCAGAGGTTGGAGTTTTTTTATGTTGCTTCTTATTGCACTGTAGTGGTTGTAGTTTTCTTACCAGATGGAAGATCAGAAATAACTGTAGTTTTTTTACGGAAAGACTGATCAAAAATGTATCTAGCTAAAAATGCAAGGATGAGGATCAAGATAAGCAATAGAAGCCATCCGAATAGATTTGTTGGAAGAAAGCCAGCTCCAAATACGTTTGCTCCAAGTGGTAAGATAGTTGTTTCATCTTTTGTTGCACTCCAGACTTGGGCAGAAACATTAGCATTGACTGATTGAGGTTGTCCAGCAGGGTCTGTATAACTTAAAGTTGCAGGGAAGTTCAAATTTGTTCCTTCAGCAATATTGTCTCGGACTCGAGTTTTGATGGTAACAGTTCCTTGACCATTGGCCTTCAGAGTTCCTAAAGTAAAGATTAAAGTATTTCCAGATCTATTTGGGTTATTTGGATTTGAAGAAATGTAATCTACTTCATAGGGAAGATCTACCCTTAGGGTAAGATTAGAAATTGCTCCTGTGCCTATATTTTGATAGCTGACGGTGTAGTTAATTTCATCTCCAGGACGTGGTCTAGTGTTGTCTATCGTCGGAACGATTGGTTGGTTGCGATCAACAGAAGAGGTAATAAGGACAAGTGAAGTCGGAATAGGTTTTGGATTAACGATTGTTTGATTACGAACGGTTATTGTTTCTGAATCTACAGCAGTCCCGAAATTATTACTACAGGTAAGGGTAAAAGTTCTACTGCCTGTTAATGATCCAGTGTAGAAACTTCCTGGACCAATGCTTTTTGTTCCTGCCCATCCAACAGATCCTCCTGATGCATTACAATAAGTCGCATTGGTAGTAATCCAACGAAGAGTAGCAGAACCGTTGTAGGCTACATTTGTCTGATCGGAATAAAGCACTACTGTTGGACGATTGTTAACAACAATATTATATCTGCAAGGGAGTACTCCGCCGTAATTTATGGCACTTGTATCTCGGCAAGTTTGAATAATGTATGTACAAGGCAGTACACCTCCGTAATTATTAGCATTTATATCTTGGCAAGTTTGAATGTAGTTATTATATCTGCATGGCAATACTCCACCATAATTTATAGCACTTGTATCTCGGCAAGTTTGAATGTATGTACAAGGTAATGTTCCTCCATAATTGTTGGCACTTGTGTCTTGGCAAGTCTGTTGTTGATATTGGTTTACATAAACAGTGGCTGCAGCGCTTGCTTGCTGTCCATTTGTGCCATAACAAGTGATTGTATAATTATTTGTATACGTTGGATAGACAGAAGAAGATCCGGAAGTTGCACTGCCTCCGTTCCATGAACCAGAACAATAAGATGCATTAGTAGAATTCCAAGTCAAAATTGAACTATTGCCATTCTGAATAGAAGAAGGATTGGCATAAAGAGTGACGGTTGGAGTTTGGGTTGTTTGATTTACAGAAACAGTAGCTGAAGCACTGGCTTGCTGTCCGGTACTATTCACACAAGTAACACTGTAAGTGGTAGTGACGTTTGGATTAACTATTCCTGATCCACTTGTAGCGGTACTGGAAGTCCAATAAGAAGAACAAGAAGTTGCGTTTGCAGAATTCCAGACTAAGGTTGAATTACCTCCATATTGAATACTAGATGGATTGGCATAAAGAGTGACGGTAGGAGTTTGCACAAAACATGCTTCATTTGTATATGACTGAGTAGAAGATCCAGAACAATAAGCTCCACCGTTACTTGGACTTGGATTGGTGCAGGTACGAGTTTGAGTGCCTGAATATCCACATTGAGTACTCTTAGCACTCCAGTCGCTCCAGCCACCGTTTACAGGCACTGAACATGGGGGATTTGTATATGATTGACTAGAAGGTCCAGAACAATAAGCTCCACCGTTAGCAGGAGTTGGATTGGTACAAGTACGAGTTTGAGTGCCTGAATATCCACATTGAGTACATTTAGCACTCCAATCACTCCATCCTCCGTTTACGGGAGTTGGGGCAGGGGTACAGGAAGGAGTAGTGAAATTCAAAGTATCACCAATAGCCTTGCCATATCTATTTGAAGCCATTGCTCGATAAGAATATAAACTATTTTCAGAAAGATTGTTTATTGTTGCTGAAAAAAATTGATCAGAAGAAAAAGTTTGACTTGGAGTGCTGTAGATAGTTGAATTACCTGGCCCCCAATCAAACCATACGGTAGTAGGTGAGCCATGAGTTACAAAATCACCCTCTATTGTGGCACTATGGCAACTTAAAGCTATAGGCCCTGCCAAAGCAATTTTAGTAGGAATTAAAGTAGAGGCAAAAAGACCAAACAGAGCAATAGCGCTTATTGTTAAAAATTTTGTTTTAAATGTTGTATTTTTCATAATATGATTTTTATCATACTAGTTTACCTTTGTCAAGTATTACTAGATAATAATTTTAATTGTATAAAAGTAAAAATCGACATTTTTACCCTTCCGGAATTATCAATGATAAATATTAATTTCCATTAATAACTTTGGAAGGGAGAGGAGATGCATAACATCTCCTCATAGATTGATTAAAACTTATAGGAGGGATTTTAGAAGAATTTAATGTGTGTTAACGTCGGGAGGTTGTCCTCCGTCGCTACCACCTTTTGAGCCAGATAGTGCCCATACTGCTAGCCCGGTTAATATGATGCCAGCAATAGTCAACTTTCCCCAATGCTGACTCAACAAGGATGGTTCTTCAACCTTTTTATCATCGGCGGGGATTAATGGAAGCGGGTCTTTTTTTAAAGCTTCCATTTCGCGTGTTGCGGGTTTGGTTTGCTCCTCTTTTATGAGAAACAGTTTGTTATATCCTGCGACACACCCGCAGAGATATAACTCACTTCCTTTGACCGCTACTTGAGCCTTATCAGAAAGTTCCGATAAGACTGCTTTGTTAGAACGTGTGGAATTCCAAATACGAGTCCCCACCAACTCTCCTGCTGGGGAGCACATAACACCGTCCGGCAGTTTTTTCAGTACTTGGGCTTCGGGGTATTCCACCTCCTGTCCAAACTGAAGGTACCTTCCTTGACCCGTGGGGTCAGGCCTTCCTTCTTCCGCCCAGGCTAGCACGGAGAAGCCCAAAATTGCCGCGGCCATTATAATGGCCAAACCTAATCTTTTCATCTTGTAACCTCCATTTCTAAAGAATTTTTTAGGGTTAAATCCATAATATCGTTGGGACTATTCCCCCCCTTTTTTTGTTTTACTTACAATGTACTTTTGGGGACAACCCCCATATATTTAAAAGGATTATTCCTATTATTTTTCAAATAGAATTGTATCATAGATGGGTCAAAAAGTCAATAGTCCTAAATAGAGTATTGCTTAGCCTAAAAAATTTAATTTTTATATAAAAATCTTTGATTCTATAATTAAATTTGAATTTTGTATTAGTGCCCTCGGCAGGAATCGAACCTGCATCGCAACTTCCGCAAAGTTGCGTCCTATCCATTGAACGACGAAGGCAATAACTTTAGATTAACAGTTTTTTTTAAAAAGTCTATCAGAACCCGAGAGCTTCCATGATTTTTTCTGAAGCGTGCTCTTTCATTTCAACTTCGGGAATATTTTTAGAAAGCATGATGGAGTGAATATCTTGCGCTATTGTTTTATCTATCGGCATAGAAATAATTGGCATGAAAGCTCTTTCTGAATGTATAAAAAATATTGGTTTTAGATCCGTTTCTTCCTTGAGGTCTACTTGAATCCAAAAAGATTTTATATTTTCATAAGGATAAAGACGATTTCTGATTGTTAAGCCCTTTTGATTTAATTCATAAGTAACCATATCTGGTTTTTTAATGGCAAAAAATCCTAACAAGACTCCAGATAGTATTAAAAGTACTGCAAAAAAATAATTTTCAAAAATAATAGAGGCGATGGAACTGGTTACCACAATAATTCCGAGAGCCCAAAACCAATCAGGGCTGCGATCCTTTTCTTCGTATTCTAAAGCAGACCAAATTAATTTTTCATCAGAGTTTTCAATTATTTCCATAGAATAATTATACTAAATTTAAACGTTTATTGCGATAGAAGAGCAAGATATCTATTGAGACCATTATACTATTGAGAATATAAAGATAAATTACTGGATCAAAATTGTAAAAAATCTTATGTAAAATTCCCGAGATATAACCAAATAAAATTACCAATAAAAATAACAAGCTTTTTCCATTATTTTGTCGAGAAGTATAAGAACGATAAATAGAAAAAGGCCAAGCAAAACCGAAACCTAACAACATTCCAATTTCAAAAATAGACATATATTTATTATAACATAACCTAGAGACAGGTTGTGCATTTGTCTAGGCTTCACACAAGTTTTTTGCTATACTTTATAGATATGAAAGATAAGAAATTTACACTTTTTCATTTATTTTGGGGGATTGTAGGATTATTAATTGCTCAAGCTTTTCTCTTTTGGTTTTGGCCTAATGCAAGTATAAATACAGGCTTGATTTTGATTTTTGGAATAGTGGGGGTGGGGATGAATATCTATGTGGCTATTGAAGCCATTGAAGAAGTGAGTAGTCGTTTAGAGATGCTCATTTTTTTATCTCTTATCGTTTTAGAATTTATTCTATTTTTCTCTTTTGAGTACTGGTTTCTTATTTTAGAACAACCAGCAAGTTTTCCTACACTGACGGCTGACTTTCTTAATCTTGTTTTACATAGTACTATGGTGTTTATTTTTAATCCGATTCATTTACCAGCAACCGCGGTTGGGAGTGCTCTTATCCTCATTAATACTCTTGGTACTTTAGGTCTTGTTTTATTTATTCTTCAAAATGTTTGGCAACTTCGTCCCGCTAATCCTGATTCTCTCTAAGTTATTTTTTGTTTTAGTGCTTGCAATTTTTTCAATAAAAATGGATGAATAATCTTTTCTTCATCGTGTTCAATGAATTCTTGGGTGGAAACTGCAAGCCCCGCTTGTTCATACTCAAAAGCTTTTTCCATAGCTTGATATTTGTCTACTTGTCTGGCAAATGAAGATACTGAATCTTGTCCATTTTCAAATCTCATCCATAATTCAAAAATTATTTTCCCTTTCTCTCCTAGCTTTTCACAAATTCTAGTCATAGCCGAGAGTTCAAGCTCATGTTTTTCTTTTCTTAAAATTTCTTCATTTACATTAGTTTTAAGAATAGCCAAATCTCCAACTGCCGGGTCTGATTCCGGCCAGTCATGAATTTCTAACATATCTAAAAGTTCTTCTAGTTCTTTCGAAGAGAATTCTGTGAGAGAATCAATTTCAGAAATAACTAAATTCCTAGTAGAGATAATGTGTTCTTGGACAGACTCAGGATTCTTTACATCCCTATTAACCCAGCCTGTTCTTTTTAAAGCTTGGAGATTTCTTATTACATTAGGGGCAAGATTAGAATATTTTAACTTAAATTTATTTTTTGGGAATGGTTCCATGCGTAGCACTGGCAATAAGGTTATTTCAAATTTAGTTGTAACTTGATTTTTTGAGCAATCTCGTCAGCCGTAAAATTAGCTTTAATTAAAAAATCATTGGCTCCCAAGGATAGGGCTTTTTTTCTATCCTCTTCCTCTCCCAAATTAGTAAGCATAATAACCGGTAAGTTTTTAATTGCGTTGTTTTGATGTGAACGAATTTTTTCTAGTATCTCAAAACCATTCATAGATGGTAAGATAATATCCAATAAAACAATTAATGGAGCAAATTCTTCAATTTTTTTTATAACAACTGCTCCATCATCTACGATAAAAACATTAAAACCATCTATTTTTAATTTTTTTAACAAAATATTAGATAAAAATGAATCATCTTCAACTAATAAAACCTTAGTACCTTCATTTGACCCATCTTCTTTTTTTATATTTATATCTTCTGATTTACTTAAAACACTACTGATTTCTTCTTTTTTTATATTTATATCTTCTGATTCACTTAAAACATTTTTGACTTTTTCCACAATCTCTTCTACATCAATCTGGGCCTTAATCATATAATCAATTGCTCCCAATTTTTTTATTTTTTCCAGTTCAACCGGCTGACCTGAATTAGAAATGATTATTATTGGAATTTTGTTGTTCTTTTTTTGCAAATTTTCCATAACTTCATAACCATTCATCTTCGGCATAATGATGTCAAGCAGAATTATATCCGGGTTCCATTCGTTAATTTTTGCTAAGCCATCTTCACCATTAACACTAATTTTTACGTCATAACCTACTTTAGTTAATTTTGCTGACAAGACATTAGCTAATACTTCCTCGTCTTCAATTATTAATATTTTTTTCATATTTATTTATGTATATTATAAACTATTTTATTAAATATTTCCAACAATAGGAATAAAAAAGTCTACTTCTGTGCCCTTACCTTCTTCGCTTTTCAAACTAATCGTGCCATTATGTTTTTCTATAATATTCTTAACTAAAAATAATCCCAATCCAGATCCTTCCGTTTCCAGCTTAATCGCATTAGCTGCTCTAAAAAACTTAGAAAACAACTTTGGTTGATCAGTGTCTGGGATACCCACTCCCTGATCTTTAATTTTAACATGCAAACTCTGCTTGTCAATTTCAGCAAGAATTTGAATTTTTCCGTATTCGGGAGTGTAATTTATGGCATTACTTAATAAATTTTGCATAACCATGACCATTCTTTCTTTATCTAAAGATATTTTTGGTAGTCCGGTGGGGATTTCAACATTTAACTCTTGATGATTTTTTGCCACCAAACTATCGATATTACTAATCGCTATATCTAAAACTTCTTTAAAATCAGAAATTTCAAAATTAAATCCGAATCTGCCTTCTTCAATACGGGAAACATTTAATAAATCATTAACTAATCTAATTACTCTCTCATTGCTTATATATCCTTTATTTAATAATTCTTGCTGTTCCGCGTTTAATTTTCCGGCATCACCTTCTAAAACCATCTTAATTCCCCACTTAATAGCTGACAGAGGGGTTCTTAGTTGATGGGCAGCTATGGAAATAAATTCTGACTTGATTTTATCAATTCCTTTTTCGCGAGTGGTGTCATAAAATATTTTCATCACGCCAATCTGCTCGTTATTAATATCTAATACTTTAGCTGTAATAACTTTATAGGTAGATTCTCGTTGATTTTCTTTTATAGTAATTTCTTCATTTATAAAAATTTGTTCCTTGGTATTTTCCTTAATTTCCTTAATCTCATAATATTTTTTAATAACTGATTTAAAATTGGAAATGCTAAATTTATTGTCTGTAGCTATTTGTTTATCTAAATCGGCGTTACTTAAACCAAAAACCCTAGAAGCAGCCGGGTTAATTATATTGATTTTATAATGTTTATCTAAAACAATGATTGGGTCAGTAAAATTAGCAATAATAGCCATGGTTTTATTTTTTTCCTTTTCCATTTCTTCGCGAGCCTTGGTGTTGTCTTCTAAAATATTAAGTAAAGCTTTTTTTGATTCATCTAACTCTTTTATTTTATTTTGTAGCTCTTCAGTTTTTTTACTTACTTTTTTTTCTAAATTTAAATTTAACTCTTCTAATTCCTTGGCTAACTTTTTAGTTTTTTCTTCTTTTATAATTTCTTGATTAGCTGATTTAATTAAAAGATAGCCGATTATTATATAAAGTAAAAATATAATTGAACTAATTATTCGTGCCTGTCCGCCTTGAGTTAAAAATATTTGAATAAATAAAACTAAGCCGATTAACATCGTTAGTAGTTCTGTCAAAACCAACTTAATTTCAAATAAATTATTTTTTAAAATAGCATATGCTGTGAAAATTACTAAAAAAATAGATAAATAGGGGGTTAATTCATTAGAAATAGGGTTAACGGTGCGATCAAACACCGGCCAAATTCCGCTAAAAATTAAAGGGCCAATAGTTGATAATAATACTCCCCAAATAAAATATTTTATTTGCCATTTTTTAAAGCCAGATTCTTTATAATATGCTCTAACTAAATAATAAAGTCCCAAACAAGAAATTAAAACTACGAAAGGTTTACCTAATAAAATATTTAAAGTTCCGGTGGTTTCAGAGTTAAGGTATGGATAATCCGGACTAACGGCAGTCATAAAATATGGTGTAGCTATAGCCATATAACTCATGAGTATTCCGGTTACGTTTAAAAAAATAATTTTTAACCTTATATACTTAACGTGATTAGTAAAATAATAAACAAAAATCAGATAATAAGCGCTAAGCATAAAGGCTCCTACCCAATGGGCTCTAGACCAAAATAATTTATTGCTGTTAGGGAAATATACAGCCGCCCAACTAAAACACAATGAAGCATAAAAGAAAAAACACCAACCTAAATGAAACGTAGCTTTGTTTTTGCCTCCTCGCCATACTATATAAGCCGCTAGAATATTCAAAAGGGCGAGAATAAACATTATAATAGCTTTGATTTTTTCAATATCCATGACTATTTTTGATTATTTTCTGTCAATCTAGTAATTTCTTTTTTTAATTCTATCATTTTTAATTCTCTGCCCACTACTTGTTTTTCGAATCTCTCTAGCTCAGCAACTTTATTATCTAATTCTTGATTGCTGGCAATTAATTTTTCACTATGTTGGGCTAATTCTTTAGTTTGTTCGTTTAACTGCTGCCCTTTTTCTTTAAGTAATGCCTCTCGTTCAAATAATATTTTGGCGCTATAACCAGAAAATGATCCAACGATGATATAAAAAATAGCTGTGGTTACTGTTTTTGTTAAAGCAATAGATAAATTTTGAAACTCAATAGTTGTTACGTCATAACGGGGGATATGGGCAATAATTCCGTAATATTCAGCTACAACTAATAAATTAATTAAAACACCAGCAACAATGGCGGTTACAATTGAGCCTCTGTACCCAAAAATTAACGAAGCGGAAACTACTGGCATAAAAAAGAAAACTGTAGAGATACTTTCAACTCCTCCGGCCGAATGCATAATTATGATAAAAAAAACCAACTCTAAAATAATCTGAACATAATTAATTAAAGTTAACAATCCTTTAGAAAAATTCTTTTGTACCTTCTTTATCGCAAAATATAATATTAAATTTATAACTCCAAAAATAATAAATAATAAAACCATAGTGGCAAAAGGAAAGCCAACATTAGAGTGGCTGATAGTTTTAGTTAAAACACCGATTAACAAAACTGCAACCATATAAATCCAGCGAGTTTTAATAATCCACTCGCTAGTAGTGATTTTTCGTTCTAAGCTTCCGTTCACATCTTTTGACATAAAATTATTTTAGCTGTCAATTAATTTTAAAATCTAAGTTTTATTAATTGGTAAAGTAAAGCTTACTTCTGTGCCTTTACCTTCTTCGCTTTTCAAACTAATCGTGCCATTATGTTTTTCTATAATATTCTTAACTAAAAATAATCCCAATCCAGATCCCTCTGTTTTCATCTTAATCGCATTGGATGCTCTAAAAAACTTAGAAAACATTTTAGGTTGATCTTCTTTAGGAATACCTACTCCTTGATCTTTAATTTTGACATTAAGATACTGCTTATCAATTTCAATAATTATTTGAATTTTGCCATATTCTGGAGTGTATTTTATAGCATTACTTAATAAATTCTGCATAACCATGACCATTCTTTCTTTATCTAAAGATATTTTTGGTAGTCCGGTGGGGATTTCAACATTTAACTCTTGATGATTTTGGGTCACTAGACTATCAACGTTGCTAACAGCTACATTTAAAATTTCCTGAAAATCAGTTTTCTCAAAATTAAATCCAAATCTGCCTTCTTCAATACGGGAAACATTTAATAAATCATTAACTAACAGGATAATTCTTTCATTGCTTTGATACCCTTTATTGAGTAGTTCTTGCTGTTCGGCATTTAATTTGCCCATATCGCCATCCAATATCATTTTTATTATCCACTTAATAGCCGAGAGAGGTGTTCTTAATTGATGAGCGGCGATAGAAATGAATTCAGACTTCATTTTATCAATTGCTTTTTCACGTGTTGTGTCGTAAAAGATCTTCATTAATCCGAGATAATTTAGATTTTTATCCAAAACTTTAGAAGTAACAACTTTATAAACCCTTTCTTCGTTGTTATACGTAACAATAGCTTCTTCCAGTTTGGTGCCATCCGATTCCTCAATCAATTTTTCAACCGAGAATTTATTATGAATAATGTTGGCAAAATTATTCAAACTAAAGTTATTGCTATCTAATATTTCAATACCCAGATCATTATCACTGATGTTTAAAATTTCTTTGGCTGAGGAATTAAATAGTGCTAGCTTGTGGTAATTATTTAAAAAAATAATCGGGGTTGAAAAACTTGATACTAAAGCCATGGTCTTCTCTTTTTCTGTTTCAGCTTTTTTCTTTTCTTCGTTGACATCCTCCAGCATATTCAGCAAAGCTTTCTGAGATTTTTGTAGCTTTCCTTCACTTTCCTTAAAACTTGTAAGATCAAAAAAACTTATAAAAAAACCAATAATTTCTCCTTGTTGATTTTTTCGCAGTAAAGTAGAAACACCGACATAAATCTGATTTGTGTCTTTAGTTTTAAAAATAACCTCTAGAGAAGACAATGACCCTTTTTCGATTGTTGTTTTGGTTATTTGTTCAACATCTGAATTGCTGAGAAGTTTTTTTAATGTCTCGCCAACAAGTTCTTCTGTTCCATATCCAGAAATTTTTTCTATGGATGGATTTGTTTCTAAAATAATGCCCGTCGGACTAACCATGCATATTGGTAGAGGTAAAAAAGAAAATAAATCACGCGCGTAGCTTTCTAGTAATGTCAAATCATCCAGCATAATGGCAACTTTATCTTTTTCTGAAGTGAGGTTTTTTATTTCCATGTTACTTTATATTCATGATATTCATCTCCTCGGGAAAGACACTTTGTTTCTTCGAAATTGATTTCGTCGCTTTTAAATAACATATGAAAAAATCCACAAAAATAACTTCCTAGATACATACAGAAAATAGGATGTAATTCGTTGTTATTTTTTATTTGGAAAATTGAATATTTTTTTTCTTCATTAAGCTCTAAAGGGATAAGATCTCCTGAAGTATAATGTTTATGCCAAATTTTGGGGGCTTCTTCAAAAAATACCTTTTCCTTAGAAAGGAAATAATTAATAAACAATTTGAGCATTAGCGATGTTTTACTGGCAAACATTCCCATTTCTTTCATTTTTTTATCATCAAAAGAGAAAACTTTCTTTATAGCTAGCAGAGAAATAACACGTAAACCTATAGGATTAAAAGATAGTGTTTCAATTTTTTTATAATCAATTGGACAACCAAGAGAAGCTAACTCTTCTTCTAACTTCTTTAATCCATCTTCACCCTTTTCTCTCAAAATATAGTTGCAGTCTGTTTTAAAAACTACCCCTCTAACTTCTCCCGGGGAAGCCATTAATTTATCAATCAATTCTTTATTTAATTCTTGGTTCATAATAATATATTAGATTAATTTTTAATTTGTTGTATTAATTTTAGCGTTTGTTATTTTTTTAATTTCTTCTTTTAATTCTACCATTTTCAATTCACGATCAACAGAAAGTTCTTGAAATCTTTTTAGGTCTTTCATTTTATTTTCTAAGTCCTCAGTTCTTTTTTGTACTTGATTGTCTAAATTATTAGCTATATCTTGTAATTCTTTTGTTCTGGCGAGAACTCTTTCTTCTAGTACAGCTTTGGATTTTTCTAATTCGACTTTTGTTTTTTCTAACTCCCCGGTTCTTTTTCTAAGAATGTCGGTAAGACCACTGGTTGCAAGGCCGGACAAAATAAACGTTACAAAAACAAAAGAAAGAGTGGCAACAACATATTTGGGATCTAGATAGAGATTTTCCCTGAATTGAGCAAAGGGAATATAGGGAATTATCTGAAAGTATTCCAAACAGGTCAATGCTCCGAACCACAAAAAAGCAACCAGGCTTACCAAAGTTCCTTTTATTTTATCTAAAACAATATTGCAATAAATAATAGTAAAAAGATAAAAAATAACTCCTATCCATACGATGCCACCATTAGCATAGATAATAATTGTTAAAAAAAATAATTCAAATATAGTAGAATAGACAAGATATAAATTGCTGATTCCTGAAACAGTTTCCATTTTCTTGACTAGGGTTTTAAAAATAAGAGCACTTATAATCCAAAAAAAGATAATTAGAACAGTAAGCCAAGTGTATTGAGAATGGGGGAAAAAATCTAGTGACCAAATAAGCAAAACGCCCAAAAAAAATGAGATAAGCGTTACAAGTCTTAGCTTTAATGTATATGCAGTTTTATCAAGAATGTCCCTTAACTCTGGGGTTTCGTCTAAAACTTTAATTGGCATAAAATTTCTTGATGAATTATTTTTATACTTCTATTTTAGCATATTTAAATAGGAATATATATTGAAAATTAATAAGCTACCATTTAATTAAAAATTGATGGTACTCATCTCCTCGGTGAACGCATTTTATCTCCTGACAATCTATTATTGTCTTAGTGTCAGAAGCCAACTTTACTATATTTGAAAAATAACCACTAAGATGTAAGCAATGTATTGGGTGAAAATTAAAATTTTTAATGTCTACAATTATATATTTTTTTTCCTCATTTATTTCTTCAACAACTAAATCACCAATCGTGTAATATTTTCTCCACATCTCAGGTGCCTTTTGGGCCAAAGAATTCATAGAGCCCATATAATATTGGAAAAATAATTTAATAATATAAGAAAGCTTAGAGCCTAAAATGCCAATTTCTTTCATTTTTTCATCACTAAAATTAAAAGTTTTCTTTATAACAAGTAATCCTATTATTTCTTGCCATATTGGGTAAAATTCCCACTTATTTAATTCTTTCTGTCCTCTTGTAACACCAAGACGGGCTACTGCTTCTTCAAACTTTTTTAACCCTTCTTTACCTTTTTCTTTAATAATAAAATCACTCTCGTTTATAAGAGCTATGCCTCTTACTTCACCCTTTTTGTTCATCAATTGACTTATTTCTTCTTGCAAAATTATTTCTTCCATATAATTTAAAAATTATTCTTTATATTTCTATTTTAACATATTTTAATAGGAATATATGGAGTTGCTTTCAATGCGGAGGCGGTGAGATTCGAACTCACGGTGCCTTGCGGCACTCCTGTTTTCAAGACAGGTGCACTAAACCACTATGCGACGCCTCCGTTTATTTAATTTTTACCGAGCTTAGTTAATCCAGAGACCTCATTGTACTAAATACTATGCGACGCCTCCATACCACAAACCCTACTGTATTTTTGCTTTTTTCTCAAGTTTTTAAAACTAAAATACCCCAGATAATCCGGGGTATTTTAGTTTTGTTTATTGATTTGATGGCTTTTCTATGGTAATGATTTCTTTGATATCAGCCCACTTCTTTTTAGCAATATAGAAAATATATATAATTTCTAATATTCCAACAGTGTTTACTACCAATAACACAAGAAACCACACTTTTTGGTTGTTTTTGCCAGCTATCCACAAAGCACAACCCTTCCAAAACAAAGACCATATTAAAATTGGTAAAATAGCCCAACCCCAACTACTCAAACCATTATACATTAACAATGCATTATATTGTTCCATAATAGGGTATTATACCATAAATAGATTTTTATGTTAATATTCTTCATATGACTACAGGTAGATTTATGGGGATTGATTATGGAACTAAGAGAATAGGAGTAGCAATTTCAGACGAAAACCATACCTTAGCTTTCCCGAAAGAAATTGTTTTAAATGATTTAAATACTTTTAAAAAGATTAATGACATAATAAAGAAGGAAAAAGTGGAAGAAATCGTGGTGGGGGAGTCGGTTGATTTTTCAGGTAAATTAAATGTTTTATCAGGTAGGATTGAAGTTTTTATTTTAGAACTTAAAGAGAGGTTCAAGTTGCCAGTGCATAAACAAAAAGAGTTTCTGACTTCAGTAGAGGCCCGAAAATCTGGAATTAATAAAAAAAGTTTAAATTCACCACAGTCACATAGTAAAGTAAAACAAATAAAATCTGGCCGAGTAGATGCATCCGCTGCGGCACTTATATTACAGAGGTATTTAGATCGAAGAAATAAACAAAAATGATTAATATAGAAGATTTTAAAAAAATAGATATTGTGGTTGGGGAAATTTTGTCTGTGGAGAAAGTTCCAGAGACAGATAAACTTTTGAAGCTTTCTGTTAATTTAGCTGAAGCTTTGCCGCGGCAGATAGTTTCTGGAATTTCTTTGTATTTTTCTGATTGTTCAGTTTTAGTGGGAAAGAAATGCATGTTTGTAGCAAATTTAGAACCTAGAATGATACGAGGGATTGAAAGTAATGGGATGATCTTGGCTATTTCTACCGAAGATGGAAAGTTTTCACTTTTAGAACCGAATGATGATATTCCAGTCGGTACCCATGCAAAGTGATAGCGATGGAGACTTAAATATCGTATATGGAGTACTATATATCAATAGCACTCGGACATTAAACAAACTATTTAGCTTGTTTATGCTCCTCGTTTATTGATATAATATTACTATGTTTAGTAATTCATTTAATAGAATTCTTTTCAGATTTTTTCCTCTACCTAAAATTCTTTCAAAACCATCTTTTGGTTTAGATATTTCAGATGAATCATTAAAATTTGTAGAGCTTATTGCTAATAAAAATGGGATTAGGGTTGGACGATATGGAGAGCGAAGTATCCCACTTGGAGTTATTGAATCTGGGAAAATTAAAGATTCAAAGAAAATAGAGGAAATTCTTTCCACTCTAAGAAAAGAAGAAGGAATAAAATCTGTACGTGTTTCTTTGCCCGAAGAACAAGTGTACCTCTTTCCTTTAAAGTTAGAAAAATCAGGTTTGAAAGATGTTCGAGAAGGAATTGAGCTTGCCTTGGAAGATCATATACCGATATTAGCCCAAGATACGATTTTTGATTTTGAAATAGTTAATGAGAATACTCAATATTTAGAGGTTCAAGTTACAGCTATACCAAAAAATATAATTGAAAATTATTTATTAATTTTTGAACATTCTCAAATATCAGTTAAGTCTTTTGAGCTTGAGGCACAGGCAGCCTTTAGAGCTGTTATTAAAAAAAATGATATGGAGACTTATATGATTGTAGATTTTGGGAAAAAAAGAACTGGTATTTTTATTGTTTCAAAAGGTATTGTGGTATTTACCTTTACTCTTGATTTAGGAGGAGTGATGTTGACTCAGATGATTCAAAAAAACTTCAATATAAGTTTTGAAGAAGCAGAAAAAATGAAAGAAGAATACGGCCTAGAGCGCAATACTAATAATAAAGAAATATTTGCGGTACTTTTAAATAGTGTTTCTGTTTTACGGGATGAGATAGCCAAACATTTTTTATATTGGCATACACATAAAGACGAAGAGGGTAAAAACAATCTACCCATTAGAAAAATAATTTTTTGCGGTGGCGATTCTAATTTAAAAGGATTTCCCGATTACATTTCTGTCAGTATGAAAAGTCCTGTGGAGATGGCTAATGTTTGGATTAATATATTAAACACAGAAAATTCTGTTCCAGAAATGAGCTTTATGCAGTCACTTTCTTTTACTACTGCTTTAGGATTAGCCTTAAGAGATTTTGATGGTGATGAATAAATTGTATGATTAATTTAATTCCCAAAGAAGAAAAGAAGAAGATGGTCATAGATTTTTATTTTAGATTTGCAATTTTATTTGTAGGAATGCTTGATTTTTGTATTTTAATTGCTTTTGTTTCTCTCTTGCCATCATATTTTGTTACTTCTATAAAATATTCTTTGATTAGTACAAAATTAGAAAACCAACAACTAGAACCATTACCTATTTTAGGACAAGAATCACTGGCTTCGGTTAAAGACATAGATACTAAGCTTGTTTTAATTGAAAAGTTTGAAAAAAATAAATTTCTTCTTTCTGTGAAGGTAATTAATGCCGTTCTTCTTAAAAAAAGGTCTGATATTAAAATTACCCAAATTTTATATGAAAACAATGAAAAAAATGGTAGAAAAATTAGTCTTACCGGAGTAGCTCCTTCTCGTGAGGTTTTGCTTTTGTTTCGCAAAGCACTAGAGGATAGCCCTGATTTTAAAAATATTGTTTTGCCAATTTCAAATTTTGTGAAAGGGTCTGATATCGATTTTAATTTAAGCTTAAGTCCTTCGTAAGATGATAGAATAAAATTATGAAAAATAATCTTCAAAAAATATTACTTGTTATCTTTATCGCACTTTTGTTATTGGGTTGTTTGGCTTTTGTATTTTTATATAAAAAAATAAATGATAATAATCAAAAAATACAAGAGAATACAACAAGCTTTCAAACAGAGGCACGTAGACGTGAAGAAATTGCTTCTCTTGATCGAGTCCTTCAAAAAAATGCTTCAAATAGAATTTTGCTTGAAAGTCATTTTATAAAGAGTTCTGACGTTGTTCCATTTTTAAATATGATTGAAAGAGTGGGGAAGGAGGCAGGAGTTTCTTCAAAAATTAATTCTGTTGATGCCAAGGTAAATAATTCAGGATTAACGGTTGATTTAAAAATAGAAGGTAAATTTGAAGCAATTTATAAATTTTTAACCTTATTGGAAAATTCTCCATATGTGCTCGATTTTATATCAATGGATATACATAGACTCTCATCTCCAGTTACATTAGATAAAAATGTTAAAAATGAAAGCTGGGTGGCCGTTTTTAAGATACAACTTTTAAGTTTTATTCCATGAAAATAGATTTTTTTAAAAAAGAAAAAAGTTTTAAGAAAAAAGATTTTATTTTTCATTTAAATCTTTATTGGATAGTTGTTCTTATTATTACAATTAGCATAATTTTTCTTTCTTTTATTTTTAGTTATCGTCTTTTTATGCAAATAAATCAAGAACCTATTTTATCAGTCACGAACAAGAACGGACAACTTCCTGTAGTTAACCAAGATCGTATCGAAAAAGTATTAAATGTTTTTTCTGAAAGAGAAAGTAATTCAAAGCAAATATTAAACTCTTCTTTATCTGTCGTTGACCCTTCGCTGTAAAAATGGTAATTTAAATAAGTTCTAGATAAAAATTTTTAAAAGGTTGGCTGTTATATATATGCGCGGTTAGCTCAGTTGGTAGAGCAACCCGTTTACACCGGGAAGGTCAGGGGTTCGAGTCCCTTACCGCGCACCCTCGGCCGTAGCCCATGGGCGAGGCATGTACCATTTTGCCCTTGTAGTTCAATGGATAGAACGAAGCTCTTCTAAGGCTTTGATGTAGGTTCGATTCCTACCAAGGGCACAAAACTGAAAGTTTTGTGAGTCCGCAGCGCGACGGCGCGAGGAGCGGGTCGCGAAATTTTTCAGCAGAAAAATATTTGCGACCAATGAAAATTAATATTCTATATGAAGATTCTAATATTCTAGCCATAGACAAACCATCTGGAATTTTAGTGCATCCAGATAAATGGAGCAAAGAAAAAACAATTCTTGATTTATTTATTAAAAAATATCCCAAATTAGAAATAGTGCACCGTTTAGATAAAGATACTTCTGGAGTAATGTTATTGGCTAAAAACAAAAAGACTCACGAATTTCTCAAAAGCCAATTTCAGAATAGGGATGTAAAGAAAATTTATGTGGCAATAGTATCCGGTTCCGTAAACAATGATCGTGGAGTGATCAATAAGCCAATTGGGCGAAGCCCAAAAGATTTCCGAAGGCGTCTTGCTGGCAGAGGAGCTAGAGGTGAGATGCGAGAAGCTGTTACCGAATACCGTGTCCTCAAACGTCTAAAAAATTTTACTTATCTTGAAGTTCGTCCTAAAACTGGCCGAACACATCAGATTCGCGTGCATTTAAAATATTTAAATCATCCGGTAGTTTGTGATTCTCTTTATAATCCAGATAACCCATGCCCAAAGGGTTTAAAACGCTTAGCCCTTCATGCAAAATCAATAGAATTTAAAAATTTGAAAGGAGAAATTATTAAAGTTGAATCATCTATACCAAAAGAGTTTAAAGAAATGGTAAATCCACACACTTAATTTTTTTGCTTTAAATTAAGTGTGTGGGTAAAATAATAAGATGAAAGACGAAATTAGGAATTGCCCAAACTGTCACAAAGACTTCACTATTGAGTCGGAAGATTTTAATTTTTATGAAAAAATAAAAGTGCTTGCACCAACCTGGTGTCCAGAGTGTCGAATGATTCGACGTATGGCTTGCCAGAATTGCTGGTCTTTGTTTTATAGAAATTGCGATAAATGCGGCAAACGCACACTTTCTATGTATCCACCTTCGCAGAAAATTACTGTCTATTGTCAGCCATGTTGGTGGGCAGATGATTGGGATGGTACAGAATTTGCCATGGATTATAAGTCAGATCGTCCATTTTTGGAACAATTAAAAGAACTTTCCGAAAAAACTCCATATCCGGCTCTAGAAACAGGGTATCTAACTTTAAAAAATTGTGACTATAGTAATTCTATTGGTTATTCTAAAAATTGCATGCTCGCAACTTGGGCGGATAATTGTGAAAATGTTTACTTTTCTTCTTTTTTAAATGGAGCTAAGGATGTATCAGATAGTTTGCGAATTTTTAAATCCGAATTGTGTTATGAATCTATTGGGCAGCGTAAATGTTACCGTATTTTTTATTCACAGGAATGTGATGATTGTAGTGAAGTTTGGTTTTCTCGTAATTGTTATGGGTGTATGAATTGTGTAGGTTGTGTGAATTTGCGTGGTGCGTCAAATTGTATTTTTAATATTAAATATACAAAAGAAGAATACTCGAACAAATTAAAAGAATTAAAATTAGATACTCGTTCTGGGATAAATGTTTTTCAAAAAGAAATTAAAGCATTTTGGGGAAAATTTCCTTACCGTTCTTATACGGGAGATACTTTTAACCTACATGTTACCGGAGAGTATATTTATAAATCAAAAAATTCTAAAGAAATGTATATTACCAGCCATACGAAAGATAGTAAATGGTGCCAATTTATAACCTACAAACCGGTAGAAAATTGCATGGACTATTCTGGCTGGGGCAATAACGCAGAACTTATTTATGAAGCAACAAACGTGGGAGTTAATGTAAGTAATGTGAAATTCTCAATATATTGTTTTCCTGACGTTATGAATACGGAATATTCTTTATGGTGTATATCAGCAAAAAATAATTTTGGTTGTGCTAGTTTAAAACGTAAGAATTATTGTATTTTAAATAAAGAATACTCTAAAGAATCTTTTGATAAGCTCAAGGTACAAATAATTGAAGATATGAAAAACAATCCATACATAGATGAAAAGGGAAGAGTGTGGAAGTATGGAGAATTATTTCAACCTGGTTTTAGTAAATTTGCTTATAATAATTCTACTGCTTATAAATTTTTCCCAAAAACCAAAGAAGAAGCATTAGCCTTAGGTTATACTTGGAATGAAGAAGTGGAACAACAAAATGAGGCAACCATAGATGGGAAAGATTTACCAGAAACTATTGAGGAGGTAGACAATTCAATTCTACAAGAAATAATTTCTTGTATTTCTTGTAGAAGAAAATATAAAATTACAAGTTTGGAATTGGATCTTCTTAAAAAAATGAACTTACCCCTTCCTCAAGAATGTCTAAAATGTAGAGAAAACAAAAGATTTAAGAGAATAAATAAACCTAAACTGTACAATAGAACTTGCATGAAATGTGGCACCGACATTTATACCCCTTATGCACCTGAAGATCCCAGAATAGTTTATTGTGTAAAATGTTACCAAGATGAATTTTTGTAAAAATTGCAAAGAAAGAAGGTTTATGTTAGATTAAATCCACTATGGCAGGAAATAAAATCAATAAAATAAAATTTAGTCCAGTAGATATTGAGGAACGAAAGAAGCTTAATTTCAAGGCTGGAGATACAGTTTCTGTTTCTTCAAAGATTCTAGACGAAAAAGGTAAATTTCGTTTTCAGGCTTTTGAGGGGATTGTTCTCGCGAGGAAACACGGAACGGAAGTAGGTGCTACTTTTACTGTTAGAAAAATTGCTTCAGGAGTAGGAGTGGAAAGAATTTTTCCATTATATTCTCCGATGATAGGGAAGATTGAAATAACTAAAAAGGCTCACGCTCGCAGATCCAAGCTTTACTATATTCGTACAAAAGCTATCAAAGATGTTCGCAAAAAAATGCGTTCAGTCACTAATCAAGAAGAGGCAACGGAAGCAGTAGAGAAAGTTGTCGAATAAATTTTGCCCCCGATCGCCTGCTCGTAAACTCGCATCGGCGATTCCGAAACGGATTGGGGGCAAAGCAAAGCAGTTTGCTTTGCCCAGGTGGCGAAACTGGTAGACGTACTACCTTGAGGTGGTAGCGCCCGCAAGGGCATGGGAGTTCAAATCTCCCCCTGGGCACAAATAATTTATGGATATAAATATTTTTAAATTAATAGGGGCCATTGGACTTCTTTTAATTTCTGTCGGCTTGTTGTTAAAAAATAGAAAATACGAAGATGTTCTCTATATAGTTGGTGGTTGTTGCTTAGAAATTTACAGCATTCACATCAGAGATACTATTTTTATAGTTTTGCAAATTATTTTTATCTTATTTGCTATTTATAATCTTTTGAAAATTAAAAAAATTTTCTAAGTAGCATTTCTATAATTTTTTTGCTATAACTTAGAACACATGGTGGTTATGGTGTAGCGGTAGCACAAAAGCTTGTGGAGCTTTTAGTTCGGGTTCGACCCCCGATAACCACCCCAATATAATTCCTGTATTATCTATAATATTATGGAAACACAAATTAGAAATTGCCAGAACTGTAAAAAAGATTTCACGATAGAAGCGGAAGATTTTGATTTTTACAAGAAACTAAATGTTCCTGCTCCTACATGGTGTCCAGATTGTAGATTTATACGTAAGCTCACTTTTATAAATGAACGGTCTCTGTATAAGGGAGTTTGTGGTAATTGTAAAAAATCAATAATAACAATGTACCATCCGGATATCCCTTTTCCTTCCTGGTGTATTAAATGTCACTTAAGTGATATATGGGATGCACGTGATTATGGTAGAGAATATGATTTCTCTAGAAATTTTTTCGAACAGTTTAAAGAATTAAAATATAGTATTCCACACAGGGCACTTGATCAAAATGAAAGGAACGGAGAAGGCTGTGAGTATTCTAATCTATGCTATACCAGTAAAGATGTATATTTATCTTTTGATATTATTGCCTCAGAACATATCAAATACTCGGCACATGTTTTAAAATTTAATAAAAATTGTATGGACTCTATGATTATAAAAGCCAATGATCGAGGGTATGAGTTGGTACAAGCGAGCCGAAATTATAATTCAACTTTTTTAGTTGAAAGCGATCAATGCATAGAATCACATTTTCTTTATGATTGTTCTAATTGTGTAAATTGTTGTTTGTCCTCGAATCTTCGAAACAAAAGCAATGTTTTCAGAAATCAGCAATTATCAAAAGAAGAATACGAAAAAGCTGTTACTACTTTAAAACTTGAAACATATTCTGGTCAACTACGAGCTAAACAAGAATTTGCAACAATAGCTAAAAATGCTATTCATAAATATGCGCATATCAAAAATTCTGTAAATGCTATAGGAGATTTTATAGAAGATTCAAAAAATTTATACCATTGTTATGGTTTTGCAAAATCTGAAAATGTTAAATATGGTTTTTGGGCGGCGAACATAATTAAAGATTCCCAAGATGTAATAATTCTAGGAAAAGTAGAGGAATGTTATGAATTTACTATGGGGGGCAGGGGCGGAAGTCGGCTAATTTTTTCTTTTAGCTGTGGTGGTACATGTAAAGATTTGTTTTATTGTGACAGTTGCAGGGGAAGCTCGAATTGCTTTGGCTGTATTAATTTAATTAAAAAACAGTATTGTATTTTTAATAAACAATATTCCAAAGAAGAATATTTTGAATTATTGCCTAAAATTATAAAACACATGAATGATATACCTTACATAGATGCTTCTGGGAGAAAATATACTTTTGGTGAATTTTTTCCACCAGAAATTTCACCATTTGCTTATAATGAGACCATAGCATTTGAAGAACTTCCTCTTTCTAAAGATGAGATACTTTCTCAAGGTTACAAATGGAGAGACGAAGAATCAAAAACATATATTCCAACTTTAAAAACTGAAATGATTCCAGATAGCATCAATGATGTAGTCGACATTATTTGCAATGAAATTATAGAATGTCCAAATAAAGGCAAAGTAGAAACACGATGCACATTAGCTTTTAGAATATTACCAGATGAATTGTCTTTTTATCGGCAAATGAATTTACCTATTCCGAGATATTGTCCAAATTGTAGATATCATCAACGTTTAATTTGGAAAAATCCTTTCCATTTTTATAAACGACAATGCATGTGTGAATTATCAAATCATAATCATAATGAAAAATGCCAAATAGAATTTGAAACAATGTATTCACCAGATCGTCCTGAGATAATTTATTGTAAGCAATGTTACCAGCAAGAAGTTTATTAAAGATATTATTTGTTTTTAGTTTTTAGACTATCAAGAATTGAACTGATATAATAAAAATATGGAGAAAGTTGAAAACATTCCAGGTCTTTCTCAAGTAGAGGCCGAAAAAATTTTAAAAATTGACGGTTTTAATGAATTACCCTCTCAGAAAAAACAGAGTGGTTTTTTTATTTTACTGAAAGTGTTGTCTGAGCCAATGCTTGTTTTGTTGCTTGGAGCTGGAGCAATCTATTTATTCTTAGGAGAAGCGAAAGATGCACTGATGCTTCTGTCTTTTGTGTTCGTGGTTGTTGGTATCACATTTTATCAAGAAAGAAAAACAGAAAAAACACTTGAAGCCTTGCGTGATTTATCGAGTCCTAGAGCTTTGGTTATTAGAGATGGAGAGCAGAAAAGAATTGCAGGAAGGGAAGTTGTTAAAGGAGATATCATTATTGTTCATGAGGGGGATAGAATACCGGCTGATGCAGTTGTTCTTTCTTGTGAAAATCTTTCAGTGGATGAATCACTTTTAACAGGAGAATCAATGCCAGTTAGAAAAATGGAATGGGATGAAAAGATAATAAAACAAAAACCAGGGGGGATGATTTACCTTTTGTTTATTCTGGGACAATGGTAGTAAATGGTCGAGGGATAGTGCAAGTAAATTTTACTGGTCTTAATACTGAAATTGGTAAAATTGGCAGAAGTTTAGAAAATATCAAAGAAGAAGATACGCTTTTAAAGAAAGAAACAAAAAAAATTGTTCAATCAGTAGCTATTGTTGGGGTAATCCTTTGTTTACTTGTTGTTATATTTTACACGGTTGTTAAAGGTAGTTTAATTAATGGATTTTTGGCTGGAATAACATTAAGCATGGCAATGCTCCCAGAGGAATTTCCAGTGGTACTTTTGATATTTTTAACTTTAGGTGCATGGAGAATTTCAAAAAGAAAAGTTCTTACTAGGCGACCTGCTGCTATTGAGACATTAGGAGCAGCAACTGTTCTTTGTACAGACAAAACTGGAACACTTACATTAAATAAAATGGAATTAAGTAGTTTATACGCCAATGGTTCTTTTTGTGAAATTAAGGATCTAACTTTTAACAAACTTTTAGAAAAATTTGAAATTCTTTTGGAATTTGGAATTTTAGCTAGTAGAAAAGACCCATTTGATCCGATTGAAAAAGAATTGAACAAAATTGGTAATTTATATCTTAAAAAAATAAAAGAAACTTATCATAATTACGATTTAGTAAGAGAGTATTCTTTGTCAAAAAAACTTCTAGCCTTATCACATGTTTGGCAATCGAAAGATAAGAAAAATTTTATTCTTGCCTCTAAAGGAGCACCCGAAGCAATTTTAAAATTATGCAATTCAAGTGATGAGGAAAAGGAAAAAATTTTACAAAAAGTAAAAGAAATGTCTAAAAAGGGATTGCGGGTACTAGGGGTTGCTCGGGGAATATTTACGAGAGACGTTTTACCTGACCAACAACATGAATTTGATTTCGAATTTGTTGGTCTGCTTGGTTTTATTGATCCAGTACGAGCCACAGTTCCTAACGCTGTAAGAGAAGCTTATGATGCTGGAATAAAAGTAATTGTAATTACAGGAGATTACCCTGGTACGGCTCAATTTATAGCTAAAGAAATTGGAATAAAAAATATTGAAGAATATTTAACAGGAGAAGATTTAGAAAAGATGGATCATTTAAAACTTCGAGAGAAAATAAAGACCATAAATATTTTTGCTAGAGTTGCACCAGAACAAAAATTACTTATTGTAAACGCATTAAAAGCAAATGGTGAAATTGTTGCGATGACGGGTGATGGAGTAAATGATGCCCCAGCATTAAAGTCAGCTCATATTGGAGTTGCTATGGGAGAAAGAGGAACAGATGTGGCTCGAGAAGCTTCTTCCTTGGTTTTACTTAACGACGACTTTTCTTCAATTGTTGTCGCTGTTCGCTTGGGGCGAAGAATTTATAACAACTTAAAGAGGGCAATGGGATATATTTTAGCTGTACATGTTCCAATTGCCGGGATGTCTATTCTGCCTTTGTTTTTTAATATGCCGGTCGTATTGCTTCCAGCTCATATTGCTTTTTTAGAATTAATTATTGATCCTGCTTGCTCGACGGTTTTTGAAGCGGAAAAAGAAGATGAAAATATAATGAAAAGACCACCGAGGAACCTTCATCAGCGGATGTTTAATTTAAAAACAGTATCAATTAGTATGATGCAAGGGCTTGGTGTTTTGATAGCGACATTTGTTCTATTTATTTTTGCCGTTAAGACGGGCAGGACTGAAATTGAAGCTCGATCAATTGCCTTTGTGGCATTAGTTTTGGGAAACTTAATGCTTATTGTTATTAACTTGTCATGGAGTAAAAATATTTTTAAAACCCTTAGATCTGCCAATAAAATATTCTATATGGTTTTCTTTGGAGCATTGTTGTGTTTAATGGCAGTATTATATATACCGTTTTTTGCCAATCTTTTTCATTTAGGCCCACTAAATTATAAAGATTTTATTCTTGTAACTGCCGCTGTTTTATTAAGCTTAGCTTGGTTTGAAATATTGAAATTATTTAAAAATAAAAATGAAATAAAATTTACTTGATTTTATTTTTTTTCTTCTAGTTCTCCATCAATATGATCTAGCTTTTTTTCTAGTCTACTTAAAGTATTTTGTAAATTTTTAAGTTGGGTTTCTTCTGTTTCTATTTCACCTTCTTCTTTTTCTGTAATTTTTTTCTCACCGACAAGTCCAGTAACAATAAGACGATTCCCAAGGAATTCAGTGACAAACAAACCAACCACTACAAGAATAGAAGTTCCAATAATAAGTGAGAAAATACTTCCTATACCCATATCATCAGCTGTGTGCCATACTCCACGCCAAAACAGCACAATACCAGTACCCCCAATAAATGCATATAAAATAGGGTAATGACTTAACTTTATTCTAATTTTATCTTCTAATTTATCAAAAAAGTCTACAAATTTTTTTATTGACATAGAAACTATTATACATGAAGATATGATAATATAAAAATATGGAAAAGAAGATAGTGAAAATTTCAAAAAATCTTAAAGAAACCGCCGAAATAGCTAGAATGTTTTTCGATAAGATTTTAAAAGAAAAAAATAAAAATAAAGGTGCTTTGGTGATTGCTTTATCTGGAGACTTGGGTGCTGGGAAGACTTTTTTTACTCAAGTAGTGGCAAAATATCTTGGTATAAAGCATCATGTCACTAGTCCTACTTTTGTCATTATGAAAAAATATCCAATCAAAACAAAAACACACAAATTTATTTTTCATTTTGATGCTTATCGTTTAGAAAGTTATAAAGAATTAATGCATTTAGGTTGGGAAGAAATTATTAATAATAAAGAGCATTTAGTTTTTATTGAATGGCCAGAAAATGTGAAAAAAGTTATTCCATTAGGAGCTAAATTTGTTTACATTTCACATAAAGAAAATAACCAAAGAATTTTAGAACTTAAATAAATTATGCAAACAAAAAAAAGTATTTGGGATAATAAGAAGTTGGTAGAAACTCTTGAAAAAGGTGGAGTTGTGGTTATGCCTACGGACACTATTTATGGGATTGCTGGGAAAGCACAGGACCTTATAACAGTAGAACATATTTATGCTTTACGAAAAAGAAGCCCTAATAAACCTTGTATTATTCTCATTGGTGATATTAATGAATTAGATAAATTTTCTATTACTCTTTCTGAAGAGCAAAAAAATGTTATAAAGAATTTTTCTTTACCTACAAGTTTTATCCTAGATTGTCCCCTTGAAGAATTTGCGTATTTGCATCGTGGAACGAAAACTTTAGCGTTTAGAATACCTCTAAACGAAGATCTGAGGAAATTATTAATTCAAACGGGACCTCTCGTTGCACCTTCTGCAAACCCTGAAGGGTTGTCTCCGGCTAAAAGTATTATTGAAGCAAAAAAATATTTTGGCGACTCTGTTGATTTATATATAGATGGTGGAAATATTACCAACAAAGCCTCAAAAATTTTGAAATTAAATAAAGATGGAACGGTAATTGTCATTAGGGAATAAAAAGTAATTATTTAATTTTACAATTACAAAAACGATACCAGTAGCGCTATGGCAAAAAGACCCATGACTATGAATGCAGTCCAGAGTCCAAGTTTAGAGGCTATGCCACTCTTATGTTCGCCCATTACATCACTCTTACTTGAAACCCTAGCAATAAAATAAATAAGTGGCACTGCAGCAATACCATTAAATACGGCTGTAAAAACAAGCGCCTTAATAGGGTTAAAACCAATAAAGTTGAAAACCAATCCAACTAAAGTACCAACAATAATTACAAAATAAAAATTGCGAGACTGTTTGAATTTACGGAACAAGCCCTCTTTCCAACTAAATGTCTCGGCTACTGCATAGGCAGAACTTCCAGCTAATACTGGGATACTTTGCAGACCAATACCAACAACACCAATAGCAAAAATAAGTTTGGCTAAATATCCAGCATTAGGAAAAGTATGTACCAATGGTTCAAGTGCTCGGGCAGCATCAGCGGCCGTGCTTATGTTGGTTACTCCAGCTTGGTTTAAAACTACGGCTCCAACAATAATGATGAACCAAGCAGTTACATTGGAAAATAGCATTCCTATTGCATTATCAATGCGTAAATTTTTTAAATACGATTTTGTTAACTTAGGAACACCACCATGTTGTGGAATTTTGTGTTTAGTAATTGCATCTTCAACCACATTACTTGTTTGCCAAAAGAATAAATATGGTGAAATAGTTGTACCAAAAATTCCTACGACAATGTATAAAAAAGAACTGTTTAATTGTATTTTAGGGATGAGGGTAGCTTTCAATACTTCCATCCAAGGTACGGCAACTAAAAAAGCTGTAATAAAGTAAGCAAATAAAGCCATCGCTAACCATTTTAAAATTCGTATATAGGTGCGATAAGGAATGAGTACTTCCAGTAATATTATTAGCAAAGCAAAACCAATTGCTAAAACTGGGAATGAAAGACTGGGGATGATTAATCGGGTACTTTCTGCCATGGCTCCAATGTCAGCGCCGATATTAAGGGTGTTGGCGCATACCACTAATAACACAATTGGATATAATATTTTTTTTGGATAATGTTCACGAATAACCGCTGCTAATCCTTTACCGGTGACAGCTCCTATTCTCATACAAGCTTCTTGTACGGCAGTCATAAGTGGAAGAGTGAAGAGCATAGTCCAAGGTAATAAAAAGCCAAATTGTGCCCCAGCTTGAGAATAAGTAGCAATACCAGATGGATCATCATCGGCAGCACCGGTGACAATACCTGGACCAAGAATTTTCAAAAATCGCCCAAATCGTTTTGGGGCTTTATTTTTTTTAACTATTTTGTCTAATGTATTATTCTGTTCAGAGTCAGCGATTATTTCATCAGGGAATTTGACCATAAATAAAGTATAGCTAATTTTTTTCTTTTGGTATACCCCCACACTTATTATTGATTAAATAAGTGTGGGGGTATAACATAGATACATAATATGAAAATTTTTAAGGACTATAATTTGAAAGAGTTAAATACATTTAGGATTGAGGTGAAGGCTAAATTTTTTACTGAAATAAATAGCGAAAATGATTTAGTTGAACTTTTTAATCAAGAAGAATTTAAAAATAATCATAGAATGTTTTTGGGTGGCGGTAGTAATGTTTTATTTACAAAAGATTTTGATGGAATTGTGGTTTTAAATAAACTAAAAGGGATAGAAACTACAAGGGAAGATTCTGAAAATGTCTTGGTCCGTTCTTTTGGAGGAGAGCTCTGGCAGGACCTTATAATGTTCGTGGTAAATAATGGATATTGGGGGATTGAAAATTTGGCTTTTATCCCAGGGACCGTTGGGGCTACTCCGATTCAAAATATTGGAGCGTATGGGATAGAACTCAAAGATATTTTGGAAAATGTTGAAACTTTTGAAGTTGGAACAGGGGAAAAGAAAATTTTTTCTAAAGAAGAGTGTGAATTAGGGTATAGAGATAGTGTTTTTAAAAATAAATTAAAGGAAAAATATTTTATCTCAGCCATAACTTTAAAGTTAAATAAAATACCAAGGCCAAATCTTTCTTATAAAATTCTATCTGATTATTTAGAAAAAAATAAAATCAAAATAAATGGTCCGAAAGATATTAGTGATGCTGTGACATTTATACGACAAAATAAATTGCCAAGTCCGAAGATGATAGGAAATGCAGGGAGCTTCTTTAAAAATGTTTTTATATCAAAAGAACAATTGAATCATTTACTAAAAATTTATCCAAATATGCCATATTTTGAGGAAGAAAAGGTTACAAAAATTCCAGCTGGATGGCTCATTGAACAATGTGAATGGAAAGGGCATAAAGCTGGTAATGTCGGAGTTTATGAAAAACAAGCATTGGTTTTGGTTAATTATGGGGGGGCAACTGGGAGTGAAATTCTTGAATTGGCAAATAAAATTATAACATCTGTTAAAGAAAAATTTGGACTTGAATTACTCCCTGAAGTCAATATTGTGTAAAAAAAGTATAAGGTTTACAATAAGGTTATTAAAAGGCTAATTAATTTTTTTTAGTTATGGAAAAGAAAAATATGAATATAATTTTGGCAGTTGTTATCTGTGTAGTTTTAGTAGGAATTTTAATTTTTATTAGCATAAACAATAAAGAAAATATGGCTCCAAGTAATAATGATCTAAATAATGTCGCAAATAATACACCTACACCTGTTCCCACAGCAGGAGAAGGAGAGGTGGCAAAGGTGGGTGATGTGGTTTCAATGAATTACACTGGTCGTCTAGAAAATGGTACAGTTTTTGATTCTAATGTGGATCCAAAATTTAACCATGTGCAACCATTTGATTTTACCTTGGGTGCTGGACAAGTAATTGCTGGTTGGGATAAAGGAATAGTTGGAATGAAAGTGGGAGAAAAAAAGACACTAACAATACCACCAGCGGATGGTTATGGAGCAAATGGACAAGGTCCGATTCCTCCAAACTCCACTTTGATTTTTGATGTCGAGCTTTTAGCAATTAAAAAATAATTTGCTCCAATATGTTGGGGACATAAATATATGGAAATATTACCAGAACAAAAAGTTAGAATATATCGTGGATTAAAAATTGCGCTCATTGTTTTCTTGGCTGTTTTGGTTGCTAATGCCTTGTTTGACGGTAGAGGGTATAGAGATGAAAACAAAACACCAAATACCATAACTTTCTCTGGTCATGGAGAAGTTACTGCTGTGCCTGATATTGCGAATGTCTATTTTACAATTAGCAAAGATGACACAACAGTTAAAGATGCTCAGGCAGGAGTGGCTGTAATCGAGAAAAAAGCCTTAGATCTTTTGAAGGCAAAAGGAGTAGAAGATAAAGACATTAAGACAACTAATGCATCTTTCTATCCTAAATATGAATATAGAAAATCTGTTTGTCCGCAACCAGCTCCATTAGATTCTATAACAGTGAGCGTCCCTTATTATTGTCCTAGTGGTAAACAAGTATTGATTGGTTATACAGCAAGTGAAAGCATTACAGTAAAAGTTCGCAACACAGATAGTGTTGGGGACATTATGCAAGGGCTCGGGACTACAGGTGTTTCTGATTTGAGTGGTCCAAGTTTTGCGATTGACAAAGAAGATGCATTAAAAGCACAAGCAAGGAAATTAGCTATTGATGATGCAAAAGCAAAGGCAAAAGTACTAGCCAAAGATTTAGGAGTGAGTTTAAAGAAGATTGTTTCTTTTTCTGAAAATGGGAATTACCCAATTATGTATGCTGAAAAAGCAATGACATCTTTGGATAGCGCAGGAAGTGCCCCATCCCCAGCAGTCCTTCCAAAAGGGGAGAATACAATATCTTCAGATGTAACGATAACTTACGAAATTAGATAAATAATGTCTTTTTCTTTGGTTGATTGACTATATTGAGCAAATAGAGTATTATAAAAAAAGCCCTTGAAAGGGGGCTTTTTTAAAAGAATTAAAATATTTTATTAATATGTCAAAAATAATCGAGTATTTTCAAGAAACAAAGACAGAATTGAAACATGTAATTTGGCCATCTCGAAACCAGACTTTGTACTATACGATAATAGTTATTATTTTATCTTTAGTTATCTCATACTATTTGGGTATTTTTGATTTTATTTTTTCTCAAGGCTTACAAAAAATAATTACCCCATAAATCCATGGCAAAACAAGAAACATTGGGAGTCAGAAATTGGTACGCAATACATACTTACGCTGGATACGAGAACGTTGTTCTTCGTAATTTAAAACAGCGCATTGACTCTCTTGGGATGAATGACAAGATTTTCAATGTGATTGTTCCAGTTGAAAAGAAAATAAAAATTAAAGCAGGTAAACGAGTAGAAGTGGAAGAAAAAATTTATCCAGGCTATGTGTTAGTGGATATGATTGTAACTGACGATTCTTGGTATGTAGTGAGGAATACTCCTCGAGTGACTGGCTTCGTAGGTGCAGGAGTGAACCCTGTTCCACTAAAAAGTGACGAAGTTGAATTTTTATTTAAGAAAATGAACGTAGGTACCACTAAGCATAATATTGATATGGTGGTTGGAGAAACTGTTTTGATTAATGATGGTCCTTTTAAAGATCTAGAGGGGAAAATAAGTTCTGTCGATCAGGATCGTGGAAAAGTTAAAGTCCTTGTTTCAATGTTTGGTCGCGAAACTCCAGTGGAGCTCGATTTCTTGCAAGTTAAGAAGATTTAAGTTAATCTGTATATTCATATGGCAAAGAAAATAACTAAAAAAATAAAACTACAAATTCAAGCTGCTAAAGCAACTCCAGCGCCTCCTTTAGGTCCAGCGCTTGGCCAGGCGGGTATTAACATTGGAGACTTTGTCACTAAATTTAATGCAGCGACACAAAAAATGGCTGGGGATAAAGTATCTGTAAAAATCACTGTCTACGAAGATCGCAGTTATGATTTTATTGTTAAAACCCCTCCCGTAACAGGACTTATTTTAAAAGCAGCTGGAGTAGAAAAAGGTTCTGGTAAAAATGCTGCCACGAAAGCTGGGAAAATTACTCGTGCACAAGCCTTAGAGATAGCAAAGAAAAAAATGGCTGATTTGAATGCAAAAGACGATGAAGGCGCTATCAATATTATTGCTGGCTCTGCTCGCTCGATGGGGATTGAAGTGAAAGATTAGTTTCTTAATTAAAAACATGCAAACACTTACAGAAAAGGATTATAAAAAGATTCTCATTTGTTTAACTCTTTACATTACCTCTCTTTTTGCTGCCAACACACTTGGTATTAAAACTATGCCTTTTCTTTTTAGCACTCATCTTTCGGTGGCTGTTTTTTCTTTTCCGATTGTTTTCATTATGACAGACGTTATTGGAGAAGTTTATGGAAAAAAAATGGCGAATAATTTTGTTTTTGCTGGAGTAATCTCTATTTTACTTTTTTTGTTTTATTCTTTTATCTCTGATGTTGCACCATGGTCACAGAATAGTTCATGGGCCAAAGATTCTTTCAGCACTATTTTTGGAATTTCTGCTCGTTTTTCCATAGCATCTATTGTTGCTTTTATTATTGCAGAATATCAAGATGTTTTATCTTTCTTTTTTTTAAAGAAAAAAATTGGTGAAAAACAATTTTGGCTTCGTTCAAATCTTTCAAATGTTTGGTCACAGTTTTTTGATAGTGCTATTTTTATACTTATTGCTTTTGTAGGCACTGGGAGATACTCAGGAAAGGATATGTTGCTGATGATTATTGCTTGGTGGATTTACAAAGTCTTTATGGGATTTCTCTTTACTCCACTTTCATATTTGGGAATTCGTTTACTAAGGGGGAAACAAAGTAATGCAAGTTATATCAATCAAAACTAAAATATTTCAGGAGAATGAAGATTTATTTGCATTTATTTTGAAATACGTTAAGAAAATTCCTGATAATTCTGTTTTAGTTGTAACTTCTAAGATAGTAGCTTTGTCTGAGGGGAGAACTTCGGAGTATAAAAACAAAAAGCAAAAATCTGAATTAATTAAAAAAGAAAGTGAATTTTCTTTAAAAACTAAAATTGTTTGGTTAACCGTTAAAGATGGCATGGTGTTAGCAAATGCTGGCATTGATGAATCAAATGCAAAAAATAAAATAATTCTTTTACCAAAAAATAGTTTTGAGAGTGCAGAAATTTTGCGTAAAAAACTGATGAAAAAATTTCGTTTAAAGAATTTTGGTGTTTTAATAACAGACTCACGATTAATGCCGTTTCGTGTTGGAGCCGTAGGGATAGCCTTAGGTTATGCCGGTTTCAAGGGTGTTAAAAATTATATAGGGAAAAAAGATATTTTTGGTAGAGTTTTTAAAATATCAAAAACTAATATTGCTGATGGTTTAGCCACAACTGCAGTGCTCTGCATGGGAGAAGGAAAAGAACAACAACCACTGGCCTTAATAACAGATGCACCAGTTGTTTTTACTAAAAAAATAAAAACAAACGAGCTTGTTGTTAATTTTGCAAAAGACATTTACGCTCCATTTTTTACCAATTTAAAAAATGAAAGAAAATAAATTACCATACTTAACCAAACTTATTCAAAAGCTTGCACCTAAAATAGGCGCAAGAGTTGTTGTAGAACCAGAATGGGGAATCGCATCACAAATTATTTTTAAAAACGGTGTAGTGAGATCAGCACGAATGTATTCTCTCGATCTTAACTATATTGCTTCATCTGACATTGCTCGAGATAAAGATTTTGCAAAGTTTTTTATGAAGAAAAAAGGCTATCCTGTAGCGGAGGGAAAAACAATCTTTGAAAATAATTGGGCTAAGATAGTAAAAAGTAAGCGTACTGTTTTTTATGCTTCCAAATATGCCAAACAACTTGGTTATCCAGTTATTGTAAAACCCAATAGTAAAAGTCAGGGATTGGGAGTATGTTTGGCTTGGAATAAAAAAGAATTACATCATGCCTTGCTCGAAGTATTTAAAGAAGATAAGGTTGCCATTGTTGAACAATATTTGCCGGGGCGTGATTATCGGGTAGTTGTTTTAGATGGGGAAATAATCTCTGCTTATGAAAGAATTCCACTTTCTATTGTTGGTGATGGGACAAATTCTATTTTTTATCTTCTAAAGAAAAAACAAATACTTTTTGACAAACAAAATCGTGATACAAAAATAAATTTTAATGATAAAAGAATAAAATTAAAATTACAAAGGCAGAAATATTCTTTTCGAACTATTTTACCAAAAGGTATAAAAATTTTTTTACTTGATAATGCCAATTTGTCGACGGGTGGAGATGCTTTTGATGTAACGAAAAAAATTCACTTAAGTTTTAAAAAAATTGCTACTAAACTTACAAAAAATATGGGACTTCGGATGGCTGGAGTAGATATTATGGTTACCAAAGGGGATATTACAAAAGATTCTAAAAATTGCAGTTATTATATTATTGAAATCAACGCTGCTCCAGGCTTAGACCATTATGTAACAACTGGTCAAACTCAACGTAAAAATATTGAAGCGATGTATTTGAAAGTTTTAAAAGCGCTTGGCAAAAAAGATTAGCGGGAGTATATTAAAGAAATGAAAAAGACCGAGAAAAAACTTACTAAAAACAGAAGACCTTCTTGGGATGAATACTTTTTGGATATGGTTGAAATGGTTGGTTCACGTGGTACTTGTGATCGTGGTCGTTCGGGCGCAGTTTTAGTGAAAGATAAAAGAATTTTAGCTACTGGGTATGTTGGTTCACCTGTTGGAATTGCTCATTGTGATGATGTGGGTCATGAAATGCATTCTGTTACCAGAGAAGATGGAACAACATCTCGCCATTGTCTTCGAACAGCTCATGCAGAATTAAATGCGATTGCTAATGCTGCACGTTTTGGTGTTGCTATTGATGGGGCAACTTTATACTGCAAAATGACTCCTTGTTATACTTGCGCTAAAACGATTATCAATGCTGGGATAAAACGAGTTTTTGTTTTGAAAGATTATCATATAACCAAACAAACAAAAAACATTTTTAAAAAAGCAAAAGTAAAGTTAGAAATTTTTAATAAGGAAATTGAATCTTACGAAGACCAATAATTTATGGTTGATCTAAAAGCATTACAAAAAGAAGTGATGAGGAATAAGGTAGAAAAAGGATTTAACACGACAGATGTAGCGCGAGAATTTTGTCGAGCTTACGAAGAGCTTTCTGAGGCCTTTTCTAAACATGATAAAAATCAACCCGGGGTGGCTGAAGAATTTGCTGATGTGGTGATTTTTATTCTTGGGATGTGTGAAAAGCTCGGTTTTGATTTAGAAAAAGAACTTGTTAGAAAAATTGAAATAAATAAAAATAGAAAATATGTTAAAACAAAATCCCCTGAAGGGAAAGATGTTTTTATTCGAGTAAAAACAGACGAGGATCCTTAGATTTTCTCGTAAACTGAGAAAGTGTAATCAAAAGCATTTTCTTTATCTTTTTTATGTTCTTCGTGAGATATTTCATTCCAAACAACAGGGATAATCTCTGGGAAAAATACTTCAGCGTCAGGAAATGATGCATTGACGTGTGTAATATAAAGTTTGTCTGCTTTGTCTATAAATAATTTATATATTTGTCCTCCACCAATAATAAAATTCTCTTCATTTTTGTTTGAAGTTTTTTCGAGTAGATCCATAAGCTCTGGAACAGAATGTACAATTTCTGCACCCTCTTTTTTAAATGTTTTATCTTGAGTTAAAATAATGTTTCTACGATTAGGGAGTAGTCGCCCTATTTGTTTACCGTTTTCATCTTTACCTAAAGATTCAAATGTTTTCTGACCCATTATCACGGTGCGTCCTTTTGTTGTTTCTCGAAAATGTTTCATATCAGCAGGCAAATTCCACAAAAGATCATTTTTCTTCCCGAGTTCATTATTTTTACCAATGGCTGCGATGATAGATATCATAATTTATATTGCAATTTCAAAAGGAATTCTATGATAACTTTCATAATTAAGTACTTCTGTGTCAGGAGCTTTCCAATCAAAAATCGATTTCCAATTTTTTGTTTCTATTTTAGATAATGAATATTTACTGGGGTCTCGAGACAATTGTTCTCTTGCTCCATCTACATGGTTTTCAAAAAGATGGATGTCAGCTAAGAATCCAACAAGTTTTCCTTCTTTTAGTCCAGATTCTTTTGCGAGTAAGCTAAGAAGTAGGGCATAGCTAGCAATATTAAAAGGTAAACCCAACATAATATCGACTGAACGTTGATTCCACATCAAATTAAGTTTTCCATTTATTGTGGTGACTTGAAAAGAGTAATGGCAAGGGGGAAGCCCCATTTCTTCTAATTGTAGAGGATTCCATGCACTCACAATCATTCTGCGATCACGCGGGTTTGTTTTTAATATTTCTACTAGTCTTTTTAATTGATCTACTCCTTTTCCTGTGTAATCAGTATTATAACTTTCATATTTTGCATTAAAATGTCTCCATTGAAAACCATAGATAGGTCCAAGATCACGTTCTTCAAGCATCCTCTTTTTTGAAATTTCATCATGACCGTATGGAGCCTTTTTGGGGCTTGCCCATTCATCCCAAATATGATTATTTCGATCTAAGAGCCATTGTTTATCAGTAACACCATTTATAAAAAATTCTAATTCTGTTGAAATTAAACGGAAGGGCATTTTTTTGGTTGTTAACAATGGAAAACCTTTTGACATATCATGTTCAAAAATAGCTCCAGCGATAGTATGCGCAGCTGTACCTTGGCGGGTGCTAATTTTTTCACCATTTTCCAAAACATTTTTTACAATATCTAAATAAGCCTTCATGTTTTCATTGTAACCTTTTTTATTATTTTACGTAATCATTGACAAAATAAGCTAGAAATGCTATTCTTTTTATATCATTCTCATCTATACATAACATATTGGGAGTGACCCGATATGCAAAAAAATAATTCATCTGCCTCGAAGAAATTCGGCAGACATACTTCTACGTTAAAAAAACCAGCTCGTCATTCTTTTGGTAGCAGGCCTGTTCGAGTTGGTGGTTTTAGTAAAAGTTCTCGTTCACCCTCCTCTTCGGCCGGCAGACATTTCAGGAGTTCTGGGGGGAGGCCAACATTTAAATTTAAAAAGAGAAGTTCGAGTGGGGGCAGGGGGAAAAGAGGTGATCGTATAGATTTCTCTCGTTTCATTAAAAAAAATGTTTACGTCGAGGAAAAGCCTTATGTGTCTAAACATGGCTTTGCTGATTTTCCTTTTAATCCTCAGCTTCACAAAAATATTACAAGAGCTGGATTTAAAAATCCTAGACCTATTCAAGATCAAGCTATTATCTCTGTAATGGAAGGTAAGGATGTTTTCGGTATGGCCAATACCGGCACCGGTAAAACGGCAGCATTCTTATTACCTTTAATTGAAAAAATTTCTAAAACCAAAGGACAAGCTAAAAGAGAAACCGTTTTAATAATGGCACCTACCCGTGAACTTGCTCTTCAGATAGAATCTGATTTTAAAAATCTAGCTTTTGGCCTTGGTATGTTTTCGGTGGCTTGTGTAGGAGGGTTGCCGATCATGAAACAAATTAGAGAAATAAAACTCGGGGTTTCGTTTGTCATTGGTACTCCAGGACGTTTGCGAGATTTAATTGAGAAAAAAGTTTTAGATTTATCTACTTGTCATTCAGTAGTGCTCGACGAAGCAGACAGAATGCTCGATATGGGATTTCGTGATGATATGGTTTATATAATTGGTAAAACTGCTAAAGATCGTCAAACACTTTTCTTTTCCGCGACCTTGTCTCCGGAGATTAGAAAATTAACCGAACAATATTTAAAAAATCCAATTTTTATTTCTGTCATTTCTGGGGAGACTTTAAAAAATATTGATCAAGATGTAGTTCGAGTGAAAAGTAAAGAAGAAAAATTAGAAAAACTGCATGAAGTTTTAACTAAAGACGGATCAGACAAAGTTTTAATTTTTAGAGAAATGAAACATAGTGTGGATACCTTAGCCAAAGAACTTGCGCAAAGAGGTTTCAAAGTTGGGGGTATTCATGGTGACAAAAGAAGTCGAGAGCGTATTCGTATTTTGGATTCTTTTAAAAAAGATCACATTAATGTTTTGATTGCGACTGATGTTGCCGCACGTGGATTGGATATTCCAGACGTTACTCATGTCATCAACTACGACGTACCACAAACTTATGATACTTACATACACCGCATAGGCCGTACTGGCCGAAGTGGCAAAAAAGGCACAGCCTTAACCTTCGTGCCGGTGTAAAAAAATTAGCTATTAATATAAATTAAGGGTAATTATATATGAAGAAAAGCAATATAAAATCACCACTAGATATTGCATATAATCGCCTCGACGAAGCTCATAGAGCTTGGCATCTTGCTCTGAATGGTTATCATAAAATTGATGATTTTAGAGCTGGGATTAATTCCGCTATTCAATCTTTAAGGAATCTAACTTTTGCCCTACAAAGCGAAAAAAGTAATTTTTCTAACTTTGATAGTTGGTATGAATCTTGGCGAATAAAAATGAGGGATGATCTTGTATTAAAAGAATTAAATGGTGCCAGGAATATTATTGTAAAACAAGAAGATCTAAAACTAAAAAGCAAAGCTACAGCTCAGGTAAAAGGCTGGGAGAATTACAAATCTTTATGTTTTGAATTTGATCCTATGTCTGACAGCTATGCTGTGGCTAAAGGATTTTATAATAACTATGTTGTGTATTTACCAGTATCAAAAGAAAATAAAAGTAGATTTATTTTTAATTTTGAAAGAAAATGGATTTACGAAAAGTTACCTGACGTTGAATTACTTGAAGCGGTAGCCTATAGTTATCATTTTTTTTGGGAAATGCTTAAAGATGCAGAAAAAGTATTTTCTTTACCCCAAAAAAATTCTTTAAGTAGTGGAGATTTTTGCCAAAGTGAAATAATCGATAATAAGTTCTTAAGGTGCATGGCAATTACTCGTCAAGAAAGGTCATTGATTTTTAGCTTAGAAAATGGTGGAGTCGTTTACAGTGGAAAAACATCTTCGTGGATTCCAACAGAAGATATAAAACAAAAAACAAAAAAAAGATATGGTGATATGTGGAAATCAAAGGAAATTATATCTATGTTGAACGGTATCTTTGTAAATAAATATCCATTTGACCAAGTAAAAAAGCTTATTCAAATAGCAATAGCAAGTATTAAAAGAGATAAATACCTTGTTCCAATGTCGTTTATTTTTACCGAAAAGCACAAGCCTCCTATGATCATTTCTCACACTTTCCAAAATCAACAAAGTAAAATTATAGCAATAAATAAAGTTGCGGATGAAATTATTAAGATTAAGGGGACCTCAATACTTCAGCTAGGAGAAGCATGGCTAGCACCGCTTAAAAAAGATGGTCATAATTTTCCATTACAAGATAGAAAAGATACAAAAGATGTTGTGCTTATACATTGGGTTTCTAGTGAAATGGGTAAAGTTATTACTATTCCTTTTAAGAAAAATATTTTTAATCAAATTATTTTTTCAAAAATAGAAGTTGAAGATTTTGATACAAATCAACCTCATAAAAATTTTCTACTTTTGCCGTTAATAGAAGCTTTACAAAAGGTTAAAAATAAAAATCCCCGATAAGGGGATTTTTATTTTGCTTTTACTAGTCCAGTTTTGAGGAGGGTAGCGTAGGTGCCACGCTTTTTCATGGTGCGCATGCCACGAGCGGATACTTCTATATTGACTGTTTTATTAAGTTCCGGAACAAAAATCTTCTTTTTTTGAAGATTTGGGTATTTTCTTTTCTTGCCAGTTGGGTTAAATTTAGTCGCACGGGTTCTATTAGAATATCCGCCTCCAACCACTGAACTCTTTTTTGTTATCATACATGTTTTCATATGTAGTTCTCACATGCTATCATATAATTTATATGGACGCAACCAATTCAATCTTTTATATCCTTATCCTTGTTATGTCTATCGTGATTCACGAAATCTCGCATGGTTTTATGGCGGAATATTTCGGTGATGATACTGCGCGTAATGCTGGGAGACTAACACTGAATCCTATTTCACACATAGACTTATTCGGCTCAATTCTTTTACCAGCAGTTCTTATTTTAAGTAGCACTGGTTTTATTTTTGGTTGGGCCAAGCCCGTTCCCTATAATCCAAATAATTTAAGCAATAGAAAATGGGGAACAATTGCTGTTGCGGCAGCTGGTGTTCTGGCGAACTTTTTTATTGCTATTATTTTTGGAATTATAATACGTTTAACATCTGGTATGACCTTGCAACCTAATTTTTATTTTATAACTTCTGCCATTGTAATTGTAAATCTGGCTCTAGCTATTTTTAATCTTGTCCCGATTCCACCCCTCGATGGCTCTAAAATACTTTTTTCTTTCTTACCCGAGAGAGCTTTTTCTTTTATTCTTGACTACGAACAATACTCTTTAATCCTATTACTTGTTTTTATTGTTTTCTTTTCTGATTATTTATATCCAATTTTAGCTTTTCTTTTTCATTTAATTACTGGGCTTGCGCTTTAAATTTTAAAATACAACTTTTGAAGGGGTTTCGAGGCTGACGAGCCGAGAACTTCAGGATTTTTTAAGCTTCAAAAAATCTGTACCGAAAAAAGTTGTATTTTAAAATTTGCATTTTTTGTGTGATTATAGTACATTGTTCACATAGTCCTGTAGGGCTATTTTATTTAGTAATGCCAACAATCAATCAATTAATAAAGAAAAATAGAACCAAAATGCACGCTAAGCACAAGACCGTGGCTTTGGCTCGTGGTTTTAATGTTCTTAAAAACAAGCCGGTATTTTTCCCTTCACCTTTTAAGCGTGGAGTTTGCACTAAAGTTTCTACCACTACTCCTAAAAAGCCAAACTCAGCTCTTCGAAAAATTGCGAGAGTGCGTTTAACTAATGGAATGGAAGTAACTGCTTATATCCCTGGAGAAGGTCATAATTTACAGGAACACTCTGTGGTTATGCTTCGTGGAGGACGTGTGAAAGACTTGATCGGAGTAAGATATCACATTGTTCGCGGAGTTCTAGATACTCAAGGAGTAGAAAAGAGACGACAATCCAGATCGCTTTATGGAAATAAAAAACCTAAGAAAGAAGTAAAGAAATAAAAAATTTATGCGAAGAAAAGTAAAAAATAGAAATATAGCACAGCCTGATTTCGTTTATAACTCTCAAAAATTAGAGAAGTTTATTAACTATGTTATGTGGTCTGGGAAGAAAGAAACTTCCAGAAAAATAATGTATAAGGCTTTTGATATAATTAAGGAGAAAACAGGGAATCCAAATCCATTAGAGATTTTTGATTTAGCGATGAAAAATGCTGGTCCTTTAACGGAAGTACGTTCTAAGCGTATCGGAGGGGCCAACTATCAAGTTCCTAGAGAAGTACGTCCTGAAAGGAGACTTGCGCTTGCTATGCGATGGATTCGTGATGCGGCTCGAAGTAAAAAGGGTTCTCCTATGCACGTAAAATTGGCTGATGAATTAATTGCCGCTTCCAAGAACGAAGGTTCTGCTATTAAAAAGAAAGAAGATACTCACAAAATGGCTGAGGCCAACAAAGCTTTTGCTCATTTTGCTTGGTAATTATTTATGGAACGAGACTATCCTTTAGAAAAAGTTAGAAATATTGGAATTATTGCGCACATTGATGCGGGAAAAACAACAACGACCGAGCGGGTGCTTTTTTATACTGGAGTGTCGCACAAAATCGGTGAAGTGCATGATGGGGAGACGACTACAGACTGGATGGAACAAGAACGAGAACGTGGAATCACTATTACTTCAGCAGCGGTAACTTGTTTCTGGACTCCTACCTACGCAGACCCAAAAGATAAAAGTAAAAAACATCGTTTTAACATTATTGATACTCCTGGGCACATTGATTTCACCGTTGAAGTGAAGAGATCATTGCGTGTGCTCGATGGCGCTGTAGTTGTATTTGACGGAGTAGCAGGAGTGGAACCACAATCTGAAACAAATTGGCGTTATGCAGACGAGGCGAAAGTTCCTCGTGTTTGTTTTGTGAACAAGCTGGACCGCACGGGTGCTTCCTTTGAACATTCATATGCAACTATTTTAGATAGATTGACCAAAAAAGCTATTCGTATGCAGATTCCCATTGGACTGGAAGAGAAACACGAAGGAGTGGTTGATTTATTAAGGATGAAAGCTTATTACTTTGAGGGAGAAATGGGTAATAAGGTTATTGAAAAAGAAATTCCAGAAGAATTAAAAGCTGATGCAGAAAAATATCATAGTGCCTTGATTGAGAAAATAGTGGAGACGGATGAGGTGATGATGACTGAATACTTAGAGGGAATTGTCCCAAATCTAGATGTTCTAAAGAAAACTCTACGTAAGGCTGTTATTAATAATGAAATTTTCCCAGTGTTTGCTGGTTCAGCATTAAAGAACAAGGGTGTGCAACTTGTGCTTGATGCTGTCGTTGATTATTTACCAGCTCCGACAGATATTCCACCAATCGAAGGTATCAATCCAGACAATGACGAGCCTGTTCTTCGTCATGCTTCTGACGCAGAGCCTTTTTCGGCTTTGGCTTTCAAGGTAGCGACTGATCCATTCGTTGGACAAATTATTTTCTTCCGTGTTTATTCAGGAAGCTTGATGGCTGGAAGTTATATTTATAATCCTCGTACTCGTAACAAAGAACGTATTGGCCGAATATTGCGCATGCATGCTAATGACAGAGAAGAAGTGAAACAAGTTTTTGCCGGAGAAATAGCCGCTGCCGTGGGATTAAAAGATACCATTACTTCAGATACTTTGTGTGATGAGGACAGTCCTGTTGAATTAAACCGCATTGTTTTTCCTGAACCAGTTATTCAACTTCGCATTGAACCAAAAACAAAAGCCGACCAAGAAAAAATGGGAATGGCACTTAATCGTCTGGCGCAAGAAGACCCAACCTTTAAAGTTACGACTGATCAAGAAACAGGGGAGACTATTATTGCGGGAATGGGAGAATTGCATCTTGAAATTATTGTGGATCGTATGAAAAGAGAATTTACTGTTGAGGCTAATGTTGGTAAACCACAAGTAGCTTACCGAGAAACAATTACTGGAAATTCAGAGGCTGAAGGAAAATACATCAAGCAATCAGGTGGACGTGGAAACTATGGACATGTGAAGATTAAAGTTAAACCAATGGTCATGCTCACAAAGGAAGAAGTGGAAGATTTACCAAAAAACACAAAGAGATCACCTGGTTTTGAATTTATAAATACTATTAAAGGAGGGGTAATTCCACAAGAGTATATTGCGCCTTGTGAAAAGGGATTCAAAGAAGGGCTCGATAGGGGAATTTTAGCTGGATTCAAAATAGTAAATGTTTCAGTAGAACTTTGGGATGGAAGTTATCATGAAGTTGACTCAAATGAAATGGCTTTCAAAATTGCATCCAGTATGGCTGTTCAAGATGCTTGTCGTCGTGCCAATCCGGTAATTTTGGAACCAATGATGAAAGTGGAAGTTGTTACTCCAGATAAATTCATGGGAGACGTTACAGGAAATCTTTCTTCTAAGCGTGGATTAATTGAAGGGATGGAAGATCGTGGAATGAACAAGGTAATTAAAGCAATTGTGCCTCTGTCAGAAATGTTTGGTTACATGACAGGTTTGCGTTCGATGACCGAAGGCCGTGCGTCTTTCACTATGGAATTCTTCCGTTACGACATTGTGCCAAATAATGTCGCTGAAACTATCATCGCTGCAAGGAAATAAACCTTTTCTCTATTTGACAATGTTTTTTAATCTGCTATTATCTTAATAACTGCACTTTCTGCAGTTTTTATATTGGTTTTTTTTAATTATTAGCAATTATTAGTTAATTTAGTTAGTAATCAAGCCTTAGTGACTGGTTATCGTACATTAAGTTTTGACTATTAATCAATAATATTATGGCAGCAGAAGAATTTAAAAGAGATAAGCCGCACATTAATGTCGGCACCATCGGTCACGTTGACCATGGAAAGACCACTTTAACAGCTGCAATTTTGCATGTGTTAAGTATGGCTGGCAAGACCGTTCGTCTTCGAGGAGTTGATCAAATCGACAATGCTCCTGAAGAAAAAGCTAGAGGAATTACGATTAATATTTCTCATAACGAATATGCAACTGATGCTCGTCACTACGCACACATCGATGCTCCTGGACACGCGGACTACATTAAAAACATGATTACTGGTGCCGCTCAAATGGACGGTGCTATTTTGGTGGTAGCAGCGACAGATGGCGCGATGCCTCAGACTCGTGAACACGTTCTTTTAGCAAAACAAGTTGGGGTGCCAAAGATGATTGTTTTCTTGAACAAATGCGATATGGTTGATGATAAAGACATGATTGATATGGTTGAAGAAGAAATTCGTGAACTTCTTACTAAGCAAGGTTTTGACGGTGCTAATGCTCCTGTTATTCGTGGTTCAGCACTCAAAGCTCTTGAGTCCAAATCTGTGGATGATGAATGGGCAAAAAAGATTCTTGAATTAACAAATGCTCTTGATACTTATATTCCTGTTCCAGTTCGAGATACAGCTAAACCATTCCTTATGCCAGTTGAAGATATCTTTTCAATTGAAGGACGTGGTACTGTTGTAACTGGTAAAATTGACCGAGGAGTCATAAAAGTTGGAGAAGAAGTTGAAATCGTTGGAATTAAACCTACACAGAAAACAGTAGTGACTGGTATTGAAATGTTCAATAAAAATCTTCAAGAAGGTATGGCTGGAGACAATGCTGGAATTTTACTCCGAGGTCTCAAGAAAGAAGACATCACTCGTGGACAAGTTTTAGCAAAACCAGGAACTGTTACTCCACACGATAACTTTACGGCTGAAATATATGTTTTGAAAAAAGAAGAGGGTGGACGTCATACGCCTTTCTTTAAAGGTTATAAGCCTCAGTTTTATATTCGTACAACAGACGTGACTGGTGATGTGACTTTGGCTGAAGGTACAGAAATGGTTATGCCAGGTGATACAGTACAAATTACAGTAAAGTTAGTTACCCCAGTTGCTCTTGAAGAAACACAGAAGTTTGCTATTCGTGAAGGAGGCAAGACTGTCGGGGCAGGAGTCGTTATCAAAATTCTTGGTTAAAAAATACCACAGGCCAAGCCTAAGGGAAACCCTTAGGCTTGGCCTGTGGAACAAAAGTTCATGGCAACAACAGAAAAAAAAATAAAAAAACCAAAAGTGGCAAAAACCGCAGTAGAGAAATCTACAAAGATACCAAAAGTATCGAAGGTTTCTTCTAAAAAAGAAAAGTCTACTCACGCAAGTGGTAGCGAAAGTAAAATTATACTTCGTATCAGAGTTCGTGCTTACGAGAGTAAGATTTTAGATGCATCTGTTAAACAAATTATGGATACTGCTATCCGTTACGATGCGCAAATAATAGGTCCTGTGCCACTACCAACTGAAATAAAAAAGTATACAGTCAATCGTTCTGCTTTTATTTACAAAAATACCAGAGAACAATTTGAAATAAGAGTACACAAAAGATTAATTGACATTATAAATCCGAATGCAAAAACAGTAGAAGCTCTGACTAATCTAACATTACCTTCTGGTGTTGATATTGATGTGAAAATGATGTAATACGAGTTTAACACCACAGCAAAAATATGAAATTTATATTAGGAACAAAAGAAAATATGGCAGAATACTTTTCCGAGACAGGAGAAGTTATTCCAGTTTCTATTGTTTCTGCTCCACCAAGTGTTGTGACTAGAATTTTTGAGAAATCTAAAGATGGCTACAATTCTGTCCAAGTTGGGTTCGGAATACAAAAAAAGGAAAGAATTACAAAATCCCGAGCTGGCGCCATGAAAGGGGGTTTTTACAAAAACCTTAAAGAATTTAAACTAAAGAGTGCAGATACAATTAGTGTAAAAGAAGGCGACAACATTGATGTTTCTATTTTTGCTCCTGGTGATAAGATAATCGTATCTAGTATTTCTAAAGGTAAAGGTTTTCAAGGAGTCGTGAAGCGTCATGGTTTCAGCGGTGGACCACGTTCTCATGGACAGAAGCATTCAGAAAGGGAACCCGGAAGTATTGGAGGTGGACTTCGAACTCACGTTCCAAAAGGAATGAGAATGGCAGGTAGAATGGGCGGAGATCGTATTACCCAGAAAAATCTTCAAGTTGTTTTTGTAGATAAAGAAAATAATTTAATTTTGATTAAGGGAGCAATTGCTGGTCGTCGTGGGACTTTAGTGGAAATAGTTAGTAGATAATATGGCAACAGCAAAAATACAAAATAAAATATCAGCAAAAATATACAACCAAAAAGGAGCCGAGGCTGGAGTCATTGATCTTCCCGCAAAAGTTTTTGCCGCTAAGTGGCGAGCAGATTTGGTGCATCAAGTGGTAGAGGGTATGCGTTCCAATAAACGTGCTGGCACAGCTGATACCAAGGATCGCGGAGAAGTACGTGGTGGTGGTAAGAAACCTTGGAAACAAAAGGGAACTGGCCGTGCCCGACATGGGTCTAGTAGAAGTCCTATTTGGGTTGGTGGAGGTGTTACCCACGGACCACTTGCTGAGAAAAATTATAAAAGAAAAATTTCTAAAAAGATGCGTGCTCAAGCATTATTTTCTGTACTTTCAAAAAAGTTTAAAGATGGAGAAATTATTTTTATTGATACGCTTTCAGTGTCTTCAATAAAAACAAAAAATGCAGTTGAAGTTATGAAAAGCCTAGCGAAAGCTTCTGGCTTGAAAGCACTTGGAGGTTCTAAGAAAGCTCGAGTTCTAACAGCCCTTTTTGGACGCAACGAACAAGCAGAAAAGAGCTTTAGGAATTTACCACAGCTTGAAATAGTTTTCTTAAAGAATTTAAATCCGCTTGACGTTTTAAATCACCAATATCTTTTAATAGAGAATCCGGTCGAAAGTATAAAATTTTTAGAAAGCAGAGGATAGAGAATTTTTTAAAAAAATTTTTTAAAACGACATGACAACAATAATCAAAAATCCAAGAATCACCGAGAAAGCATCTTTTTCCCTTGAACAAAATGTTTATACTTTTGATATTACTGCTTCTGCTAATAAGACAGAAATAAAAAAAGCTATCTTTGCACTCTATAAAGTAAAACCAATTAAAGTGAATGTCTTAACTATTCCTAGGAAAAAAATTATGTCCAAAGGCAAAGTTGGGAAAAAGGGTGGAGGTCGCAAAGCTTTTGTTTATTTAAAAAAGGGCGATAAGTTAGAATTTATATAGTCTTTCAGTAGGCTCAAGATAAAATTATGAAAACATATAAACCAACAACAAAATCTCGAAGACAAATGACTAATGTGAATTACAGAGGAGTTTTGACCACTTCGACACCTACCAAATCTCTTACCCACGGCTTTAGACGCAGTGTAGGAAGAAATAGCGCAGGGCGTATTACCATGAGACACAAAGGCAGTGGGCACAAGCGTCTTTTCAGAGAAGTTGATTTTTTATATGACAAAAAAGAAATACCAGCAAAAATAAAAACTATCGAATACGATCCAAATCGCTCAGCTTTTATTGGATTGGCTGTTTACAAAGATGGAGAGAAAAGATATGTGGTTGTACCCAAGGCTGTCAAAGTAGGGGACTCTTTCATTGTCTCTGAAAAAGCAGAAATTAAAACAGGCAACAGGCTTCCTTTGAAAAGTATCCCAGTTGGAACCTTTGTTTATAATGTTGAAATCAAAAGACACGGCGGTGCTAAGATTGGCCGTAGTGCAGGAATTTTTGCCCAAGTGGTCGCAAATGCTGATGGATATACCAATTTGAAAATGCCTTCAACCGAAGTAAGAAAAATAAATGAAAATTGCTGGGCTTGTGTCGGGACTGTTTCTAACGAAGAACATCACTTAGAAAATTACGGTAAAGCGGGCCGAAGTCGCTGGAAAGGAATTCGTCCGACTGTTCGTGGTACTGCGATGAACCCAGTAGATCATCCATACGGAGGGGGAGAAGGCAGACAAGGCAGAGGAACCAAAAGACCGAAAACAATGTGGGGTAAAGTGACTGGAGGAAGGAAAACCCGTAGTCCGAAGAAATATTCAAATGTATTTTTGGTCTCTCGTAGGAAAACTGGAAAGAATAAATAAAAATAAACAAAAAACCTCCCAAACGGGAGGTTTTGTTTTCCCCCATATTTTATTGCCTTTTTCTATATAAATGGTATAAACATAAATGAATCTGCTCTTTGGTATTTTTTCTCTAGCCGGAGAAGCGGGTATCTTTAACTTTTTTTAAGGAGGGTTCCATAGATGACAAAAAAAGAAAGGGTGGCGCGTATTAAAGCGCAAAACGATGCAGCCAAGAGGGCTATAGAGAAACAAAAGGCAATATCCAGAGCCACAACAGGAGGGTTATTGTTTACCACAAATAAGAATCGGATTGAAGTCAAGAAATTCGTTCTTATCTGATGGAGTTGTTAATTTTAGTAAAGTTAAGGTTTCCGAGTAAGTTGTTTGGAAGTCTTACGAATTTTTAATTCAAGGTATCTTTTTTACGGAGGTTTCAACATTTTATCGTTGAGACCTCCGAGCTTTTTTATATCTCCAAACGGCTCATTTCCCACTGTTTGAGCCATTCACTGTTTTACTTGCATTTTTATATATATTTGTTAGTATGATTTAAGGCTCAAATGAGAGCCATTTTGTTTATATAAGAAGAAAAATTCATGACCAGAAGTATCAAAAAAGGATTATATGTCGACGAAAGGCTCTTAAAAAAGATTGCCGGTAAAAACCCGTTGCAGACTCCAATGGTGAAGACTTGGAAAAGAGCTTGCGTGATTTCTCCCGAGATGCTTGGTTTCACTTTCGGTGTTTATAATGGCAAAGTTCATGTGGAAGTTTTAGTGACTGAAGATATGGTAGGTCACAGACTTGGAGAATTTTCTCCAACCAAGAAATTTATGAAACATGGAGGAAAGATGCAGAAAGAGCTTGAACAAAAGAAAAAAGAAGCAGAAATAACAGCTGCTAAAGGGGCGACCGCAGCTGCAGCTGACGCTAAGAAAAAATAATTATCAAAACAATGAAAGCATTTTTAAAAAACTACAGACAATCTCCAAGAAAAGTTCGTTTAGTCGCGGAACTTATCAAAGGTAAAAAAGTATCCGAGGCAATTGCGGAGCTTGATTTTTTAGCTAAACGCGCAGGATTACCGATTAAGAAGCTTTTACTCTCTGCTGTAGCTAATGCAAAAAGTACTGGAGTAGAAGTAGAGAACTTATTTGTAAAAGAATTGCGAGTAGACAAAGGTATTACCATGAAGAGAATGATGCCGGCAGCGATGGGTACAGGACACCGAATAAACAAACGCACTAGCCACCTCAACCTTCTTTTAGCAGAAAAAGTTGTCGCTGTAAAAAAATCCCGCGGTCATAAACCTAAGGGCGAAACAAAAGCTAAAAAAGCAAATAAATAATTTTATGTCAAAAATAGTTCACCCATATGCACATAGATTGATAATACTGAGAGACTGGAAGTCTCGTTGGTTTGCTGATCCGAAAAAATATATCTCTTATTTAAAAGGGGATGTTTTAATACGTCAATATTTAGAAAAGAAATTACGAGGGATGTATGTTTCTAGTATTGAAATTGAAAGAAGCCGAAAAGCTACTCGTTTTATAATTAAAACTTCTCGCCCAGGCCTTCTGATTGGCAGAAGTGGTGAAGGAGCGACTAAACTTAAAGAAGACATTTTAAAGAAAATGGATAAGTTAAAATTAGTCCGACCAGAAGACTTCAAACTTGAAATTGTAGAAGTTTCAAATCCAGAAGCTGATGCCGCTATTGTTGCTTATATGATTGCCGAAGGATTAGAAAAAAGAATGCCTTATCGCCGAGTCATCAAGCAAATTATAGAAAAAGTTATGCAGACCAACGGCGTTGAAGGTGCCAGGATTGTGTTATCAGGTCGTTTGGGTGGAGCTGAAATTGCTCGTACTGAAGAGCTGAAGCGTGGCTCTATTCCACTTCAGAGTTTTAGGGCAGATATTGATTTCAAACGTGAACGTGCGACCCTTTCATATGGTGTGGTTGGTATAAAAGTTTGGATTTATCGTGGTAAAATTTTTGCTGACAAGAAACCCGCACGCAGTACTTATGTTTCTGCTGGTGCAGCTGATGCAAAAGAGAACGCTTCCGGTTCATTAAAAGGTTTAGAAAAGACAGATTAATTTATGTTAACTCCTAAAAAAGTAAAATTTAGAAAATGGCAAACTGGACGTTCAAATCCAAAAGCACGAACTGCAGATACTCGTGGCGTTAAATTGGCTTTTGGTTCTTTTGGTTTAAAATCTGAAACTCAAGCACGCATAAAGTCAACTCAAATTGAATCTGCTCGAAAAGTTATTTCTCGTACCTTAACCAAAACTGGTAAATATTGGATTCGTATTTTTCCAGACCGTCCTTTTACTTCTAAGGCAGCTGAGGTGGGCATGGGAAAAGGGAAAGGGGATCCACAAGGATATTGTTTTGATGTTTTACCAGGACGAATTATTTTCGAAGTAGATGGAGTGGATGAAGCTATCGCTCGTGAAGCTTTACGAAAAGCAGGCAGTAAGCTTCCAATTAAAACTCGAATTGTTTCGAGAGCCCATAAACAATAATATATGAAAAACAACAAAGTAAATTTCAAAGAAATGAAAAAAGATGAATTAGAAAAGAAATTAATTTCTTTAAGAGAAGAAATTAGAGTTATAAAATTTAGAACAGAAGGTTCAAAATCAAAAAATGTTAAAGAACTTGCGACCCTAAGAAAACAAATTGCTAAGGTCTTAACTGAAATAAATAAAAAATAATTATATGGCAAATAAAGTAAAAAAAGAAATAACAGAAAAGAAAGGCAATATTTTAAAAGGTGTTGTTGTTTCTGATAAAATGGACAAGACCATTGTTGTTTCTGTGTCCAGATTTGTTAAGCATCCACTTTATGGAAAATTTTATAAAATCAGCAAAAAATACAAAGCACACGATAGCAATAATCAATTTAAAATAGGTGATAAAGTAGAAATAGTTGAAACTCGACCAATTTCTAAAGATAAAAGATTTAAAGTAGTTACCCACGCTAAAGCGGGGCAAGAATAATTTTATGATTCAAAATGAAACTTTAGTAAAAATAACAGACAATGCTGGAGGCACCGTTGGAAAGGTGTTTAAGATTTTAGGGTCTTCTAAGAAAAGATATGCCAGACTTGGCGAGTTGGTTATTATTTCTGTAAAAGTGGCTAGTCCTAGAAAGGGAGTTAAAAAGAAAGATGTTCATCAAGCTGTAGTTGTGCGTACCAGAGGTGCCTATAGACGTAAAGATGGTTCCTATATTCGTTTTGATGATAATGCTGTAGTTATTTTAGAAAAAGGAAAGAAAGATCCGAAAGCTGGTCGCGTCTTTGGCCCGATTCCGAGAGAATTAGCTGAGAAAGGATTCCAGAAAATAATTTCTTTAGCACAAGAAGTAATTTAATAATAAATTTATGAAAATCAAAAAAGGAGATAATGTAAAAATTATTACTGGTAAAGACAAAGGAAAATCTGGAAAGATTGTCCGTGTTTTAGTTAAAGAAAATAAAGTGGTGGTAGAAGGATTGAATATGATGAAGAAACATCAGCGTCCCAGAAAAACTAACGAGAAAGGAAGTATGGTTAATATAGCTATGCCTATTGCTGCTTCTAATGTTAAAAAAGTAGAATAATTTATCAAAAGAAATATATGAAACATTTAACCGTAAAAGAAAAAGAAAAGGAAAGTTTTGAAAAAATGAAAAGTGTTTTTCATTACAAAAACGCCTTAGCCACACCAAAGATGGAAAAGATTGTCATCAATGTTGGTACTGGAACGATGGTGAAAAAAGATAAGAATAAAAATGAAGCCATTGGTGATCGTTTAGCAAAAATTACTGGTCAAAAGACTGCTTTACGTGGAGCCAAACAATCTATCTCATCTTTCAAAATTCGTCAGGGTGACCCTGTTGGAGTGGTGGTTACCTTACGTGGTAAAAGAATGTATGTCTTTTTAGAAAAGCTTATTAATATTGCTCTTCCTCGAACTAAAGACTTTAGAGGTATTAATCGTAATGCTGTAGACAATATTGGCAATCTTACTATCGGTATAAAGGAACATACAATCTTTCCAGAAACAGCAGATGAAGATATCAGAGATATTTTTGGAATGTCTATCACCTTAGTTTCTTCTGCTAAAAATAAAAAAGAAGGTACAGCCTTTTTTGAAATTTTAGGTATTCCTTTTAAGAAAGAAGAGGATTCTAAGAAGAAATAAAGTCAAACCCCCACACCTTTTAAAAAGGTGTGGGGGTTTGACTAATCTATGTTTTTTTGTTAGTATCTTAGGTAAGGGAAGATAGCTTTAATTAATCCATTTTTCTCCTTTAACTCTTTATTTGTAAAGATTTAAAGAAAAAAAGTGAGATATTGTAAGGCTTTCCCATATATTATTTTATGGCTAAAACATCAGTTGTCGCAAGAAGTAAAAAGAAACCTAAATTTTCTACTCGAGCTAAGAATCGATGTTTTCGCTGTGGCCGAGGAAATGCTTTTATGAGGGACTTCGGCTTGTGTCGTATTTGTTTTAGAGAATTAGCAAACGAAGGAATGTTGCCAGGAGTTAGGAAATCAAGTTGGTAGTTAAACAAGTTCACTAAATTTATGGATTCAATTTCAAACATGATAATAATAATGAAGAACGGATCACTTGCAGGCAAGGAGTCTGTATTAATTCCATATTCAAAGATGAAAAATGCTATTGGTGAGTGTTTGAAAAAAGCAGGATATATTTCTGAAATTTCCAAAAAAGTAAAAAAAGGTCAGCCTTTGTTGGAAGTGGGTTTGATTTACATAGACAAGAAACCAAAAATTACAGAAGTAGAAAGAATTTCTAAGCAGTCCAGACGAGTTTACTTTGGGATGAAGGATATTCATTCTGTCCGAAACGGGACAGGGATACTTGTGCTTTCAACGCCTAAAGGGATTTTATCAGGGAAAGAAGCTCGCAAGGAGCAAGTCGGAGGAGAAGCATTATTCAGGCTTTGGTAATTGGAATAAATTAAATTTTATAAAGAAAATATATGAGTAGAATAGGCAAACAAGAAATACAAATACCAGCAGGAGTCAAAGTCACCCAAGATGGCAATACTGTTACAGTTGTTGGGCCAAAGGGTACCTTGAGTAGAGTTTTTAGAGATGATATTACGATTATTATTTCTGATAAAAATATAACTTTGAATATAAAAAGGAACGATAAGTTTTCCAAGTCTCTTTGGGGTACTTATGCTTCTCATCTAAAAAATATGATTGTGGGAGTAGTCACACCATATCAAAAGAAATTAATTTTAGAAGGGGTGGGGTTCAAGTCAGAAGTTAAAGGCAAAGAATTTAATTTTGCTTTAGGGTTTTCTCATCCAGTGATTGTTAAAATACCAGAAGGCATTACTGCGACTGCTGAGAAAAATAACATTACGATTACCGGAATTGATAAGGAATTAGTTGGAAGTTTTACAGCAGCCATTCGCGCCTTGAAAAAGCCTGAGCCTTATAAGGGTAAAGGTATGCGTTACGAAGGTGAAGTTATAAGAAGAAAACAAGGTAAAAAGACAGTATAGTATAGTTAAAAAAGTTCATAAATTAAAATGCAAACAAAACAAGACAAAAGAATAAGACTGAAAAAGAAGATAAGGGTAAAAATCCAAGGTACGGCAGCACGCCCAAGGCTTACAGTCTTTCGTTCAAATAAATTTATCTATGCTCAAGTTATCAATGACCTAACTGGCAAGACTTTGGCGCAAGCAAGCGATGTGAAGATAACTAAGGGGACAAAGAGTGAAAGAGCCAAAGAAGTAGGACGAGCAATCGGAGCTGCTTGTTTAAAAGCTAAAATCAAGAAAGTTATTTTTGATCGTAATGGATTTAAATATACTGGACGAATTAAATTAGTAGCGGATGAGGCTCGAGCAGGGGGATTAGAATTTTAACCAAGTAGGTGATTTTATCAAATCATATGGATAAACCAAAAGACAACATAAGAGACAACAAAAAGAATTCTGGTCGTCGCGGATCATCTTTTAACAGAGTGAAGCCAGAATTTGATCAAAAGATCTTGAACATTCGTCGTGTTACCCGTGTGGTGGCTGGCGGAAGAAGATTTTCTTTTAGTGTTGCTATCGTTGCAGGGGATAGAAAAGGAAGTGTTGGTTTAGGTTTAGGAAAAGCTGGAGATACAGCCTTAGCAATCAACAAAGCGCTTCGAAATGCCAAGAAAAATATGGTTAGATTGAATCTTACAAAAACCATGTCTATTCCTCATGAACTTTCTGCTAAATTTTCAAGTTCCTATATTATGCTTATGCCGAACAAGGGGCGTGGGCTTGTAGCGGGTTCAGTTGTTCGTGATATTGTGAAACTTTCTGGAGTGAAAGATGTCACAGGCAAGATTCTTTCTAATAGTAAAAATAAGTTAAACAATGCGAAAGCAGTGATGGCAGCCCTTTCTCAAATTTCTTCCAAATACACAAAGATAGTTCCAGAAAGTGTCGTGATTGCCAATAAAGAAGTTGTTATTCCTGAAGTAGAAAAATAATATGCAAATACATAATTTAAAAAGAAAACATAAGAACAAAAAAGATAGACTTGTTGGCCGTGGAGGTAAACATGCAAAAACTTCTGGCCGTGGAGGCAAGGGACAGACAGCTCGTGCTGGAAACAAGCGTCGTCCTGAACTTCGTGATATCATAAAGAAGTTACCTAAGAATCGTGGTTATCAATTCAAATCCATTCAGAAAGTCTTTATCTTAGGAAAGGATAAGCTTACCACGAAAGAAGAAAAGTTTTCTGAGATCAGAAAAAGACTAGGAATCAAAGGGAAGAAGATTAAAATTAAGTAATTTTAAAAACATAAAACATGCAGAATTTCTGGAATAAAATAAAATTAATTTGGACAGACACAACCTTACGCAATAAAGTTTTATTTGTTTTTTTTGCATTGATAATTTTTAGATTACTTTCTGCTATTCCAATTCCAGGAATTGATGCTGTGGAGCTTAGTAGATTTCTCTCTAATAACCAATTTTTTGGGATTTTAAATATATTCTCTGGAGGTGGACTTTCTAATCTTTCTATCATCATGCTTGGAGTGGGTCCATATATTACTGGTTCTATTATCATGCAGCTTCTTACTATCATGGTTCCTTCTTTGAAGAGGATTTATCACGAGGAAGGAGAAGCAGGGAGAAAGAAGTTTTCTCAATATTCTAGATTACTCACTGTTCCACTTGCGGCCATTCAGGGTTTTAGTCTTTTGTATATTCTTGAACAGCAAAATATTTTAGTTAATTTAACCACCTTTGATCGTATTACCAACTTGCTAATAGTAGTTGCTGGTTCAGTATTGATTATGTGGGTGGGTGAACTCATTTCTGAGTTTGGTATTGGTAATGGAGTGTCACTTATAATTTTTGCTGGTATTGTCTCTAGGCTTCCGTCTTGGGTTAATGAGCATATTTTCACTTTTGATGTTTCTCAAATTCCTATGTATTTAGTATTTGCCGTAGTGGCGATAATTATTTTGGCGGGTATTGTATTGGTCACTGAAGCAGAACGTCCAATTCCTGTTACTTATGCGAAACGTGTCCGAGGAATGAAAATGTATGGTGGAGGCTCTACTTATTTGCCTTTACGTGTTAACCAAGCTGGAGTTATTCCAATAATTTTTGCGCTTTCTATTTTGCTTTTTCCGCAAATGATTGGGGCTTTCTTGTCTCGTTTTAGCAATCCAATTATTTCAAGTATCTCTGATTTCCTTATGGCCTTTACTCAAACGAGTGTGATTTATGCAATATTTTATTTTATTTTTGTCTTTCTCTTTACTTACTTTTACACAGCTGTTACTTTTGACCCTGAAGCGCTTTCCACTAATTTACAAAAAAATGGTGCCTTTATTCCAGGTATTCGTCCGGGTGTTTCTACCTCTGAATACATTTCGAAAGTATTGAGTCGGATAACTCTTTTAGGAGCTACATTCTTAGGAATTGTTGCCATCCTGCCTTTAGTTATGCAATTCATCACTGGGAACACTTCTTTTGCCCTAGGAGGTACGTCTATCCTGATCGTTGTTTCTGTTGTTCTAGACTTAATCAAAAAAGTCGACGCACAGATCTCCATGCGAGAGTATTAAAAGACTAGGTAAGTTTTTAACCAAAAAAATAATTTGTTCTAATAAATAAAGAAAAATTTTTATGGAAAGTAATGGTATTGAAAAAAACAAAAGAAGAGTTGAAATAAGTAATAGAATGAAAGCTATAGAGCAAGAGAGGATAGCTTTAAATGAAATAATAAAACAAAAAGCTGCCGAAGAATTTAGCAAGTTACAGCAATTAGATGTTGAATATAAACAACTTGATAAAGAATTAAAAAGCTAAAATTTTAAGTTAAGTTCTATCTAACGCAACTTCTTGTACTCCTCAATCTCTTTTAGAATATCCTTTGCAACTTTTGGGATAGGCTGATTGCCGTTGATTATTTTTATTTTATTTAAACTCTTAAAATATTTTACAGTTTTACTGACTTGTTTTTTGTGATAATTAATTCTTTTAGCGATAATTTTTTTTGTATCAAGCACTCTATAAATAGCTTTCATTTTTCCCTTACTTCGTTTTAATGAACGTCTATAAACTTCCTTATCGGGTAGGTTAATATAAAAAGCTAAAAAGTCTTCCTTGCGTGAATCCAGCATTTTTTTTAAGAGTTGGGCTTCTGGTTTTAGTCTTCCCCCTAGAAAAAGTAAGTTCTTGTTTTTAGGTTTATTGTTTATTTCTTTAATTAAAAATTTTTTTATCAAAACAACCGGCAATGGTAGACCTTTTCCTGTTGTTCTTCTAGCTAAATCACCATTTTTGCTTTTTTCTTTTAAAAGATTACGAGAATACACCCCTGTTTCTACAAATTTTAAAGCATATTTCTTTTTTAGAATATTAGCTTGGGTTTCTTTGCCGGAGGCTATCATTCCTAGAAGTACTATGTTAAATCCAAGCTTTTTCATAATAAAGTCATTCTATTACAAAACCCTTGATTATTCAAGCTAAATTTTGTATTGTTAACTTATGCAAACGCAAACTTTCGTATTTTTTGGAATCATTGGCTCCGGCAAGGGAACTCAGGTTGATTTGTTGCGAAAATATCTAAAAGACAAGAACATAGCTTCTGATATTTTATATACATCTACAGGTGATGAATTCAGAAAGGTTATTGGGAGTGGTAGTTATACTGGACAAATAATAAAAGAAACTCTTGAAAAAGGATTTTTACAGCCTAACTTTATTACCACCAGTTTATTTACCAACATACTGATTTCCGGAATGAAAAATGACACCTGCCTGATCGCTGATGGATATCCACGAACTATTGCGCAGTCAGAAAGTTTTGAAGCAATGATGAAGTTTTATAAAAGAGAAAATATAAAAATTATTTACATTGAATTATCCGAGCAAGAAGCGATGAAAAGAAATTTACTACGAGGCAGAACTGATGATACAGAAGAAGGAATTAAGAAAAGATTTGATGAATACATAAATAACGTAGTTCCTTCCTTAAATTATTTCAAAGGAAAAGAGAATTATACAATTTTCACGATCAATGGAGAGCAAACGGTAGAAAATGTGCACCAAGATATCATTAAGGCCTTGAATTTTTAATATGGAAGAAACAATTGTAATTTCACTTGGAGGTTCGCTCATCATCCCTGATGAACTAGACATCAATTTTTTAAAAGAATTCAGAACTCTAATCCTTTCTCAAGTTGCAAAAGGTAAAAAGTTTGTGATTATTACTGGAGGAGGAAAAATTAATAGAAAATACAATGAAGCAGCCAAGGAAATTACTAATCCTTCCCACGAAGATCTAGATTGGATCGGCATAGCGGCTCTTAAATTAAATGCAGAGTTGTTAAGAGTTATATTTGGTGAATATGCATACAAAGAAGTGATTTCTAATCTTTCTAATAAATTTCCCTTTGAAAAATCAATTATTATTGGTTCGGCTTATAAACCGGGAAGTAGTTCTGATTTGGATGCAGTATTGGCTGCCAAGACAATTGGAGCAAAAAAAATAATTAATCTATCAAATATTGATTATGTTTACGATTCTGATCCTAAAAAAAATCCAGATGCTAAAAAAATTGAAAATATATCTTGGGTAGATTATCGAACTCTAATTCCTACTGACTGGACTCCCAGACTTAATTCGCCACTTGATCCTATTGCTTCAAAGATGGCAGAAGAGGCAGGCTTAGAAGTGATGATTATGAATGGCAAACCAATTGACAATCTGGCTAAATGCTTAAATGGAGAGAAATTTCAGGGAACTATTATTTCATAGCAGCAAAACTTTTAAAAATCAAATTTTTTTCGGCACAGAATTTTCAAGAAACATTCAGCCTTAAAAATCTTGGAGTTCAGAGCTCGACAGCCTCGAAACCCCTGCAAAAGTTTATTTTAAAAAGTTTTACAAAAATTTTTATGATAATTATAAAAACACCAAAAGAGATAGAAATCATTCGCGAAGGTGGCAAGCACTTAGCAACCGTTCTTTATAAAATAAAAGAAATGGTGAAGCCGGGTATTTCTACGAAAGACTTAGATATTTATGCGGAAAAACTAATTCGGGACATAGGGGGTACTCCTGCTTTTCTAAATTATCGACCAGAAGGTGCTAGAAAACCCTATCCCGCTTCTTTGTGTGTCTCTGTGAACGATGAAGTAGTGCATGGAATTCCAAGCAAAAAAAGAATTTTAAAAGAAGGAGATATTATTTCTCTGGATCTTGGACTTAAATACAAAGGACTTTTTACCGATATGGCTATTACTGTGCCTGTAGGTAAAGTGAATATGGCTGATCAGAAACTTATAGAAATTACTGAACAAGCATTACAGGTAGGAATTAATTCAGCTTCTCTTGGCAATACAATAGGGGATATTAGTAATAGCATAGAAAGTTTTATTCGTTCAAGAAAAGATAAATATGGAATTGTAGAAGTTCTGGCTGGGCATGGTGTTGGACGAGCAGTACACGAAGATCCTTTTATTCCGAATTTTGGGAAAAAGGGAACAGGGGAAAAACTTTTACCAGGAATGGTTTTAGCCTTAGAGCCAATGATAAATCTTGGCACTAAAAATGTAACGATCGATGCTGACGATTGGACTTTTCGCACTGCCGATAGGAAAAACAGTGCACATTTCGAACATACTATTCTGATTACAGAAGGGGAAGCAGAAGTTTTAACTACAGTGTAATTTTCAAGAATTTTTTAAAAATCAAACTTTTTTCGGTACAGATTTTTTTCTGGTGAAAAAAATCCTGAAGTTCTCGCGCCGTCGCGCTCGAAACCCCTGTAAAAGTTTATTTTTAAAAAATTTCCTTTTGTTGTATAATTAAACTAATGGAACCCTCATTTTTTAAAGAAATGCCTAAGTTTAAGACTCCAGAAGAAGAGCTTGATTATTTACATGCTCATGTTCGAGCACGAGAAGAACAGCTTAAGAATTTAGGACATATTGAACATGCAAAAGAAAATGCAGCAGAAGATGTTATTGGTGAATATAAAAATATTCCAGTTGAAAAAGCTGTGCATCAGGATAATATTATTGGTAAAAAAGAAGTTGAGGGGATTGTGTTAAAACTAAAACCCGAAACCCACGATAGTGTTATGGAAGAACTTCTAGGAATTGTTCTTACGAAAGGTATTCGTAATGCACTTTCGGTGGTGGAAGCGATGAATAATCCACATATTGATGATGACTTTCATCGTATTCTTATTCAATATTTAAAGACCGGGCAAGTAATGCTTGATTTTAAAGAAGGAACACCACTGTATAAATCTTTAAACATGACACTTTTTGAAATAACTCTTCCCCCCCCAACGGATGAAGCTGATAAATCAAAAGGTTTTAAGGAATTTATTGGCGCGATGGAGCAATTTTATGCTGGCATGCAGTCGATCGGAGAAGGCAAGTATAATGAAAAAGAAAATTATTTTACTTTAGAGGTGGCGCTTGGCAATCAAAGTGATGAGGTTGTTGTCTATGCCGCTATTCCCAACAAACACCTTTCCCTTTTTGAGAAACAAGTTTTAGCTTTTTATCATAATGCAAAAATTCGCGAAGTTGCTGATGATTATAATGTTTTCAGTGAAAATGGTGGTGCAGTGGGTGCTTATGCAAGTTTTACTGAGCGTGCCGTGATGCCAATCAAGACTTATGACAATATTGAGCATGACCCCATGAATCCAATTTTGAATGTTTTTTCTAAATTAAATAAGACTGGGGAAGGTGCAGCGATTCAGTTAATAATTGCACCAGCTGGTGATAAATTCATAAATGAATTTCATATGATTTTAGACGATGTGAAAGACGGTATCTCGGTCAAACATGCGGCAGATAATTTTTACAAATTTAACCGTGCTTTTTATAAAGTTTCTAAAGATTTGTTGTTTGGGGCAAAAGAAAAACACGAAGATGATAAAAAAGAAAAATACATGAAAGGACGAAGAGCGGTTGACCAAGGGGCAGCGGAGAAAATAGGCAATAAAATAAAAAGTACTATCATGAAAGCAAACATTCGAGTGATTGCTTCAGGGGAGAGCAAGGAACGTGCCGAGGCAATCTTAAGAGAGATAGAATCATCTTTTAATCAATTTTCTGAAGCTGCAAGTAATTCTTTTGTTTTTGAGCGAGTGAGTGGAAGTGACTTAAAAAAGCTTTTCCATGATTTTTCTTATCGTACATTTTCTTCGGATAAAATTTTACCCTTAAATTTAAAAGAGCTTGCCTCCGTCTTCCACTTCCCGGTTGGTATAGGATCTCAGCCACAACTCAAAGAAGCTAAAGCGGGTATTGCTCCTGCGCCAATAGAAATGGGGCAGGAAGGAATAATTTTAGGTATAAATAGTTATCGAGGAAAAGATACGGAAATACATTTGGCTCGCGAAGATAGAATGAGGCACATGTATGTTATTGGACAGACAGGAACCGGGAAAACGAACATTATGCTTAATATGATAACGCAAGATATCAGAAATGGAGATGGGTGTTGTTATATTGACCCGCATGGCACAGATATTCAAACCATTTTATCTCGTATTCCGAAAGAACGCATTGATGATGTAATTTATTTTGACCCAGCTTATACTGCCCGACCAATGGGGCTTAACATGTTAGAGTATGATCCAAAATATCCAGAGCAGAAAACATTTGTGGTGAATGAAATGATGGGAATTTTCAATAAACTTTTTGACATGAAGGTTGGTGGTGGGGCAATGTTTGAGCAATATTTTAGGAATAGCGCGTTTCTGGTGATGGAAGATCCAGAATCCGGTTCAACTTTACTTGAAATTACAAGAGTTCTAGGAGATAAAGAATTTCGTGACATGAAACTTGCCAAATGTAAGAATCCTATTATTAAACAATTTTGGATTACTGCCGAACAAACAACAGGGGATCAATCCTTGGCCAATTTCGTGCCCTATATTTCTTCCAAATTCGATAACTTCATTAGTAACGACATTATGCGTCCAGTTGTTCTTCAGCAAAATTCTGTTTTCAACTTCAGGAAAATTATGGATGAAAAGAAAATTCTTCTAGTAAATCTTTCCAAGGGCCGTCTTGGTGATATCAATGCAAATTTAATTGGGTTGGTGCTTGTTGGTAAGATTCAAATGGCAGCGCTTTCACGAGTAGATATGTTTGGCAAGCCAATGAATGATTTTTATCTTTACATTGATGAATTCCAAAATGTCACGACCGATTCTATTTCTTCTATTTTGTCAGAAGCTAGGAAGTACAGACTTTCTCTTAACATTGCGCACCAATACATTACTCAGTTGGAAGAAAAAATTAAAAATGCTGTTTTTGGAAACGTTGGTTCGATGGCAGTCTTTCGGGTGGGGACTGAAGATGCGACATTCTTGGAGCCGAAATTTAAACCTCAATTTACTGCGCAAGATATTACTAAGCTAGATAATTACAATGCTTATATGAGCATGCTGGTAAATGGTCAGCCAACGAAGCCTTTTAATCTTAGAACCATAGCCCCAGAAAAAGGTAATCCAGATATTGTAAATTCATTAAGAGAACTTTCCTATGTAAAATTTGGCCGTGACCGTGATGAAGTAGAAGCCGAAATTATGGCAAGATATAGTTCAATGGAGTAAAAAATAAAATTTACAAAAGTATTTTTTTCTGTTAATATAATCAATATGACACATTTAGAACGAACACTTATTATATTTAAGCCTGATGCAGTGCAGAGAGGCATAGTGGGGGAGATCTTGGCTCGCTTTGAAAAAGCCGGATTTAAAATTATTGGAGCTAAAATGTTGGAGCCTAGTCTTGAACATTACTACCATCATTATGAAACTATAGGGAAAATGATATCTCGTCACAACCAAAACATTTTTGACATAACAGTCGAAATGATGAAAGAAGGTCCAGTAATCGCTTTTGTATTAGAGGGAGTAGAGGCAGTATCTTTTATTAGGAAAATGGTTGGTCCAACAGAATCAAAGAATGCCTTGCCCGGTACTATTAGAGGTGATTATTCACATATGAGTTTTGCTCATGCTGATAAAGAAGGAGTTGGATTGCCAAATTTATTACATGCTTCCGGTGACTTAGAAGACGCAAAATTAGAAATCGCGCATTGGTTTTCTGAAAACGAACTTTTTGACTATGAAGCAGTGCATGAAAAGTTCACTCAAAAAAGAAAATCTCATAAACGTAATTAAACAAACAAAATCCCCGAAAGGGGATTTTGTGTTAATATGTCCTCTATGATTAAAGTAATTATTTTTGATGCAGATGGAGTATTAATACCTCACACAAGAAGATTTAGTACTTTGCTTTTAGAAGAATTTGGAATTCCGCTTGAAAAGACATTAGAATTTTTTAATGGGCCTTTTCAAGATTGCTTAGTGGGTAAATTAGATTTACAAGAGACTATTCAACCCTATTTATCTATTTGGGGTTGGAATAAAGGAATAGATGCTTTTTTAGATATTTGGTTTCAAGTACAACATAATATTGACGTAAAGTTAGTCGAATACGTACAGGAATTAAGGCGTAAAGGAATTATATGTTTATTGGCGACCAATAATGAAAAATATCGTTTCCAATATATTTTAGACAAAACTGGTTTTGTAGGTAGCTTTGATAGAGTCTATGCTTCAGCTTATTTAGGTTACAAGAAACCTAATAAAGATTTTTTTGAAAATATCTTAAAAGATTTTAAAAAAATTAAAAAAAATGAGACATTATTTTGGGATGATGATCTTAAAAACATAGAAGGAGCAAAAAATTTTGGTATTAATGCCGAGTTTTACACATCTTTTGAAGATTTTAAAAAAGTGATGAAGCAATATATCATTCACTAATTCCAAAACAAAAAAAATCTCTTGTCCACTTGCCAGAATTTTTAAAGAGTATAGAGTTTAAGTAGGGTTATTTCCGGTTATTACCTAGAACACTAATTTATGGGAGTTTCGATCGAGTGTAGCCTTGGTTACACACGTCTAACACCCACTTAGCTATTAAGCTATGGTAATACATCTGAAATAGTCCTAAGAAGAACTCCGCAATGAGCGGATTTTTTCTTACATTTAGTGTTTATTTATGCTTTAATACTTGAATGGATACTGCGATAGAAAGAAAGAGACTTTTTAAAATTCTGGCTTATCTTATTTTTTTGCTTTTCTTGTTAAATTACGTAGCCTCTAAGTTTTATTGGTATTTTTCTATTTGGTGGATTGATATGCCTATACATTTTTTAGGTGGACTTTGCGCAGGGTTTGTTGTGATATGGCTTTTGTCTTTTAAAAAACTATCTTTTGATTTATTTATATCTACACAAACAGTTTGGAATTTTATTTTTAAGATTTTTCTAGGCGTTTTATCCATTGGAGTTTTGTGGGAACTTTTTGAAATTTTATTTAACAACATTATTGCTCAAAATTCTTTTAACACCTTAGATACTATCTCTGATGTTTTCTTTGATTTAGTTGGAGGAACTTTTGCTATTTTATTTTTTTTAAAACAGAGTATCCCTAAAAAGGAAATTACTGTATAATTATCTTAATGAATAAACCAACAGAAAAAAATACAGGAAAAGATGTCAAATTAACATTTTGTGGAGGAACGGGCACGGTAACAGGTGCTAATTTTCTTTTAGAAATTGACGGAAAGAAAATCTTAATTGATTGTGGTCTTACTCAAGGAGATAAAATGGACGAAGAAATTAATTGGGAACCTTTTGTCTATAATCCAAAAGAGATAGACATTCTTTTTGTGACTCATGCCCATGTTGATCATTTAGGTAGAATTCCAAAATTAATTAATGATGGATTTCGTGGAAAAATTTACTCTAGTGAACCTACTAGAGGACTTGCTAAACCTATGCTCGAAGATACCGCAGGTATCTTAAGCAACAATACGGTCTTAAGATTAGATAAAATTTACACAGAAGAAAATATCAAATTAGCGTTATCATTGTGGCAAGGTTTTAATTATCATCAAACAATAAAAATTACAGAAAATATTGAAGTTGTTTTATTAAATGCTGGGCATATTTTAGGTTCGGCGATGGTTGAATTTCTTTATAATGGCAAGAAGATTCTTTTTACCGGAGACTTGGGGAATAGTCCGTCACCCATTCTTCCTGATACGGAAAAAATTACTGATGCTGATTATTTAATAATGGAAAGTGTTTATGGAGATAGGAATCATGAGTCGAGGGATGATCGCAGAAAATTTTTAGAGGAGACGATTGAAGATAATTATAAAAGGAAGGGGACATTAATTATCCCTACTTTTTCTCTGGAGCGTTCCCAGGAGCTTTTGTTTGAATTGGATGCTTTAGTTACCAATAATCGTATTCCTGTGATGCCTATTTTCCTTGATTCCCCCTTAGCTATTCGTCTAACCGAAGTTTTTAAACAATATAGGAATTATTTTAATGAAAATGCACAAAAAGCCATGATTCATGAAAAATATCTATTTGATTTTCCAGGGCTCCATAGTACTTTACAATCTAAAGAGTCACAAATGATAAGGAATGTGCCTAATCCCAAAATAGTTATTGCTGGGTCAGGAATGTCGACTGGCGGACGCATTGTGCATCATGAGCGACATTATTTGCCAGATCCCAACAACACCCTGCTTTTGACTGGATATCAGTCTGTAGGGACTCCAGGACGTTTAATTCAAGAAGGTTTGAAAACAGTGCGTATTACAGGTGAAGATGTAGTTGTCCGATCTCATGTTGTAACAATTCTTGGATATTCAGGACATAAAGATTCAGATGGATTATTAAATTTTGTGCAAGACATGGAGGATGCAGTTAAAAAAGTTTTTGTGGTGATGGGGGAACCAAAATCATCTATGTTTTTAGTTCAAAAGTTAAGAGATAATTTAGGGATTGAAGCTTATGCTCCTGAGCGAGGAGAGAGTGTTACATTAGATTGCTAAATAAATTAAAAAACATAAATTTTTGGGGTTTCGAGGCTGACGAGCCGAGAACTTCAGGATTTTTTAAACTTCAAAAAATCTGTACCAAAAATTTATGTTTTTTAATTTATTTTTATGCTATAATAAAAAAATGGATTCAAAAATTAATTTTCCAAGTAAACATGGACACAATCAAATAAAAATTTGTGTTTCTGGGGCAGCGGAGACAGGAAATTGTGGGATAGATGCATTAGACAAGGCCAAGGAGCTTGGACGTGAGATTGCTCGACAAGGAGCAGTTTTGGTCACGGGGGCAACTACAGGGTTTCCGTTTTGGGCTGCCATGGGAGCCAAAGAGGAAGGTGGAATTTCTATTGGGATATCTCCAGCAGCAGGAGAGCGTGAACACATAGAAGTATATAAGCTTCCTGTCGATTATATGGATTTGATTATCTATACTGGTTTTGGTTATCCAGGACGAGACTTACTCCTAACTCGTTGTGCTGATGCAGTTGTTTGTGGTTGTGGACGGATAGGGACTATTCATGAATTTACAGTTGCCTTTGAAGACCAGAAGCCGATTGGTATTTTTGAAGGTCCATGGGAAATGGGAGCAGAACTTGAAGAAATCATTGCCAAAGGACACCGTCCAAATAATAAAATTGTTATTGAAAAAGATCCAAAGAAACTCCTAGAAGACATTATCGCTCTTGTAAAGAAAGATAAAATTGAGTTCAAAATCGTCAACAATCCTGTTCCAAATAAATAGAATTAAAAAATCCCCTTTAAGGGGATTTTTTAATAGTTTTTATTTTACAGCTGTTAGAATCTTTGCGAAAGTTTTAGGATGATGTTCAGCGAAGTCTGAGAGAATTTTTCTATCGAGCATTATATTTTTCTTATGGAGGGCATCAATTAACTTCGAATAAGACATACCGAGCTCGCGGGCACCAGCATTGATTTTAATATTCCAAAGTTTACGATTGTGTGATTTCTTATCTTTTCTGTGCGCAAAAGAATAATTTCCAGAATGAAGCAGTGCTTCTTTTGCTTGACGCTCCTTAGTACTACGTCCATGACGCATTCCCTTGGTTTGTTTCAAAATACTTCTTCTTCTTTTTAACGCATGTACTCCTTTTTTTACTCTAGTCATCTGATTGTTTCTTTGTTTTAACTAAATGGTAATAAGTGACTTTTTGGTTTGTTTTTAATAACAAAATTTTGACCCTTGCGACCAGCGAGCTGTGTTCCGCGTGATTGTTTTGCATTGAAATGATTAAAACCAGGCTTACGTGAAAGTACCTTACCATTCTTGGTTAGTTTTAATCTCTTTGAATATGACTTGTTTGTTTTCATTCCTTTTCCCATATATTTGTTTTTTGTGTTTTATTTTATAAACTTTATAACTATTTCTTCTCTATTGTTGTGGTTAAACCTTTTGGACCTTTTTTATATGCATCTGATATTTTATAATCTTCGGTAATTAAATGTAAGACTCTATCTAAACGTTCTTTTAAAAATTTCTCATCCATATACTTCGCACGTCCGGCCAAGAAAAGTTCAACCTTAATCCTGTGTCCCTCCTTGATCCATTTGGAAGCAGTTTTCGCTTTTAATTCCAAATCATGGTTTCCAGTGCCTATTTTTATTTGGATTGACTTTGTTTCTGTTTTGTTTGCTCCAGCCTTGGACTTTTTTAATTTTTTATTGGCCTCATACTGATATTTCCCGAAATCCATTAACTTTGCGATTGGGGGATTACCATTAGGGGATATTTCAATTAAGTCCAA
>JBAYLA010000004.1:0-74927 GCA_041664285.1 Minisyncoccota bacterium
AGTATTGGTAGTGAAGTAGGAAGTTCCACTACATGGAGATGAAGTATCTGCTGGTCCACACCAAGCTGCAGTGGCTATACCTCCTGTGGTAGAAGCTGCTCGGACTTGAAACTTCACTGTCTCTGTCGCTGAAGTACCAGTAGCATTCCAGGAGACATTACCTATTACACTGTCTGCACTACTGGAGTCGTAGATAGATGAGGTTAGAGTTCCACTTGTATTGTATTGAGAATAGTTGACGGTGACACTACTTAAGGTTGGAGTAACTACAGGATCAGTGGTTGAAAGATTAGCTCTGTATTGAATGTATCGATTACCTGAGAGAGCAGAGATACTTCCCCCACTCGCTATCGTACCTGTCCACGCAGTCCAGGTTCCATCTGGAGTGGCTGTGTTCCCGGCTCGAGCGTTGATGGTTAATGTTTGACTATTTAGAGTGGCAGAATATGAAAGAGTGCTGAAAGCTGAGGCTGCGCTGGTATCAATGACACCAGAAGTGAAAGTGCCGGAGGAGGCATATCCGTATGCGGTTATGGTCGCGCTTCCGTTAGCTCCGGCTGCTGCACCAGCCCCCGCTGTTGTGCTTGCATTAGTGAGAGTAGATTTAATATATCCTGAACCGCCACCTCCGCCGCCGGAGTACGAGAGGCCATAGTTCCAGTTGCTGGCGCCGCCGCCGCCGTAGTAACCGCCACCGCCACCACCACCCACGAAACCGCCGATGCCGCCTTGACCGGCGGTGCCGGCGGTGCCACCACCAACGGGCCCAGCCGCGCCGCCGGCAGACTGAGTGCCGCCGTAGCCGTAGTAGTTGGCGGTGCCAGTGCCGTTTGCGCCAGTACTTCCACCGCCGGCACCGCCGGCGCTGAGGCCACTGCCGCCGCCGCCACCGCCGATTAACAAAACAGTCCCTTGTGTAAAGGTATTTTGTGGAGAAAACCAAGTCATTCCGCCACCACCATAACCATTACCGGCAGAACTACCCCCACCACCATAACCGCCGGTAGCACCTGAATATGTACCTCCAACACCAACATAATAAGTTGTTCCTGGAGTAACTGCCAATGTTCCTGTTGAGGCTCCACCAGCGGCACCACCACCTGCTCCATTAGCAGTCATTGTTATAAACCCCGCCCCAGCAGGAACAGTATAGGTTTGAGGCACTGGTTTGTTGTAAGAAATAGTTAAACTTCCGTTAGTTGCTGATGCCGCACCAGCTCCTGCAGTTGTACTTGCACTAGTAAGCGACGAAGAAATAAATCCTGAACCACCGCCGCCGCCGCCAGAACTTTGATAAGAAGCATTACTACCACCACCACCGCCGCCGCCGTAGTAACCGCCACCACCGCCGCCGCCGCCAACACCGCCAGCGCTGTAAGATCCCCCAGCACCGCCAACACCGGCAGAGCCACTAGCACCAGCACTATTGCTACCGGTACCTCCAGTGCCACCACCAGACTGAGTGCCGCCAGTGCCGCCATAACTACTGGCGTTATTGCCGCTGGTACCGCCACCAGTACCACCACCATAGAAACCACTGCCGCCACCGCCACCAGCAACCAATAGAACATTTGATGTTGAAAAAGTTGATGCAGGAGAAAACCAAGTCATTCCGCCACCGCTACCACTATAGTAGCCCACCCATGAACAATTACCACCACCACCAAAAGTAGTACCTAAACAACCAAGGGCACCAGCACCTCCAATAGCAACATAATAAGTTTGCCCTGGAGTAACCGCTAACGTTCCAACACTTGAACCGCCAGCTGCGCCAGAACCGTTCCCACCACTACCTCCACCGCCTGCACCTTTTCCGGTTATCGTTATACTTGTCACACCAGCTGGAACAGTAAATGTTTGAACTGCGCCATTATAAGCGAAAGAATCAGTAGTAGGAGTAGTGTAGTAAGTAAAAGGAGTAGTAGATATTGTTGTTGTTCCCAACCCTACCGTCGCACTTGCCCCTGATCCAGAAATCGCTGTTGATGAATTTGTTCCAGATCCAAATCCAGGACCACCATTTGTTCGACTATACATTGAGACAGCATTAATACCTTGGCTAGCCACATATACCGATAAGCCGTCTGCCGAAATAGCAATAGTTTTTTGCATTGGGTTTGATCCAGTGGTAATAGTTGCCGGAGAGAGAGCAGTTAGAGCTCCAGTAGAAGTGTTGCGGCTATACATCGAAACATTATTAGAGCCTTGATTCTCAACATATACTGATATGCCGTCAGTGGAGATAGCAATACCCCATGGATATGAACCTGCAGCAATTGTCGCAGGAGAAAGAGCAGTGAGAACACCGGTAGAAGTATTGCGACTGTACATTGAAACATTAGCACCACCATCATTTGTCACATACACCGAAGTCCCATCAGTAGAAATAGTTATGCCAGCTGGGTTCGTCCCTGCGGCGATAGTCGCTGGAGATAAAGCGGTGAGAACACCAGTAGAAGTATTGCGACTATACATTGAAACGGTATTACCACTCAAATTCGCCACATATACAGATGCCCCATTAGCAGATATGGTAATGCCGTATGGATAGCTGCCTGTTGCAATAGTGGCAGGAGATAATGTAGTAAGTAAGCCCGTAGAAATATTACGACTATACATTGAAACAGTTCCACTGTCGGTGTTCGTTACATACACCGAGGTACCATCGGGAGAGATAGTAATAGCAGCGACACCATATTGACTTGCTCCTGCAGTTATAGTTGCCGGTGAAAGAATGGTAAGAACGCCAGTAGAAGTGTTGCGACTATACATTGAAATAGTGTTAGTGGTCCCTTGGTTTACAACATACACCGATGTACCGTCTGCAGAGATGGTAATACCTTGCGGAGTTCCTCCAGCAGCAATAGTCGCAGGAGACAAAGCAGTAAGTACGCCGGTGGAAGTGTTGCGACTATACATTGAGATGGTGTTACTGCTGGCGTTCGCCACATATACAGATGTGCCGTCTACAGAGATAGTCAAGCCTTGTGGACTAGCCCCTGTTGCAATTGTCGCTGGAGACAATGCGGTGAGGGAACCTCCAGCACCCCCACTATCCGTAACACTCGCACTCGAAGCTTGAGTAAGACTCACCCCTCCAGCCAAAGCAGAAACAGTAGAATCTTTAGCAGAATATTCTGTCCAATTAGTAGCATTAGTAGGATGCACTCCACCATTAGCCGTCACTCCCCCTGCCCAAGAAGATTGTGTGAAGTTGTAAGTGTAAGCTTCAGCTACACTCGGAGTAAACAATTGTCCTAAGATAAAGAGAAGAATAAAAACAGAAACAGAAATGTTTTTCAAGGTTTTGGCACAGAAAATTATCTTCAATAATTTTCTGTACTTCTTGTATTCTATTTTTGTTTTTTTAATTATCATTTTTTTGTTTATGTTACTTTTTAATTTTTCTAATTCTATTTTTATTTTTTGTATCATTTTTTTGTTTTCTTCTAATTTTGTTTCTAATTTGTTTTTTAATATTCTCAGTTTCATTTTCCCCCGATCCCAAAACTCCCACAAGGTTGATGGAATTTTGTCCGATAGTTTTATTAATTTGTTTTTAAATTGCATTATTTTAGTTTAGAAAATATTTTAAATTTTTTTTAAAAAAGTATTTTTTATTGGGTAGTAGAGAATTTTCACTTCTTCATTTACTTACTTAATTATAACAAAAATGAACAACCAAAAACACGAAAAAACCTTTAAAATGGGGATAACTCGCCACAGGCGAGCAAGCTTTAAAATATTTTTAATCCTTGAGAGAAATTACGGGTACAATTCTAAATTTAGATTTCTTTTTTCGCGGGGCTACCTCCGACTTATCTCCAGACTTTATCTGGTTTATTATTTTTTCTATATCTTCTAATTGATAAACTCGATAGTTATTTATTGGGTTTCTAAAGGCAGACAATTTGCCATCCCTATCCCAATTTCGAAGAGTAAGCTTGGATACACCAAGCATTGATGAAGCTTCTTTAATTGAAATTAATCTCTTTTCCATACATAAAGTATACCTTACTAAACATTAATAAACAATATTAAATGTGGATACAAAAGCAAAGAAAAAGCTTGCTAAACATTACTAATAATAATAAAATAATAATATGGGAACAAAATTAATATATTTCGTAAGACATGGAGAAACAGCAAACAATGCCCTAGGTATCAGGCAAGGAGCGGAAGGTCCTCTAACAGAAAAAGGGAGAACTCAAGTTCTAGCCACAGCGAAGAGATTTCCAAAATATAAAGGATGTCCGCAAATTATTATCGCTAGTCCTTACGAACGTACTAAGGAAACAGCGTCAATTATCAGCAAGGAAATCGGTGTAAAAGTAGAATATTCCGAGCTCTTGACAGAAAGAAGAAACCCTGCTGAAGTAATTGGACGCTCTGGGAAAGACCCTGAAATCAGAAAAATCATCGATCGTATTGATAACAGTTATCATGCTGATGACCTACGATTTTCTGATGAGGAAAATTTTACTGACCTAAAAAAAAGAGCAAAGAAATTATTATCCTTCATTGAAAGAAGATGGCAAAAAAGAATCATTATGGTTACTCATAAAATTTTTCTAAAAATGGTGATCTCGTACATGATTTATGGAGAAAGCCTCACTGCTTCACAATACAATAATTTAAGTTATTTCAACCCAATAGAAAATGCGGGGATGGCTATTTGTTCCTATACTTCTCATTGGTTTAAAAAGGACGAATGGAAGCTCCTAGTTTGGAATGATTTAGAATAAAAAAAATTATAAATGATTAAAATCAAAATTTTTTGTAGTAATTTTCTACTTATTTAAATTTAAAAAAGTAATAGCAAATTGTAAGATAGTTGCAAAAGTCACCCAAAGTAAATATGGGATTTGAATGTAAGTAACCCACTTAAAATATGGGTAGATAACTACCATCGCCCAAATGAGAGTAATTAAAACAAATGAAATATCAAGGGCTGCAAGAAAATTATTTTTAAGACCAAATTGAATATAAGTAAAAATAAAATTAAAAAATAAATTAAGAACAAATGGCAAAGCAACGATAAATGGAATTTGTTTTTGCCACACACTTAAAAAAACTTTTCCAAAAGAAACAGCAATCAAAATATAGAGCACACTCCAAACTGGACCAAAGAATGAAGAAGGTGGTGCCCAAGATGGTTTAATTAATTGTGAATACCAGTTATAAGTATTGTTCATAAAATTTGTTTCGTAGAAAATACTTTTTTAAAGATCTCCTCTTGTGCAATGTCGATCATTCAAAAAGTATTTTCTACTTCACATACATTAACTTATAATTTGAGTACAATGTGCACAACGCTTGGCAGTAATAGGGATCTCACTTAAACATTCACTGCATTTCTTAGTCGTTGGATCTGCTGGTGGTTCTTTACGAGAACGAGAAATAAGAATGTTAATTGGTTTAATAACAAAAAAGAACACAGCTGTAGCCACAAGAATAAAGGAGATTAAAGTATTAAAGAAATGACCATACATAAACTTACTTCCATTAATAGTAAACATCAAACCACTGAAATCCGGCACTTTAGCAATAGCAGAGATAAAAGGAGTAAGTAGATCCGACACCAGGGCCGTCACCACACTACCAAAAGCGGCACCAATCACCACACCAACAGCTAAGTCTACAACATTCCCTCGAAGCAAAAATTGTTTAAATTCTTTTAGCATAAAAAATTATAATATTATCTTATAATAAAACCATCAAGCCCGCCTGTGGGCTCTATCCACTTTATATTCACTTTTTCTACTTCGGCATGGTCAGGACCATATTTGCACCATTCAATAAATTTTATTAAATCCTTATCTTCCCCTTCGGCTTCTATTTCTACTGTTCCATCTGTGGCATTTTTAGCCCAGCCGGATAAATTTAACCCTAGAGCCTCTGCCCGACTTGAATCACGAAAAAATACTCCTTGCACCTTTCCAGAAATTTTTACAAATGTTCGCTTTCGCATAATATATATAATCTTACTTTTAAAGCCAGATTGCAATAGAAACATTGATATCTATCCCATCATAAAGGTTCTCTTCGTAACGGATTTGCTTTTTCAGTGGCAAAATATAAGTGGTAGAATGTCTGTCAGGGAAAACAGAAGTCACCCATTCACTTTTCCCCACTTTCGCTTTCGCATAAATTGCACCCCAACCACGCCTTAATCTTCCCTTCTGCATATCTTTAATTTTTGCTGAAATATCTTCAGGCACCCGAGCAAAACGCCATAGCCCACTATCATCTTTGTCTTGATATCCTTCTTTCCAAACAATCACCTTGCTTTTAAATTTAAATTTCTTTTCAACTCTACATTTACCAATTCGAGTTTTCATTTTTTTATTTATGCTATAATCAAATTATATGATACTTACATTTTTACGTTCGTTTCGTATCGGACCTTTTGCAATATTTGATTTTGCAGTTGCATATATTGCAGTGTATTTTATCGCTCCTTATTTGTCAAAACTTTTTGCTCTAGTTGGTATCCATGTTAATCGAGAGCAGTGGCTATGGCTCACTTTACCAATAGCCGTAGTTGCTCACCTAATCTTTAAAGCTGATACGCCGTTCACTAAAATGATTCTGAATCCGTCTGGTGATTGGATACCAAAATTAATTATTATAGGCATGTTAATTATGGCTTACGTTTATCGAAGTTAGTCAATTACACTAGTTTTTTGAGTTCGTCTTCGTATTTTTTCATTACCTCCATGCCAGCGTCCATCTGACTTATTCCACCTTTTACTTTCTCTTGTATTTCTGTGGCAATAGTTTTAAAAAGCTCGGGATTTTTCTCAATCATTGTGATAAACATCTCAATCTGAGCTTCTGGCACGCCTTGTGTCCGAAGCATTTTTTTAAGTAAAAAGTTTTGAAACATCCGAAGATTATAACATAAAAAACAATAAATCAAACTTTTTCCGGTACAGATTTTTTTAAGCTTAAACAATCTCTTCGAGTCTGAGGCTCTCAGAGCCGAAGGCCTGAAGTTCTCGGCTCGCCAGACTCGAAACCCCTTTAAAAGTCTATTTATTGTTTTTTAAAACTACTCTAAAATTATTAATTTACCAAGAACCACTCGAGCCACCACCACCAGAAGATCCTCCTCCAAAACCACCAAATCCGCCTCCGCCACCAATACCTCCACTCCCCCCACCAAACCACCAAGGGTAATGACCTGATGTTTGTTTTTGGGTATAAGCTTTAGAAACTAAAAAGTCAAAAAGTAATCCTAACCCAATAAATAAAAAGATAATCGGAACTGCCAACAAAAGCGAAGAAATAAAGAAATGCCAAATAACCAAAGCGATACCTCCACCCAAAACTCCTCCATGCCACCAAGACTTTGATCGTCCTAAAATAGCAGCCAGGATTTGAAAAACAACAAATACTATAAAGAAAATAAACTCCCATGGCAATTTAGGCATAGATTGCGTGACGGAATAATTCTCTGGCACAATATTACTACCTTCAAGGGAGATAATAATTTTATCTATAGCACCATTTATGCCTTCATAATAATTACTTTTTTTAAATGCCGGAGTGATAATGTCTTGCTGAATATAAGAAGTAGCCAAATCAGGCAAATCTCCTTCCACTCCATATCCAGTATGGATTCTAGTTTTTCGGTCTGACAAGGCAACAAGGAGTAAAACTCCATTATTTTTTTCTTTCTTCCCTATGCCCCATTTAGTAAAGATCTCTTGCGCTAAGTTTTCTATCACCTCACCATCCAAAGACGGTATCATCACCACAGCTATTTCATTGGTGGTACTTTTTTCAAATGCTTCCAGTTTCGTTTCAAGTAGAGCAATCTGTTCCTGTGAAAGCATGCCCGCGTAATCCTGCACGAAGCCAGTTGGTTTCGCAGGAATATCAAAAGCCAGTACAGAAAAAGGTAAAAAGAAAAAAACAAATAGCAATAATTTAGATATAAAATGAGGCATAAAATTCGGAGAGATTCTGTAAAAAATTAATTTACAAAATCAACTTTCGGTGCTGTTTGATTCTCGGTTGGAACATTAAAGTATGCTTTTTCAGTAAAACCAAAAATGCTTGCGACTGCTGAAGTTGGAAAAGTTTTAATATTTGTATCAAATATACGAACTAAATCATTATATTTCTGTCTTTCTACGGTAATGCGATTTTCAGTTCCTTCAAGCGAAACTATAAGGTCACGATAGGCTTGAGAAGATTGAAGAACAGGATAATTTTCAGCAATTACTAAAAGACGGCCAAGAGCAGACTCTACTTGGGTTGCTGCTTGTGCTTTCTCGTCAGGGGTGGTAGCGCCAGAATATCGTGTTCGAGCATCAGCAATAGCTCCAAAAACGTCTTGCTCTTGCTTGGCTACTCCTTTAACTGTATTTACAATATTAGGGATGAGGTCAAAACGTCTTTGATATTGATTTTCTACTTGAGCCCATTGCGCGGTTATTTGCTCACTTTGAGTAACAAAACCATTATATTTAGAAACTCCCCAAAAAATAAATAATAAAACAATTACCAAAACAATAATCCACTTCATGTTCTTTTTAAAGAAATTTTCTTCTTGCATATTATTGGTTTAAAGTTATTCGAATAATAAATTATTATAGCACATATTGTATTTCAACACACCACTAAAAGCTTGCTCGGATGTCTATGTCCATTTACAATACGAACCCTTGTAACAGGGACTTTAAAATACTCTGCCACTAATTTTAAGACCCGAGTATTCGCTTCATTTCTTTGCGCTTTTTCTTTAACTGAAACTTCAAAAGAATCTTCACTTTTTTTTACGAAAGATTCTTTTTTTACCCCCGCAGAAACTTTAACGTGAATATAATTAGCCAATTTAATTAACCTAAGAAAAATAAATAAATACCCATAATGATTGCCACAGCGCCATAAATACCGAAAGATTTACGGAATTTTGCTACGACCATTTTGTTTAATGCTTGAGGGAAAAGAATGTAACTCAAACCTTTTAGCATAGTAATCCAAGCGAAAATCGTTATTATAACTTTCCAAGTTCCATCCCAGATATTGTATTGAACTAAATACATTGATGACAAGAAAATCAAAATCACTCCAGTTAAATAAACAATCGCTGGATGATCAAAAAAATCTTTAAGTAAATGTGGAACTGTCTTGCCCTTAAAGATAAGAAACAAACCACTCACTATTAAATAAATTCCTAATATTTTTGCAACTAAAATTGTAAAATCCATATAGTTTAATAAAATTAAACCACGCAACGACTATTAAAACGTGGTGTTAGTTATTTAATAATATATTAATTATAAACCCAACCAAAAAAATAGCTACTCTGTTAACCCGCATTTTGTTTTAAGTGCTGATAAATCTGTATCAGAAAGAATCAGGCTCGTACCTTGATTAAGCTCATACATTATTGCCTTCGGATCATCTATATGGTCTAAATGAAGAGCGTGGCCAAGCTCGTGCGCGAGTACTCGCACGAGCTTGGCCCGACTACTAAATTCATAAATATCTATTTCTCTATTTAACCCATTCTCTATATAAACCCCCTCTTCAAAGCTCTCTCCCCGTGAACCATTAACTGTGTTGTATTGATCCACTGATATATTTAGCATGGCAACTAAACGATTAAGTGCCACCACTAACGCATTTATCTCATCCACCATAGCATTAATTCTAACTTGTTCAGCTTGTAACTCTGACGCTTCTTGTTTTAATGATGCTTTTTCAGCTTGAAGTTTATCATATTCCTCTTGGGGTGCCCCACCTTTTTTATTCCAGAAGTTCACCTCTGTTTCATAAGTTTGTTGTTTTCGATTAAAAGCATCTATTTGTGAATTTAGGGCGCTTTTTTCTGTTTTATATTTTGCTTGCAAAGTTGTAAATTTTTCTTTCAACATATCATAAGAAGCTCTGTCATTTTTTACAGTAATACCAAGACTCGCTAATTTACTCGTAGCTTGTTGTCGATAATCATAAATTAAATTAATTTTCAGAACATTGTTAGACGAACTCTCTGGTAAATAAACAAAAAGATTTTTCCCAAAAGGCTGCTCCCAAATAGCTTCCGCGTCTCTAAGAGCACTTAAAAAATAACTTTTTGAAATATTAAACTGTAGATCAAAAGTGCCAAGAGTATATGGTATCGGCTCGGAACAAGGAACTTCTAGAAAAATTCTATTAAAATTACTTTTTAAATTATCTAAAAAAGAAATAGACTGCGTATTGAGCGGAATCCTAAATTGATATATAAAAACTCCAATAATGACAAGTAGAATAGAAAATTTTAAAATTTTTTTCATTTTAGAGTTCTTCTTGCGAAGGAGCGATAATTTTTGCCCGCCAGAACTTAGTATTAATAGTTTTCGCTAAATCTTTTAATTCTTCATTCTTGAGCAAATATAAAACAACAATAGCCGCCATAATACCTAAAATTCCAGAAATAAACCCTTGCAAAAACACGCCCCAAAAAGTGGTCGTACCAAAAATTGGAGAAAGAATATTTAAACTTAAATAAGCTACTATCCCTAGAAAAAATGATGCTCCTAAACTTTGAAAAAAAGTCTTATTGATAAAAGGTTCATGCGGCATAAAGTCTTTCTTTATAAAAATCCATTGTAAAATAAAATTTAAAATAGTTCCGACAGAATACGCAAGTGGAAGCATTAATACTTCAGTCCCATCAATATCATTCACTTTCAATATTGATTCTATGAAAAAACGAAAAGTCTGTATATTTTCAAAAAGATGGATAAATACATAAGCTAAAATTATAATTAAGACGGAACAAGAAAAATTTACAATAAGGGGACGTTTGGTATTGCCAGTTGCATAATAACTCCGAGAAAGCAAAGTAATCATTCCCTGAGCAAGAATAGAAACAGAGAAAATGGCGAGAGAAGCTGCGACCAGGCGAGTATTGTCCCAAGAAAAAGATCCGGAACCGAGAATCACACGCACAATCTGTGCACGAAGAACAATAAAGAGAAATATGACCGGAAGAGACCAAAAGACAATGGCTCGTGACGCCTCTTTTAAATGTTTTTTAAATTCTTCTGTTTTACCACCACTAAAAGATTTGGCTAAGGTCGGAAAAGCCGCCACTGCATAAGATATGCCAATAATATTAAGTGGTACTGACTGAAGATTGAATGAAAAATTAAAGATTGAGATAGAACCACTTTTTAAAAAGGACGCCATCGCTATAATAAAAATAAGTGCAAAATTGTTAAAAGCTAAACCTAAAGTCCGAGGAAGCGACGTCAAAACAGTACTTTTAATATCTTTAAAATTAATTGCGAAAGGAAAAAAGGTCTTACCAGCCGTATTACGGCTGAAAGAGAATTTTGGGGTAAAACCACAAGAACGTGCTGCAAAAAATTGCACACCAAAATGCATCAAGGCTCCCAGCGCCACGCCAAATGCTAATCCATCAATTTCAAAAACTGGATAAAGAAATATAACACCAATAATAATTCCTAAATTATAAAAAATTGGACTTAAGGAATAAATAAAAAACTTACGAAAAAGTTGCGTCACTGTTCCAAAAAGATTAGATAAGCCCATTAATATAGGCGAGAGCAACATTATCCGTGAAAGTAAAATCACTTTCGCTTGATAAGGTGAATCAAAACCTGGAGCAATAAAAGATATTAAATATGGCATAAGAAAAAATGCCACTAGGGAAACAAGCACCATAAAAGAAAAGAAAACAGTAAAAACATCATTTAAATATTTTTGAGCTGTTTCGGACACCTTATTATCCCCATTCCCCACAGCTGATTGATGAGCAGGCATTTTAGCTACTATAAAAGGAATGAGCACCGTAATAGAAGCCAGAGATGCTATGGAAATAAAAATTAAATCTGGTACACGAAAAGCCGCATAATAAGCATCAAGTGATGGAGAAGGTCCAATAAAATGTGCAATAGAACGATCACGAAAAAGTGCCAAAATCTGAGAAAGTAAAGTAAAAGAACCCAAAAGAATAGCGGCCTGATTTATACTCCCAGATTCTTTGGTAAAGATTTTTAAAATTTTTTCCATTTTTACAACTAAACAACTATATTGATAAGTCTATTTTTAACATAAAATACTTTTTTTACTTCCCTGTCTGCTAGTTGCTTCAAAACAACTTCATTGGAAATTACCTGCTTTTTGATATCTTCCTCGCTGTCATCTATTTTTATCATAATTTCAGTTCTAACTTTACCATTTACCTGCACTACAATTTTTATTTCCTCATCTTTAATTTTTGAAAGATCAGGCATTGGCCATGGCTCTAAATTAATTGATTTCTGATGACCTAATATTTGCCAGAGTTCCTCCACGATATGAGGCGCAAACGGTGAAAGAATTTTTAGAAATTTTTCGTAAGCAATCTGTGAGATAGATTCAAGCTTCCCGACCTCGTTAATAAAAATCATCAAAGTAGAAATAGCTGTATTAAATTTCATTTCTTCTATATCAGAGCTCACTTTCTTTATTGCCTTCTCAATTTCAAACTCAACGTATTTTTTATTTTTTTGTACTTTAGATTGAAGATTCCAAATACGTTCTAAAAATCTTCTAGGACCAATGATAGCTTCTTCGCTCCAGGCAACCGACTGACTAAAAGGCCCCATGAACATTTCATAAAGACGTAGGGTGTCTGCACCGTATGTTTTTACTATATCGTCTGGATTAATCACATTTCCCAAGCTTTTAGACATTTTTGCACCTCCCTCACCCAAGATCATTCCGTGGGAAGTACGCTTTTGATATGGTTCAGATGTTGGCACAAGCTTTAAATCAAAAAGAAATTTATGCCAAAAACGAGAATACAAAAGATGTAAGGTGGTGTGTTCCATTCCACCATTATACCAATCGACTGGTGTCCAATATTTTAAATTTTTCTTTGAGGCAAATTCTTTTTTATTTTTTGAATCAACGTAACGCAAGAAATACCAAGAACTTCCTGCCCAATTTGGCATGGTATCTGTTTCTCTACGCCCTTTACCTTTACATTTTGGACATTTTACATTGACCCACTTGGAAATATTTGCGAGTGGTGATTCTCCACTATTGGTTGGCTGATAGTTTTTTACTTTTGGAAGCTCTACCGGCAAATCTTTTTCTGATACTGGCATCCAACCAGTTTCTATTATGGTATTTAAAATCTCTGGCTCTGGACCATTATTTTGGAAATGAGGAGCAATAGGTTTTTCATATAATATATCTGCGTTCATTATTTCAGCCATTTTTTGTAACTGCCATTCAGGTACAACAGAAAAATCCTTGTCGGCTAAAATTATTCTTTCCTTGGTTTTTGATATGATTTTTTTAAAATTAAATTTCCAATCAAAACTTCTTTCTACGTCTGGACGTGCTTGGTCTGTAAATTCTGGTTTTATAAATCCGTCTACCAGTACTAATTTGGCAATTACAGATTTGGTTTTTTCCGCTAATTTCATTGCTACCACAGCACCTAAACTTACTCCCATAATAATCGTATTTTCAGTTAAAACAGTATTTTTTAGTATAAATTCTACTTGCTCTACAACATTTGGCTTGAGAGGATTTGGTAGAAGTGGTGCATAAACTTTATGACCCTGTTTTTCTAATTCCATTTTTAACCATGGAATAAAAAGGTCTTGCCTTTTATATCCATGTAATAAAATATAGTTATATTTTCTATTTTTACAGCTTTCGCAATACACTACTGGAATCGGCTCACCCCAATAACGCTGACGAGAAAATACCCAATCACGAAGTTTGAAAGTTGTTTTCTCTTTTCCGCCAATAAATTTTACAATCTCCTTGGTAGCTTCTTTGGAATCTAGTTTATTAAATTTTCCAGAATTAACCAAAATTCCATCTTGCGTAAAACACCTTGATTCTAAGCCTTGAAAAATTCTCCAAGCATGTTTTCCATTTGGAACATTGATAAATTCTTCAACCTCTTCTCTAGGAATCCAAAGTGTTTCGTGTTTATCTTTTTCCTCTTGAGAAATTTCTTTTCTTGCGTCACTACCTAACTCTAAATATACGGTGTGAAAACGTGTTTTTAAATTTATTTTTCTATTAGGGTGATAAAACTGTGCATACATAACATGGTCGATATCCTCTGCTTTTTTTATGTCAAAATACCCTGACTCTTCTTCGACTTCACGAATAGCTGAATCAATTATCTTTTCATTATTTTCAATTCCCCCGGTAATAAAAATGTTCCAGGGAGCATTTTTCCATTTTAAGCAAAGATATTTATCTTCTTTCCAATGTTTTACAATAGCAAAGATTGCCTCTTTGTCTTTTGTTGGTAACTCCGGCCTGAAAGCATCAACACCAGTCTGAGCATATTCTATAGGTTCAATCACTTTTCTAATCGACAAATTAAATTTCTTCGCGAATTCAAAATCCCTTTCGTCGTGTGCTGGCACGGCCATTATTGCTCCAGTACCATAACTAGCAAGCACATAATCAGCTATCCAAATTGGAATTTCCTCTTGTGTTGCAGGGTTAATAACCTTAATCCCCTTCAATTCCACGCCTGTTTTTATTTTATCTTCGGTTGTTCTTTCTATGTCAGTTTTACTTTTTACTTCTTTTATATATTTTTCAACTTCACTCCAATTTTTAATTTGAGATTTTAATTTTTGGACTAATTCATGGTCTGGCGCAAGAATAACATACGTCGCCCCAAAAATAGTATCTGGACGAGTAGTGAAAACTTTTATTTTTTCATTGTTGTTTTTTATTTCAAAATCTATTTCCGCTCCCTCGCTCCTGCCTATCCAGTTCCTCTGCCCAAGTTTAATTTGCGAAAGATAATCTACGGTGTCCAAATCTTTATCAAGCCTATCGGCATATTTGGTAATTGCGAGCATCCATTGTTCTTTTTCTCTTTTCTCTGTATCTCCACCACAACGCTCACATTTATCATTTACCACCTCTTCATTGGCTAAACCTATTTTACAAGAAAGACACCAATTGATGTAGGATTTTGCTTTATATGCCAAACCTTTTTTCAACAATTGTAAAAATATCCACTGGGTCCATTTGTAATATTTTGGATCAGTAGTATTAATTTCTCGTGACCAATCAAAAGAAAAACCAATAGATTTAAGCTGCCGTCTAAAGGTGTCTGTGTTATCCTTGGTAACCTTTATCGGATGAATTCCCGTCTTAATAGCATAATTCTCTGTCGGCAAACCAAAAGCATCCCAGCCTATCGGGTAAAGTACGTTGTATCCTTCCATCCTGCGTTTACGAGAAATGATGTCCATGGCCGTATTGCTACGGATGTGACCCACGTGCATGCCTGCGCCAGATGGATATGGAAACTCAATCAAACCATAAAATTTAGGTTTTTTAGAAAAATTCTTAGCTTCATATACTCCAGTTTTTTCCCACTCTTTCTGCCATTTTTTTTCAATTTTTTTATGATCATATTCCTTCATATATCATCTCATCATAACCAAAAAATCACTTTTTTGCAAAAGTGATTTTTTGGTTTAAGAAATCTCTTTAAGATAAATCTTATTGAGTTGGTGCTGGAGCTGATACGGGAGTTGGTGTGGGGTATGATAATACCGGTTTGGAGTAAATATTTGGATTTATAGTCTCTGAAAAACAATAGTGTCCAGCCGGATGAGTCCAAGATTTTGAGGAATAGGTATTAAAATTATTTTTATCATTTGATTCTTTGTTGAATTCTGCACAAAGATTATAAGTTAGATTCCCTGTCTTTTGATATTCATATGGTTTTTGACTTTGAGGATCAAGAATGCCAGGAATATAATAATCTCCTTTATATATTTGTTCTAGTCTGTCTGGTAAATTTCCAAATCCTGAATAATAGTTTTCAATTGCATTATTCATATTCCGCAAATCACTAACTTTTTGTTCATCGTATTTTAATAATTGTTGTGTTCGAGGAGAACCAAGAATAAAGAATCCCCAGGTTATACAAGCAAGAATTACTAAAGCAGAACTAACTGTCCAAGCTTTTCGATAAGTGCTATTTGTTTTTCCTAATACATCATAGATATAATAAAAGAAAATCGCCAGGGCTATTACTAAAACCGATAAAACTTTTAAAATAAAACCCGTTGTAATATCCTGACCATCTATGAAAAAGTATAAAACCGTAACTAAATCTCCAGCCAAAACAAATCCTGAAACAAAAAGAGTTATGTAGGTCAACCATTTACGGATACCTATATTTCTTTTTTCTGGTTCTATGGAATAATTTCTCTCTAAAAGCCACATCAAAAAAACATAAACGGGAAAGAAAATGATAAGAGAAGCTACTGGAAAACTAATAGAATAACTTCCGTAGTAATTATAACCAGTAGTAAGTGGATAAGCTTTATTGATTATTGTAAACAAAAGACTAAGAAGGTTACCAACAAAAAAACCGAGAGCGATAATAGCACCTAAGTTTATAAAAAAATCTTTAGCACTTGTTTTTGTTTGTGTTTGTGTTTCCATATTTGTTAAATTAACGATAATAATAAAAATAACAATGATTATTATAATAATACCACCCAAAATAAACATATGTCTATTGTACCATATCTCTACTCCAAACGGCTGTATTAGCAAGAGATACTATGCGATTATTTGATTTTTCTAAGACACAAAGTTCGCCAGCTTCAATATTACCCTTAAAATCAGCCATTGTATCGGCTAGCGCGTATCCTAAAGAAAGTGACGAAGAATCAACTGCGTAAGAAGTCAAAATAACGAAAAGTGGTTTGTCGCTTAAAACTTTTCGTACTTGTAAAAGAAGCCTTGGGAGCATCTCCTCAATTTTCCATATTTCTCCTTTAGGTCCTCTGCCAAACTTAGGCGGATCCATGATAATTGCATCATATCTGTTCCCTCTTTTTTCTTCTCTCTCTAAAAATTTTAAAACGTCATCTTCTATTATCCGCATAGGTGCTTCAGCTAATTCAGTATTTAATTTTTGATTTTCTTTTGCCCAAGCTAAAGTTTGTTTCGAAGCATCTAAATGAGTAACTTCTGCACCAGCCCGCAGAGCAAAAAGACTTGCTACTCCGGTGTAACCAAATAAATTTAAAAACTTAAGCCCAGAAGAATAAGGAAAATTCTGTCCGTGTCGGAGCCCGCTTGCGGGTAAAGCGGCAGAATTTTCTTTATTCTTTAGGGCTTGCTTAATCTTATCCTCAATAAAATCCCAATGACTCGCCTGCTCTGGAAAAAATCCCAAATGTCGAAAAGGTGTCGGGGAAGCAAAAAATTTTATACCTTTGTATTCCATCTCCCATTTTGATTCTATTTTTTTATCTATTTTCCAACCCGCTTTTGCTCCAACTTTGGAACTCCAAAATTTTCCGTTTGCTTTTGCCCACTTCTCTTTCATTTCTATAGCCTTTGGCCATACGGCATCTTCGTATGGACGCACAAAAATATATTTGCCGAATCTTTCTAGCTTCTCCCCTGCACCCGTATCCAAGAGTTCATACCCTATCTTGTCCAGAGCAGAGCTAAGCGACCAATCTTTTGAATAAAAAAGTTTTATCATAATTTGTTATTTATATTTTAGCACGATAAACGCCCTGTAAGTAGGAAGCCATAGGAAGCAGTAAACAGATAATTGATACCACCATCAAACTTGCTTTTGGAGAAGATGTTAAATAAAAAACCAGCAAAGTAATTGAAATTGTTGCGAGATATCCCATATTTAAATATATCTCTCTTAAGACCATTGTTTTTTCAACCCCAATATCCTTATAATAATCTAAATTAAAAGTAAGCCAAAATGGATTAACTAAATTTATGCAAAGGCTACTAATGCCCGCAAAGATACCCCAGTAATAAACATTATTCACAAAAGCTAAAGGTAAAAAACTAAACACTGTCAAAAAAGAAAGTACGTAAAAAAACATTTTTCTATTTTTTATTTTATCCGATATATATCCATTAAGCACAGAAGCAATTGCGGCCAATAAAGCCAGATATCCGAAAAAGTTCCCAAAGTCTCTTGGAGTTTTTATAAAAAACAAAGTAAAAATTGGAACTAAAGCCCAACTAATTCTTGAAGACATGCCTTGGAAAAAAGTAGACCAATTAAATTTATTTTCCAGAAAATATTTCTTGGTATTTATTTCATACTCAAAAGAAGGTAGAAATTTAATAAGTATAGTAGGAATAATATAAGAAAAAACCCCAATCCAAAATACAGTTTCAAAATTAAATTTCTCAGCTATAATACCAGCCAATGGTTGAAAAGTTATACCGATTATTGGAGTAATTAAAAAATACATTCCACTATTAAGTCCACGCTTCTCGTCATCGCTATATTTAAAAAACATTATATTACAAGGAATCCAGAAAAATATAACATTTAATCCAGAAAATAATCCTGATAGATAAAGTTGATACGGGCCAAAGATTTTTATTAAAATTAGAACGCTCAAGGCACTAAACAACAAACCCCAAAAAATAGAAGCTTTAGCATTTATTTTTATTTTTTGGGAAAATAATATCCCCAATAAAGCAACGCCAAACGTAACTATGTAATATATGAGTAATTCATTAAAACCAAACCCATTTTTAGAAAGCCACAAGACAACAAGCGTCTGCGCAAAATACATTGACACCATATAAGTAAAAAAGAAAAAATAAATTCGTTTAAGCATGGTTGGATTTCAATTTAAGATTGTTAGTTAACAATAACACACCAAAGAAAAATGGCACCAGAGAAGCAATTTGCCACACTGTTGGCACTTGATGTAATAACACCCAGGCAATAAATAATGTAAAGAGCGGACCCATACTACCGATAGCATTTGCTTTCGTCACAGAAATGCGCGTAATTCCTTCAAGCCAGAAAATTTTTGAAAGTCCTAAGAGAATAAAGCCGTTCAAGATTAAAAATAAGAAAGATTCTTTTAATTGATTTATCTGTAAATGCTGTCCGAATAGATAAGCAATGCCAAGTAAAAATGGAGTGGCTAATATACTACGAAGAAATAAGATGGATTCAGTTGAAGCAATGATTTTCGCTTTTTGTTGGAAAAAATTTCCTATGGGAGCAAAAAAGGTTGCTATGAGAATAAATAAATCTCCGAAATTTACAGATGAAAAATTCGGAAACAATATTATAACAGCTCCAATAAGCATTAACATAGATCCAATTTTAGATTCGAGGGAAAAAGATTCTTTCCTTAAAACTTGAAAAAAAATATAAGAAGAAAAAATCTCAAATAAAATAATAATACTAGCATTTCCTGGTGTAGTTTTTGTAAGGCCAAAATAATAAAAAACGTAAAATAAAATACCAATAAAAAATACAGTATAGGCCACATATTTCCACAGAAGCAGATTTTTTAATTCGTCTAATTTGTTTTTATAAAGAACAATAATAAAGAAAAAAATACTAGACAAAAAAGTGCTGACAGCAAGCGAAATCATGCTTGGGACCGCCTTATACGATAAAACAGTAATCACTGGAAACAAGCTCCAGAGTGCTACTTCGCCAAATATAAATAATTCTCCCTTTCTTTCTTGAAGCATAAAATAATTCTACCTACAAAACATTTAAATCTTTTAACTTAATTTTTAAATCTTCAACATCCTTAAATAAAATAGGAGCATAGCCAATACTTTCCGCTCCAATTAAAGATTGTTTTGCGTCATCTATAAAAATCACTTCATTTTTTTTAACACTAAGTTGACTAAATAAAATCTCAAAAATTTCTGGTTGAGGTTTTTGATAATTAACTTCACTAGAAATAACTACCGCATCAAATAAATCAATTAGCTTTAGGTCGATAAGTTCTTGTCTTAATTTAATATAATTATTGCTTAATAAGCCGATTTTATAATTTTTATTTTTTAAATCTTTTATTATTTCTATAAGTTTCAAATTTATTTGTCTTTCCTTTCTATTGTCTTTCTGTAATTTAAGTACATGAGATATTTGGTCATCAGAAGCACCTAGTTCTTTGGCGGTAAGTGCAAAAACCTCTTCATAGCTTTTCTTGCCAGTATTACATAAATAATTTAGAGAAAAATATACTTTTTGCCAGTCTTCTTGAGAAATTTGCAAATATTTTGTTATATTTTTAGTTAAACCTCTTTTTATTATTTCTATAACCCCACCGTAATCAAATACAATTGCTTTATATTTCATAAATTAAATTAGAAATTCTATAACATCTCCATCTTTAACAATATATTCTTTGCCTTCGGTGCGAATTAAGCCCTTAGCTTTGGCATTAGCACGAGAGCCTGAATCTAATAAGTCCTTCCAATTTATCACTTCTGCCCGAATAAATTTTTCTTTAAAATCGGTATGGATGGCCATCCCTGCTATTGGCGCAGTAGAACCTATTTTAATAGTCCAAGCCCTCGTCTCATCTTCTCCAGTGGTTAAAAAAGTTTCAAGACCTAAAAGTTTATAACTTTGTTTTATTAATTCATCAAAACCTTTTTCGAAAACAGGGTCTACTTTTACAGAGAGTCCAGAAATTTTTACATCTATATTTTCATTTGCTTCTGAAGTATTTAAAACATAAAGCATTGGTTTTAAGGTAAGTAAATTTAAGGATTTTATTTTAAATTTTTCGTCATCATTTAAATTTGCTTCTATCGCCATTTTACCCTCCTCAAAAACTTTCTCTAACTTTTTTAAAATATTTTCTTCCGCAATAGCTTCTTTGTCGCCTTTCTTTAAATCTTTTCCTAAGGTCCCAAGTCTTTTTGAAACTGTTTCAAAATCAGCTAAAACAAGCTCGAGATTTATCACTCCAATATCTTGCATCGGGTCAATTTTATTAGCCACATGAACGACTGAATTGTCTTCAAATGTTCGTACAACGTGAGCAATAGCGTCTACTTCTCGAATGTTGGTTAAAAATTTATTTCCTAATCCTTCTCCTTTTGAGGCTCCTGCTACCAGCCCAGCAATATCCACAAACTCTATAACAGCTGGAATAGCTTTTTTAGATTTTGAAAATTTAAAAAGCAATTCTACTCGCTCGTCAGGTACCGGAACAATCCCCACTGACGGATCAATGGTACAAAAAGGATAATTTTCAGCCGGCACACTTTTTTTAGTGAGGGCATTAAAAAGCGTGGACTTTCCTACGTTTGGCAAACCAACTATTCCGATTGAAAGAGACATAAGAAAAATATAACAGAAATTACTTTAGATTCAAAACTTTTTTATTCATATCTCAAAGCCTCAATAGGGTCCATTTTGGCAGCTGAGCGAGCTGGAAAAACTCCGAAAAATATTCCGATCATCGCTGAAACTCCAAAACCGAGAACAATTGCGTATATTGGTACAGAAAAAGTCCATGCCATATTCGCACTTTGGGCGATAAGATAAACTGCAAAACCTAAAAATGCTCCGAGTCCTATACCAATGATTCCTCCAAAGATAGTAACTAAAATTGCTTCCGTCATAAATTCTTTCAAAATATCTGACTCCTTTGCTCCTAAGGCTTTTTTTAATCCGATTTCTGCTGTTCTTTCCGTCACTACCACATACATAATATTCATAATTCCTACGCCTCCCACCAAAAGAGAAATGGCAGCAATAGCAATAAGTAAATAAGTGATTCCATTAAAAATGGTATTAAAAATATCTAAAGCTTGTGCCTGTGTTTGAACAATAAAATCCTCTTTTGCTGAATCAGTGATGTGGTGATTGCTTCGTAAAATAATTTTTATTTGTTCGGCTGTGGCATCTGCTTCATTGATATCATTGAGGGCCACTACACCAACAGTGATATAGTCTACGCCAAGCATTTTCTTTTGAGCGGTGTTAAGTGGAAGAAAAACAGTTCCGTCAGTGTCAGAAAGCGCTCCTTGCGAAGTGTAAACACCGATCACTTGAAAATTCAAAGTGCCGAGCCGAAACAATTTTCCAACTGGATCATCTTGGCCAAAAAGATCTTTCGCTACCGTAGAACCCAAAATAGCTACTTGCGCTCCACCACTATCTTCAGCCTTGGTGAAAAATCTACCGGAAGACAGAGTAGTTTTATCAATATCAAATCTTTCAGCTCCGGTTCCGTAATAAATTGCACTTTTCTTATTGTTTCGATAAACTGCCACTGCTTGGCCCGTAATAATGCCATAACTTCCGGCCACATTTTGTAATTTATTTATATCATTTAAATCACGCTGTTTAAAGCTACTGATAATCACTCCCACCAAAGCGCCTCCAGGACCATCGGAGATAGCATTGGCATTTTTAGTAGCTGAAGGAACATGCGTTTGCACAAATAAAGTATTACTTCCGAGAGTAGCGACTTCTGCATCTATCAGAGAGCGAAAACCAGCACCGGCAGAGAGAACCAAAATAACCGTACCGATGCCGATAATAATACCAAGCATTGTTAAAAAAGTTCTACCTTTGTTGGCTCTCAGGGCTTTGATAGATTGTTTAAATGTTTTTATCATAATTATTCATATCTTAAAGCATCAATTGGATTCAACCTAGAAGCTTTGAGTGAAGGATAGAGTCCAAAGATTACTCCAGTTAAAACAGAAACACCGACCGCCAACACGACAGAAGTAATTGAAATAACAAAATCCCAATCAAAACCTAAATACTTCATTAAGAGTGCCATCAAATACGAAATTATTATTCCAAAAATAATGCCGATTACTCCACCAATCAAGGTCAGAGTTCCAGCTTCAAGTAAAAATTGTCTCATAATCATACTGTTTGTTGCACCAACCGCCTTACGCAATCCAATCTCGCGAGTTCTCTCTGCCACAGTAGCTAACATAATATTTAAAATTCCGATACCCCCGACAGCTAGAGCAATGGCAGCCATAGAGGTTAAAAATAAAGACAAGGCATTGGTAATAGTTTTTAAAATATCCACGGCAGCCGCTACATTTCTTATAGTAAAATCAATATCATCGTCCGTCATAATATGGTGTCTTTGTTTTAATACAGTAGTTACATCATTAATAGTTTGATCAATATTTTCAGCTGAATCCACTTTTATACTTATCATTTGTAAATAATGAATACCTAAAAGCTGACTTTGGGCAATTGTAAGCGGTATAAAAATTTGATCATCTTGGTCTTGAAAAAAAGCACTGCCTCTTTTTTCTATCACTCCGACAATACGCAATGGTATACCGCCCGCATCCTGTTGTGAGCTACTTCTGACCTTAACAACCTGTCCAATAGGATCCACCCCCGTACCAGAAAATAAAGCATCGGCTACCTTGGAACCCAAAACAACCACCTTACTTCCTCCTTTGTTGGCGGTCTCATCAATAAAGGTTCCAGAGCTCATAGTAAAATTAACTACTTGTGCATACCCAAAATCAGTACCGATAAAATTTGTTTCAGTATTTTTATTTTGCCAAACCACTGTACCAACACCTCGAACCATAGCATTAACTCCAACGGCATGAGGAACCTGGGAAGTAGAACGCAGGGCATCAGCATCGGGTTCAATTAAGCTAGTAACAACTACACCGTAAACTTGAGCAGGTGGACCCTTGGGATCACTTTTCCCAGGTTGAACAGAAAGAAGATTAGAACCAAGTTTATTTACTTGACCAAGAACCAGAGATTGAGCTCCAGCACCAAGTGAAATGATAATAATCACCCCTGCCACTCCAATCACGATTCCAAGCATAGTAAGAGCTGATCTTCCTTTCCTGGAAAGCAAGCTACGCACAGTCATTTTAATGGTTGAAAAAAAATTCATCCTAGTACTAAAATTTTAAATTGTAATTAATAGTAGTCATACTTTTTACTCAAAAATTTAGTACGGGACAGTTACTACTTATTCAAAACTCCATCCGAAGTAGCTATCGTTCTTTTTAGAACTTTTTCATCTCCAACAATCATCCCGTCTTTAATATAAATTATTCTCTTCGCATGATTAGCAGTGTCCATCTCGTGAGTAACTAAAATAATTGTGTGACCTCGATCATTTAACCTTTGTAAAATCTCTAAGACAGCATTACCAGACTTAGAATCAAGGTTGCCAGTCGGCTCATCAGCAAAAATAACAGCCGGATCACAGACTAAAGCTCTCGCTATGGCCACACGCTGTTTCTCTCCTCCAGAAATTTGATTTGTAAAGAAATCAAGACGATGAGAGAGACCAACATCAGCCAGAGCTTTCTTAGCCAAATTATCATGATCTTTTTTATTACTATAAATAAGTGGGAGCTTAACATTGTCGAGAACAGTAGTACGAGTTAAAAGGTTAAACGATTGAAAAACGAATCCAATACGTTCGTTTCGAAGTTTAGCCAAATAATCTTTGTCGAAATCTTTTGTATCTTGACCTTCAAATTCATAGATCCCAGAGCTTGCTTTATCTAAAAAACTTAAAATATGCATTAGGGTTGATTTACCAGAACCAGAAGGCCCCATAATAGCCACAAATTCTCCTTGCTCCATACTAAAATCAATACCATGAAGGACATTAGTAATTACTCCTTCATTTTCATAATCTTTTTTTAAATTTTCTGTTTTGATTATTGGCACCGCAAAATTTATTTCATATAAGTTACTATCTCCTCTCCTGCATTTAATCCAGAGATAATTTCTACTAGACCACCATCTGCCTCTAATCCAGTTTGTACTGCCATCTCACTGTAAGTTTTCTTTTTTGAGTCATTAATAACTCTTACAGAGTGTTGACCGTTTTTATTGAGAATAGAACTTGATGGAACAACTAGAACATTTTTTTTCTCGGCTACTGTTATGGTCATATTCGCAGTCATCCCTGGTTTTACTTCTGGAATTTTTTCTAAACTGCCGGTAACTTTGTAATTAACTACACCGGACACAACCGTCGAAGCAGGGTTTACGGTCAATACTTTAGTTGTAAAGTGTTTATCTGGACCAAGCGCATCAAAAGTATTATCAATTGATTGCCCCACTACAACCATTGCAATATCAGCTTCACTCACTAGGGCTTCAGTATGCAATTCTCCAACATTAAGTAACTTTATTATTTCTTGTGAAGCTTGAGCAAATTCTCCAACTTTTATATCTACCTGAGTAATAGTGCCACTAGAAGGAGCAACGATCTTGGCATTCTGTATTTTTACCATTATGCTTTCTATGCTTGCTTCCGCTTGAGCTATTTGGGCATCAGCGATAGAAGAAGAATTATCTGTACTTTTTAAATTCGCTTCTGCGTCAGCAATCGCCTTAATACGTGTTTCGAGAGCAGACTGATAAGCATTATAATTCGTCAAGTAATTCGCAGCCTTTTTATTTGGAATTTCAATTATCCAATCTTCTGTACCTATTTGAGCAGAAGTAGACTTGATATATAAACCAGAATTACCGATTGGTTGAGCAGTAATACTATTCATCATTCCATAACCAGTAGTTAAGCCAGAGGCAGTAAAACTCATTCCACCAGCACTATTGTAGAAATGTAAATTGATGATTCCTTCTTTGTCTAAAATGTAATTACCACTGATGGTTGGAGCTTGGTAATTTTGAGTATTGTCACTGGGAATTGCTTCGAGGGTGGAGTTGAGAAGGTTAGTGTATGCATTTTTTACTAAAAGATCTTGTTGAGTAGTAACATTCACAACATTGTTTTCTGAAGAAGATGCTTGTTGTTTAGCAATAGTTAGACTTGCTTGCGCGCTATGAAGTTGTGCTAAAAGATCTCTAGTGTCAAGTTCTACTAAGGTTTGACCCACAGAAACTACATCACCTTCTTTGACTAAAACTTTTTTTACCACACCACTTGACTGCAAACTCAAACTCAAATCAGTAGAACTAACAACTTGTCCAGTAGCAAGAACTGTTTTTTGGATATCTTGTTTTTGAACAGTACCAGTCTGAATGCCACTAATATCTGTTTTTGGTTTAAAGATAAGCCAACTAACAAGCAATAACAACAAGACAATCACCGTCCAGATAATTTTCTTTTTAGTAAAAAATGTCTTTATTCTCATTAAAATTGTGATAAACTGCATATTTACTAGTTATACCACAAAGTTTAAAATTAATCTATTGTAGAGTTATCTCAATTTTTGCTTTTGCCCGCAGAGAAGCAATAAAATCAACCACTAAAACTTGTTGCTTATTGGAAATAATATTTTGTTTAATTTGATTACTTATATCTTTTAAGGCTGGCACAACCGCTTTAGCGTTTTTAGCCTTTTGCTCTTTGCTGTAATCTGTATAAAGCTGGGCAATCTCAGCATCACTAACAATTATTGATTTTGTATCGATATTTTGTAATAAGTATTGTTGAGCCGCAAGCTGCTTGGAGATATTGTCTCGTAATTGTGCTTCTGTTAACTTGTTTTTAACAAGCTCAGCTTTAAGCGCATCTGCCCCACCTAATTGAGTTAATATGATTTGAAATTGTTTTTCTATTTCCTCTGCTGTAACTTTTATTCCAGAGGCTTCTACTCCTTGAGATATTAATTTATCAGCTATAAGATTATCTAAAACCTGTGTTTTAATTTGAGAAAGTTTAGTTACGTCTGTAACATCAACACCTTGTGTTTTGTATAAATCAAGACTATTTGCAAGCTGTGTCTCATAATCTGCTTTAGTGATGATATCTCCGTTTACGTTTGCAACACTGGCAACATTGTTATTTATAGGAATTTGTATTTTATTTTTTCCAAAAACAAAATAACCCACTATTGCCAAAATAACCAACACCAATACTATTATCGGAATAATTTTATTTTTAATATCTAGATTTTTTTCTATGTTTTCTTCCATATATTTGTATGATTAATTTTATAATTTTTTAACTTAATTAGTTTACCATACACAAAAACACAAAGAAAGTTATTTGCCTTTTTGATTCTAATATGCAATAATCGCTTTATGAATCTAGTAGCAAAAATTCTGCCTTATGCGCAGATTATCCTTTCAGTAATACTAGTGTCAGCAATCTTGTTGCAACAATCTGCTGCTGGGCTGGGAGGCGCTTTAGGTGGAGGAGACACGCAGTCTTTTCATCACACTCGCCGAGGCTTTGAAAAGTTTCTTTTTTATTTGTCCCTTGTTTGTGGAATTCTTTTTGCTTTATTTGCTTTACTTAGTATAATACTAAAAACAAATAGCTAATCTTTACTTTGTTTCATGTCGTATATGGAAAATTTATATAGTCGTATTCGCAATTTTAAATTGCCTAAAAAAAAAGAAATCAATTCAATTTTTAATACTTTCTCAAAAAAAGAACGTACTGTTTTTGTTGTGCTATTGTCAACTCTCTTGATAAGTACAGTCTTAATACTAGAGAATATAAATAAATCTCTAATGATCAGTGTGCCACTCCATGGAGGTTCTATCTCCGAAGGCATTATCGGTACTCCACGTTTTATAAATCCAATACTAGCAAATTCTCCCGTTGACCTTGATCTCGTTTCACTTATTTATTCAGGCCTAATGAGAAAAAATTCTGACGGTACCATGTTTCCAGACTTAGCAGAAAAATACGAAATATCTAAGGATGGTTTAACTTATACATTTACCTTAAAAGACAAAATATATTTTCAAGATGGAGAGCCTGTTACCGCAGATGATGTTATCTTTACTATAAATGAAATAAAAGATCCGATTATAAAAAGTCCACGAAAAGTAGATTGGGATGGAGTAATTGCAACGAAAATAGACGACAAAACAATAGAATTTTCTTTAAAGAAACCTTATCCATCATTTTTGGAAAATTTAACACTTGGGATAATGCCTAAATACCTCTGGGATAATTCTTCCGTAGAACTAAACACTGCAAACACTTCTCCTATCGGTTCCGGACCTTATTTAATAAAAAACAACACCAAAGAATCATCAGGAGTTATAAATTCTTACAAATTAGAATCATTCAAAAAATTTAGTTTAGGTGAGCCATATATTAATGAAGTAAATTTATATTTTTACTTAAACGAAAATGACCTGATTCGTGCACTTGAAGATGGAGTGGTTAACCAAATAAGTTCTATCACTCCTCTAAACGCGGATATTTTAAAAGAAAGAAATTATCAAATGGAATCTTACATTTTACCAAGAATCTTTGGTCTTTTCTTTAATCAAAATAAAAACCAGCTTTTTACTGACAAAGTAATCACCAAAGCCATTAACCAGGCAATAGATAAAAATAAAATAGTGCAAGAAGTTCTCTTTGGTTATGGGGTCACCATTGATGGACCTATACCACCTAATATGATTGCTTACCAAAAATTATCTGAAGCAGTTAATCCTTCTCGCGAAGTTTTATTGCAAAATATACAAAATAGTTTGGCCAAAGACGGTTGGTCTAAAGGCCCAGATGGATTCTTGCAAAAAATTACCACCAATAAAAACAAAAAGAAAACTACTGTAAACCTAGAATTCTCTATCTCTACAGGAAACGCCGAGGAGCTCACAAAAACAGCCGAAATAATTAAACAAAATTTATCTGAAGTTGGGATAAAGGTTGATATAAAAACTTTCGAAATTGGTAATTTGAATCAAAGTGTAATTCGTCCACGTGAATATGATTCTCTGTTGTTCGGACAAATCGTTAATCGTGAATCTGATCTATTCGCTTTTTGGCATTCTTCCCAAAGAAAAGATCCTGGACTAAATGTCGCTATGTATACTAATGCAAAAGTGGATAAAATTTTAGAAGATGCAGCTGTAACAGTTAATGAACAGTCTAGAATTAACAAATATATACAATTTGAAGATGAGATAAAAAAAGATATGCCGGCAGTTTTCTTGTATAGTCCTGAATTTATTTATGTAATATCAAAAAATTTAAACGGTCTTTTTATTGATCATATCGTCTCCCCAGCAGATCGTTTTTCAAATATCTATTCATGGTATATCGAAACAGAAAACGTTTGGAAAATATTTAATAAATAATTATTATGTTAAAAAAAACAAGACTCTCTTTTTCTTCTCTTAAAATTGACGAAAAAGACAAAAAGGAAAATAAAATGCCTGCTCATAATGCACCACATGGTTATGCTAAAGGATCTGCCCGCCATTCGGCAGGCGGGGAATACAAGAAAAAAATAACTAAAAGTTCTACTTATCAATACACCCAAAAAAGATTTGGGAAAAATTCTCCTGCTCGCCCATTTGGAGGAAAAAACCAATATAAAATTTCAAGCGGTAAAATACCACCTCCGGAAAAAGGAGTAATTCGCATTATTCCACTCGGTGGAGTAGAAGAAATTGGTAAAAATATGACCGCCATAGAAATAGGTAATGATATTATCGTGGTAGACGCTGGAATGCATTTTTCAAACGAAGCAACTCCCGGAGTTGATTACGTTATTCCAAATACAACTTATCTAGAAGAACGCAAAGATAAAATACGTGCATTAATAATTACTCATGGACACCTAGACCATATCGGAGGTGTGCCACTAGTCCTTTCTCGCATAGGTAATCCTCCTGTATATTCGAGGAATATTTCTATTCTTTTAATAAAAAAACGTCAAGATGAATTTCCTCACCTTCCGCCACTAAAAGCAATAACAATAGAAAAAGATGGAACAATAATGTGTGGTGAAACTAAAGTTAGATTTTTTGGTGTTACTCACACTATTCCTGATGCGCTTGGTATTATTATTGAAACAAATAACGGCTGGATTGTAACTCCAGGAGACTACAAGCTTGATCAAATTGATGGAATTGTTTCCAAAGAAGAAGAAAAGGAATATTCTATCTTTGACAAAGCAAAGGTACTTCTCTTAATGACAGATTCTACTAATATTGAAAATGAAGGATTTTCATTGCCGGAGATAAAAGTACATCAGGGATTAGAGAATTTAATTAAGAAAATTCCGGGACGAATAATTATTGCAGCTTTCTCTTCATCAATTACCCGTCTAGCTTTTATGGTTAAGACAGCAGAAGCAATAGGAAAAAAAGTGGCAATTGATGGACGCTCAATGAAAACAAATATGGATGTGGCTATTGAAGCAGGATTCTTTGCTCCCAAAAAAGGCACTATTATACCATTAGAAGAAGCAAGTAATTATCCTCCAAATAAAATGGTAATTCTTATGACTGGAGCACAAGGGGAAGAATTTGCTTCACTTAATCGAGCAGCAAATAAATCACACAAAAAATTCTCTCTTCAAAAAGGAGATACAATTATTCTTTCCTCATCTATCGTTCCTGGCAATGAACTTCAGGTTCAGAAAATGAAAGATGGTTTATCTCGCCAAGGTGTAAAAGTTATCAGTTACAGAACAACTGGAGAGGATTTTGTACATGCAACAGGACACGGCAACCAAGAAGACATTAAATGGCTTCATAAAAAAACACATCCAAAATTTTTTATACCAATTCATGGACACCATTCTTTTCTTGTAAAACATAAAGAGTTAGCAATAGAATGGGGTATGTCTGAAGAAAATATTATTGTCCCAGACAATGGCTCAATCATTGAGATATCAGCTGATGGTAGAAAAATGACCATGAGAAAAGAACAAGCCCCAAGTGGTGCCATGCTAGTAGATGGAACCTCTATCAGTGATACTCAAGATGTAGTTATCCGAGATCGTCAAATGCTTTCACAAGATGGAATGTTTGTCGTTATTGCCCTCCTTGATCAAAAAACTGGAAAATTAAAAAAATCTCCAGATTTAATTTCACGTGGTTTCGTTTATTTAAAAGAAAATCAAGAACTTTTGCGTCAAGTAAGAATAATTATTAAAAATGGAGTAGAAAACTTTACCACTAAAATGCCAACTTCTTCTCATGGTGAAAAGATGGTAGACCTTGATATGATCAAAGCAAATTTAGGAGAAAGTATTTCAAAATTCTTATATCAAAAAACAGCCAAAAGACCTTTAGTAATACCTGTCATCTTGAGCGTCTAAAAAAATGAATTTAAAATTCAAACATTCATTTAAGTTTCTATATTACATAAGTTTTATTTTTTCAATCCAATACGCCTTAGTGGTGTATGTAAACTCTAGTTTTCTAGAAATTAAAATTGGAGAAAGTTTGATTGGTATCGTCTTCACTATTGCTTCTTTTTTAAGTATTTTTGCTCTACTCCAAATTACTCATTTGTTAAATCGCCTAGGAAATTACAAATCTTCCATATTAATAATATTAGCTAATGTTGCTTCCCTCTTTTTAATGGGCTTCGGAAAATCAATTTTTTTAATTATTTTAGGATTCATTCTTTATAACATCACTAATTATTCTTTAATGTTTTCAAGAGATGTTTTTATTGAAGATGTAGCTGACCATAAAGCTATGGGTAAAACTCGTGGATTATTCCTTACTATTAGCAACATTGCTTGGGTTTTTGCTCCAATTATTTCAGGATTTATTATTACACGATTTTCCTATTCCGGAGTTTATATTCTAGCAGCCCTTGTTTCTCTATCCTCAATATTTTTAATTTTTTCTTCTTTTAATAAATTTAGGGATCCAAAATATAGTAAAATTTCTTTACTTGAAACTTTTAAAAAAATCCTTGGAGATAAAAATTTAAAAAAAATTTTTGCTTCCGAATTTCTTTTACGTTTTTTTTATTCTTGGATGATAATCTATACTCCTATTTATTTACGCGAATATTTAAATTTTAGCTGGAGTGAAATTGGAATAATTTTCACTATAATGCTTATTCCTTTTGTAATATTAGATTACCCATTAGGAATTTTGTCAGATAAAATTGGTGAAAAGAAAATATTGACTTTGGGTTTTTCTGTAATGGTTATTGCAACAATTTTAATGTTTTTTATTACAACATCAAATATTTTTATCTGGGGAATAATTTTATTTGCCACTCGAGTTGGAGCAGCTACAGTAGAAGTGATGAACGAAAGTTATTTTTTTAAAAAAATTAATTCCAGTGACACTGAACTAATCAGCTTTTTCCGAAACGCTTTCCCTGCATCATTAGTCATTTCACCCATTTTAGCCACAATCTTACTTGGTTTTTTAAGTCACCAATATCTCTTTCTTATTTTAGGACTAATATTAACGATAGGAATATATTTAAGTCTAACCTTAAGAGAAATTATCCATTCTTAAATACCCTTTTAGAAACTCTTCCTTGAATTCAAAAAAGTTGTCGTTTAAAATTGATTGCCTAATTTTTTTTACTAAGTTAACAATAAAATATAAATTATGAATGGAAGCTAATGTCCCCGCTAGCATTTCTTTCCCGTGAAAAAGGTGAGCGATGTAGGCGCGAGAATAATTCTGACAAGAATAACATTCGCAATCTTTTTCAATCGGAGAAAAATCATTTCGATATTTTGTATTCATTATAATTATTTTTCCATTTTTAGTATAAATAGTTCCATTTCTGCCGAGACGAGTGGGTGCCACACAATCAAAAAGATCTACTCCATTTTCAACCCCCATAAATAAATCCTCTGGTTCCCCAATGCCAAGCAAGTGACGAGGTTTTTCTTCCGGTAAAATTTCATTGACCCATTTTACCGCAGTAGACATGTCCTCTTTCGCAAAACTTCCACCAATCCCAAAACCATCAAAATATTTTCCATCTACATTTATTTCTGAAATAATTTTTGCAGATTTCTTTCTTAAGCTCTCTTCCCTACCTCCTTGCACAATACCGAATAGCACAGGAGAAAAATCAGAAACATACTCGGGCGAACGGTCGACGTTGCGTAGCAGGAGATCCTGAGAACGAGTTTGTTTCTGATTTAATAGTTTTTGATGTTCTTCTAAACTCCTCTGCGCCCATCTGTGCGTCCTCTCTAATGCTTCTTCTTGATATTTTAAATCTTCACTCGGAGAAGTACATTCATCAAAAGCAAAAATTATATCTGCTCCAAGGTTGTGTTGAATCTGAATTGATTTTTCTGGAGTAATATAATGAATAGAACCATCTAAGTGTGATTTAAAAGAAACGCCGTCTTGTCCAATCTTCGCCAAACGAGGAGCATCACTATCATCAAAACGTTCTGGAATTAATAATGATGGGTCAGTAATTTTTGAAAGATGAATCAACTTAGAAATATCTTTTCCAAAAGCAGCCCCTAGTGAAAATACTTGAAAACCCCCAGAATCAGTCATGGTGGGACCCTTCCAATTCATAAATTTACCAATACCTCCAGCATCACGCACAATTTCATCTCCAGGCTGTAAATACAAATGATAGGTATTACCAAGCACCACTTGGGTACCAGCGTCTTTCACCTGCTCGGGATTTAAAGATTTTACAGTAGCCTTGGTTCCTACTGCCACAAAAGCTGGAGTCAAAATATCTCCATGAGAAGTCTGCAAAACCCCCACTCTGCCCAGATATTTTTTTCCGCCAGAGGCGGATCCGCCCTTGGCGGAAATTCTTTTTTCTATTTTAAATTGCATTATATTTCCACTTCCACAAACTTAAGCCCTTGTATATTTACCAGGCTCGTCAATAATATTTTTTTAACAGGATCTCGAAGGTCAGAAATTGTTGTAACAACCTCAGCTAAAACATAAGGATAAATTCCTGACATCGATACTTGATCTCCTTTTTGTAAAGTGAAATCTCTAGGCAGAATCATTTCAAAATTTCCTCCGCCTCGTCCGATTAATTCCAAGAAAACATCTTTGCTAGATATAATTACTTGTGTTTTCTCACCTGTACTAGAGAAAAGAGTTACTTTGGAAGAATTATCATAAACGAGACTCACTCGCCCGATCGGTACATTCCCTAGAGCAAAAACAATGTCTCCTTCTTTTATTCCTTGTTGTGCCCCTGCATCAATAATAAGTGTATCGTAAATACTTTGATTGGGTTTAGATAAAATAGTAGCTAGAATCATACTTGCCTTTTCCCCTTTACGATTAAGAATTTCTTTCAAACTAACATTTTCTGCTACGACGGAATCATAATTAGAATTTCGCGCATTATTAAAATCTACCTGTGCTTGTAATTTTTGATTTTGATTATAAAGATAATTTTTAGAAATAAAATACGAACCAATACTTTTAAATTTTTCACCAACATTCTGCCCAACAATTAAAATTGGGCGAAAAAGTACTTGACTCACACTTGAAAATCCATTGAAAATGCCAACTCTAAAATAAAATAAAATAATTAAAGCAGCAACAAAGAGCGCAATGTTTAGAAACTTTTTTCTTTTTATTTTTTTATCTAGGAGGTAGCTCATCTTGATTACCAATCAAAACATCTTTATAAAGTGGAAGGTCAGCTAAAATCACCCCTGTTCCACGAGCCACAGCCGAAAGTGGGTCTTCGACGACATAAACTGGAATTTTAAGAACTTTTTGCAAAAGTTGATCGAGCCCAGGAATTAAAGCTCCTCCACCAGATAAAGTAATTCCATGATGCATTATGTCAGATAAAATCTCAGGTGGAGTCGTTTCTAACATATCCTTTATTCCTTCCACTAAATCTCTAATAGACAAAGAGAGTGCTTCACGAATATCAGAATCAGTGACAACCACTTCCCTCGGAAGCCCAGTCAGAAGATCTCTCCCGTGAACTTCTGTTTCCATATATTCTCCAGGGATAACCGAACCAATAGCAATTTTAACCATTTCTGCAGTTCTTTCTCCAATCAATATCTTAAATTCATCACGCATATATGAAATGATATCGTTGTTTAATCTATCACCAGCTATTTTTAAATTTTTTGACTTTACAATTCCACCCAAAGAGATGACGGCAATATCTGTCGTACCACCACCAATATCTATAACCATCGAGCCAACTGGATCTTTAATAGGAAGTCTAACCCCGATAGCAGCGGCCATTGGCTCTTCCACTAGAAAAACTTCTCGGGCACCAGCGGAACGCGCAGCATCGTAAACAGCCCGCGTCTCAACATTGGTAGTGCCTGACGGTACACCAATGAGAACTCTTGGTCGAGCTAATTTTTTGGACATTTTATCCGCTTTATTAATTAAATATGAAAGCATTTCTTCTGTTATTTCAAAATCAGATATAACCCCCTCAACCAAAGGACGAACAGCTTTGATGTGCCCAGGTGTTCGGCCAAGCATTTCTTTAGCCTGCACACCTACTGCTAAAATTTGGTTGGTCTTAATATTTACAGCTACGACTGATGGTTCATTAATGACAATACCGTGACCTTTTAAATACACTAAGGTATTGCTAGTGCCTAAGTCTATGCCAATGTCATTGGAAATTAATTTGTAAAATTTTTCAAACATTTTTTAATATTTTTATTAATTCATCCTCAGAAACAATCTGACCTTTTTCTTCTGTGCGTTTCTTCAACTCTATTCCTTTTTCCTTCAAACTACGTGCCGAAACTACTGCTCGCCATGGCATACCAAGTAAATCTGCATCAGAAAATTTCTCTCCAGCTGATAGACCAACACGGTCATCAAATAAAACCTCGACTCCAGCCTTTAATAAATTTTCGTAAATTTTATCGGCTTCTTTTAAAACTGTTTCGTCATCCCCTAATGCAAGCAAATGGACTGAAAATGGCGCAATAGATGGTGACCAAACTATACCCTTGTCATCAGAAAGAACTTCTACTACTGTTCCCATCAACCTGCCAAGGCCTATTCCGTAACTACCCATGATTATTAACTTTTCTTCCCCTTTTTCATTTTTATATTTTAAATCGAAAGGCGTTGAAAATTTTGTTCCGAGTGAAAAAATATTTCCTACTTCTACTGCCCTTTTTTCCACTAAATTTTCTTTCTTTAATTGAAGAGATTCTAATACTTCATCAGTATAAACTTCCTTATTGATAGCAAAACCTTTATTTTCATCAATAAAAATTGTGTCTTCTCCTGCCCCTGTCAGAGTCTGAAATTCATGTGAAAATTTTGAAAAAGATCCACCTGAAGCAAAAGTCAAATACGTCAAATGCCCAATACCAACCCTCTCAAAAATATTTTTGTAAGCTTCTTTAGCCTTCTCGTAAAACATTTCATGCTCTTTTTCATCTTTTGAAAAAGAATAAAGTGCTTTCCAGTAAAATTCTCTTCCCCTTAAAATTCCAGACTTGCTTCTTGTTTCATTTCTAAAAATATTTTTAAAATCATACGGATACAAAGGTAAATCTTTATAAGAGTTTACATATTGCTTTAAAATACTAGAGTAGGCTTCTTCGTTGGTAAATGAGAGCCCAACTTCTCCTCCGTTTTTTAATTTTGTTTTAAACCAATTATCTACAATTTCGTCATCCCATCTGTTTGATTTTTCCCAAATTTCTTTATTTTGAAGAACAGATGTTCTCATTTCTGTTCCACCAATTTTATCCATTTCTTCCCGAATTATATTTTCAATCTTCTTAAGAACCTTGAGTCCTAAAGGTAAATAGCTATATACCCCTGCCATTTCCTTATGGATAAAACCTCCACGAATAAGGAGCTCGGCATTCTTTGAGGTCTCATCCGCTGGTATCTCTTTTCTCGTTTTAGTAAAAAGTTTAGATTGTCTCATGCAATTAGTCATACTTGCATCTTACCCGAAAAAAGTCCTTTTGGCAAAGATAAATCGTATCAATAAAATACAAGAAATATTTGCAAAAAGACTCGCTTTCTGCTATATTACCCATATGCAAAAAGTAGAAAACAAGAAAGACGTGGATACAATCATAGAGAAAATGTTTAAGGCTGGGGCACATTATGGCTATAGTAAAACCCGCAGGCACCCTTCTGTTTCAAAGTATATATACACCACCAAAAACAAAAGCGACATAATTAACCTTGAAAAAACAAGCCTACTTTTGGACGAAGCAACTTTATTTATAAAAAATTTGGGAGCCCAAAACAAGGTTATTCTTTTTGTTGGTACAAAACCTGAAGCCAAAGTTGCAATAAAAAGTGTAGCAGAATCTTTAAATATGCCTTATGTGGTAGAAAGATGGATAGGTGGAACACTTTCAAATTTTACAGAAATAAAAAAGAGAATTACTGAGTTAGAAAATTATCAAAAAGATATAGAAAAAGGCGGACTTGATAAATATACCAAAAAGGAACGAGTAGTCATGGCTAAAAAAATGGAAAAATTAGCAAGATACTACACTGGTTTATTGGGTTTAAAAAAGGCACCAGATGCACTTTTTGTTATAGACGCAAAAAATGAACACATCGCAGCCACCGAAGCTCGAAAATCTGGTGTCACCGTAGTGTCTGTAGTAAATTCTGATTCAAACATTAAAGGAATTGATTACCCTATCGTTGCAAATGACTCAGGAATACCATCTATTAAATTTTTTGCTAACGCTATTATAGATGCTTACAAAGAAGGTCAAAGCTCTACTCTAGAAAAGAAATAATATTTATGTCAATTCAAATCACTACAGAGCAAGTAAAAGAGCTCCGAGATGCAACTGGTATTTCAGTGATGCAATGTAAGCGCGCCCTAGAAGAAGCTGAGGGTAATATGGAAAAAGCTTTAGCTATTTTGAAAAAAACAAGCTCAGATATTGCACTTAAAAAAGCTGATAGATCTTTAAATAGTGGCTCAGTCATGATAAAAAATGAAGGAAATAAAGCTTTTTTGGTAGGACTGCTCTGTGAAACAGATTTCGTTGCAAAAAATGAAGACTTCACAAATTTACTAGAAACTCTTCTTAAAAAAGCCTTAAAAGATGGAATCGAAAAAATGAAGGGAGAGGCTAAAGAAATGATTGATCCTATAATTCAAAAAACTGGAGAAAACATTCAGCTCGGTGAAGTGTGTGAAGTGTCAGGAGAAGTATTAGGAACTTATGTGCATAATAATAAATCTGGGGTCATTGTCAGCCTAGAGGGCGGAAATGCAGAGCTAGCAAAAGACATCGCTATGCATATAACCGCAATGAAACCAGAATATATAAGAGAGGATGAAATTAGCGAAGATGCTAAAAAAACAATGAAAGAAGTTTTCGAAAAAGAAGTTGCTAGTGTAGATAAACCTGCAGACATAAAAGAAAAGATGCTTCTCGGAAAGATGACAACTTACTTCAAAGAAAAAACTTTAATAAATCAAGCGTTTATAAAGAATGCGGAAGAGACGGTCGGGAAACTTCTAGAAAAAGCCGGGGCAAAAATCAAAGAAGTTAAAGTTTATTCAATTTAATGAAATAAAAATTATGTATTTTCTTTTAATTTTGTTTTTTGGTTCATTTTTTGGAATTACTTTTATGATTGGTAATAAACTTTTGATGCTCCAAAATGGACAAATAAAATATGAGGAAAATACAGAAACTTTTTTAAAAGCTCAACATTTAGAAGAATTGAAACATTCAGTTATTAAAACAATTAAAAAACACAGTTATGCTGGGCTAGTCACAACAATTAGACTTTATTTTCGGGGAATATTCTTTATAAAGAATAAATACCAGAAAATAAAGATAAAAATAAAGGATATATACAGAAAAAACCCAATCAAGGATTTTGAAAACAAACAAGAAATTTCCAAATTCTTAAAAATCATTTCGGAATACAAACAAAAAATCAGGGCAATAAAACACAAAATAGAGGAAGAAGAAAATTTATAAATATGTTAGGATAGATAAAAAATAAATAATATTGCCGCCTTAGCTCAGTTGGTAGAGCAACGCTTTTGTAAAGCGAAGGTCCTCAGTTCGAATCTGAGAGGCGGCTCAAAGAATATCTTAAATTTTGGTAACTAGTTTTTCTTTACTGGTGGTGTCGCTTGTAATTTAAAAGACTCTTTGATTCGAGATTCTAGATCATTTAAATCATGAAAACCAGTCAAAACATTGTCATTTATAACTAACGCTGGAAGTGCGGTATCTTTGATTTTATAGATTTGAAGCATAGAGGTAATGGCTGACAGGTCGGTGCTGTAATCGAAAGAATAAACGCGAAGTTCTGGATACTCAGTGCGAAGACTTGAAAGAACTAAGCTCTCTTCTTGACACAAACTACAATTAGCTGCTGTGGTATAAAAATAAAGAATAAATGCAGATTTTACCCCACAACGTGTAGAAATCTTCTTGGTTAATAAATAATCTTTAATTTGTAACAATGAATAATATTTCCTTAAATAAGAAACTTCATCAGTAGCACCTAAATTTTCTTGACTCCAAGCCAACTTGCTTCCTAACTCCCCTAGTTCATTAGAAAATACAGAATCAGAAATATTTTTACAAGAAAGTTCAGAAAGTAAAGAAAACTGAGTTTCAGAAGAAAGAATATCAATAGCTATTTTATCTTGAATGGTTTTTAATTGATTTATTTTTTGATTGCCAAAATAATTACTTAAATAACTAGCACAAGCAAAAAGACCTACTGTAATTAATAAAACAATTAAATATTTTTTCCAATCAATGTTGTTTGAATTCATAATTTATCTATTTATCTCCACGACGGTTTTCTTTGTAAAACAGTGTTGTAAACCGCCTTCATAAGCCAAAACGGGGCAACAAAAAGAAAAATAGGGAAAAAATAAAGCATATCTAATGATAAAGCCCATTTCCCTTTTATCATTCTTTGTCCAAAAATCATCGCAAAAATTACTAAAAAATAAATAATAAGGATTAGGAACACAAAAGATTGCGTATTAATAAAAAATGGATCAAGGCTATAAGCTTTAAAAGAAAAATGAAAACCTATAATTTTAAATTGGGTAATCTTTAGATACAAAAAATCTCCTATGTTATAAATCACTCTGCCAAAAAGATAAAATACAGACAAGATAGAAATAACACCCATGGGCAAAGTAAATACCGCAAAATTGCCATATTTTTTTCTAAATAAAACATTTTTATAATCAATTGTGTTGTTTATAAAACCATAAATCCAACGCAATCTTTGTTTAAAAAGTTTCCCGATAGTCCCCGGTGTATTGGTATACACATGAGCATCATTACAATGCTCTATTTTATAATTATTTTTCTGCATCCGATAAGCAATTTCCATATCTTCAGTATTGTGTCCATGTCTATAATATCCTAAATCATTAAATACCTTCTTCCTGAAAATTGTCATTGGTCCTGGAGTTACGTTGATAGCTCCTAGAAAACAAAGCATCTTTTTTAAATAAACGCCCATATTATATTCTGCCCTCTGGGCATTTTGAATAATATTTTTCGAATCAGAAACAATCACCGAAGGAGCTACTGCCATAATAGTAGGATCTTCTACAAAATAACTCATAATACGAACAAGAGATTGTGGATCCGCAAATGAATCAGCATCAAGACCACCAAAAAAATCAGTAGTGCACTGCTCTAGTCCAAAATTAAGAGCAGTATACTTACCTCCATTTTCTTTGTGAAAAACTTTTATATTTTCATGTCCTATAAATTTATTTATTACATTCCAAGTACCATCAGTAGATCCATCGTCAATCAAAAAAATATTAAGTTTATCTTTAGGATAATTTAAATTTAGAAGTGATTGTACAGTTTTTCCAACTGTATTTTCTTCATTCCAACAAGGAACTACAATGGTCACAGCTGGATAATTTTCCAATTTAATTTTTCCATTTCTAATCACTAATTTTTTTTTATTTTCTAGGAAGGTAATGAAAAAGAACACCTGCACATAAACAGACAAAAATACAAGAATATAAAAGATGGAATCGAAAATTGAAGACATATAATTCATTTTAATATAGCATTTTCTAGCCAAAATGTAAACAAAAAAGCTCCTTTAGAAAGGAGCTTTTTAAAGGTATTTTCACTACAAAGATTGAATTACATCTTTTGATCTGTATTTTCTGCTGCACAACAAGTAGCCTGTGCCTCCTTACACTTTTTACAACAGCAACCAAAGATCTTCATAATGGCGGCAAGACCTACAAGCACATAAATAATAGCTTCAACAATGGGAAGAGAACCAAAAATTATATTTACAACATTCCAATTACCATTCATTATCATTCCAACCCCAACTAAGCCCCAATTCAAACCTCCTATAATCAATAATATATTGGCAATCGTATTCCCAATACAACATCCTCTACATTTTGTATTAAACATATATTTTTAAAAAATTTCAGCCAGAGGCTGATCCGCCTTTGGCGGAAAATTATTAATAATACACTTAGTATAGCATATTTATAAAATATGATATACTGAAACATATTATTAATAATTATAAAAAATATGATAAATAATGATCAAAAACCAATAGTCGGGGCAATCCTTATAGTAGGATTCCTAATCGCTGGAGCAATTTTATTAAAAGGTAATTCCACTTCTACCCCCAAAAACGAAAATAACGGAATTCCAGTAAATACAACAACGTTATCCCCTGTCGGAGCTCTAGACAAAACACTTGGAAATTCAAATGCAAAAGTCACTGTTATTATGTACGCCGATTTTCAATGTCCTTTTTGTGCAGCAGTTTCTGGCTTACTACCAGCTAATTCACCTCTAATCCAATCTCTAAAACAAAGAGATCCAAACTGGACTCCTTCTACCTCAGGAATTATTGATAATTATGTAAAAAATGGAAAGGTATTGTTTGTATATAGAGACTGGGCATTCTTGGGACCAGAATCAATAAAAGCTGCAGAAGCAGCAAGATGCGCCGGAGATCAAGGAAAATTCTGGGAATATCATGATTATCTTTATTCTCACCAAAATGGAGAAAATGAAGGAAACTTTTCTGATACACACTTAAAATCTTTTGCCAAGGAACTTGGCTTAGACGTCTCTAGTTTTGATAAGTGTCTAGATAGTAATAAATACACACAAGCGGTAAATGATTCTAAAAATGATGGGTCTGCTGCCGGAGTAAATGGCACACCAAAAGGATTTATCTTAAAAGATGGAAAACTTGTTGGAATGATCGAAGGGGCAGAACCATTTTCTTCAGTAAAATCAAAAATTGATGCTGCATTAAAATAGAAATAAAGAATAAAAAAACCCGCATTATGCGGGTTTTTTTATTTAATCAAAGTAATTTTTAAGTCTCGCAATTTTTTCATGTTGACGAAGTTTTTCATGAACTTTCGCTTCAATTTGACGAATACGCTCACGGGTTACACCAAATTCTTCTCCCACTCGTTCAAGCGTATGCTGAATACCATCAAGAAGACCATAACGCATTTCTAAAATTTTACGTTCCTTTGGATTAAGTTCATCTAAAACTTCTCGAATCTGATCAGAAAGAATGCGACGAGAAGATTCTTGATCAGGACGCAAAATTTTATCATCTGGAATAAAATTTTCCAAGGTTGATTTGTCGTCATCATCTCCTACTGGTTGCTCCAAGGAGACAGTTTCTTGACTAATGTTTTCAATCACGTGAATTTTTTCTACTGGAATACCCATTTCCGTTGCAATCTCTTCGGCTAGTGGTTCACGACCTAAATCCTGACTGAGGCGACGATGAGTTTGTTTATATTTAGAAATTGTTTCAACCATATGAACTGGAATACGAATAGTTCTAGATTGATCAGCCAAGGCACGAGTAATTGATTGACGAATCCACCAAGTAGCATAAGTAGAGAATTTATACCCTTTTGTCCAATCAAATTTCTCAACCGCTTTAAATAATCCGAGATTTCCTTCTTGAATTAAATCGAGCAAGGTTAAGTTTGCACTTCTGCCTACATATTTTTTGGCTATAGAAACCACTAAACGCAAATTAGCGCGTGCTAATAAATTTTTTGCTTCTATGTCTCCACGTTCGATACGCTTAGCTAGGTCTTTTTCATCATTCGCCCGAATTAAGGAATACTGCCCTATTTCCTTTAAATACATCTGAATAGAATCATGGATACTGCCCTTATTCAGATCTTTGTCATTTAAATCAAGGTCTAAATTAAGCAAATTTCCACCTTCTAATACATCAATAGAAGCTGTAGCAAACTTTTCATAAAGTTCGTCCAAGAATAAGATATTGTTTTCTATATCAGGAAAAGTTTTTAATATCTCATCATAAGTAATAAACCCACGCTTCCTTCCTTTTTCGATAAGCACATTTGCTAGACGAGTTAACCCTTCGGCTTTTTTTTCTGCATAAGATAATTTCTTTACTTGCTTCTTCGAGCCAAGACGAGTTTTAACTTTTTTTACAACTTTCTTTTTTGTTTTTTTAAGTTTTTTTATCTTTTTTAACTTTTTCTTTTTCTGAATTTTTTTAACTTTTTTTACAACTTTCTTTTTTGTTTTTTTATTTTTCTTTTTCATGTTTTTGTTTGTTTAGTTCTTGTATTTCTATTAAAAGTTTCGTTTCCCTGTCTTTGTCTTTAATACTCCGTAGTTCTTGCATCTTTCGTAAGAGTTCCTCATTTATGCGTTCTTTGTCTAAATTAGTTAATAATTCTCGTATTTCCTTCTCTAAATTCGTATTATCTTCGTAAAACACTTCCGCTTCAAATATTAAATCATTTTCTGAATCCTTGTATTTTTCTAAAAGTCCAGGAAGTAATTTTTCAAGTTCCTCGTCCTTCTTCCAGAGAGCTATACCAAGCAATTTGCGTTCGATATAATCCTTCCGATGTAGGGTACTCAAGGCCTCTTTGGCTTCTTTTATCTCTTCCTTTTCATATTTAAATTCTTTTTCAATTTTCTGTAAATCATCCTGCAGAGCATTAAGCGGTATGCCTGACTTATCACTGATTATTTTTATAAAATGCATTTTTTCTATCGAGCTATCTAGCGCATTCACGAAAAGTAATATTTTTTCTCTTATTTCTTTGCCTACCTTTCTCGCATCGTTACCAAAATTTCCAAGAGCTTTGTTCAAAAGAAATTCAATGATATGCTTGGAATTTTTTATCGCTTCACGCCAGGGATCCTCTCCATTTTTACTAATTAAATCAGCTGGATCTACGCCTTCTGGCATCTCCACAACTTTCACGTCCATGCCGAGCGATAAAGCAATCTTTCCTGCTCGGATCGTGGCATTGGCTCCGGCTTTATCTGCGTCAAAAGAGAGCACAATGTTGGAAGAAAGACGGCGTACCAACCCGAGATTGGAAACAACATTTTCTTTGGAAACAGTCGAGTCAGAAAGAGCCGTGCCGGAAGTAGCTATTGTATTCTTATATCCAGCTTGATGTGATAATATAAGGTCCATTTGCCCTTCCACCAGTATAGAGAAATTATTCTTGCGAATGGAATCTTTGGCTTTGTCGATACCATAGAGCACTGCGTGCTTGCTGAAAATCGGGGTTTCAGGACTATTAAGATATTTTGCCGACTTGCCATCATCTGTGAAAATCCTACCAGAAAATGCCACAACACGACCGCTAGAATCCATGATCGGAAACATGATTCGTCCGCGAAAACGGTCATAATATCCCTTGTCTGTCTTTTTAACTAATCCTACTTTTTCTATTTCATTATCTGTAAAACCTTTTTTCTGTAAGTAAAAATACAATAGCCGCCAATCATTGAGAGCAAAACCAATGCGAAAATCTTTAATACTCTTCTCCGTGAGTCCACGGGATTTCAAATACCCCTCTACTTCCTTGTTACCTTTTAAATTACTTTCATAATACAAAGTCGATTCTTCCATCACCCGATATGATTTCTCTTTCTCCCCTTCTGTCTCTTTCATCTCCTTACTATAGGGTGTAAGTTCCACTCCTGCTTTGCTTGCCAACATTTTTAACGCACCTTTAAAATCTAATCCTTCAAATTCTTCCACAAAGGTAAAAATGTCCCCGGAAGCCCCACATCCGAAACAATAATAGCTCCCACGGTCAGGCGAAATGAAAAAGGAAGGCGTCTTCTCATTATGAAAAGGGCACTTCGCTTTTAAATTTATGCCTGCTTTTTCGAGCTTGATGTAAGAAGAGACTACTTCTTCAATTGATAGTCTCTCCTTAATTTTAGCAACTGGAGAGTTCATAAATTATATTATTGTTCCTCTGATGTTCTAATAAACTTACTTTTGAACCCAGTTCCAGCTGGAATTAGTCGTCCAATTATAACATTCTCTTTTAAGCCTCGGAGAGAATCCACTCCACCTTTAATTGCATTTTCAATTAAGACACGATTGGTGTTTTGGAATGAAGCAGCTGATAACCAACTTTTAGTACGGAGAGAAACTTCAGTAATACCAAGTACTACTATTTCTGCTTTTGCTTCTTTTCCATTAATATCTCTAACTCTAATGTTTTCTTCTATAAAAGCAGTATTCTCGACGATATCACCCACTGAAAAATTTGTTTCACCTGCGTCTTTTATTTTTCTTCGAGAAAACATCTGACGAATAATAATCTCTGTGTGCTTCCTAGAAATTGAAGCGCTTTGAAGTTCATAAACTTTGTTAATTTCCTCAATAATATATTCTTCAACTAATTCTTTATTTCCTAATTTAAACATTTCAGCAATATCAGCTGATCCATCAGTCAAAAGCTGTCCCTTTTTCACAGAGTCCCCAACTTTAACAATAGGCATTCTCCTGAAAGCTACCACATATTCTATTTCATTGGCCTTACCATCAACCTTGCTATCAGATAGTACTTTAATTATTTTTTCTTTTACATTTTCTTTACCATCTTTAGCTACTATTGATATTACTTCTCCGTCAGTTTCAGAAATAATTGCAGGATTTTTTGGAATTCTTCTTTCGAAAATTTCCTCTACACGCGGAAGACCAGTGGTAATATCTGTTCCAGCCACCCCTCCAGCATGGAATGTACGGAGCGTCAACTGAGTACCTGGTTCTCCAATGGCCTGAGCGGCTATTATTCCAACAGCTTCACCTTCTTCCACTAAATGATTTCTTCCTAAATCGAGACCGTAACACATTACACAAAGACCATGCGCTGTTTTACAAGCAAGAGGAGAACGAACAAACACTTCAGTAAAACCTGCCCCCTCGATATTACAAGCTTCTTCTTTGGTAATTAAAAATCCTCTCTTATAAATTACCTTACCATTTTTATCTTTAAGATCACCGGCCAATACTCGTCCACGAATATTTTTAGAAAGTGGAATTTCAATTCCAGAAATATTTTCTCGAGTCACAATTTTCCCTTCTTTAGTACCACAATCCTCTTCTGTAATAACTACATCTTGGGCTACGTCAACTAATCTTCTTGTTAGGTATCCAGCTTTAGCAGTATTAAGTGCTGTGTCGGATGCACCTTTACGAGCACCGTGAGTAATAACGAAATATTCAATTGGAGAAAGTCCTTCTTGATAACAAGGAATAATTGGAAATTCTAGAATTTTACCTTGGTTATTCTGAATAAGACCAATCATCCCAGTCATCTGCATCAAACTCGACATTGTTCCTCTCGCCTTAGAAGTGAATAAATCATAAGTAGAACCTTTTTTATCAAGCGTATTTGGCAAAACTTTTTCTAAATTTTTCTTAACCTGTGTCCAGATTTCAATAACTTTCTGATATTTTTCATCTAAAGAAAGCAAACCTTCACTCCACTGCGAAACTGTCTCCTCTTCTAATTTTCTTCCTTCTTCTATAATTTTTGTCTTTTCTTCTGGGACTTTAATATTATCTAATCCCCAAGTAGTACCAGAAACTGTGGAATATTTAAATCCAAATTCTTTAATCTTGTCTAAAATAGCAGGGGTATTCTCTACTCCAGAATGAACAATAAGCTCATCCAAAAGAGCAGACAGTCTATCTTGGGTCATTTCATCATTTACATAAGAGAAGTCGTTTGGCAAAATACTATTGAAAAGAAGTTTTCCAACAGAAGTTTCAAAAATTTCTCCGCCAAATTTTTTATATTTAGGTGTATCAGTGGCTAGAACTTTTATTTTTGCACGCATAGATACAATTCCATAATCATAAGCAGTGATGGCAGTATTGGGGCTTGAAAAATATTTTCCTTCACCAACTTCCCCCTCCATTAATTTAGTCATCCAGTAACTCCCTAGAACCATATCCATACGAGGGTGTACTATTAAATCTCCATTTTGTGGTTTAAGTAAATTTTTATTCGATGCCATTAATTCTTTTGCTTCCCATTGTGCTTCTTCAAGTAATGGTACATACACAGCCATTTGGTCTCCATCAAAGTCAGCATTGAAAGCCTGACAAACCAAAGGATGAACCTGAATAGCATTTCCTTCAATTAAAATAGGATTAAAAGCTTGAATACCTAAACGATGCAGAGTTGGTGCACGGTTTAAAAGTACATATTTACCTTGAATTACTTCTTCTAAAATAGCCCAAACTTCGGGGGAACGCTCTTCTATAAGTTTATTAGCTCCACGAATATTAAAGGCAAGTTCTGCCTGTAAAATTTTTGAAATTACAAATGGTCGGAAAAGTTCCAAAGCCATATGTTTTGGTAATCCGCATTGATTTAGCTTAAGTTTAGGACCAACCACAATAACACTACGACCTGAATAATCCACTCTTTTTCCTAACAAATTTTGACGGAAAAGACCTTGTTTAGATTTTAGATTATCGGAAAGTGATTTTAGGGGACGTTTTTGAGACTGACTCATCGCTGCTGAATCATTTTGTTTCGCAATAGAATTATCAATTAAGGCATCTACTGCTTCTTGAATAATTCTTTTTTCATTTCTTAAAATAACATCTGGGGCATTGATTTCTTTTAATTTCTTTAAACGATTATTTCTATTTATAACCCGACGATAAAGATCATTTAAGTCGCTGGTTGCATGACGTCCACCGTCTAGAGCCACCATTGGACGTAAAACTGGTGGAATAACCGGAATAACAGTCAAAAACATCCATTCTGGTCGAATTCCAGCATAGGTCATTGCTCGAATAAGAGAAAGTCTTTTTTGTAATTTTTCTTTTTCTGCCATACTTACCTTCTCTAGCATTTTTTCAGTAAGAATTTTTAATTTGTTTAAATCGAGATTTTTAAAAATAGAATAAATAGCTTCAGCTCCAATACTAGCTTCGAAACAAGTCCCGTATTTTAAGGAATAATGATGAAAAGAAATTTCATTCAAAACTTTTCCTTCATAAATTTCTCCAATTTCTTTTTTTGTGATAGAAAGCAAGTTTTTTAATTTCTCACGAGTATCTGCATCAGCAGAGTTTTTTAATTTAGTTTTATATTCTTTATCTAAATTAGATAGAATGGATTCTTTTTCTTCTTCATGAACTTTAGTGATAATATATCCAGCAAAATAAATTACTTTTTCAAGGTCAGAAACAGATATATTAAGAAGGATACTCATCCTAGAGGGGACTCCACGTAAAAACCAAATATGAGAAACTGGAGTAGAAAGTTCAATGTGTCCCATGCGTTCTCGACGCACGATCGAACGTGTAACTTCCACTCCACATTTTTCACAGATAATATCTTTATAGCGAATTCGGCGATATTTTCCACAGTAACATTCATAGTCTTTTTCTGGACCAAAGATTTTTTCATCAAAAAGTCCTCCTCTCTCAGATCTGCCTGTACGATAATTTATAGTTTCTGGTTTAGTAACTTCTCCAAAAGACCATTCTTTTATTTGCTCAGGGGAAGCCAAACGCAATGCTATTTGATCAAATTCAGTTGTGTTTAAGGTTTTCATATAATTTTATTTATTTTCTTTTCTTAAATCTACATCCATAGCCAAACCTCGTAAATAATTTAACAGGACGTTAAATGATGCTGGAGAATTTGGTGATTTAATCGTTTCATTTTTGATAATGGAATCGAAGGCTGCAGATCGACCAAGAATGTCATCAGATTTAATAGTAAGCATTTCACGAAGCGTATAAGCCGCACCATAACCTTCAAGTGCCCAGACTTCCATTTCTCCGAATCTCTGTCCTCCACCTTGAGCTTTTCCGCCAAGAGGCTGTTGAGTAATTAGAGAATAAGGACCGACTGAACGCATATGAATCTTGTCCTCCACCATATGGTGAAGTTTAAGCATGTACATATAACCAACAGCTACGTCTTGAGCAAAAGCTTCTCCAGTTCGTCCATCAAAAAGTTTTAATTTACCAGACTCTGGAAGTCCAGCTTTTTTTAATTCTTCTTGAATTTCCTCATGCTTCGCTCCCAAGAATGGTGGAACAATTGCTTGATAACCAAGACTGTTGGCAGCCATACCTAAATGCATTTCTAAAATTTGTCCCAAATTCATACGAGAAGGAACACCAAGTGGCGAAAGAATAACATCCACAGGCGTACCATCAGCCATATATGGCATATCTTCTTCTGGAAGAATGGTGGAAATAATTCCTTTATTTCCATGTCTTCCTGAAATTTTATCTCCAACTGAAATATTTCTAATCTGAGCAACTTCTATGACTATTTTTTTAATAATCCCCGCCTCGAGAGTGTGGCCTAAATCGCGAGAAAAAATCTTTACACCAATAATACGCCCGCGCTTACCATGCTCCATTCGAAGAGATGTGTCTTTTACATCACGAGCTTTTTCAGCAAAGATCGAACGAAGGAGCCGTTCTTCTGGGGTAAGCTCCGTTTCACCTTTAGGAGTAATTTTACCAACTAAAATATCATTCTCTCTTACCTCCGCTCCAATTCGGACGATACCATCTTCATCCAAATCTTTTAATCTAAGCTCTCCAACATTCGGAATATCACGGGTTGTAATTTCAGGCCCAAGTTTAGTATCACGAACTGCACAAACGAATTCCTCAACATAAACTGATGTAAATTTACTCTTTTTTACTAAACGTTCAGAAATAACAATAGCGTCTTCATAAGTTGATCCAGACCAAGACAAAAAAGCCACAAAAATATTTTGGCCAATTGAAATCTGTCCATTTACAGTACTACTTGTGTCGGCAAGCACATCACCCTTCTTAACTTTATCACCAACATTCACTAGTGGACGCTGATGGAAAACAGCAAAATTGTTATTTCTTAGAAAATTAATTAAAGTATATGTTTTGTCATGTTTTTCATTGTTCTTACCTTTAATAACTATTTTTTTAGCATCCAAATAAGAAACAATTCCATCTTCTTCTGCAATAACCAATCTACCTGAATCTCGCACTGCTAATTCTTCAATACCTGTTGCCACAAGTGGCACTTCAGGTAGAACACATGGCACAGCTTGTTTCTGCATGTTGCTTCCCATGAGTGCACGGTTTGCATTATTGTGTTCCAAAAATGGAATCATGGAAGTTGCAATAGAAAAAGCTTGGTTCGGAGCAACGTCAATAAAATCAACCTCAGTGCGAGAGACTGTTCCTGGTTCTGTTTTAATTCTTGCTTCTACTTTTTCTTCTGTTATTTTTCCATTTTCATCATAAGGAGTTCCAGCATGCGCAATGTTATATTTTTCTTCCTCTAAAGCATTTAGGTAAACTATTTCACCAGTTATTTTCCCATTTTTAACTTTGACATAAGGAGTTTCAATAATTCCAAAATCATTTATTTTTGCATAAGTTGAAAGGTGTAAAATAAGTCCGATATTTGGTCCTTCTGGGGTATGAATAGGACACACTCTTCCGTAGTGTGAAGGATGCACATCACGCACTTCCAAGCCCGCACGTTCACGAGTAAGACCTCCGGGTCCTAAGGCTGAGAGAGTACGCAAATGCTCCATTTCACAAAGTACGTTTTCTTGCGCCATAAATTGTGAAAGTTGGTTAGTAGTGAAAAATTCTTTAATCCGAGCTTGTAGTGGTCGCTGATTAATAATAGCAATCGGCATGGCTGTATCAACATCAATAATAGACATTCGATCTTGAATGTTTCTTTTAATCTGCATCATACCCGTACGCACTTTTTGCTGAAGTATTTCTCCAACAAAACGTACTCGTCTCTGACCCAAATGATCTATATCATCAGCTTTTGCTAGGGGTGTATTGTTTAAAACAATAATATGAGAAATTACTGTAACTAGGTCTTCTTTAGAAATTATTCGACGAGCCATCTCATCTTCTCCCATTCCCTTTTCGAAACGTTGATTAAATCTAAATCGTCCCACTGGAGAAAGGTCATAGCGTTCCGCTGTAAATAAAGAATGAATAAATTCTTTGGCATTTTCAGCCGTAGCCATATCCCCATCTCGGAGACGCTTGTAAATTTCAACACAAGAATCATTCAGACTTTTGTCTCCTTCTTTGGCTAAAGATGCTTTAATTATTTCTTCGGCTACAGGATTACCAGCAAATGCTTTTAAAAGCATGTCATTTGTCTCATAACCCATAGCTCTCAATAATGCTATTGCAGGAAATTTCCTCTTTTTGTCTATGCGGATATAAATTCCACCATCTGATTCTGATTCTATTTCAATCCATACCCCACGAGCTGGAATAATTTTTGCACCAAAATATTTAGTGCCTTTGTTTTCAGATTCTGTAAAAAATACCCCGAAACTTCGTGCAAGCTGAGGTACAATAACACGCTCTACTCCGTTGATAATGAAAGTTCCATGCGAAGTCATTAAAGGAAAATCTGACATGAAAATTTCTTGCTCTTTAACAGTTCCGAGAATTTTATTAGTTAATTTTACTCGCGCCTTGAGGGTCCCTTGATAAGAAAGTTTATTTATTTTCGAATTGTTTTCATCAATTTTAGATTCACTTAAAGAAAAAGAAGTGAATTCTAATTGAAACTTTTTTCCAGAGTAATCAATGATTGGAGAAAATTCTTTAAAGACTTCTCCGATACCACTCTCTATTAGCCATTTGAAACTTTTTAATTGAGCTTCAGTTAAATTTGGAAACTCTACTAAGGGCTTCTTGTATCGTAAAAAATATTTTTTCGGACGCTTCGTTGCACTTATTTCTTTAGGCATATTTAGTTTGCTCTTTATAAACAAAAAAAACGAAAGAAAAACAGATGAAAAATGCTTTTCTTTAGCTTCTTTAAGTTTATTTAGATATGATTAAGTTAAAAACCTTGTAATATATACACAGGATTGCATCAAGTACTCAATCAGTGAATCTCAAGTAGCCTACTCTATTTTAGCTTTTTTGTCAAATTTGGACTGGGGATTATGTGGTGAACGACTCAAATACCAGCATTTGAGCCGTTACTTCTTCTTCCACTCTTCAATCTTCTTATGATTTCCAGAAAGTAAAACTTTTGGAACTTTGTAATTTTTGCCCTTATATTTCAAAACTTCCGGACGAGTGTAGACTTCACTACTTGAGACACGCTCTTCTTCTAAAGATTCATATTTACCAAGCACCCCAGGAATTTGACGAGAGATAGAATCAATGAGAACCATCGCTGGAAGTTCCCCACCAGTCAGTACATAATCCCCTATTGAAAACTTTTTAGTTTTTAGAATTTTATCTATCCGCGCATCTATTCCTTCATATCTTCCACAAATTAAAATAATATCTGTATACTTTTTGGAAAATGTTTTAGCAAAATTAGTAGTGAATTTTGGAGCACTTGGAATAAAATTAATGATTAGAATTTTTCGGCTCTTGCCCTTCGCGATGCTCAGGACCTTCGCCACTGCCTTTAATAGTGGTTCGGCTCGCATCACCATTCCTGGACCTCCGCCGTAAGGTTTGTCATCGACAGGCTTATAATTGTTTTTGGGTGCTTTTATAAAATCTCTTGGATTATAAAATTTTACAGAAATAATTTTATTTTTTATTGCTCGGCCAATAATAGATTCATTTAAATATGAATCAAAAATATCAGGAAAAATTGTAATTATATGAAAACGCATAATAATATATTATAAATAAAATCCCCCTTTCGGGGGATTTTATTTAGATTCCTTTTAGATCTTCCATTGCTTGATCTACGGTCTTCATCGTTGGAGCAGAATTTACATGCCCCACAGATCCCATAGGTCTTTCTGGTCTAACACTTCCCTCTGGTTCATTGATTTTTAGATTTACGCGAGCATTATTCTTCATACCAATAATGCGAAGCAGAGTACGAATAGCTTTTGCCGTATTTCCCATTCTTCCGATAATCTTGCCCATATCAGCAGGATTGACGGTTAGGGTTATAAGGACTCCCATTTCGTCTAAAGTACGATCAATCTTCACATCATTTGGATTGTCGACGAGTGCCTTAACCACGTATTCTAGAAATGTCTTGTCAGCTTCTTCCATAATGTTTTCAGAATTTATATTTTTAATCTTTTACTAATCTTTGCAGCATAACGACCGAATGACTGCTCCAATAATTATACAAAATTATTTTTTAGCTTTCAACTCCTTACGCTTAACTGTTGGCTTCTTTTTAGGTAATACGTTTATTTTTTTACCAGAAATGATATTGTCGTGCACTAAAAAATTATGCATTGTCTCGGAACATTTTGCACCCTTACTCATCCAATATTTGATTCTATCGGCATTCAAATTCTTCTTCGCTCCATCTTCTTTGGCTTTGGGATTATAAGTCCCTAATATTTCCAAAAACCTTCCGCTTTTGGTACTATTTTTTGAATCAGTCAAAACAGCCCGAAACGACGGATCATTTTTTCTACCTATTCTCTGAAGTCTTATTTTTAACATAGGAATAGCTTATCATAAAAACTTTAAAAAGCAATACAATCTATCTTTTTATGTTATATTGATAGAGTGAAACACCGAATAAAGAGAAAAAGAAATAACATAGAAAGCACCGCCCGTAGAGCTGCCGCCGAGGGGTCTAAGGTTAAGGGAATTATATCTATATCTTCCAAAGGAACAGGGTATGTTGCAACAGGAGCAGAGAAAGATAAAGGGCAAGATCCTGAGGTTGGTTTTAAACATTTAAATACTGCCCTACATGGAGACTTAGTAGAAATACTATTACACCCCAAAAGCCAAGGACGGCAAACTGGAGAGGTGCTAAAAATAATCAATCGTGCAAAAACTCGTTTTGCGGGGATATTAGAAATGGACGATAAATTATTTTTTCTCAAACCAGACGACCTAAAGATGTATACGGATATTTTAATACCGAATGAATTTCTAAATGGGGCTTTAGCAGGTCAAAAAGTTTTTGTGGAAATGGTCTCGTGGAAAGATTCTCGCAAAGCTCCAGAAGGAAAAGTAATAAAAATTTTAGGAAAACCCGGCAATAACAATACCGAAATGCAGGCAATTGCGATAGAAAAGGGTTTCGATTCAGAACTTCCAAATAAAGTAGAAGAAGAAGCAAAAAAAATAAAACGAGAAGGAATTAAGGAAAGTGATTATAAAGATCGTCGTGACTTTAGAAAAACACTAACTTTTACAATTGACCCAATAGACGCAAAAGATTTTGATGACGCTATATCATTTAAAGAACTAGACAATGATCCGGCAGATGGCGGAGTAAGATATGAAATAGGTATACACATCGCAGACGTAACACACTATGTCAAAGTTGGCAGTGCATTGGATGAAGAAGCGCGCGAAAGAGGAACTTCCGTTTATTTAGTAGATAGAACAATCCCAATGCTCCCGGAAATTCTCTCAAATGATTTGTGCAGTCTAGTCCCAAATAAAGATCGACTCACAATGAGTGCAGTTTTTATTGTTGATAAAAATGCAAAGGTAAAAAGTGAGTGGTTCGGACACACAATCATACATTCACAAAAAAGATTTACCTATGATGAAGCAGAGAAAACAATAAAAAACAAAATGGCTCCCTTTTATAAAGAGTTTTCAACTTTAAATGACTTAGCAAGGAAATTAACAAAGAAAAGATTTGAACAAGGAGCAATGTCCCTTGAACAAGCAGAAGTCAAATTTATACTGGACCCTAATGGAGTGCCAATCAAAGTAATTAAAAAAGAACGGGGCGACTCAGAGAAATTAGTTGAAGAATTTATGCTTTTAGCGAATAGAAAGGTGGCAGAAGTCCTTTCTAAAAATATTTCTCTCTATCGTATTCATGATTTTCCAAGTAAAGAAAAAATGATTGACTTAGCCTTTTTCTTAAGAAGTTTAGGACACAAAGTTTCAATCCAAGATGGAGTTATCCCAACTAATGAAATAAATAAATTACTTTTAAGTTTGGCTAATAAAGATACTATGAGTGATACAGTCAACCGTGCAGTGATACGATCAATGGCTAAAGCAGTTTATTCTACAAAAAATATAGGACATTACGGCTTGGCTTTTGCTTATTATACTCATTTTACTTCCCCAATCAGACGCTATCCAGACATCATTGTACACAGGCTTCTTCTTGATTATTTAGCTGGCAAAAAAGTGGAAAAAGAAAAACTGCATGAATATGAAAAGATTGCGAGAATTTCATCTGAACAAGAAAAACGTGCATCTGAAGCTGAACGTATGTCTGTAAAATATAAACAGGTAGAATATATGTCTAAGCGTTTAGGAAAAGTTTTTGAGGGAGTGATAAGTGGTATAAATGAATGGGGTATCTATGTAGAAGAAATAGAAACAAAATGTGAAGGGCTTGTACGAGTACGAGAAATGAAGGACGACTTCTATATTTTTAATGAAAAGAAATTAGAATTAATTGGACAAAAAAAGAAAAAAAGATATAGGCTCGGTGATAAATTAAAAATAAAAGTAAAAGCAGTTGATTTAGAAAGAAAAACAATTGATTATGTTTTAGTATAAAAATGTCAAAGCCAAAAATAAAATTAATATTTTGGATACTACCTCCAATAATCCTGGGTATTTTTTTCGCATCGTTTCTTTTTAAGAGTAGTGCTTATCTAAAAATACTACAACCAAAAAATAATACGGCCACCGTCATACAACTTATCCCACCGGAAACAATTAGTAGCGCAACTAAATCTCAATATTTTTATATCAATAAAGACACCAACGGACAACCAAAAATTTCAGCCAAGGCCTTTTTGGTCGGAGATTTAAATACTGGAGAAGTAATCCTCTCAAAAAATCAAGATCAGAAATTTCCAATCGCTTCTGTTTCTAAACTTATGACAGCTTTAGTCACAAAAGAAATATCGACCGAAGAAGACAATACAAAAATCACTAAAACGGCCTTAGCGACAGAAGGTCAAAACGGCGAACTAAAATTAGGAGAAAAAATAAAAATCTCTGACCTGCTCTATCCCCTTCTTTTAGAATCAAGTAATGATGCAGCCGAAGCGCTTGCGGAATATTTCGACCGAAATAGTTTTATTTCGAAAATGAACCAACAGGCAGAAAAATTACAAATGACTTCAACCTCTTTTGGTGATCCAAGTGGACTCTCTTTTCAAAATCAATCAACTCCTTCCGACCTTTTCAAATTAACCGGGTATTTAATCCAACAACAACCAGATTTATTTAAAGTTACAACAAAAAGAAGTTATTCAAATAAAAAACACAACTGGTCAAATATAAGTCAATTTCTTGGTAAAAATGGTTATTTAGGTGGAAAAAGTGGGTATACAGATCCTGCCAAACAAACAGTTGTGTCTCTTTTCAATCTTCCTCTTGGACAAAACGGCCTTCGCCCCATCGCCATTACCCTTCTGCAGAGTGAGGACCGTAAAAAAGACGTAGAAACTATTTTAAAATATTTAAATAAAAATATATATTATGGCGGAGAAGCCGATGCTAATACTAATTGGGTACAAGAAAAAATTGGGATGCCAGATATTAAAGATCCGAATTTCGTGACCCTCACTTTCGCCGGCGACATAATGCTTGATCGCGGAGTAGAAAATTCAGTTATCAAAAATTTTAATAATGATTATTCTGCGCTTTTTGAAAAAACATCCATCCTAAAAGAATCTGACATCGTTTTTGCAAATCTAGAAGGTACTGTCTCCGACAAAGGAGTTGACCAGAAAAATTTATATTCTTTTAGAATGAGCCCAGCTGTTATTCCAGCCTTAAAGGGTGCAGGTATTGATATTTTGTCAGTAGCCAATAATCATGTTGGAGATTGGGGAAATAGTGCTTTCGTTGATACCCTAGCAAGATTGAAAGAAAATGAAATTCTTTATACTGGCGGAGGAAATACAAAATTGGAATCTGAGACACCGACGATTATTGAAAAATATGGAACAAAAATCGGCTTTCTTGCATTTTCGGATGTAGGGCCAAACTGGATGGAAGCAAAAGTTGATAAGGCTGGTTTACTCTTGACCAACAATCCACGTTTTGATGAAATAATTCAAAATGCATCAAAGCAAGTTGATTACTTAATAGTTTCATTTCATTTTGGTGATGAATATAAAGCAAAACATAATGCAAGACAAGAATCTCTAGCTCATCGAGCAGTTGATAATGGTGCGAAAATTATCATCGGAAGTCATCCACATGTCATAGAAGATACGGAAGTTTACAGCCCAAAAGATTGCACTCAAAGTTCGTGTATGAGTTTTATTGCCTACTCACTCGGCAATTTCGTTTTTGATCAATCGTGGAGCAAACCAACCATGCAAGGTATGCTTTTAGAATTAAAATTATTTAAAGATGGTTCGATTGTTGTTAGAAAAGATATAACCCAACTAAATTCTGTTTTTCAAATAAGCAATATAACAAAAGGCAAAGAAGAGAGAGTAAAATTTCAGGAAATAAAAACAAATTAATACCCAGCTTCTGTAAGTAATTTTTTTAATAAATGAATAGGCATACCTGCGACACTGTCTTCTGTTCCTTCAATTTTTTTTACATAAGGCTCTAGAACTGTGTCTTGAATACCAAACCCACCGGCGCGCGTAAGTGGTTGATTTTTTTTTATGAAATTTTCAATTACAGTATTTGGTATATGTTTAAAAAATATTTTTACCTTATCAACCCCGTTATATCTTTTACCAGTTCTAGTATTAACCACCACTACTGCACAAATTGATTCAGGTACTCCACCTGTATTATAGTGATCAAAAAATATGCGTGCTTCTTTTTCATCTATCGGTTTTTCATAAAGTTTCCCTTCGTAAACAACAACTTGATCTAAGGCAATAACAAAAGCTGGTTCTTTTACTCTAGCAACCAAAGCATCAGCTTTAGCATGAGCTAAAATTAAGGGTCTTTCGTACGGATCATTTGTTTTGATTAATTTCTCATCAATATCAGGCGCTAATACATCAAAAACATATCCTGCTTTTTCCAGAATATCTTTTCTATATTTTGAAGATGAACCAAGAATCAATTTCATAAATTATCTACTTTGCAATCTGGGTGGCTTCTTCAAACTTTACAGAGAGAAGTTTGGAAGCTTCGTCTCTCCCAATAGTAACGCCATAAAGAACCCCAGCCCGGGACATCGTCTCGCGATTATGTGTAACAACAATAAGCTGAGAATGTTTTGAAAGTTTTTCTAACATATCTCCATATTTTCTAGAATTTGCTTCGTCTAAGGCTGCATCTGTTTCATCAAGCACTAGGAAAGGTGGTGGATTAACTTGCGACATAGCGAAAAGTAAAGCAATAGAAGTAAGTGATCTTTCCCCTCCTGAGAAAGCATGAAGTTCTTTTACTTTTTTATGTGGCAAAGAAACATTTATTTCTATTCCTTTTTCAACCACAACCTCTTCCTCTTCTTCTAATTTTTCTTCATCATCTAAATCTTCATCATTAGCTTCAGTATTTTTCCTCTTTTTGATTTCAACAATAGAAAGTGCCCCATGCCCACCACCAAACATTAATGAAAAAAATTCTTGAAATTCTACATTAATTTTTTTCACACCCTCCTTGAACTCTATGTCTATTTTTTCCTTTAAATCTGAAATAAGTTTTTGCAAAGATTCAATACTTCTCTCTAGGTCTTCCATTTCTTTCATTAAAAATTGATCCCTCTCAGAAACTTCTTTAAATTCTTTCATTATTTCTGCCCCATTGCCAAGTCCTGTGTCTTCTAATTTTATTTTTATACGTTCAATTTTTCTTTTTAAATTTTCTTGAGTATTTTCTACTTTTTCCTCTTCTATTTCATAATTTTTATAAGACAAAACTTCTTGCCCAATCAAGGCAGCGCCTTCTTTTATCTCATTTTGAAAAGCCTCTGCTCTTCCTTTCAAATTCTCTTCTTTAATAGCCACCAATTCTAATTGTGATGTCAATTCTTGATGCCTAACTTTAAATTGAAACTTCTCTCGCTCCAAGTCACGCAAGGCTTCCATTTCTTTATTTATCTCTTGCTTTAATAATTCTATTGATTGAATTATTTCTTTTTCTTTATTTTCAATTCCTTTCATTTCTTCTAGGATCCCTTCTTCTATTTTCTTCAGTTTTTCTATTTCTAAATTATGATTTGATTCATCTTTGTCACTTGGAGAGAATTTCTTTAAAATATTCTTAATACTTTCCAAGACTGGTTTGATTTCCTCTATACTTTCTTTCAAAAAAGCCAATTCAATAGAATTATTTATTTCGCCAATTATATTTTTTATTTCTTCCTGAGAAATTTCCACAAATAAAGATTTTTGTTCTTTTCTATGCTCCTCCATTTCAACCATTCCCTCTATGCGCCCGAGCTTGCGTTCTATTTCACTTTTAACTCCTCGAAGAGAATTTAAACTCTCTTCGACTTTTCTAAGTTCTTCTATTTTCTTATTACCCTTGGTGTTATTGTTGTCTTCGGTATTTGAAATTTTACTATCTACGACACTTAACTCTTCTTTTAATTTATTTCTTTCAGAAGAAAGGGTTTCTTTTTCTTGTTCTAAATAAACACTCTCTTTTTTAAGATATTCTCGATAAAGAGTTACTAATTCCACTTGCATCTCTTTTGTTTTTTCAAATTTTTCTACTTGTTTCTTTAAAAAATTAAGGTGCGGAGCATTTTCCCGTCGCAAGAGAACAACTTCTTTCATGTTTTCATTTGTTCGTTCTAATTTCCTCTCGGACTCTCTTATTTTATATTGATAAATTCGCAGTCCCAGAGCATCTTCTACCATCTCCTTTCTATCTCGTGCATTCGCATTTAAAATTCTATCTGCCTCACCTTGAGAAATAATATGATGCCCAGAAGAACCAATGTTAACCGAGGCCAACAAATTATGAATATCTTTTAGTCTAACCTCCGTATTGTTTAAAATATATTTATTAAGTCCGTCAGAAAAAACTTCCCGAGAAATTGAGATAACATCATAATTTAAATTTATATCATCTCCGTTGTCATTCGCTAGTTTAAAAATTTTATCAACATTATTAAAATAAATAGTAACCACTGCGCGTGACCCTTTTGATAAATTTTTTGATCCTTTAAAAACAAGATCAGAACCTCCCTTTCCACGCATGGACTTCATAGATTGCTCGCCCAAAACAAAACGAATAGCCTCTACCACATTCGACTTCCCAGATCCATTTGGCCCTACAATAGAAACAATCGGGGTATTAAACTCCAAAACAGTTTTTTGAGCAAAAGACTTAAAACCATTGATTTGCAGTGTTTTTAATCGCATTATCTTATTTTAATCAACCCAATTTTTTATTTTTAATGCAGCTAAAGCAGCACTCTGTTCCGCTTCTTGCTTGCTTCCCCCTTTACCTTCTGCTATCAAATCTTTCCCAAAATAAATACCAACAGTAAAATGTTTATCATGATCAGGCCCTGACTGATGTAAAACTTTATACAGAGGGGTAACTAAAACAAATTCTTGTGCTTTTTCTTGCACCAAGGACTTCGCATCACGCCAAAGTTTTTTGTTTACTATTTCTTCTGTCTTCGGCAAGAGAGTTTGGGTCACAAACTTATCCACCACTTCATATCCTTGATCTAAATACATTGCTCCAATAAATGCTTCATAAGTATTGGCTAAAATATATTGCCTGGCTTTACCGAAATCTTTCGCTTCACCTTTGGATAAAAGTAAATAATCATTCATTCCTAATTTTGAAGCAAGTTCAGAAATAATAACAGCATTAACAAGAGCAGAACGAAGAGCGGTTAACTTTCCTTCTGGGTAGTTTGGATACTTTTTATAAAGAAAATCTGTGACGATAAGCTCAAGAACCGCATCACCTAAAAATTCCAAACGTTCATTATGAGAAATATCCACTTTTGGATTTTCATTAATATAAGAACGGTGCGTAAAAGATTGTTTGAGCAAATTTTTGTCTTTAAAAATTACTTTTATTTTTTTTTCAAACTCTGAAAATTGTATCATACCAAATTTATATGAATATTAATGAATAATAAATTTGCGTACCCTGTTAGATTTTGCCTACGGCAAAACCTCGCAAAGCGAGGATTTAACAGGGTTTCTAAAAATGTATTCGCTTTGCTCATCATTTTTTTGAAATAATTTCAATTGCTTTACTAAATAAAGGTATTATATCGTTGTAAATACGAAGTTCCGGAATAGCCGAAAGTGGAAACCACCGAGCTGCATCTAGCCCACCAGACTTTTCTAAAACAAGTTCTTTATGCTCACTCTTCGCTAAAAAATAAACTACCTTCTTTAAACTTTTTCCAGAGAGAGGATGAGTGGCCACATATTCATTCTCCCCCAATTTTTCTTCTATTTCAATATCTAATCCAATTTCTTCTTTGATTTCTCTCACAGTCGCATCCTCCTCTTTTTCACCCTTTTCAATACTTCCCTTACTAATAGTCCAGTATCCAAAAACATCGTGAACTAAAGCAAACATAATTTTACCGTCTTTTTTGTTGTCTTCCCTGGCATAAACAAGCGCTCCCCCCTTTTTATCAATTGGTAATTTAGAAATATCTACTACCTCTTCGTGTTTCTTTTTTTTACTAATTTGCTCTTTGCATGGCTCACCTATTTCTTTGTAAACTGCCCCCAGAACACCATTAACAAATTTACTAGAATTTTCTCCACCAAAAGTTTTTGCTAATTCTATAGCCTCATTGATGGCCACCTTTGGAGGAACTTCTTTGCGATCACCGAAAAGAAGTTCGGCTAAGCCGATTCTTAAAATATTTCTATCAATAATAGAAATTTTATCAATAGGCCAGTCTGGAGCGGCCTTTTCTATGATTTCATCAATTACTCGTTGTTTTTTAATAACTTGATTTAATAGTGAAAATACAAAAACATCATCCTCGCAACCAGGAGCAAATTCTTTTAAATTTCTTTTTAGGACATTCTCAATGCTGTCTTTACTAGCTTTAATTCCCTCTGAAAAATCCCACTCAAAAAGCGTCTGAAGAACTATTGATCTGGAAAGGTGCCGATTTGCCATAAATTAATGAACGAAATGAATATAATTTATGAGCATCCCGAGCGCGCCTGCGCGAGGGGCGCCATAATTATTTACTTTCTTCTGCCTTTTTTGCTTTAGCTTTCTTTTGCTTCTTTTCTGTCTTTTTGATTAAGTCTAAAACTTTTTTACCACGGTAAAAACCACAACCAGAACAAACTGTGTGTCGTCTTTTTAAAGCTTTGCAATTCTCACAATTAGAGAAACTCGTACTCTCCAAAGCATGGTGAGAACGTCGGTTCTTTGTATGCGATTTTGTATGTCTCATTCGTACTACCATAATGTGTTTATACTAGCATATTAAAGATGAAAAGCAAAATAAAGTGTGATATTATTAAAAATATGAAAAAAGATGACAAATTGAGTAATCTGAGACACACTTTGGCTCACCTGCTCGCAGCTTCAGTCGGAGAAATATATAAATTTGATAAAATAAAAATTACCTTAGGCCCTGTGGTAGATAATGGCTTTTATTATGATATCGATTTTGGTGAAGAAAAAGTATCCGACACAGATTTAAAGAAAATAGAGGATGTAATGCGAAAAAGACTACCTAAATGGACGCAGTGGGAGCATAAAGAAATATCAAAAGAAGAAGCTCTAAAATTTTTCAAAAATGAATATAAAGTAGAGTTAATAAACGAAATTGCTGACCGTGGAGAAAAAATTACCACATATACTTGTGGGGGTTTTACTGATTTATGCCGTGGTGGACATTTGAAAAATCCCTCCCAAGAGATAGATCCACAATGTTTTAAACTCGACCGTGTCGCTGGAGCATATTGGCGTGGAGATGAAAAAAACAAAATGCTCACCCGTATTTATGGTTTAGCGTTTGAAACCAAAGAAGAATTAGATGCTTATATTCTTCAGCAAGAAGAAGCCAGAAAAAGAGACCACCGAAAAATTGGGAAAGAACAAGACCTATTTGTATTTTCTGATTTAATTGGAAGTGGAATGCCAATGTTTACACCTAAAGGCAGCATAATACGTAATGCAATAATTAATTTCTCAAGAGAGTTAAATGCGGAACTTGGTTTTGGAGAAGTTCATACCCCAAACTTTAATAAAGCAGAATTATTCAAAATTTCTGGACATTACGAAAAATACAAAGAAGATATGCTAACGGTACGTTCACAATATAGTGAAGAAGATTTTTTTCTAAAACCAATGAACTGTCCACAACATACTCAAATTTATGCCTCTAGACCAAGAAGCTATAGGGATTTACCAATTCGTTATTCTGATTTTGCAAATTTATATAGAGACGAGAGACCAGGAGAATTAAATGGTTTAACAAGACTTAGGTGTTTTTGCCAAGATGATGGCCATTCATTCTGTAGAGAAGATCAAGTAAAACAAGAATTTGAAAATATCCTCGGAGTAATTAAAAAAGCTCTGACGACTTATGGAATGAATTACAAAATAAGACTTTCTCTTTGGGATCCAGAAAAGAAAGAAAAATACTTAGGTGATGTTAAAGACTGGGAAACATCTCAATTGATTCTTGAGAGTATTTTAAATGAAAATAAAATTGAATACGAAAAAGCTGTTGGTGAAGCTGCTATCTATGGCCCTAAAATGGACATAATCACCAAAGACTCTTTGGGAAGAGAATGGCAGATTTCTACAATCCAGCTTGATTTCATCATGCCTCAAAGATTTAAACTAACTTATAACGACAAAGATGGCAAAGAAAAAACTCCAGTAATGATCCATCGAGCCATAGTCGGCTCTCCAGAAAGATTTCTTGGGATTCTTATCGAGCACTACGCTGGTAACTTCCCTCTCTGGCTTGCTCCTGTACAAGTGAAAGTTATTCCAGTACGCACCAACCATAACGAATATGCGAAACAAGTTTTTGATTTATTGAAAGAACGAGATATTCGTGTAGAATTAGATGACGCTGAAGAAAATTTGGGTGGAAAGGTTCGTGATGCAAAAAATAATAAAATACCTTATTGGATAGTTGTCGGTGATAAAGAAATAGAAGCCAATAAGGTAACCTTAGAATCTCGAGACAATGGCCAGCTCGGCCAAATATCAAAAGAGGAACTTTTGAAAAAACTTTTGGATGAAATAAATGATAAGAAATAATTTCTTATAAACTCTTTTTAATGGAAAAAGATGAAGAACTAAAGAAAATACATGAGAAATGGTTCACAAATTGTAAATGTGAATTAAAGAAAACGGCTACCCAGCCTGTTCCCGGAGATGGTAATTCAAATTCAGAAATAGTTTTTATCGGCGAAGCCCCTGGCAAAGAAGAAGACAAGCAAGGCCGACCTTTTGTCGGGGCTGCGGGGAAATTCTTAGCTGAAATGCTTGATGTGATAAAACTAAAACGTGAAGAAATTTACATAACAAACATTGTAAAATATCGACCACCGAATAATCGCGATCCATTACCAGAAGAAAAAGACGCTTGCCGAGAATGGCTGATCGAAGAAATTAATTTTATAAACCCAAGACTGATAGTTTTTCTAGGTAGACACTCAATGAATGATTTTTTCCCAATCGAGAAAATCTCAGCAGTACACGGGAAACTTTTAATAAAAAAATTTAATCATATTAATACGAAACATTTTCTCCCTCTCTATCACCCAGCGGCTGCACTTTACAATGGAGGCATGAGGGAAACTTTGACAAACGATTTTAAGAAAATTCCAAAAATTTTAGAAAAAATAGATAATGAAAAATAAAAGGTTTTTTATTTTTTATATCTAAATATCAATCTCTGCGAGTTTTGCATTTGATTGAATGAAAGATTTACGAGGTGGGACTTCGGAGCCCATTAGGATATCAAAAATATTATTTGCTTCTTCGGCATCATTGATTTCTACTTTCTTAAGTACTCGATGACTCGGATCCATCGTTGTCTCCCAGAGTTCTTCAGGATTCATTTCTCCGAGCCCTTTAAAGCGCTGAATATGAATCTTACTAGATTTTGTCTTTCCTTCGCTCTGCTCAGGACCTTCGGCTTCTGATCTCTCGGGAGACTCAGGACTTTCAGCTTCTTCAATCTCAACAACGTCAGCACTCTTGCCTACTATTTTTATTTTCTCATCATCAGTATAAGCATATAAAATTTCTTTACCTTTTTTAATTTTATAAAGTGGTGGCTGAGCAATATAAATATATCCAGCATCGATGACTTGTCTGAAATATCGATAGAAAAGAGTCAAAAGTAAAGTACGAATGTGTGAACCATCCACATCGGCATCAGTCGCAATGATTATTTTATGATAACGCATTTTGTCTAAATCAAAAGTGTCTCCGATGGAAGTACCCATCGCAATAACCAGAGATTTAACTTCTTTGGAAGCAAGCATTTTATCTATGCGCGCACGTTCAACATTTAAGATTTTCCCCCGCAGTGGCAGGATCGCTTGAGTACGACGGTCTCGTCCCTGTTTAGCTGAACCTCCTGCTGAATCTCCCTCTACTAAGAATAATTCAGACTCAGAAGCATTTTTGCTTTGGCAATCTGCTAATTTTCCAGGCAAGGTCATCCCTTCCAATGCACCCTTACGAAGAATTGAATCTTTTGCCGCCTTAGCCGCCTTACGTGCTTTCAAAGCAAGGATAGACTTATTAACTATGGCCTTAGCATCGTCGGGATTCTCTTCTAAAAAACTTGCAAAGGCTTCCCCAAAGACAGATGCTACGGCTCCTTGAGCTTCCATACTTCCTAGTTTACCTTTAGTCTGTCCTTCAAATTGTATTTCACGAAGTTTTACTGAAATAACAACCGTCAACCCTTCCAAAACATCGTCTCCAGTAAAGCCACCTTCGGATTCTTTCATCATTTCATTTTTCTTACAGTAAGTATTGAGAGTTCTAGTGAGAGCTGTTTTAAAACCGGTTACATGTGTTCCTCCTTCTTGAGTATAAATATTATTGGCAAAAGGAAAAATTCTATCTACAATGTCGTCCACATACTGCAGAGCAATCTCTACACCGACTTTGTCTATTTCTTTTTCAACATAAAAAATATTACTTTGAATCGGTTTTTGAAATTTATTATAGTATTTTACAAGAGAAACTAACCCACCTTCAAAATAAAAAGAGACTGAAGGTAATTCCAACTCTAGATCTCTAAAATAAAAAACATCAGACTCGTCTAGTCCTTTTTTGTTATCCCATTCACGTGCATCAATGATTGAAACTTTTAATTTTTTTACCAAATACGCTTGCTGACGAATATGGTTCACCACTGTAGTCCAATCAAATTTAATTTCACCAAAAATCTTTTGATCTGGCTCAAAGGCAATAATCGTACCGTGAAGTTTAGAAGCTCCAGCTTTTTTCACTGCGCTCTTCCTCTTGCCTTCCGAATATTCCTGAACATATTTACCACCATCTCTATGCACTTCCGCTTTACAATAAATAGAAAGAGCATTTACCACCGACGCACCAACTCCATGTAAACCTCCAGAGACTTTATATCCTTCTCCTCCGAATTTTCCTCCAGCATGAAGAGTGGTCATCACGGTCTCTAGGGCAGAAACTTTTGTTTTTTTGTGCATATCTATCGGGATTCCTCGGCCATTATCCGCTACCCGAATACAATTATCAGGAAGAAGCACAATCTCAATATCATTACAAAAACCACCCATCGCTTCATCGCGCGAATTGTCGAAAATCTCCCAAATTAGGTGATGTAATCCTTCTGGGCCAGTTGTACCAATATACATACCTGGACGGCGTCTAACGGGCTCTAGGCCTTCTAGAACGGAAATATCAGAAGCATCATAATGATGCACTCCCCCAGGGACGGGTAAGTTTTTCTCGTCCTTTTTAGTCTTCTTTTCTTTTGCCATGTTAAGGATATTATATCAAATTTTATCTCACTTGCCAACCAACCCCATTAGTCTTTTTATCCTTGATTTTATTGGTTATTTGGGTCATAATGTCGTTTACTTCTTGGTCTGTTAAAGTCCTTTCAAATGACTGAAAAACTAGCCGAAAAGCGTAAGAAATTTGATTCCCTTTTTTAAACTCATCGAATAGTTCTGGACCCTTAATTATCATATTCCCCATATTTTCTTTGATTATTTTAGCAACATCTTCATTTATTACTCCTTCAGGCACCCATACTGCTACATCACGCGCAATAAAAGGAAACAGAGACCACATTTTGAAAGCTGCGCCTGTGTGCTTTTGTAAATGGTCGACGTTGCGAAGCATGAGATCCTGGTCAAAAGTATCAGATTCGGCTTTCTTGTAAAATTCATCGAGGCTCATTTCTTTAATTTCTTTTTTATCTCCATAAGCCACATGCATTTCTTCTTTGTCTTTTTTGAACACTGTTCCAATTTCAAAAATCTTTATCTCGTTCATCCCCAGCAAAGGAGCGTTTAATTGGTTTAATTTCAAACTTTCTTTTAGACCATCAGTTAAATTCGTTCTTAAAAATTTTTTGTCTGAAGCAGAAGCAAGTACTTCCACTTCCCCGTTATTACAGAAGGTACTATTCATTATTTCACTATATCCATCATTTAAAAGTTTAGTCCTGGCCCAAAGTATTTTTGCGTACATTTTATTTTGTTTTGGTTGGAAATTAATTTTAGGCACTTTTCCTTTTACTTTATCGTATCCTAAAATTCTTCCTATTTCTTCCGCCATATCTTCTTCGATTGTTAAATCAAGACGCAAAGATGGAACTACTATTTCAAAATTTCCATTATTATTTTCAAATTCAAAATTATATCTTTTTAAAATATCTTTTATTTCATTTGCCGAAACAGTAAGTCCTAAAATTTTAGAAATTCTATCAACTGAAAAAGAAAGCTTTTTTATTTCTTGCTTTTTAGGATAAACATCTACAATTTCTTCAAAAATAGCTTCTGGGCACATTTCTAAAATCAATGCAGAAAGTTTTTTCATTGCATAAGTCACTAATTCTGGTGATAGATCGTTTTCGTATCGTTTTCGTGCGTCGGTAAAAATATTCAAAGCTTGGGCTGTTTTTCGCACAGACGTCGAGTCAAAATTTGCAACTTCTAAAATTATATTCTTAGTGTTGTTGTCTACTTCCGCAATTTTGCCCCCTTTTATACCGGCTATAGCCAAAGTATTTTTAGAATCAGCTATAACGATATTGGAACTTTTAAAATTTACTTCTTTATTGTCCAATGTAGTCATCTTTTCCCCATCTTTTGCGTCACGTATGATTATCTCACCATCCACTTTATCTAAATCGAAGGCATGAGTTGGCTGACCGCAACCATACATAACTATATTGGATGCATCTACAATATTATTGATGGAACGTTGCCCTATGGATTCAAGATATTTGATCATCCATTCCGGGCTGGTGCTAACCTTTACGTTCTTTATTATTCTGCCTGCATATCGTCTACATTTATCTGTTTTTATTTCTATTTTTAATTTAGTCGATTTTGATTCAGGAACTTTACATTCCAAAATCGGATCAACAAATGGAATATTGAAAAGTGAAGAAAGTTCTTGGGCAATACCCCGATGACTAAGCAAATCATGCGCTCGGTTAGGCAAAACTTTAATATCAAAAACCACATCACTATCTGGCATATTTTCCAAACTCTCCATTTCGCAAAGATGATAATTGAAAATATCTACGAGCTTATCTACGTCAGGTGTTTCAGGTATATATGATTTAAGCCAGTTATAAGAAATTTTCATAAAATAAATTAAAATTGGTTAAGACGTAAATCTCCTTGATAAAGAAATCGAACATCGGATATTCCCCACTTGACCATTGCAATACGATCAAAACCATGACCAAAGGCAAAACCCTGCACTTTTGTAGGGTCTAATCCCAAGTTACGTAAAACATTCGGATGTAACATTCCAGACCCACCCATTTCAAGCCATTTACCTTTAAACTTAGTGAAAACTTCTATAGAAGGTTCCGTAAAAGGGAAAAAACTTGGACGAAATTCTATCTCTATCTCATCTCCCAACATTTTTTTGTAAAAATGAGTAAGCACACCTTTCATGTGGGCAATAGAGATACCATCGGAAATATTTCCTATCATTACTCCATCTATTTGGTAAAATTGCATTTCATGTGTTGCATCAGTAGCTTCATTTCTAAATATTTTGCCAATAGAAATAAATGCGCAGGGTATCCTGCCCTCCTTCCCCGCCTGCTCAACTGCCCGAGCGGTTACTGATGTCGTGTGAGTACGCAAAACATAATCCTTCTTATCTTTAATAAAGAAAGTATCTTGCATGTCTCGTGCTGGGTGGTCCTTAGGAACATTTAAAACATCAAAGTTATACCATTCACTCTCCAGCTCTGGACCAGTCGCAATTTCGAAACCAAGATCAGAAAAAACTTCATAAGCCTGATTAGCCAATATTGAAAGAGGATGCATTGTTCCTTTTTTGTTTTCTTTTTCCATCAATTTTAGACTGTATGAATTCTAAAGTGACCATCATGTTTTACTAATTTATATTCTTTTGATACACCTTCATGATTAACTAAAAAATGAGCACTGTCATGCGACTTTAAATGCTCCGCCATATCTGACACTTGTTTTGGGCTCATGTGAGTATTCATATAATTCAACGCATTACTGTGATCACTCCTAATTTCAAAACCATGCGTTAAATTTCCTGTTTTTTCATCTAACATAATATTTTAAATTAAACTTATAATGAGTAATTATACCAAAATTGCAATATTTTGCTACAATAAATAAATGGACATAAAAACAAAAAAGATCTTTATAATTTTAATTATTGTCACAATTATTCTAACTATAGTTGGCTTTTATCTCGGCTGGCTAGACAATGGACCAAGATTTTAACTTTTTATAATTTGTTTTTGCAGGACACAATAAGGGCATTCTATATTTTTACCATAAGAATTATATTCACATGGGAGATTCACCCATTCTCCATTTTTCATTAAGGTATCATAATCTTCTATATCCTTAACAAGTAAATCTATTTCTTCTTGATTAATACGAGTAGAATAAAGAGAGTTTTTATTTTTCGAATCTTCTTCTAAGAACAAAAGTCTCGATTCAGAAACAATTTTGTCTTTTTCATTTCCAGAAATTAAATATGAATACATAGCCAGTTGACGGAGAGAAGCACTCATTCTGTCGTTTTCTTTTTTTTCTATCACATTTTTTGTTTTCGACGAACCAGTTTTAAAATCAGTCACTCTAATATAATTATTAGGTAAATATTCAACAAGATCGATTTTCCCATAAATATTCAAATGAGGAAATCTTTTATCTTTATAAGAAATAGATTTTTCCGAATAAAAATCTTTTGCAATGTTTCGATAATAATTATCCATCCAATTTTTTACTGCATTGAAAGCATCTTTGGAAAGTTTCTTAATTTCCGCTGGCCTGTCTATCCCCTCTTTAATAAGCCCTTTTTCTATCATGTTTTTTATCTCTGCTTCGCCTAATTTCTTTTCTCTTAAAATAAATTCAATAGTGTTGTGTACCACACTTCCGAGAGCCAGTCCTGCGCCCTTTACTTCTGGCAACTGCAGAAAATTTCGGAAATACCAGCGCCAAGGACATTCAAAAAAGTTATTTAAGGCAGTGACCGAAACTTTCCTATCAATGTAATTTTCCTTCACGAAATTCTTTATATCCTTCATTGCATCATTTTCTTTTTTGCCTTGAATTTGAGTATAAATAGTTGATCCAGCTGTTAAAATTTCTTTTTCTGTTTCTTTTGCCTCTTTTTTTATAAAATGAATATCTGACAACTCACGAAGGATGTGCGCCACTTCCATTTCAGCACCATTGTAATTCTCTTCCGCATAAGAAATAGCGCAAAATTCTTTAGATCGAGTAATAGCAACATATAATTCCTTTTTGGCTATCTCCACATCCCGTTCAGTTAAATGTTCTTTAATTTTCTCTGGTAAAGTAAAGCCACTTTTTTTCCCTGACATTAAAATTTCTTCATTCATATGCGCAATCCAAACACATTTATATTCAAGCCCCTTTGATTTATGTAAGGTCATTACTTGAATACCATCATCACTGCCAAATTTAATCAGATCAATGTGGGTATTGTAAGACTCTAGTCTATCGACATATTCTAGAAAATCTTTAAGTTTTGGGTTCTTGCTTTTTTCTTCAAATAAAGTTGCTAGATGAATAAAACTTCTAACCACTTCTATATTGCGAAGCAATTCGTCGTTTTCTTTTGAATTATTTACTAAAAGCTCATTGCCTATCATACTAATCGTTCTTGAAAGTTTTTCATTTGAAAAAGTATTAATCCAATTTTTTAATTTATTCCCCCATTGAACTATTTCACTCTCTTTTATAAAGAGACTATTCTCTGCACCCTTTGCCCCTAAAGAAATTAATTCCTCAATAGTTAATTTGTCTGGTTTTGTATTTTTTAAAAAAGTATGTGCTTCAAGTGGTTTAATATTGCTTGTTTTATCTAAAATTGATTCGGCAATCAGTCTTGAATTAAGTGGTGAGGCAATAATTCCGAGCACTCTTCTAAAGCTTTCTGTTTCTGGCGCAGAAAAAAGGGTTAAATTTTTTCCACTTCCAACAGGTAAATCCATGTTATTAAGAATTTCTAAGGCCAAACGAACTTGATAGTTGCGAGGTAGTAATAAGGCACATTCATTTGGGTTAATACCTTCTTTAATTTTTTGTTTAAAATAAATCCCTGCTCCAATAATTTCATCTCGAGGATAAGAATATTCATTCAACATTATTTTCTCTTGGCCTTTTGTGTTGCTTTTCAAATTCTCTTTCGTCATGAAACTCTTTAATAAATCATCAGCCAAAGAAAGAATGGGTAAGGTTGAACGATAATTTTCGGTTAAAGTAATTAATTTGGCTTTCCCAAAAATATGAGCGAATTCTTCAAAATAAGAAATAGAGGCCCCAGAAAAACCATAAATAAGTTGGCGATCGTCTCCCACCACAAAAATATTAGGTTTTTCTACCTCACCCCAAACTGCTTTCAAAAAACCATTTTGCACACCACTTGAATCCTGATGTTCGTCGATTAAAACATATAGATAATTTTCCCGCAGAGAAGAACGTACGTCTTCGAATTTTTCTACCAATTCTGTTGCATATTCTAAAACATCATCATAGTCCATGAAAAATAACTCTTTCTTTTTTTCTTCATAAAGACGATAAAATTCAACGACTTCACGTGTCCTAGAGAGAGATTCAATTTTTTTCTCAACTTCTTTTTTCAACTGACCTTTACTTTCACCCCGAGAAGAAATATTTTCTTTATTATTTTTTAAATTATCTATCTCCTCCTCAACAAAAGATAAAAATTCTGTCACCGTAATTCGCTCACGCTTTAAGATTGAAATTAATTGTTTTAAATCTCCAAAATACATTGATGGATTTGCTCTTGGGCGAAGATATTCCCAATCATGGGCATGTAATATTTCATCAATTAAAAATACTGCCTTATCGTCACTTAATAATTCTGGAATCTTTAGAAAGTCTAAAAGTTCATAGTGCTTTTCAATTAAACCAATGGCAAAGCTATGAAAAGTAGAAATGGTTACGCTATCTCCTTCTTTCCCGATGTATTCTCGCAAACGTAGACGCATCGCCGAAACACCTGAATTGGTAAAAGTTAAACATAAAATACCGTTACTTTCGGTATCAGTTTTCTTTAAAATATTAGCTATGCGAAGTGATAATATCTGTGTTTTCCCTGTTCCTGGCCCAGCCACTACCATGACTGGCCCCTCTATTGAGTCCACGGCGTCTTTTTGAGCTTTGTTTAACTTTTCATATTCTCTTTCAAAAATTCCTTCGGGCATATTTATATTATAACCCTAAAAATAAAAACTTTGTATTTTATTTTGGTTTAGCAGAAGAATGATGGTGAAGGATTTTCCATTGTCCATTTTTATCTTTTTGCCAAACATAAGTAAAACGAGCCTCGGCAATTTCACGTTTTTTGCTTGAACCAATTTCAAAATCATATAAACCGGAATGCAAGTACGAATCTTCTCGGAGAGGTTGCACTTTTTCTTTGACTATTTTTCCAAAAGGATTTTTTAATAAGAAATGTTCAAAATAATCTTCTGCCCCTTTTTGTCCAGACTTAAAATCTCCAGACATAGTTGGATGAAAAGTATTCTCTTCTAAATACAATTCGGCAACCTTTTTAGCATCTCTTGTTTGTAAGGCTTCGTTCCACCTCTCGAAGTTTTCATGAGCAATTTGTAAAAAATTTTGTTTAGTTTCCATTGTTATTTGAATTTAAATGCATTTGTGATTTCCAAAAGAAAAATCCAATGATAATAAAAGTACAAAGTGGAGAAACATATTCCGGAATTTTAAAACCAAAAGAATGCATGATCATAATAATTCCCAAAACTAAAATAGAATACATAGCGCCGTTTTTCAAATAAACATATTTTTTGATTCTTTCTATGTTACTAATAGTAATTTGTCTAACCACAAGTGCCCCAAGTCCGTTTCCAATTAAAATTAACGGGACAGATAAGGTAAAAGCGAAAGCTCCAAGCACTCCATCAATAGAAAATGTTGTGTCAATTATTTCCAAGAAAAAAAGTTTACTTAAATCAGATTGAGAACTATTGAGTAATTTTCTTTCTTGTTCTTCAGCATTTTGTTTAAAACCATGAGTGATAAAAAATAAGCTAGACCCTACCACTGCCCCAAAGGCCATCAAATTATTTTCTTGTAAAGCAAACCAGGAAATACCCGCAAGTAAAATGGAAACGATAGCATAAAACCAGACCCCTTTTTCCATAAAAAACTTTTCGGTCATTGGTAACCCCATATGTTTATCTTCAAGAAACAACCAATGTAAAAACAAAAATAAAAGAAAAACTCCACCCGCTATTAGTAAAATAGGGGCTGATTTATGAATAGAATCTTGAACTAATGGATCACTAGACCAAGCAGCAGATAAAACTTGAACAATATGTAATGTTGGATTAAAAGCCCAAATTATTATAAAAGGAAGGAGACCTCGAACTAAAAAAACAGCTATCAACATCCCCCATGTCAGGAACCATCGTCTAGCACGAGCTCCCATCGTCGAAAGAACCTCTGCATTAATAATTGCATTATCTACTGAAGAAATAGTCTCAAAAAGAGACAGACCTAAAATTGTTACTAGGGCGGAAAATATCATTCTTGTATTTTAATCTATTTTTATATTTTTGTCTTTTTTTTATTCAGTTGTTTTGCCGTCAAATTCTGGGCCGTCTTTTTCTGCTTCTTCTTTCGTGGCTCTAACTACGCCATCCTGATGGTGAGCTGGAGAATAAATTGTATAAAGTTTTAAATCGTTTACGCCAGATGTATTAATAATATTATGCTGGGATCCAGATGGAACAATAATTACTGATCCGTCACTAAGTGCGTATTCATTGCCGTCAATAATGCATTTCCCCTCTCCTTTTTCGAAACGAAAAAACTGGTCATTATCTTCGTGAACTTCCATGCCAATTTCTTCATTAGGCTTGAGGCTCATTAAAACTAATTGACTATGTTTCCCGGTATATAAAACCTTGCGAAAATTTGTATTTTCTAAAGTTTTCTTTTCTATATTTGCATTAAATCCTTTCATATATTTTTGATTTTAAAATAATAAAAAACCATCGACTTATATGAGTATAACATAAAAACCATTTGCGGAGGCGGAGAGATTCGAACTCTCGAGACCCTTTCAAGCCTGCCACCTTTCCAAGGTGGTGCACTAGACCGCTATGCGACGCCTCCATTTTCATGAACACATTCTATCTTTCTAATATGCCCTATAATTCCAAATTCTGCAAACACCAAAAGCCACATTTATTAATGTGGCTTTTTAGTTTAATCAAGTACTCGGTGCTGGCGACTGCTTACTTTCCCCATGAAGAGTATCATCAGCTCAACAGGGCTTAACTTCTCTGTTCGGAATGGGAAGAGGTGTGGCCCCTGCGACAAATCACCAACACTGAAAACTCGATTAAAATAATATCGTTAGGATAATAAAATTATGATTTACTATTCCAAATTTTGTGATTTCCAAATTTCTTAACAGGAATCGAAACATTAGTACTTCTCAGCTTAACGCATTACTACGCTTACACTTAAAGCCTATCAACGTGATCATCTCTCACGGTTCTTAACGATTCCTAATCTTGAAGCTGGCTTCCCTCTTAGATGCTTTCAGAGGTTATCCATTCCCGACATAGCTACCGAGC
>JBAYLA010000005.1:0-62539 GCA_041664285.1 Minisyncoccota bacterium
GCTACTGTCATTATGGTAATTATTATTGTGCTGGTACTAACGACTGTCATGACACATATTTTCTTCCTCCTGGAGGAAGTTGTGCTGGTGGTGGCAAGTCTGTGGGGAATGCATATGTTTGTGCAACAACCGAAGATACACTTTATGGGGGGAAAACAACTGCTTCCTGCACCAGTACTGGTGGAACAGTTGTAAGTGATGGGATAAATAGCTTGTGTCAGTTTGCAGCAGTCAGTTGTCCGAATGGGTGGACACCATATAATAATTACTCTACTAATAATTATTCTACTACTACGGCGAAGACTTGTGTGGGCACAAATGGCACATATCTATTCGGTTCTTGTACAGGAGCCGTCTCTTGTACTACAGGAAGCCACTTATTTGGCAATACCGCAACAGAGACTTGTTCGTATAAAAATCGCATAGGTGCCGGACTATTCTGTTATGACTCCAGCCAGACCTGTACAGCTAATGTTATTGAAGTAGGCTGTTATTAAAATTTAGAGTATAATTAAATTATGAAAAATTATTTTTTAAAAATTATTCTCGCATTAGTTTTCTGTTTATCGCCCTTTGTTGTCTCGGCAAGCTCTGCAGATAACATGTCTGGTTACGCTTGGTCATCAAATATTGGTTGGATTAGTTTTAATTGTACGAATCTTAGTACCTGTGGAACTGGGGTTGGTCAGGCAAATTATGGTGTAAATAAAGATACAAGTGGTAACCTTACTGGTTACGCTTGGTCACCAAATATTGGCTGGATAAAATTTGGCGGGCTTTCTGGTTTTCCAACAGGGAATGGAACTATCGCGTCAGATGCTAAAGTTGATCTCGATACTAATAAATTAACTGGTTGGGCACGAGCTTGTAGTGGTATGTATGATATATCGCTCAATCAAGGAGTACTTAATAATACTTGTACTGGGATGTCTAGAACAGATGGTTGGGATGGTTGGATTTCTTTTTCAGGTACGGGATACGGTGTTACTTTTGATGGTAGTGCTTTTTCAAGTTATGCTTGGGGTTCTGAAGTTGTGGGTTGGATTTCTTTTTCTGGCGTTACTAGTAACATTATACCTGTTATGACTGGCACTCTCACGGCTTCTATTTGTACAATTGAATTAGGAGAGAGTAATTGTACCACTAATCTTGATTGGAAAATAAATAATACAGAAACAGTTCCATCACAGATCACCGCGGATGGAATGATTCCCATAGATTTAAGTACACCTATCATAGGTAATACATATACAGGCACTCAATCTTATACTTTCACTTCTACTTCTCCTAAAATATTTCAACTTTATAATAATTCTAAAGAACTTGCTACCACTGAAGTAACTCCAATTTGTGCTAGTGGAACTTGGAATGGTAGTAGTTGTGCATTGAATACCTGTCTTCTTCCATGGGGAGGGACTATCAATAGTGGCAATACAGTGACAGCATACCAATCTTCCTCAGTTGTTTATCCAGCAATTTGTGACCCCAAGACACTCTTTTGTGCCAATGATGGTACCTTAAGTGTGGTTGGTGGTGGAGACGCTTCTCTTTATACGAACAAGACCTGTTCATCAACTCTCGATCCTGCTTGTTCTTCTACTCACTACAACTGCACCACTGGTGCTACTAGTAATAATTTAAATAGTCCTTCTAAGTGGACTTGGACATGTCTTGGTAAGGACGGAGTTTCTATCGTTAAATGTTTTGAAAAGAAAAGCCCAGGGGTAATAGAGAATTAGTTTATTAAGTTATAAAAATTAGCAAAAAAATCTACCACTTGGTAGATTTTTTTGCTATAATCTAATTAATGACGATTGACGAAGAACAATTGAAAAAATTTATTCTAGATGGGAAGCTTGTGTCTAGGGCAGACCTTGAAGAGGCATTCAAAAAAGCTGAGACTAAAAAACAAAAAATCGGTGACATTTTACTTTCTGATGGGAAGATATCTGAAACAGACTTGAAACGAATGGAAGCTTTTGTTTTAGGTATTCCATTTGTTAGTTTAAATAAGCAGAAAATAGATTTTTCTGTATTGTCTCTAATCCCAGAGCCGATTGCGCGTAACTATAATATTATTGCTTATAAAAAGGGAGAGAAAGAAGAGAATACTTTAGAGGTGGCAATGCTGGATGTTGATGATTTACCAGTGATTGATTTTATAAAAAAGGGTTCCGGGTTAAAAATTTTACCTCGTCTGACAGATACCATTTCGATTAGATCTGTTTTAGTACAATATCGGCAAAGTTTGAAGTCCGAATTTCAAGACATTATCCAACAAGAAAGTAATAAACTGAATCTTTCTTCGGAAGAAGATGGAGACAAAAACACGGAAAAGTCCAATTTGGAATTAAAAGAAATAGCAGAAGGTTTGCCAGTGATAAAAATAGTTGATTCTTTGATTTTTCATGCGATTTTACAAAATGCCTCCGATATTCACATTGAGCCTGGAGAGATTAATCTTGTAGTGCGTTATCGAATAGATGGTATTTTGCATGATGCGATGGTTTTAGATAAAAATGCTGGTTCCGGGATAACTGCGCGTATTAAAGTGTTGTCCAATTTAAAATTGGATGAAAAAAGATTACCTCAAGATGGAAGGTTTAAAATAGAACAAAATGGAGAAAAAATTTCTTTTCGTGTTTCTACCTTGCCAACTTTTTTTGGGGAAAAGACTGTTATTAGAATTTTAAAAGAAAATGCTCATGGTTTTTCTTTAGAAGTGCTTGGCTTTCACGGTGAAGGATTGGAGCGAATACATAATTCATTAAAACAAAAAACTGGGATGGTGCTTGCCACTGGTCCGACTGGAAGTGGTAAGACAACGACTCTCTATACTTTACTGGATATTTTAAATAGACCAGAAGTTAATATTTCAACAGTCGAAGATCCTATTGAATATCAAATGCCGAGAGTTAATCAAACACAAGTTAAATCAGAGATTGGTTTAACTTTTGCTAACGGGCTTCGTTCATTATTACGTCAAGATCCAGACATCGTAATGGTAGGAGAAATTCGTGATGGTGAAACAGCTGGACTGGCAGTTAACGCTTCATTGACTGGGCATCTGGTTCTTTCTACTATTCACACTAATTCGGCTGCCGGCGCGATTCCAAGACTAATGGATATGGGGGTTGAGCCTTTTTTAATAACAGCCACAGTGAAAACAATTATTGCTCAAAGATTAGTACGCAAACTTACTTCTAATAAAGAAAAGTATTTTTTATCATCAGCTGAGATAAAAAATCTTGCGAAAATTGCTGACCTAGATAGAGTATTTGAATTTTTAAAAATTGAAAACATTGTCAACTCAAATAGTACCTGGGATAAAATTCCTTTTTATAAAGCAGTGAAGAGCACTGAATTTGAAGATGGATATTCAGGTCGTGTTGGAATACATGAAATATTAAAAGTTACAACTACGATTAGAGAAATGATTATTAAAGGAAGTTCTCAAGATGAGATAGAAGTACAAGCAAAAAAAGAAGGGATGATGACAATGATTGAAGATGGGGTTTTTAAAGCGGTTTTGGGGGCGACCACTTTGGAAGAAGTATTTCGGGTTGTTTCGGAGTAATTTTCCAAACAATAAAATGCTTTTCACTTACAGCGCAAAATCAAAAACAGGGGAAATCTTCGAAAGCATACAGGAAGCGGTTGATCGCTATGCTCTTGCCCGTGAATTACGTTCTCGAGGTTGCGTTCCGTTGTCAATCACCGATAAAAATCAAAGTTTTATTGACAAATTTTCAACGTTATCTACTGTTTTTTCAAAAGTAAAGAATGCAGAGCTGATTATTTTGACTAAAAATTTAAGTGGAATGATTAAGGCTGGGCTCTCGCTCTCTAGAGCTTTGTCCGTTTTAAAAAAACAAACAACAAATCCTAAACTTAATAAAATTCTAACTTCGGTGGCAAATGAAATAGATTCTGGGGATACTTTTTCTTCGGCACTTTCCAAATTTCCTGATGTTTTTTCTAAACTTTTTATTTCAATGGTGAGAGCTGGAGAAGAGTCTGGAAATCTTGCCGGTGCCCTCTCAGATATTGGGTTAAATTTAGAAAAGTCTAATTCTTTAAATAAAAAAATAAAAGGGGCACTTATTTATCCAGGGGTAATTATGTCGGCTATGGTTGTTATTGGTGTTTTGATGTTTGCTTTTGTGGTACCTACCTTGGCGAGTACTTTTAAAGAACTTGGGGTTGTTTTACCTTTTTCTACTCGAATGTTGGTTTTCTTTGGTAATTTCTTTTCTAATCATTTGATTTTAACGTTTGTAATTTTACTAGGTGTAGGTTTTGGTTTATATTCAATTTTTCGATCTAAGATGATGGGACCCTATATTGACTTTATTATTTTAAGAATTCCCGTTGTAAGTAATTTAACCAAAGAATTAAATACTGCTCGTACAGCACGCACAATCTCTTCGCTTTTACTTTCAGGCGTTTCTTTAACTCGAGCACTCGAAATAACGCAAGATGTAGTTCAAAATACTTATTATAAAAAAGTTTTAAATGAAGCAAAAGTAACGATAGAAAAAGGGGAGCCATTTTCTGGGGTATTTGTGGCTAATGTTAATTTGTATCCTATTATGATGTCAGAAATGATCCAAGTCGGAGAAGAGACGGGAAAATTATCTGACATGTTGCTTGAGATTGCATTGTTTTATGAAGATGAGGTTGAGAGTAAAACTAAAAATCTTTCCACTATCATTGAACCACTGCTTATGGTTGTTATTGGTGCGGCAGTTGGATTTTTTGCTATTTCCATGATTTCGCCACTTTATTCAATTTTAGGAAGTATAAGTTAATGACCCATTTTATTAAAAATAAAAGAGCCTGCTTACTGATGAGGCGAGGGATGACCATCATAGAAGTATTAGTGGTTGTTACTGTGCTTGGTATTATTTTTGCAATCGTTATTCCACAATTTTCAAAAAACAGAGAATTACAAGTATTAAAAAGTGGAGCAGGGGATGTTTTGTCTACTATTAACAAAGCACGAGTGACAACTCTTTCTTCCTTGAATTCGTCTTCCTATGGAGTGCATTTTCAATCTGACAAAGTTATAATTTTTAAAGGTACACTTTTTTCGGTTAACGATCCAAACAATGAAGCAATTAATCTCACCACTCCGGCCAATATTTCGAATGTTACATTTGGAGGAGTAAGTGGAAATTCTGGAGATGTTTATTTTAATCGTCTTTCGGGTTCTCCTAGTACCACTGGCACAATAACTATTTCTTCCCCCTCTTTTTCAAAGATTATTACAATTTCCGCCACAGGTGTTGCCAACGCAAATTAAAATGACCCATTCGTTAGGGTCATGGTGAGTAAAATCGAACCATGAAAAAAATTTTAAAAAACAAAGGATTTACCCCCACACCTTTTAAAAGAAAAGGTGTGAGCCTACAAAGTAGGCGGGGGTTTATGGTTGTTGAAGTGTTAATAGCTGTTTCGATTATTGTTGTTTCCATTTTGGTTGCGATGGCTGTTGCTCAAAAAGCTATCGGTGTTTCTCGTCAGGCTTTTCACACCACCCAGGCTGGATTTTTATTAGAGGAAGGGGCAGAGAATACGCGAATCGCGCGAGATAATGCTTGGAACAATATAACAACTCTTAATTCTTCAGAACAAATAGGCATTTTTACTAGAACGATTGTTGCTTCAAATGTAAATCGTGATAATACCACTAAAGATATTTCTGATATAGGGACAAACGATCCTGGAACGAAATTGATAACAATAACTGTATCCTGGACGGAAGGAGGAGTAACCATAAGTAAAACATTACAATTTTATATAATGAATATTTTTCTATGATTAAAATTAATAAAAAAAATAAAAATGGTTATGCAGTCCTTGAACTCCTTTTTTATATTTCTTTTTTTGTTGTTCTTTCTTTAGTGGTAATTAGCTCCATGATTACCATGGCTAGAGCTTTTCGGGAAACAGTGATGTATGCAGAGCTAGTTCAAAGCGGAGATATCATGGAAAGAATGTCTAGGGAAATTAGAGCGGCTTATGACATAGATCCAGCAAGCACAAATAATGATTTAAAACTTAATACTAAAGATAGTGATGGTGTAGATAAGACTATGGAATTTAAATTTCTTGATTCAAATCTTCAGTTTTTGGAAAATGATGTTTTTATTGGAAACTTGAATACACCCAATATTGTCATAACTGCCATTAATTTTACCCAAATAACCACAACTAAAGGAAAAGCAATCAGAATTATTCTAACGGTTCGTTCTGTCGCTGACAGTTCAGGGAATACTCAAGATTTTTATGACACAATTGTATTAAGAGGAAATTATTAATTATGAAAAAAGATTTTAAAAAAATAAAAAAAAACAAGGGGGCAGCGATGTTGATTGTCGTTGTCTTCTTTCTTTTTATTTCATTGGCAATAATTACTGGATTAGTTTCACCCACAATCCGTGAATTTAAAAATACCAACATGAATTTAAAATCTAAACAATCTTATTTTTTAGCTGAATCTGGTGGCGAAGATGCAACTTATCGCATACTAAACAATATGGCAATATCTGAAAGTGAAGTGATTGCCTTGGATAATAATTCAGTAAACACGACCATAACCACTCTTTTAGGGAACACTAAGCAGATTGTTTCACTTGGAGATGTTGGAAGATTACAGCGTAAAACTAATTTAACACTTAAAACTGGAGAAGGCGTTGTGTTTAAATATGGATCACAAGCTGGGCAAGGCGGGTTTGTTTTTCAAAATAATTCTTATGTAAACGGGAGTTTATATTCAAATGGTAATATAATTGGTTCAAATAATGCATATATCACTGGGGATGCATTTGTGGCTGGCGGTACTGGATTAATTTCAAATATGCGTGTTGGTTATGGTGGCACTGGTAGTGCACATGCTCACAACATAACTGGTTCAACTGTAACTGGTACGATTTACTGCCAAATTGGTTCTGGAAATAATAAATCTTGTGATCCATCGCAACCTGATCCTGAGGTTAAAGATTTACCAATATCTGATGATAAAATTACTGAATGGAAAACTGATGCTACTAATGGTGGAACCACTAGTGGTAACATAACAATTTCCACTCCTACTATTCTTGGCCCACAAAAAATAATAGGTAATTTGACAATCGATAGTACCTTAACGATTGCAAACACCATATATGTAACTGGAAATATAGTAATAAATGGGACGGTGAAATTAGATTCTTCATATGGAGCAACGTCAGCCATTTTAATTGCTGATGGTTATATAACAATCAGCAATGGTGTTGTTTTTCAGGACTCCGGAACTACTGGCAGTTATATCTTACTTTTATCAAATAGCACTTGTGATGCGAGCGTCTATGGTGCTCCATGCAACGGACATAATGCTATAGATGTCAGCAACAATTCAAGTATTTCAATCGTTAATGCACAAAAAGGCACAGTCTATTTCAGTAATAATGCTAGTGTGAAAGAAGCGGTAGGAAACAAAATAGAATTAAAAAACAACACCCATTTTGATTATGGTAGTGGTTTAATAGACGTTGGTTTTACCAGCGGTCCTTCTGGCGCATGGACTGTCGACAGTTGGGGAGAAACTCAATAAATTAAGCCGTTCAGGTTTGAATAAATTTAATTTCTTTCTGCTTGTAATGTTAAAAGTATAACTTTTGCAGGCGGAGGTTCTAGATGTTAGAATAAACAAATGGCTAAGAAAATAATTGTTGGCAATTGGAAAATGAATCCACTTACTTTAAAAGGAGCGGAACAATTATTTAGTGGTGTGGCGAAAGGTATTTCTTCTATTAAAAAAACAGAAGTTGTTATTTGTCCACCTTTCTTATATTTAGAAAGATTAAAAAAGATTAGAACCAGTAAAATAAAGCTTGGCGCACAGGATGCATTTGGGGGTGACGTGGGAGCATATACTGGAGAAGTGTCTGGAGAAATGCTCTATAATATTGGTGTTCGATATGTAATAATGGGTCATTCAGAAAGGCGTGTCTTAGGAGAGAGTAATAGTGATGTGAATAAAAAAATAAAAGGCGCACTTGCTTCTAGTCTTGTGCCAATATTATGTGTCGGAGAAAATACTCGCGATGAGGATCATAGTTATTTTAATTTTATTAAAACACAATTAGAAGAATGTCTGACTGGAATTTCCAAGAACTCAATTTCAAAAGTTATTATTGCTTATGAACCGGTTTGGGCGCTTTCAAGTACTCTTGATCGTAAAGATGCTACCTCTACCGATTCTAGAGAGATGGTTATTTTTATTCGTAAGATTCTATCTGATAAATTTGGAGCTGAAGCCGGAATGGTAAGAATTATTTATGGGGGGTCAGCTAATGAAAGAGATGCAGAGGATTTTTTGAAAAACGGAGGAGTAGACGGCTTACTACCCGGTCGAGCTAGTTTAGATGTAAAAAAGTTTACGGAAATTATAAAAATTGCGGAGAAAATATGAAGCTCAAAACTTTAGATAATATAAATTTAAGCAACAAAACTATTTTATATAGAGCCCCTTATGATATTGATGTAGAAGAAAAAAATGGTATTTTAAAATTATCAGATGATATGCGAATTAAGGCCACTCTTCCAACTCTCCAATATTTATTAAAAGAAAATTGTAAAATTGTAATTCTTACTTATGTGGGACGTCCTAATGGTCAAATTGTAGAAAACCTTCGCACGGATCCTCATGCCAAAAGACTTTCTTCACTTTTAAATCGCCCAGTCATTAAAGTAGATGATTGTATTGGGGAAGAGGTAGACAAAAAAATTTCTCAAATGCAACAGGGTGATATTTTAATGCTTGAAAATGTTCGTTTTTATAAAGAAGAAACAGATGATAATGATGACTTTGCTAAACAGCTTTGTAAGGGAAAAGATTTTATTGTTTTTGATGGATTTCCTCAAGCGATGAGAATTCATGCTTCAACAACTGGAATCGAAAGACATTTGCCTGCAGTAGCCGGATTTTATTTACAGCATGAATTTGAAATGCTTTCTAATTTAATAGAGAATCCACCAAGACCATTTACGGTAATTATTGGTGGAGCGAAAATTTCAGACAAAGTTGATGCTGTAAATAATTTATTAAAAATAGCAGACAAAGTTTTGGTAGGTGGAGCATTGGCTCATGTTTTTCTAAAAGCACAAGGTCGAGAACTTGGAGCCTCATTTATTGAGGATGTTTTTGTAGATGAAAAAAGGCGTGAAAAAAAAGATTGGGTTATGTATGCAAAAGAAATACTACAATCTCATAAAGATAAAATTGTTTGCCCAGAGGACCTTGTTATTTCAGATGGAACTTCAGTTAAAACTATTGATATTTTAAGTGATGGAATATCAGACCAATGGACGGCTCTAGATATTGGTCCAAAAACTCAGAAATTATTTTCAGATATTATAGAAAAATCTAAAACTGTTTTTTGGGGAGGTCCGATGGGGAAATTTGAAGATGAAAAATTTGCTCAGGGTTCGAAAGCTGTTTTAAACGCTATGAAAAATCTTAGTAAAGAATTTTCAGGGAAAACAATTATTGCTGGTGGAGATACAATTGATGTCGCTTGTAGATATGGGAGTCTAGAGGACTACTCGCATGTGAGTTTGGCTGGAGGAGCAACCTTAGAATTTTTAGCCGGCAAAGAGCTCCCAGCACTTAAGGCATTGCTTGAAGAGAAGAGATAATTTTTTTAGCATTACCATCAAAATCTTTTTCGTCACCTACTGCGTCTGGCCAGACCCAAATGTGAGCATGAAATATTTCTTCACCGTAAATTTGTAAACGTATCAGGTCCGCATTAAATGCTTTTTTTTGAGCCAAGGCTATTTTTTTAGCAACTTCAAAATATTCTCCGACATTAGGTACGTCCCAAACGAAGCGGTAATGCTTTTTAGGTATTATCTGAGTATGGCCTGGGCCTATTGGTCTTATATCTAAAAAAGCCAAGAAATTCTCATTTTCATAAACTATATTGGCTGGTATTTCTCTTTTTATAATTTTACAAAAAATACAATCATCCATATTTATATATTCTATACTATATATGCTAAAATTCAATTCATGCAAAGATATGGAGAATTAATAAGAACGCTTTTAGAAAAGAGGGGTATTGCTAATGAAAAAGAAGCAGATATTTTTTTAAATCCTGATTATGAACGAGATTTTCATGATCCATTTTTAATGCGCGACATGGAGAAGGCTTGTGTCAGACTATATGAAGCAATAAAAAACAAAGAGAAAATAATTATTTACGCGGATTACGATTGTGATGGTATTCCTGGAGCAGTAATTTTAAAAGATTTGTTTAAAAAAATAAACTTTTCTAATTATGAAATTTATATTCCTCAAAGAAATTCTGAAGGATATGGATTGAACAAAGAAGCTATTGAACAATTTGCAAAGTCTGCAGTAAAACTTTTAATCACTATTGATCTTGGTATTACAGCGGTAGCTGAAGTGGTTCAAGCAAAAGTTGATGGAATTGACGTGGTGATTATAGATCATCATTTACCCCAAAATACTCTTCCTCGCGCTTATGCAATTTTGAATCCAAAAGTGGATGATTATCCGGAGAAAATGCTATGTGGAGCTGGTGTTGTCTTTAAATTTGTGCAAGCTTTTTTAAAAAAATATAGTGAATTTTATAAAATAAAAGATGGTGCAGAAAAATGGATGCTGGACATGGTTGGTTTGGCGACTCTTTCTGACATGGTTCCGCTTTTAGGGGAGAATAGAGCAATGGCATATTTTGGTATGAAAGTTTTTAAAAAGTCTCCTCGTCCAGGTTTGCAAAAACTTTTAGCTAAAATGAATATTGATCAAAAATATCTAACAGAAGATGACCTTGGCTTTATGGTTACTCCTAGATTAAATGCTGCTTCACGGATGGATAATCCAATGAGGGCTTATGATCTTCTTGCCACAGAAGATGAAGTAAAAGCTGGGGTGCTTGCAGACCATTTGTCTAAAATAAATGATGAAAGAAAAACTATTGTAAAGAATATTATGCGTGAAGTGAATAAAAATTTTGAAAAGCGTGAAATGAACGAAGTGATAGTGATAGGTAATCCAAAGTGGCGAGTGGGTGTATTGGGGTTAGTGGCGGGGAAAATTTGTGATGAACATCAAAAGCCAGTTTTTGTTTGGGGTAAAGATGAAAACGATTGTATTAAAGGATCTTGTCGGAGTGACGGATCAGTATCTATTGTAGAGCTTATGTCCGGAACTAACGAATATTTTATTGATTTTGGTGGTCATGAATTGGCTGGTGGATTTACCGTTCACAATGAGAAAATTCATTTTTTAGAAGAAGCATTATCTATGACCTTTCATAAAGTAAAAAGGGGGAAATTAGAAAATAAAACAATTTATGATGTTAAATCTGATTTAAGTATTTTAAATATGAAAAACTGGCGAGAGATAGAGAAATTAATGCCTTTTGGACTTGGTAATCCGAAACCTGTTTTTCTTTTTGAAAATGTGAAGATAGAAAAAATAAAAAAATTTGGGAAAAATGGTTCGGGGGAGCATTTAGAAATTATGTTTTCTGATTTCAATAAGAATAAAGCTAAAGCAATTTCCTTTTTCTCTAATCTTGATTCTTTTGAAAATACTTTACTAGAAGGATTGAAGGTAAACTTACTTGCTACTTTTGATTTATCTAGATTTAGAGGAAGAGTTGAGTTAAGATTACGAGTAGAGGATATAATATAAAAAATGCAAGAAAAAAATAGTGTAAAAATTTATACAGATGGGGCGGCGAAGGGGAATCCAGGACGTGCAGGCTGGGGGGCTGTTTTTATTTTTGGGAAAGAGGTTATTGAAATTGGAGGAGGAGTAGGCCATGCGACTAACAACCAAATGGAATTAACTGCGCCGATAGAAGCGTTAAAATATTTAAAGAAATTATCCAAGCAAGATCTAGTTAAAAATAATATTGAGATTGTTTCCGATTCGAAATATGTGATTTTGGGAATTACTGAATGGATTTTTAATTGGCAGAAAAATAATTGGAGAAATGCGACTAAAAAACCAGTTTTAAATAAAGAACTCTGGGAAGAACTTTATAAACTTACCCAAGACCTAAAGCCCAGATGGACCTATGTTAAAGGACACAATGGAGATAAATACAATGAAAGAGCGGACGAAATAGCCACTAGTTTTGCAGATGGGGAGCCAGTGGTTTTAAAAAAATAAAAAACAAAGTTATGGACGAAAATCCTTTTAAAAATCAGGAAAAATTAAATACAAAAGTAGAGATAGCCAAACGAGAAGACTGGGAGGAATTAAAAAAATTAAGACTTTTTGCAATTAAGAGCAAAGACGGTCATTTTTTTGGTGTTACAGATAAATCTGTAAAAGAAGAAGAAACACAAAGTGAAGAAGCTTGGAATAAATATTTTTTTGATAATAATGGGTTTGTGGCAATTTCTAGATATGGTTCTGAGATTGTGGGTATGGGTATGGCATTTAAAAATAATGACGAGGAAAATTTTTGGCGAATGCGTTCAAATTATTTAAAACCAGAATTTAGAAAAATGGGTCTTGGTCTTAAAATGTTTGCCACCACATTAAATGAAATAAGAAAATCTGGAGGAAAAAAAGTTTCTTTAAACATAGAAGTTGGAAATAAAGAATCTATGGGAATTGCTTTAAAGTTTGGTTTTAAAATTATTAACAGTAAGTCAGTGAAGTTAGAAACAGGAGAAGAATTTAAATATGATAATTTGGATTTAGAAAATCTAGACGACCCAGAAGTAATTAAAAAAATTGATGATGTTTTAAATGCGGGATAGAGTTTTTTATATAATTTGTTTTGGTTTTTTATTAGGAGTGCTTTTGCGCTCTTTTGTTTTAGTGGATTTATATTTAGTAATTTTACTTGGGATAATTTCCTTTGCTTTGTCTTTGTTTTTTACATTAATTTCCCTCGGTCATAGCTCTACGGGCGAGGCAAAAAACAATTTAGGAATTATATTTTCTATTTTTCTTCTTACTTTTTGTTCTGGAATTTTTAGATTTAACATGGTTGATGTGCTTAATCCTGTCGTATTAGAAAACCAAGTTGGGCAGAAAGTTGTTTTGTCAGGAAAAATTGTAGATGAGCCGAATATTAAAGAAAATAATCAGCAACTGATTATAGAAATAAAAAATAGAACACAAATTTTATTATCGACTGAACTAGAGACTGATTACAAGTATGGTGATGAGATAAATTTTACTGGAACTTTGAAAAGGCCAGAGAATTTTATAACCGACCAGGGGAAAGTTTTTGATTATATAAATTATTTACGCAAAGATGGAATTTTATATGTAATGAGTTATCCAAAAATTGAAATTATTTCACGTGGGAATGGGAATGCAATCCAAAGTACGTTATTTTTTGTTAAAGAAAAATTTTTAGAAAAAATAAATTTTGCCATTGTAGGCACAGAAAGTTTATTAATGGGGGGACTTATTTTAGGAGAAAAAGCTTCTTTTAGTCAAGATCTTAGGCAAAGTTTTATTAATACTGGGACGATACATATTGTTGCACTTTCTGGATACAATGTGACGATAGTGGCACAGTGGGTGATGAAATTATTTGCAAAAGTACCTTGTATGCCTAAAAATTTTGGTATTGGAATGGGCATTTTTGGAATTATATTATTTGTCCTAATGACTGGTGGAAGTTCGACAGCTATTCGTGCCGGTATAATGGCGACCTTGGCTCTTATTGCTCGGATTACTGGGAGAAATTATGATCTAGGGCGGGCTTTGTTATTGGCTGGTGTAGTTATGATAATTCTCAACCCATTTTTACTGGTCTATGATGTTTCTTTCCAACTTTCTTTTTTAGCTACCTTTGCGGTGATATTCCTTGCGCCTAGAATTGAAAAATATTTTTTATGGGTGCCAAAACATTTTGAACTTCGAGATATAGTATCAGTTACTTGTGCTGCATATATTTTTGTTTTTCCATTTATTCTTTATAAAATGGGTAATTTTTCGCTTGTTGCATTACCAGCCAATATGTTGATTCTGCCCTTCATTCCTTTAACGATGGTGTTTGGATTTATAACTGGTTTTTTGGGGCTTATTTATTATGTCTTGGCTGTACCATTTGGTTATGTATCATATTTATTTTTACATTATGAGCTTGGGGTAATAAGTTTTTTATCCAAGCTTCCATTTGCTGCATTTACTTTTCCAGATTTTCCACTTATTTTAACAACTTTAATTTACATTTATTTTATTTATAAACTTTTTGGCAGAGATATAAATAATTTTTTTTCTACATGTTAATATTAAAATAATATGCTTGAACAATATAAAACATCTACTAAAGAATACGGATTATTTATCATTGTCTTTGCTCTAATACTTTTTAATGCTTTTCTTTTGTATACAGATTGGCAAAATTCTCATCGAGAATTTACGTTTGCAATGTTAGATGTTGGTCAAGGGGACAGTCTTTTCATAGAATCTCCAACGGGGACACAAATTATGTTTGACGGTGGACCATCTCGTAGTGTTTTAGGTTCACTCACACGTATCATATCTCCTTTTGATAAAAGTATTGATGCTTTAGTTATTACTAATCCTGATTCTGACCACATTGGTGGATTTCTGGATATTTTAAAAAATTATAAAGTAGGCCGTGTTTTTGAATCAGGGACTTTAACAGATTCTAAAATTTATCAAAGTCTTAGAGAGGAAATGAAAAAGCAAAACATTCCGGATATTTTAGTAAAAAAAGGAATGAAGTTGGACATTGGAGGAGGAGTGATTATTGATATTTTATTTCCAGATCGAGATGTTTCTGCTTGGGCGACGAATGATGGGGGAGTTGTGGCGAAACTCTCTTTTGGTGAGACATCAATAATGTTAACTGGTGACGTGACAGCGAAAACAGAAAAAATAATTCTTGAAGAAAATTATTCGTTACAACTTGCGAGTACTATTTTAAAAGTGGGGCATCATGGTTCACGCACTTCTTCGTCTATAAGTTTTGTAAAAGCGGTCATGCCTTCATATGCGCTTATCTCAGACGGTAAAGATAATAATTATGGGCATCCACATCAAGATACTCTGGATACGCTAGCTCAATTCGGCGCAAAGATTTTCCGGACTGATTTACTAGGAAGTATCGTTATGAAATCTGACGGACAGAATGTCAATTTTTCTTTCCACAGGTAGACAAAAGCAAGTATGATATACTCATTTTATGAAAGATAAAAAAGTAGAAAAATTAATAAAAGGAGAGAAAAAGAGACAGGCGGAAAGCTTTGAGCTTATTCCATCTGAAAATTATGTTTCGGAAGATGTATTAACAGCTAATGGTTCAATTTTTACTAATAAATATGCCGAAGGTTATCCAGGCAAGCGTTATTATGGCGGGCAAGAATTTACTGATCAATTGGAAACTTTGGCGATTGAACGTGCGAAGAAATTATTTAGATGTGACCATGCTAATGTGCAGGCTCTTTCAGGTTCACCGATGAACCAAGCGGTTTATTTAGGGCTTATGAAACCAGGGGACACAATTATGGGAATGGATTTGTCTCATGGTGGGCATTTAACGCACGGAGCTCCAGTCTCACATATGGGGAAATTGTTTAATTTTATTCGTTATAAAACTCATCCTGAAAATGGAGGAAAAATAGATTTTGAAGAGTTAATGGCCCTTGCCAAGAAACATAAACCAAAAATAATTTTGTGTGGATATACAAGTTATCCACGTGATTATAAATATGAAGATTTTAAACGTGTTGCAGATGCGGTTGGGGCTTTTACCATGGCAGACATTGCGCACGTTGGTGGTTTAGTTGCAGCAGGAGTAATGGCGAATCCTTTTGATGCTGGATTTGATATTGTTACCACTACCACTCACAAAACTTTACGTGGACCACGAGGAGGCTTGATACTTACAAAAGGAATTGTTGGGAATCCCCTTAAAGAAGTTCCAATTACTAAAGAAAATATACCTACGGTTTTAGATCGAAGTATTTTCCCTGGATTGCAAGGAGGACCGCATATGCAGACTATTGCAGGTATTGCCGTTGCTTTGGGTGAAGCAGCTCAGCCTAAATTTAAGAAATATGCTAAGCAAGTTTTGATTAACTCAAAAAAATTAGCTGCAAGGTTGATGAAACTAGGGGTAAAGTTAGTAACTGATGGGACTGATAATCATATGATGGTAATTGACTGTGTTAAATCTTTTAACATGCTAGGAGGTGAAGTTGAAAAATTGTTGGATGAAGTTGGAATTACTACCAATAAAAGTATGATCCCTGACGATCCTAATCCTCCTTTTAGACCAAGTGGTCTGCGACTTGGCACTCCTGCTATGACTACACGTGGCTTAAAAGAAAAAGAATGCGAACGTGTTGCTGAACTTATAGTTATGACTGTAAAAAATAAAGATAACAAGAAAGTAAAAGAAAAAATACGTAAAGAAATAAAAAAACTTGCTAAGAAGTTTCCAATACCAAAAAAGTTTGTATAAAATTTATGTTAAAAGGTAAAAATATTTTAATAACCGGTTCTTCTAAGGGAATCGGGGCAACGACAGCAAGATTGGCAAAATCTTACGGTGCAAATGTTATTGTTCATGATAAAGAATTGTCCCCAGAACTTGAAACTATTGCTAAAGAACTTAATGCTGAAAAAATAATTTGTGATATCAAAGATAAAGAAGCGGTGTTTCGTGAAGTTAATAAACTTTTAGAAAAGAAAATACAAATTCATTGTTTAGCTAACGTCGCAGGGGCTATAAATCACAAGCCTTTTCTGGAAACAACTGAGGAAGATTGGTTTTTTGCTTACAAAACCAATTTATTAGGAACTGTATATATGTGTCAGGCTTTAATTCCATCTATGCAGTCGTATAAATATGGACGCATTGTAAATATTGGTTCTATCAGAGCATATCCTCAAGGTACAATTATTTCTAATTTGCCGTATTCTGCTGCGAAAGCAGCTGTTGTAAATATAACTGCAGCTTTAGCCAAAGAATATGCCAAAGACGGAATTAGTGTAAATTCTATTTCTCCAGGAGGAGTTAATACAGATATTGCGAAAAGTTGGAATGCAGAAATTTTAAAAAAAAATTCTGACGTTTTACTTGGTCGTATAGGCGAGCCTGAAGAAATTGCTGAAGTGATATGCTTTTTCTTAAGTGATAAAGCAAGCTATGCTACGGGTCAAGATTTTCTGATTGATGGTGGTTACACTATAGGAAAATAAAATGGAACTACAAGTTGGGGTAAAAATAATTTTGCAAAATAAAGAGGGTAAATATTTAGTAATTTTGCGTTCAGCAGTTAAATATCCAGATGCTGGGGCGAAATGGGAAATTCCTGGTGGAAGAATAATTTCAGGTACGATCTTGTTGGAAAATTTAAAACGTGAAGTTAAAGAAGAAACAGGGCTAGAGATAAAAGACGACCCAAGATTATTAACAGCGCAGGACATTATCCAAAATCAAAAAAATAAACACATTGTTCGTTTAACCTATTCTGGATTTTCAGATGGCGAAGTAAAACTTAGTGATGAACATACAGAATACAAATGGTTAAATCGTGAAGAACTTATGAAGCTTGAACCTATGGATCCAGTTCTTAAAGAAGTATTGACTAAATTTTCTATTTAAGCAGTTTTCTGATAAAGTAGTATTATGAAACGGGGAAAGCTTATAGTAATAGATGGTACAGACGGGAGCGGAAAAGCTACTCAGACTAATCTTCTAGTTAAGCATTTTAAAAAAGACGGCAAGAAAGTGTTGGTTATTGATTTTCCAGATTACTATTCAAACTTTTTTGGTAAATTTATTGGACATTGTTTATCTGAGCAATATTATAATTTTGTGAAAGTTCATCCCAAAATTGCTTCGGTGCTTTATGCAGCGGATCGTTTTGAATCAAAAAATAAAATTGAGAAATGGCTTTCTCAAGGTAATATTGTAATTGCGAATAGGTATGCAAGTGCCAACCAAATTCACCAAGGTGGAAAGATTGCTAATACAAAAAAAAGAGAAAGTTTCCTAAAATGGCTGGCCGAAATGGAGTATGAAATTTTTAAAATTCCGAAACCAGATGCTATATTTTATTTAAGTGTACCAATTCCAATTGTTCTCACATTAATTCATGAAAGGAATAAAGGTAAAAAGAGAAATTATCTAGGCAAGAAGAAAGACAAAAAAGAAGACGTGCATGAAAAAGATGTGCAATTTTTAGAAAATTCTAGAAAAAGTGCTTTGTGGTTAGCCAAGACTCAAAAAGGTTGGATAAAAATTGAATGTGTAAAAAATAATATATTGGAAAGCCGTGAAAATATACATCAAGAAATTTATGAAAAGATTAAAAAAATTATCAAATAAATAAAATGATAATCAAAGTTAAAAAACTTAGGAAAGATGCAAAATTACCAACACATGGACATCCTGGTGATGCAGGGATGGATTTCTATTGTGTAGAAGACGTTATTTTCCATCCTGGCAAACAAGAAAGGGTTCATACTGGCGTGGCTATTGAAATTCCAGAGGGGCACGTTGGCTTGATATGGGATAAGTCTAGTATTTCTTTTAATTTAGGATTAAAGGTTATGGGTGGGGTAATCGATTCGAGTTATAGAGGTGAAATTATTATGAATCTTTTAAATGTTTCGAATAAAGAAGTTTTAATAACCAAAGAACACAAAGTAGCTCAAATGGTAATTCAAAAATTTGAACATTGTGATATTGTAGAAGTGTCAGAAATTTCTCAAACTGTCCGTGGAGACAGACGTGAGGGAAGTACTGGTAAAAAATAGTATGGAACAAGAAATAAAAAATTTAATAAAGGATGCTTTAAAAAATCTCGATATTGAAGTAAGTGATATTAAGCTTGAGCATCCAGAAGATTTTAAAAATGGAGATTATTCTACTAATGTAGCCTTAGCTATTGCTAAAAGTGTTGGTAGGAATCCAAAAGAGTTGGCAGAAAAAATAGTTGCTGAAATAATTAGACTAAATGTTGATAAAAACATAAAAAAGATTGAAATTGCTGGCAATGGTTTTATAAATTTTTATCTTTCTCGTAAATTTTTTGCAAGAAGTGTTGAAGAAATTTTAAATAAAGCAGAAAACTTTGGGAAAAACGATGCACTCGAGGGTAAAAAAATAATGGTGGAATATACTGACCCAAATCCTTTCAAGCCATTTCATATTGGACATCTAATGAGTAATGCAATTGGAGAATCTATTTCTCGTTTAGTTGAATTTTCTGGAGCTGAAACAAAACGAGCAAATTATCAAGGAGATCTTGGTTTGCATATAGCTAAAGCTGTCTATGGACTTTTAAAAAACAAAACATTGCAAACCAAAGAAGGAAACCATAATTTTCAAGCATTAAATATAGGGCAAGCCTATGTTGCTGGATCAGAAGCTTATGAAATTGACCAAAAAGCAAAAAAAGAAATTGATGAAATAAACAAAAAGATTTATGCGAGGAGTGATGAAAAAATAAACGAAATATATGAATGGGGTTTCAAGGTAACAATGGAATCATTTGAAGATTTATATAAAATTCTAGGAACGAAATTTGACTTTTACTTTTTAGAAAGCGAAATGACAGATATTGGGCGAGATATTGTAAATGATAATTTAGATAAAGACGTGGGGCATGAGTATGGTAAAAGGATTTTCGAAGAGTCTGATGGGGCTATCGTTTTTAAAGCTGAGAAGTATGATCCTAAATTACACACTAGAGTTTTCATTACTTCGCAAGGCTTGCCAACATATGAAACAAAAGAGTTAGGCTTGACCATCGAGAAATTTAAAACATACCCAGATATGCATTTATCTATTATGATTACCGCCAATGAACAGATGGATTATATGCGAGTCGTAGCAAAAGCCATTTCCCTTATTTGTCCTCAATATGGCGAGAAGATGAAACATATTATTCATGGCATGATGCGTCTTACCACCGGCAAAATGGGTTCTCGTAAAGGTAATATAATTGCTGGAGAAACTCTTTTGAATGATGTTCGTGACAGTATTTTGGAAAAAATGACTGATCGAAATTTTTCAAGTGTTGAGCAAGAAAAAATTGCTTCAGATGTTGCCGTTTCTGCTATAAAATATTCAATACTTAAGCAGGGGACTGGCGGAGATATTATTTTTGATTTTGAGAAATCTATTTCTTTTGAAGGAGATTCTGGGCCATATTTGCAGTATTCTTATGCGCGCGCAAATTCTGTTTTAGAAAAAGCACAAAAAGAAAATATTTTGCCTGATCCCCATGCTTTTCTACCAGAGACTTTTGAAGTAGAAAAATTATTGTATAAATTTCCAGAAGTTGTTTTTAGAGCTGCTTCCGAATATGAACCCCATTATATTGCTAATTATTTAATTGAAGTTGCTCGTGCTTATAATAGTTTTTATGGAAATACAATGATTGTGAACAAAGAAGACAAAACTTCTTCTTATAAAATTGCTCTAACTTATGCCTTTTCTTTTGTGATGAAAAATGGTCTGTATCTCTTGGGCATAGAAGCTCCGAAGAAAATGTGAGAATAAAAAATCACTCTAATATATTTATGGAAAAAATATCAAAACACAACAAAGAGAAAAAAAATTTTAAAAAAGAAATTCAATATAATGAAATTAAAGATTTTTTGCAACCTTTTGCTACCCTTGAAAAACCATACCATGATGGTCCTGACGGTATGAAAAAAGCTATACGTGATTGTAATTTGTCGGAAGATTTATCTAAAAAATTAAGTAAAATTACTAGTCGTGACGGACTTCATATATTAAGAATGTTAAAAAATTCTGACACAGAACGAGATTTTGCTATTGCTTATTTGAAATATAGAGATGATGTTTTAATAAAAAAAGGAGGACCATTGGGTAAAATAATTTCTGTAATAAATAGTGAGGGTCAAGATACGAAAATGTTTTGGACTTTTGCCCCATATCTTTTTAAGTGTTTTAAAAAAAATAATATTTCTGATCAAAAAATTATTGAGTTAATTCTTGAGTGGGCGAAGGATGGTGTGTCTGCAGGGACAGAATCTAAAAAGCAATTCAAGGAACAGGAAGATTATAATCAATTACATCTTAAAGGACTGGAAAAATTTAATGAAGAAAATTCTAGAACATGGATATTAGATAAAAATTCTAATCATATTTCGCATATATTTACAGAGCAAGAGGCACAACGTATTGCGACTATTTTGATAAATGAAAATAAGAATAATTTTGATTAAAGATTTAACCGAAGCAAGGTCTTGGGATTTGTTTTTTAGATATCGTGGATACAAAGAAAATGTAGTAGAATGATGCAGTGACTCAAGATCAAGCTTTAAATATTTTAAAAACTGGCGCAAATGTTTTCTTAACTGGTGAGCCAGGGGCGGGGAAAACTCATACTCTAAATACTTTTGTAAATTATTTGCGTTCTTGTGGCGTAGAGCCGGCTATTACTGCTTCCACGGGGATTGCAGCGACGCACATTGGTGGGATGACTATTCATTCTTGGAGTGGAATCGGCATTAAAACAAAATTAGACAAATATGATTTAGATAAAATTGCGAGTAGTGAATATATCAGTAAGCGTGTTCGTCGGACACGAGTGCTGATAATTGATGAAATTTCTATGCTTTCCCCCCACATGCTCAATATGCTTAATGTTGTTTGTCGGGAAATAAAACAGAACGATGAACCTTTTGGTGGAATACAAGTTGTTCTGGTTGGTGATTTTTTTCAATTACCACCGATTATAAGAAGAGATGTAAAAGAAAATAAACAAAATACACTTTCTCCAGAGGTCGGACCTATGGAAACTTTTGCTTACGGAAGCGTAGCTTGGGAAAGGGCGCGACCAGTTGTTTGTTATTTAAGGGAACAGCATCGTCAGGATGACGTAAATTTTCTTTCAGTCCTTTCAGCAATACGTGCTAATAATGCTTCTAAAGAACATTTAAATTATATTTTATCTCGTAAGATTGAGGTAGGTGACATCCCTCCAAATATTACAAAACTTTTTTCACACAATGTGGATGTGGATTTAGTAAATAATAGAGAACTTGCGAAATTAGAAGAGGGAGTAAAATTATTTAAAATGTCTGAAAGTGGAAACGATAGGATGGTAGAAACTTTAAAGAAGGGATGTTTATCTCCAGAAAATTTGGAACTTAAAAAAGGCGCAGTGGTAATGTGCACAAAAAATAATCAAAAAGAAAGATTTGTGAATGGGACGCTAGGTACGGTGACGGACTTTGAAGAATTTAGTGGACATCCTATTATTAAAACCAAAAACGGACGTAGTATTACGATTGCGCCGATGGATTGGACTGTAGAAGAAAATGGTAAAATTCGTGCGCAGATAACTCAGATTCCACTTCGATTGGCATGGGCGATAACCGTGCATAAGAGTCAGGGGATGAGTATGGATGCGGCGACCATGGATTTGTCACAAGTTTTTGAATTTGGGCAGGGCTATGTGGCTCTTTCACGAGTGCGCAGACTTTCTGGACTTTATTTACTGGGGATAAACGAGCGTGCGCTTAAGGTACATCCAGAAATTTTAGAAAAAGATATTGATTTTAAAAATAAATCCAAAGAAGCAGAAAAAGTTTTTGGAAAACTCTCTCTAGATGATCTTAAAAAAATGCACAGTGATTTTATAATTGCATGTGGAGGGAAGACAAAAAAACAAATTAAAAAAGACACAAAAAGGGGTGCGCCGAGTACGGCGCACCCCAAATCTTTTTCCGAAATTCGAGAAAAACATCCCAATGCGTATCGTCCGTGGAGTAAAGAGCAAGACGAAGAATTAAAAAAGTTATTTGTGGCTGGTGTTAAAATATCCGATTTGATGAAAAGTTTCGGAAGAAAAAGAGGAGGAATCACCGCTAGGCTTGAAAAACTGGGGTTAAAAAAATAAATATTTATAATTTTTTTATTTATTAATTTACAACAATAACCACATAATTACAATTTTTACATATACGCCATGGCGTATATGTAAAAATGAGTTATTATTAGATATGACTAATAAAAATAAAATTTATTATAAGGGGATGAGAGTGAACGCTTTTGGGTTGCCTGTTTTTAATCGTCCAAGAAAGGGACAAAATAAAAAAGTTCACGAAAGAGTTAGAAGTTTATATAATGTTTCATTTGTATCTTCTTTTAAAAAAGATGCTCCAAAAAAGTTAATCATTATGTATGATATTCCTTTTGGAATGAAAAAAGAAAGAGACTGGTTTCGTCGACATTTAATAAAATTTGGATACGTTATGATTCAAAAAAGTGTTTGGGTTGGACCCTCGCCTTTACCAAAGGATTTTCTTAATTATCTTAAAGAAATAAAAATTAAAAATAAGTTCAAAACTTTAAAATTAGCTAAGCCCTATAATTCTTACATATCAGCCATGGCTGATATGTAAAGTTGACTATTTTTATCTTTTAAAAATAGTTTTCCACACTTTGTGTTAACTTTATTTGTAATTTGTGGGAAAATTAAAATATATAAATAATTTTAAATTAAATGCGTCTACGAAAATTAATTATTTTGTTTTCGTTTTTCTTTTTTATTAGTGCTTTTTTTATTTTTACTCCGAGAGTTTTTGCCACTACTTTTGTTGCTGATGATATTTTAGAAAATACCACATGGGGCTTAGCTGGTAGTCCGTATGTAATACAAGATGATATTATGGTTAATTCAGGAGTTATATTAACTATCGAACCAGGAGTCATTGTGAAGGTTGCGCCACGAGATGGAGGTATAAATGTTCTAGGGACTCTTTTTGCAGAAGGGACGAGCGATGATCATATCTACTTTACTTCTTTGTGGGATGATTCAATTGGAGGAGATACTAATGGAGATGGTAATACAACTGTGCCGATTGTCAGCCAATGGAACAGCAAAGGACTTTGGTATGGGTGTAATTTTTATTTTCCTGAAGGGGTACATCTAAAAAATGTTGACGTTTCTTTTTCTACGCAAGGGCTTAATTTTTGGGCTACCGATGCTTCAATTTCAAATTTTAGAGGCAGAAACAATAAGGTTGATTTAAGCATAAAAGCAAACAGCAATATTAATCTTTCTGGTGGTGACTTTTTTGGAGGACTCTATGGTGCTATTCAATTAATGGAAAGTAGTTTGATTGCTGACAATCTTCAAATTGAAGGTGTCCAACAATACGAAGCAATAGAAACAGAAGTTAGTGATCTTACTTTAACTGACTCAACTATTCAAAATCTTAAAAATAGAACTGAGGCTATCGGCACGGAAGGTCCAGGTATCATAAATTTTGAACGAGTAAATCTTAAAAATGCAAATAATATAGTTGGCTACACAGGAATTGAGTTTAATCTGAAAGATTCAGTTTTAGATAGTAGCTATATTCTTACTTGGGGTGAGTCTACTTTTAATATAGACAATAGTGTTATTAAAAATTATCATGGCCATGCCATAGAAGACTTTAACGAGGGTGACACTTTTAACATCACTAAGAGTAAAATTATAAATAATGATTACGGTATTTATTTATATAAAGATACTAACGGATTTCCTCCCTCGGTTTTTAATATTTCAGATACAGTCATCTCTGGTAATTCTCAATATGGAGTTTATGGTCTAGCTTCTTATCCTATTGATTTTAAAAACGTTTGGTGGGGTGATACTTCTGGTCCGTATCATGACACTCTCAATCCAACAGGGTTAGGTAATGCAGTTTCTGATAATGTTTTATTTGATCCGTGGTGTAAATATGAAAATTGCAAAGCTGGTTTTTCAAATGTTCTTTTTTACCTGGTATCGAAGCAAGTAGGTTGTATACACAAGGAATATTGGGTGAGGACAGATTGTGGGAACCGAATGTAAATAGTGATGTAGAAGATCTATATTTAAACCAAAGTGGACAATCTATAAAAAATATTTATACGAAAGATGTTATTGATAAAGGATTAGGGATATCTCCAGTTTATGATTTATTTATAAAAAAGATGGATCAATTGATAGTTGATAAAAAAATTGGCGAATGGAAACCTTTTGCTTATGATTGGAGGCAAAGTGTTGATGATATTGTAAATAATGGAACGAAATATCAAATTGGTATAGTTTCACTAGTTGATACTTTGCAATCACTCATTGATTCATCTAAAAATGGGAAAGTTACTATTATTGCACATAGTAATGGTGGACTTTTAGCTAAAGCTTTACTAAAAAAATTACAAGATGATAAAGTTGCAAGAAGCAATAATTTGATTGATAAAATTGACAATATTGTTTTGATTGCTAGTCCTCAAGTTGGTACACCAGAAGCAATATTTGCTCTTTTGCATGGGTATAACCAGAAAATTTTAGGAGGTTTTTTGATGAATTCTCAAACTGCCCGTCAACTCGCCTTTAATATGCCATCAGGATATGGACTTTTGCCTTCCGAAAAATATTATCAAACATCCACAACTCCAATAATTTCATTTGATCCCAATTCAAGTCTGTCGCAAATTGATGTAAATTATTACGGGAATGACGTAAATTCTTTTACCAAACAAAACGATTTTATTTTAGGGAAAGAAGGCAGAATAAATCCAGAAATATCAAATACAATACTGCCGATTATTGGAAACGAACAACTTTTAAATAAAAGCGAAGAATTACATAAAAAAATAGATAATTTAATTATTCCTTCTAATATAAAATTAATTCAGTTGGCGGGATGGGGGAAAGATACTTTGGTTGGTATAAAATATGTAGAAAAAACGGCTTGTGATTATCCTATTTTTGGATTAAACATTTGTATACCAAAAAAGATTTTGGATATTAGACCAATTACAGACATGAATGGAGATAAAACAGTTGTCGCACCAAGTGCTTTATATGATGACCAAGGAGAAAAATATTGGTTAGATTTAAGCAGTTCAAAATTGGAACACAAAAACATCTTTGAAGACAGTTCTACTTTGCAATTTATTGAGAACATAATAACAAAAAATACACTTGTGACAAATAAAATATACCAACAAAAACAACCATATATAAAAAACAGAAATAAAATATCTGTTCATTCTCCGGTTACTCTTGGGGCTTACGATTCGCTTGGAAACTTTACAGGTAAAATTTGTCCTGAAGAAAATTCCGACTTTTGCCAAATCATAGAAGATATACCCAATTCTTTTTATCTAGAATTTGGAGAGGGGAAATACCTTAATGTAGATGAAAATGAAATGAATAAAATAGTTCTTAAGGGTACAGATATTGGTACATTTACCTATGAATCAGAAAAAGTTTTACCAACAGGAGAATCAACCGTTATTTCATTTATAGATATTCCAACTACGTCCCAAACTACAGCCGAAATAACTACAAATCCAAATACTCAAACTCAAGAACTAAAATTGGACATAAATAGTGATGGAATAATGGATATTACACTTCAACCAAATAATACATTTGATTCAGTCATATATTTACAGGTCATGAGAAAAACTATTGAAAATCTAGACATAACAAAGGCACGAAAAAATGGTTTTCTAAATAGAATAGATAATACAATAAAAGCAATAGAAAAAGGTAAAATAGTAAAATCCAAATTGAAAGTTGAAAGGTTTATGAATGTTTTAGAAAAAATAGCAGACAAAAAAGAATCAAAAAAACAAAAACCCCATCAATTATCAAAAACCGAAGCAGAACAATTATTAGTTATGTTGGATCAATTATTAATTAATTTGAATAAATAATATGAAAAATTTATCATCATGGGTTTTTAGAGTGATTTTGTTGTTTTTAGTTGCTTCTTTTGTTTTATTTTTTTTAAATCCAGGATTTATAGTACAATTATATGTTTTATATTATATATATTTTATACCATTTTTTGTTGCATTAATCTTAATAGATTATTTCTTCAATAAAAATATCAATAAAAAATATTTTTATTTGTCTATTATTATTATTTTCATTTTTATTTCTTTAAAATTTGTTCTTGAATATTGGTTTAATAATTCATTTAATATTTTGGCTTACTTTAGTAAAGTAGATAAGAAAATAGTAGGTATTAAGCGTATTTTAATTGGGAAATTACCAGAACCGTTCTTTCTTTAAAGACTTTGGCAGTCAATAAGGTTTTTCTTGTATTAGCTTCGAAAAAGATGTAAGTTTCTGATTTAGGTAACTTTAGTTTATAATTAATAGGAAAGGTTCTTAAATAACTTATTTTGTTTTCGTAGATTTATGATATCTACGAAACAGAAAGGAGAAAAATGAAACTGAGGAAAGATAGATTTTACTATTGCGCAAAAGACACAAAAGACAACAAAGTATCAATAGAAAAAATTAAATCCCATTGTGCACCGAAAGGATGCACAAATTTAATGTCAGAAGCGAGGAGAAAACCTCGCGAAAAATGGCAAAAGAAATTTTCTCCAAAAAAAAGAGCTACGAGTTATGCAAGAGTTTAAGTATCGTAGATCCTAATATCAAAGTTTAAGGAGACGAGTTATTCATTTAGCTTGTCTTCTTTTATTTGTAATGTTATATTTTATACACAAGCGTTGAAGGGGTAATCACCTCGGAGCTTCGGGAAGAAAATAAGTAGAACCCGACGGGTAAGCCCGTTATAGCCTTAATGAGAAGTCCCGTCAAAGGCGGGTAGAAAACAAGGTGGTACCACGGCGAAGTCCGTCCTTGCGCAATTAATTTTTTAGTTGCACGAGGACGGACTTTTTATTTAGCTTATTTTAAGAATATGGAAGAAAAAGATACAAAGAAAAAAAGTGAAACAGCTCTTCGTGAAGAGCGTGTTTTAGAATTTTGGAAAGAAAGTAAAATTTTTTCGAAGACCCTGAGTGCAACGAAGGGGAAAAAAGAATTTATTTTTTACGAAGGTCCACCAACTGCCAATGGCAAGCCAGGGATACATCATTTAGAAGCGCGAGCGTTTAAAGACGCTATTCCTAGATATAAAACTATGAAGGGTTTTCATGTTCGCCGAAAGGGTGGATGGGATACTCATGGATTACCGGTAGAGCTTCAAGTGGAAAAAAAGCTTGGACTCAATTCAAAAAAAGCAATTGAAGAATATGGTATTGCGAAATTTAATCAGGAGTGCAAAGAAAGTGTTTGGGAGTATTTAGAAGTTTGGAATGATTTTACTAAACGGATTGGTTATTGGGTGGATCAAGAAAATCCATATGTAACATATCACAATGATTATATTGAGTCTGTTTGGAGTGTTATCAAAAAAATAAATGATCAGAATTTACTTTATAAAGATTATAAGGTTGTGCCTTGGTGTCCAAGGTGTGGAACGGCTCTTTCTTCACACGAACTTGCGCAGGGGTATGAAGATGTAAAAGATTTATCGGTGTATGTAAAGTTTAAGATAACTGCTCGGGTACAGAAAAATTCTGCCGCTTTACCCGCAAGCGGGCTCCGACACGAACAAAATTTTTCTGCACCCGAGCAGTTTGTGCTCGCTTGGACGACAACCCCGTGGACTTTGCCGGGGAATGTAGCACTAGCTGTTGGTGAAAATATTGATTATGTAAAAATAAAAAAACCTGCCTCGCCGGCGGGCGGGGAAAATGAACTTTTAATTCTTGCAAAATATAGGCTTGCTGTAATAGACGGGGAATATGAGGTGCTAGAAGAATTTAAAGGTAAAGATTTAATTGGTTTAGAATATGAACCCTTATACCCATATTTAGAAAATATTATTTCTGAAAGTGAAAAACCAAAATTAGAAAAAGCATATAAAGTTTACGGAGCAGATTTTGTCACCACTGAAGAGGGCACAGGAGTAGTGCATACGGCTGTAATGTACGGACAGGATGATTTTGAACTTGGCACAAAGATTGGTCTGCCGAAGCATCACTTGGTTGGTTTGGATGGAAAATTTTTGCCAGGGACAGGAATATTCGAAGGCAGGTTTGTACGAGACGAAGAGGTTGCAGTTGATGTCATTAAAGATTTAGCCCACAGAGGACTTCTGTTGAAAAAAGAAAAATACGAACACCCTTATCCTCATTGCTGGAGATGTAAAACAGCGCTTGTTTATTATGCTCGAGATTCTTGGTATATCAAAGTTTCTGATTCGAAAATAAAAGAAAAGATGGTGGAGGAGAACAAAGAAATAAATTGGGAACCAGCACATATTCGTGATGGGCGTTTTGGACAATGGCTGGAGGAGATTAAGGATTGGGCAATTTCTCGCGAAAGATATTGGGGGACACCCCTTCCAGTTTGGATTTGTGAAACTTGTAAGAAGATTGATGTTGTTGGAAGCATTGAAGATATAAAAGAAAAAACAAAAAAATCTGGTAATAAATATTTTGTGATGAGACACGGTGAATCAGAGAGCAATACAGGGAAAATTATTATAAGATGTAATCCAAAAAGTAAAGATTGTTTGACAAAAAAAGGCAGAGAACAAGTTCTGAATTCAATAGAAGAGATAAAAAGTAAAAATATTGATGTGATCATATCTTCTGATTTTATAAGAACTAAAGAAACTGTTGAAATAATAAAAGAAAAAATTAATTTTAAAGGAGAAATTGTTTTTGATGAGAGAGTTAGAGAATTTAATGTTGGGATATTTGATGGAAAAACTTGGGAGGAATATATTGCTTTTGCATCTCATAAGTACAATTATACGTTTATCGCTGAAGGGGGAGAATCATGGAAACAGATGAGAGAACGAATGATTGATCAAATATATGATTTAGAGAAAAAATATAAGAATAAAAATATATTAATAGTGTCTCATGCGGGTCCATTAAGGGCACTTTTTGCTGGATTAGAAAGTAATGATAAACAAGAAATTGAAAAGAAATTATCCGAAAAAGAATATGTGAGTTTTAAAAATGCTGAAATTAAAGAACTTAATTTTGTCCCTCTTCCACATAATGAAAATTACGAACTTGATTTACATCGACCATACATTGATGAAGTGAAGCTTGTTTGCGTCCATTCGACCTCCTCAGGGTCTTCTTGTGGTGGAAATTTAGTAAGAACGAAAGAAGTGATGGATGTCTGGCTAGACTCTGGCTGTATGCCTTTTGCTCAAGATCATTATCCATTTGAGAATAGAAAGTGGGTAGAAGGGGTGGGTTATCCTGCTGATTTTATCTCTGAAGCGATTGATCAGACTCGAGGATGGTTTTATACGCTTCATGCTATTGGTGTATTGGTGGGGAGAGGCAAAGCTTATAAAAACGTTATTTGTTTAGGACATTTACTGGACGCAAAAGGGAAAAAGATGTCTAAATCTCTCGGTAATATTGTTGATCCATGGGAGATGATGGATAAATACGGCGTAGATACACTGCGTCTCTGGATGTACTCGGTTAATCAACCAGGTGAGTCTAAAAACTTTGATGAAAAAACAGTTGCCCTACTTCATCAACAAGTTTTTACTTTGCTCTACAATGTGCTGGTGTTTTATGAACTTTATCGAGATAAAAATTTAGAAATAAACAGTAGACCTAATTCAAAAAATATTTTAGACCAATGGATTCTAGCACGACTGGATGAATTGATTGATGAATCTACAAAAAAAATGGATGATTACAAATTGCTGGAACCAGTCAGAGGAATAAAAGATTTTATTGGTGACCTTTCTACTTGGTATTTGCGTCGTTCACGCGAACGTATTAAAGAAGGAGACAGAGAAGCGAAAGCAACTTTATATTTTGTGTTAAAAACTCTTACTAAAATTATGGCTCCTTTTGCTCCGTTTACAGCAGAAGATATTTGGCTGAAATTAAAAACAGACAATGATAAAGAAAGTGTGCATCTAGAAAATTGGCCTTCCAAACCGTTTAAATTATTCTCTTTTGGCAAGACAAATATAATAGATGAGATGGAAATGGTTAGAAAGATTGTTACCTTAGGGCTTGAGGCAAGACAACAAGCTGGAATTAAAGTGCGTCAGCCTCTCGCTTCGCTCAAGCTGAAAGTTGAAAGTAAGAAGTTATCAAGTGAATATACTGATTTAATTAAAGATGAATTGAACGTAAAAGAAATTATTTTTAATAACTCTATTACAAACGAAGTTGAGTTGGATATAAATATTACTCCAGCACTCAAGGCAGAGGGAGAGTATCGTGAGTTTATGAGGGAACTTCAAGATCAAAGAAAAAAGCTTGGCCTTAACCCAGGGGACAAGATGCCTATGAGCATTGAAACAATATACAAAAAATACAAAATCACGCCGAATCTACAAGAGCACATGCTACGAACGGCGGCAGTTGCATCTTTAATTTGTGATAATTTTACTGAGCCATTACAAAAAGAAGAAATTATTATCGCTTGCTTGCTTCATGATATGGGGAATATTGCAAAATTTGACATGAATGTTTTTCCAGAATCTTTTGAGCCTGAGGGGGTGGAATATTGGCAGGGGGTAAAAGAAGAATTTATAAAAAAATATGGAAAAGATCAGCATGAAACAACGATAAAAATTATGCAAGAACTTGGTTTACCCGATAATCTGGTTTTACTCGCTGGCCGAAACAGTTTTTCATTAATTTGTGAGCACCGCGATAGTAGTGATATTAATATGAAAATAGTCCATTATGCTGATGGGCGAGTTGATCCATGTGGAGTTGTTTCTTATGACGAGCGTATGGATGAAGCTAAAGGTCGCTATAAACTAAAAAGTCGAGTTGAAGAAGAAGAACGAGAAAGGTTAACTCAATGTGGCAAAGACATAGAAAAACAAATTTTTGCTAAATGCAAAATAAAACCAGAAGATATAAATAATAAAACCGTTGCCCCCATAATCTTAGAATTAAAAAATTTCATTATAAAATAAATGCATCACATTTATCACACGGAGGGAATAATTTTGGGAAGTAAAAATTACGGAGAGGCAGGGAAATATTATGCTGTTTTTACACGTGACTTGGGGATGATTTACGCCTCGGCACAAGGTGTTCGCAAGATGTCTTCGAAATTGCGTTTTGTGTTGCAAGACTTTGCTTATGTAAAAATAGACCTTGTGCAAGGAAAAGATTTTTGGCGCTTAACTAGCGCTTCCAAGACAAATAAATTAGAAAAGATTGTGAAAAATCCTGGAACTTTTGAAGTTTTTTCTAACATTGCTAAATTGTTAAAAAGATTACTAGCGGGGATAGAGCCGAACGAGGCTTTATTTCTTGATTTAATAAATGGTTTAACTGTTTTAGAAAAGGCTAAAGTAGAACACTTAAGAAATGTTGAAGCTGTTATTGTCCTGAGGATATTAGATAATTTAGGGTATATTGGTGGAGACAAAGCTTTGCAAAATATAACCAAATCTCCTTTTGAAGAGAATTTAATATTTGAATTTTCAAAATCAAGATCTCAAGTGTTACGTCAAATCAACAAAGCTCTGAAGGAGACACATTTATAAAAGAACTTGCCCCAGTAGGGATTTTTAAAATCTCCTTCGGGGTGCTACAATTGTAGATATGTCGTTAGATGATATGAATAAGCTCAATAGGCTTGAAGAATTAAAAAGTAAGCTTTTTAATAAAAATTATCAAACTAAAATAGAGCATCGAGATGTTTTCTCTCATGTCCCCAAAAATGAAATCGTTGATTCTTGGGAGACAAAAGAAAAAACTGAGTCTGGGTCTCAAGAGAAATTTTTTATGAAAACATCTGGATTTAAGAAATTTTTTATTTTTTCTGTAATTTTTTTTATTTTAACTTTAGGTTATGCAGCTTTCGTCTTTTTTGCCGGAGGGAATACTGTTTCTAATAATAATATTGATATTTCTGTACTCGGAAATAATTTTACAGCTGGCGGCGAAGAGCTTCCATTGATTGTTGGAATTATAAATAGAAACAACTCTGCCCTTGATTTAGTTGATCTTGTTATGGAATATCCGAAAGGTTTAGCCACTGATTTATCTTCTGATATGGAACGTCTTCGTGTGTCCCTGGGGACAATTCCAGCCGGAGCAGTCCGAAATGAAAATTTAAAAGTGGTGCTTTTTGGAGAGCAGGGAAGCATCATTCCTATTAAAATAACTATTGAATATCGAGTAGCGGGGTCCAACGCTATTTTTGTTAAAGAAAAACCTTACGAAGTAACCATCCGTTCTACACCAATAAATCTTTCAGTAGATGCTCCACTTTCTATAAGTCCTAATCAAGATATTACTTTAAACATAAAAGCCTCACTGAATGCCACAAAAGCAACTCCTAAAATATTAGTTAAGGTTGATTATCCGTTTGGATTTACTTTTGTAAAATCTGTACCAGAACCTTCTTTTGGTAATAATGTTTGGGACTTAGGTGATGTCGCTCCCGGGGCAGAACATAATATTTCTATATCTGGCAAGATGGTTGATGTTTTCGATGGAGAAGAAAAAATATTTAATATTTCGAGTGGATCACAATCCAATACAGAAAAATCTATTATTAACGTTGTTTTTAATTCTATCAAGAGTGTTGTCGCAATTAAAAAACCTTTTATTGAAGCGAATCTTTATATAAATGGTGTCTCACAAAGAGAATATGCGGTAGATACCAAGACACCAATTAGGGCAGAAATTCGTTATGTTAACAACCTAGACACCAAAGTAAGTGATTTAGAGATAAAAGCAAAAATTTCTGGAAATGCTTTTGATCGCAAAACAATAAATGTGCAACAAGGTTATTATGATTCATCAAAAGAAACAATCACTTGGAATACAGGTTCTAAGAGCCAATTAAAAGAATCAAATTCAGGCGATTCAGATTCTGTGGAGTTTTCTTTCTCTCCATTATCAACGTTTTCTACGGCTAGCGGAACATCAACAAATCCATCTATAAACATAGATGTAAGTATTTCTGGCAAGCAGGCAGTTGAAGGTTCTCTTGTTAACGAACTAGATAATTCAACAGGAGCGAATATTCGTATTATCTCGGATGTTGGTTTCTCTGGGAAGGCACTTTATTATTCTGGACCTTTTACTAACACTGGTCCAATCCCTCCAAAAATTGAACAATCAACAACTTACACAGTTGTCTGGACTCTTTCTAATACTACTAACAGTATTTCAAAAGCGCAGGTAAGGTCTACTCTTCCTACATGGGTAGATTTCGTAGGATCAATTTCTCCAAAGGATGAAAATTTGACTTATAATGCTTTTACAAAAGAAATAATTTGGAATGTAGATAGAATACCAAAAGGTTCTGGAATTACAGCTCCTGCACGTACTGTTTCTTTTCAAGTTTCTTTTAAGCCTTCACTTTCTCAAGTTGGGACGCTTCCAGTTATTGTAAATGATGCAGTTTTGACGGGACATGATGATTTTGCTAATGTTGATGTAACAGTAAAAAAAATAAGACTTAATACCAAGCTTGATAACGATGTAGCTTTCCCTCAGGGTGGAGGTATTGTAGCTGATTAATTATAAAAAATGAAAGAAATAAAAAACCAAGAAGATAATTTAATGGAAAAAATAAGTTCGCTCTGCAAAAGACGTGGATTTATTTTTCAAGGTTCAGAAATCTATGGTGGGCTAGCGGGTACTTGGGACTTGGGACATTTCGGCGTGGCTTTAAAAAATAATATTACTCAAAATTGGTGGAAAAAATTTGTTGATAGTAGGCGTGATATGTATGGTGTCGATGCAGCGATTCTAATGCGTCAGGAAGTTTGGCAAGCCTCTGGGCACGTGGAAGGTTTCCACGATCCTCTGGTAGAATGTAAAAAATGTCATCACCGATTTCGCACTGACCAGATTGAAGATGCTCAAAAATGTCCTGATTGTGGAGGGGGATTTGGTGAAGTTCAGCAATTTAACATGATGTTTAAAACTCATATTGGAGCTACGGAAGAAAGTACTTCTATCTCATATTTGCGACCAGAAACAGCCCAAGGAATGTTTGTTAATTTTAAAAACACAGTAGATGCTTTTCATCCAAAACTTCCTTTTGGGATGGCGCAAATAGGCAAAGCTTTTAGAAATGAAATAGCTCCACGTGATTTTATTTTTAGAGTTCGCGAATTTGAACAAATGGAAATAGAATATTTTATTCGGCCGACAGATTGGGAGAAATATTTTGAATACTGGAAAGGAGAGATGCTCGACTGGATGGAAGAAGTAGGTATTGATATGGGGAAAGTGCATGAGTTAGAAGTTCCAAAAGAAGAAAGAGCGCATTACTCTAGCCGAACGATTGATTTTTATTTTGATTTTCCCTTTGGAAATAAAGAACTCTTTGGGTTAGCTTATCGCGCAGACTTTGATTTAAAAACTCACAAATTAGATTATATCGACGAAGAAGAGGGAGGGAAAACAGTGCCCCATGTCATCGAGCCAACTTTTGGAGTGGGGAGAGCAATGCTCGCAGTTTTACTTTCTGCTTATCGTGAAGATGAAAAAGGTGGGGAAGTGCGTTCATATCTAAAATTTAAACCTAGTATTGCGCCGGTGATTTGCGCTGTTTCGCCACTTCTTAAAAATAAAATAGAACTTGTAGAATACGCTAATACAAAAGTCTATGCTCCACTGAAAGCCGAGTTTGGACGAGTAGCTTGGGACGACAATGGTAATATTGGCAAGCGTTATCGTCGGCAGGATGAAATTGGGACACCTTTTTGTATAGTGATTGATTTTGATACGCTCTCGGATGACACAGTAACCGTGCGAGACAGAGATACAGGTGAACAGGAGAGAGTAAAAGTAGCTGATTTAAAAAAGTACTTAAAAGAGAAAATAGATTAAATGAAATTTTCAAAAAAAGTTTTAAAGAATGGACTACGGGTTGTTACTGTTCCAATGAAAGACAACCCTACTGTTACGGTGTTGGTGCTTGTGGAAGCAGGTTCAAAATATGAAAATAAAAAAGTGAATGGAATCTCACACTTTTTAGAACATATGTGCTTTAAGGGTACCAATAAAAGACCAAAAGCCATTGATATCTCAAAAGAATTAGATGCTCTTGGTAGTCAATACAACGCTTTCACAGCACAAGAATATACGGGATATTATGCAAAATCTGATGCCAAACATTTTAGTAAGATTTTTGATGTTGTTTCGGATATTTATCTAAATTCTACTTTCCCTGACGTTGAGATGCAAAAAGAAAAAGGAGTAATCATTGAAGAGATAAATATGTATGAAGATATACCCCAAAAACATGTGCAAGATTTAATAATGAAATTACTTTATGGTGACACTCCTGCGGGCTGGAATATTGCTGGTGAGAAAAAAAATATTTTAAAAATGAAAAGGAATGATTTTGTCGCATATAAAAAAGCTCATTATTTACCAGAGGCTACTGTTTTAGTCGTAGCTGGAGCGGTGACAGAGAAGCAAGTAATGAGTGAAGTGAATAAAATTTTTGGAACCATGAAGCGTGGTAAAAAAGTAGGTAAGGTAAAAGTAAAAGAACAACAAAAAAATCCAAAAATATTAATTAGTTTCAAAAAGACGGATCAAACGCATTTTATTTTAGGGGTACGGAGTTTAAATTTATTTAGTAAGAAAAATGCTATGCTTACAGTCTTGGGAGGCATTTTAGGTGGGGGAATGAGTTCAAGACTTTTTCAAAAGCTTCGCGAAGAAATGGGTGTTGGTTATTATGTTCGGGCCTATAATGATACTTATACTGACCATGGATTTTTCCAAATTTCTGCTGGGGTGGACAATAAAAGAATAGAAGAAGTAATTAAAGCCGTACTTCATGAATGCAATATTTTAAAAGAAGAAAAAGTGAGCGTCTCTGAATTAAATAAGGTGAAAGAATTTTTAATAGGGAATATGAAACTCTCCCTAGAATCAAGTGATGATATTGCGAATTTCTTTGGTGGGCAAGAACTTTTAAAACGTGAAATCAAAGGGATAGAAGATAAAGCAAAAAAAATACGTAAAGTAACAGCAAATGAAATCCAAAATTTAGCCAAAGATATTTTCCAAAACAATAAACTCAATTTGGCAATTATTGGGCCTTTTGAAGAACATCTTGAAAAAGCTAGATTTCTCAAAATACTTAAATTTTAAGTAATGGATCAAGACTAAAATTTTTTATTTAACTTCGTGTAAAAAAAGATGACCCACCGAGTAAACTGGTGGGTCGAGTGGATCCGGGCAGAGGAGTTCTTAATACTTTTTCAGAAACTCCCTTATTTGACAAATTATTTTCCCACTTAACTCAACAGAGGTGCGCCTTCGAGATAAACGCAACTCTATCTTTTTTAGAGATTCAACTATAGAACCTCTTTCTTTCTGAGATACCTTGATTTCACTAAGTACCTCAATAAATGCACTCATCCTCCCTATTACAAGGAGGTCAAAATTTGAGCCTCTTTCTTCTGACTCCTTTCTTATTTTCTCTAAAAGAATTTTGTATACTTCTTCCATAGTACCTCCCTTTTCCCTTTTTTTTATTTTTTTGTACAGTTTTTATCAAACTATTCCAATCTCATAAAGATGTCAAGTGAATTTAACTTCTAAGTGTTTTATGGTATTATGTTTTTATGGCTGATAAAAATGACATTTCTCATATTTCTATATCTACAGGAACAATAATAAAATTTTTTCTAGTTCCTCTTTGCATATTTTTATTATATGTTTTGAGAGATTTAGTTTTAGTGGTTTTAACTGCTATTGTTATCGCTTCTTTTATTGATTCATCTGTTCCGCATTTTCAAAAAATAGGAATCAAGAATAGAGTTTTTGGGATTGTCCTTTTTTATACTATCTCCATGCTTTTTTTAGGTGGAATGTTTTATCTTTTTGCCCCTCTTTTAATAACAGAAATTTATAATTTCTCCACTTTTCTTTCAGCTTATTTTCCTGACGCTCCTTTCTTGAGTTTTTTCCAAAATGAAGCATTTTCTGGCGCAAAAAGTATTGTCAACGCTCTTTCTGGACATCTTTCAATTACCAGTCTTTTGTCTGTGTCAAAAGCTTTTGTTTTGAATCTTTCTGGTGGATTCGTTCAAATTCTTTCTGTATCTTTTGGTAGTATTTTCAATTGTATATTAATTATTCTTTTGTCTTTCTACCTTTCAGTTCAAGAAAAAGGGATAGAGAACTTTTTACATATTATTGTTCCTGTTGAATATGATGATTATATAGTTGACCTATGGACACGAGCAAGCCGTAAAATAGGCCTTTGGGTTAAAGGGCAGATGCTTCTCGGTTTTGTTGTTGGGGTTCTTATTTATCTCATTCTTTCTCTTTTAGGGATACAATATGCACTACTTCTTGCTATTATTACTGGAATAATGGAAATGGTTCCTTATGGTATTTTAGTTGCAATGATTCCCGTTTTTGCCTTTTCTTACCTTTCTAACGGGGTTGGGAGTGCATTCATGGTGGTAGGAGCTTATTTGATTGTTCATGAATTTGATGTATTTCTTTTTACCCCACTTTTGATAAAGAAAATAGTGGGTCTTTCTCCGATTGTGATTATCCTAGCTGTGGTGGTTGGTTTTGAATTGGGCGGAATTTGGGGAGCAATTCTTTCCATTCCAATGGCTGTTATTTTAACGGAATTTTTAAGTGATATTGAAAAAGATAAAATTTTAGCTCGAACTAAAAATGAATCCTAATAAAAAAAGTTTCTATATTACGACAACGATTCCTTATGTAAATGCTGATCCACACATTGGTTTTGCACTTGAGCTTGTGCAATCAGATGCCATCGCGCGCTATCAACGATTAAGTGGCAAAGAGGTTTTTTTTAGTACTGGTACAGATGAATATGGTCAGAAGATTTGGGAAGCAAGTCAGAAAGAAGGTAAGGATGTTCAAGAATATGTTGATTATTATGCGGAGAAGTTTTTAAATTTAAAAGAAACATTAAATCTTTCTAATGATAATTTTATTCGGACTACTAGTAAAGAAAATATTAAGGCTGCACAAGAATTTTGGCGTCTTTGTGATGCAAAAGGAGATATTTATAAAAAAGTATATAGAGGGTTTTATTGTGTTGGGTGTGAAAGATTTATTACCGAGAAAGATTTGATAAATGGTAAATGTTTCCTTCATCCAACTCAAAAATTAGAGATGGTTGAAGAAGAAAATTATTTTTTTCGACTTGGAAATTATAAAAAACAACTTTTAGAATATCTTGCAGGTGACAAAGTAATTTTTCCAGAGTGGAGGAGAATTGAAGCAATTGATTTTGTACAAAACGGTATGGAAGATTTTTCAATTTCTCGTAATAAAAAACGTTTTTCCTGGGGAATATCTATACCAGGAGATGATACTCAAGTTATGTATGTCTGGTTCGGCGCTTTCATAAATTATATTTCTACCTTAGGATGGCCTGACAGTAAGGAAAAATTTGAAAAATTTTGGCAAGATGGAAAAACTGTTCAGACTGCCGGTAAGGATATGGTTAAATTTCAGTCTGTGATGTGGCAGGGAATGTTGATGTCTGCTGGTTTGCCAACGACAGATACTGTTGTTTATCATGGTTTTATTACCGGTGAAGGAGGAATTAAAATGTCAAAATCGCTTGGTAATGTAATTAATCCAAATGAAATTGTGAAAGAATATGGCACTGATGCCCTAAGATATTTTTTACTTCGCGAGATTTCTCCATTTGAGGATAGTCCATTTACAATGGAAAGATTTAAAGAGTCTTATAATGCAGGACTAGCAAATGGTTTGGGGAATTTGGTGTCGCGTCTTATGAATATGGTTATTAACTATGATGTAGACATATCGGACATTAATAAAAGTTATAAAAATTTTGAGACGGGCCACATTGAAGATTTTAAATTAAAAGAAGAAATAGATGATATATTTAAGCGTGTTCAAGTTATTGATAAATTTATACAAATTTGTAAACCTTTTGAAAAAATAAAAACAGATCCAAAATTAGCAAAAGAAAATATAAAAGAAGCTGTTGGATATCTTTTTGAAATAGCCATGAGGCTTCGTTCTTTTCTTCCTCAGACTGCGGAAGAAATTCTCAGATTAATTAAAGAAAATAAAAAGCCAGAAAAACCGCTGTTTTTGAGAAAAGAATAAGAACCTCACCCCAGCCCCTCTCCTTATTAAGGAGAGGGGCAAACACAATAATACGAATATGATAATAATAAATTATATTAAAGATTTTATTTACGGGGCAACAAAATATCCATGTGCATTGTTTAAACCAAAAGTTTTTGTTGGATGTTTCGGGACTGAAAGGCATGGATACTATCAAAAGATATTTTTTTCTAGCCTAATTAAGGTGGGATTTAAAAGAACTTTTTGGCAGTTGGTTTTTCCAGGACAGACTGCAGGACTTATTAAAACAATCCCTGTAACTTTTACTGGGATAAATGAGTATCATATTAGGTTTTATGACGATGGAGTTATTGAATGCGAACTTGAGGTAGACCGATGGAGTGGTGGGCATTGGACAGGTCCAAGGTGTCATGGGGAAGATAGTAAAAAATTACTACAAAAAATTCTTGAAACAGAACTTAGAGATATATCACCTGAAGAACAAAGCGAATTACATAAATTATTTGGGGTAAAAAATTTTGCACTAGAATGTGTTCGAACTCAGAAAAAACAAAAAACCTCACCCCAGCCTTCTCCTTGGCATAAAAGTAATTCGTTTTTGGAATGACGAAATAAATGTTAACATAAATGGTGTTCTGGAAAAAATTATTAGTGAATTAAATGACCCTCTCGTTAATAAGGAGAGGGTAGGGTGAGGTTCTTAATTGTATTTTATGACTCCTAAGTATATAGACATCCATAGTCATGTAAATTTTAAAGCGTTTGATGCTGATAGAGACGAGGTAATTAAGCGTGCCTTGGAAAATGATACTTGGGTAATAAACGTTGGAACACAAGTAGATACATCTAAAAAGGCAATTGAACTAGCGAATAAATATAAAGAGGGTGTGTATGCAGTTATTGGATTGCATCCGATACATACTAGTGCTTCACATCATGATAAACAGGAGTTAGGGGAGGAGGGAGGTGAGTTTACCTCTCGGGGAGAAACTTTTGATAAAAACATTTATCGAGAATTTTTGAAAGATAAAAAAGTTGTAGCTATAGGAGAATGTGGTTTGGATTATTATCATGCGGAAAAAGAATTAATAGCAAAACAAAAAGAAGTATTTATTAAACAAGTAGAACTTGCAAATGAATTTAATAAGCCTCTGATGTTGCACATTAGAGATGCTTATGGAGACGCCTTGAATATCTTGAAAGAATACGCAAAAGTAAAGGGTGTGGTCCACTTTTTTTCTGGCACACTGGAAGAAGCGAAAAGTTTTGTAGATTTTGGATTTATGATTTCTTTTGCTGGAGCTATCACTTTTCCTCCTAAAAAGGACGGAACAGGATGTCATTACAATGAAGTTATAAAAAATGTTCCACTCGGCATGATCTTAACTGACACAGATTCTCCTTATGTAGCTCCAGTGCCTTATCGGGGTAAACGTAATGAACCCGTTTATGTGAATGAAATTGTAAAAAAAATTGCTGAGATAAAAAATCTAGGAGAAGATGATGTTGCCCTAGCTATCGTCGCAAATGCAAAGCGAATGTTTGGAATTTAAGACTAAATAACCATTGAGACTTTACTTTTTAAGGTCTTTTTGATAGTATGGAACCTATGTCAGAAGCGGAAATTAAAGATGAAAATAAAATAGATACGGACGTTAATTCTCGGGTGTATGAGCTTGGTTACCTTTTAATGCCTACACTAGGAGAGCTTGATGTGCCAGTTACCGTTGGTAATTTAAAAGAACTTATTTCATCATTAGATGGTATTACTATCTCTGACGAAATGCCAAAAATGTTAAACCTTGCTTATCCTATGGTTAAAGTTGTGGCAAATGTACGTAATAAATTTAAAACAGCTTATTTTGGCTGGGTTAAGTTTACAATGGATTCAGATAAAATTTTGAAATTAAAAAAGCGCCTTGACCTTGATCCTAATTTTGTTCGATTCTTAATATTAAAAACAGTAAGAGAAAATACAATCAATGCAAAAAGGTTTGTTCGAGGAGAGATGTCATATAGAAAAACAAAGACAGAAAAAAATGGAAATGAAAAAGCTGTTCCTATAGATAAAGAAGAAATTGATAAAGAAATAGATGCGATGGTAGCAGTTTAAAAATTTGTAATTAATTATATGTATTTAAATAAAGCAATTTTAATAGGGAATCTTACTCGTGATCCAGAACTTCGATCACTGCCTTCTGGAATAAAAGTTTGTACATTTTCTATTGCTACCAATCGTGTGTGGAAAGATAAAAATGGAGCACGTCAAGAATCAGCTGATTATCACAATATAGTAGTTTTCGGACGCCAAGCAGAGACAGTTGCTCAATATATGAAGAAAGGAAGTTCTATATTGATTGAAGGCAGGATGCAGACTAGAAGTTGGGATGATAAAACGAGTGGGGAGAAGAAATATCGCACCGAAATAGTGGCTGATCGTACTCAGTTTGGTCCCAAAGGAGGTAGTACAGGGGGAAATACTGGAACATCAAGCGCAGGGTCAAAAGCCCCAGCCTCCGAAGGAGAAGTAGATTCTATAGAATACCCAGAAGAAGATATTAATCCTGAGGACATTCCATTTTAATTAATAACTACGAGCTTAACGCCACATAAAATTTATGAAACAAGATTATTTTTCAGCCAACAATATAAAATACATAGATTACAAGGATATTGAAATTTTAAAGAAATTTTTAAATCCTAATGGTAAAATAGTGAGCCATAAACGCACAGGAGTAACTTCAAAGAATCAACGTGCATTGGCAAATGCTATTAAGCACGCGAGATTTCTAGGGCTTCTTCCTTTCGTGGTTAAATAAAAAACAAAAATCCTCGAAAGAGGATTTTTTTGAGCTAGGTTTTTAATTTTGTGTTATCATATTTTTATGAATGATTTTGAAAGATTTCCTATTGGCAAAAAACGAAAAGAGGTAATTATACAAAATCAAGCAAAGATTAAGTGTTTTGAAGCTGGGAAAAAAGGGAAAAAAGATTATAGTTGGTTAGATTCCCCCTTAGATGAGGATTTTCATTCAATTGGAGGAGAATCTTTTGCTAAATCATTTTATTATATTTTACCAGAATCAAATAAAAACATGAAAAGTTATGTTCAGGAATGTCTTAAGAAAAAAGAAGGAGAAGCTGTCGGTGTAGAATTCGGGGGGATTGGCTCAAATGTTTTTAAATCATTTTCATCTGGTTTCTTTGCTCAATCAATAGGAGTTGATCTTATTGATCACAGAAAAAGAAAAGATTTAGTTCAGTCAAAAAAAGAAGATAAAAAAATAAATCATGAAATATTAAAGGGTGATATTTTTGATCTTAAAACATATGAATCCTTGGACAAGCTATTAGAAGGCAAAAAGGTAGACTTCATAGTGTCACGTATGGGAAGAGGTTTGGAATTCGTTCCAATAGAACCGTATACCGTTAGTAAAATTTTAAAAATTTGGTATGAATTACTTGCCGAGGAAGGTGTTATGTTTGTGCAGACACCTGTCGCCTTCAACAAGCTTTTAAGAGATTGGACGGAAAAAATTGAAAAAGAATATAAAAATTTAATTGAGATATCTTTTGTGCCGGGCTTTGCTGATAATAGGGCAGATCATTGTAGTTCTTTTAGGCTTCGTAAATTACGTGGTGCACCAGCAGAATTACCCTTACTTGATCCAAGATCTGTTAAAAAAAGTTTTATCTATAAAAAATAATAGAAGTAAAAAACTAAACTCGTTCCACGTATTCTCCAGTTTCTGTATTAACACTAATTTTATCTCCTTCTTTTATAAACATCGGAGCGTTTAAAGTTGTGCCATTTTCTAAGGTAATAATTTTATTTCCGCTCTTAGAAGTATCTCCTCGGACGGCTGGTGGAGCTTCTTTTACTAAAAATTCCATCTTAATGGGAAGAGTGACTTTAATAATTGTTTCTTCGTCGTCATTGTCCCAGACGAGGGCAGTAGCATTTCCATTTTGTTTTAAAAATTTAGCAGTGTTTCCAATAAGGTTTTCGTCTAATTTAAATCTTTTACTTTTATCTTCTGGTTCACAAAACCAGAATTCACCTTTATTGGAATATAGAAAAGTAATATCACGTTTGGTGATATCAGCTTCCATCGCAGAATCAGAAACGTGATAAGTGGCAGGGAAGACCTTTCCTGATATTAAACTTCGCAATTTTACCTGATTTTGTGGTTTTCTTTGCTGGGTACGAGCAACATGAGACTCTACCACTTCACATGGTTCATCATCATGGATAATTATTTTTTTCTCACGAATTGCACTGTATTCTAATTGAGCCATAATCAATATACTAACAGATTAATTTATTAAATCAAATTTAAAAATAATTTAGATATAATTTTTCGCAGGGGTTTCGTAGGCTGTCGAGCCGAAAACTTCAGGATTTTTTTCAGCAGAAAAAAATCCGTACCGGAGAAAAATTGATATCTAAGTTATTTTATTTCTTTTTACGCTTCTTCAGCAAACTTTTTGCGAATTTCTTTTAAGATTTGGTCTGATGTCTTTTTATTTTCTTTCAAGAAGGTGCGAGTAGAGTCATAGCCTACGCCTAATTTTATTTTCTCTGTCTTGTCACCAGCTGGCGTGTAGAAATATGAATTTCCAGTTTTTTCTATAATTTTGAATTTTTCTCCTAGAGCCATAATCTCACCTTCTTTGGAAATACCTTCATTGTAAATAATATCAAATTCTGTCTGCTTAAACGGAGCAGCCACTTTGTTTTTCACTACTTTTACCCGAGTACGACTTCCCACGACTTCCTCGCCCTTTTTTATTTGAGCGATTTTTCGAATATCAAGCCGAACAGAAGTATAAAATTTCAAGGCTTTTCCTCCTGGAGTAGTTTCTGGATTACCAAACATTACTCCAATTTGCATTCTAATTTGGTTTATAAAAATAACAACGGTTTTAGATCGAGCAACGATAGCCGTTAGCTTACGAAGTGCTTGAGACATTAGGCGAGCTTGTTTTCCGACATGATATGCTCCCATATCACCCTCGATTTCATCTTTGGGAGTGAGGGCCGCGACTGAGTCTACGACCACTACATCAATTTTCCCAGTTCGAACTAATGACTCCACTATTTCGAGTGCTTGTTCGCCATTGTCTGGTTGAGAAATAAGTAAATCATTTATATTTACTCCAAGCTTTTTAGTATAATCTGGATCCATCGCATGTTCAGCATCGATGTATGCGCAAACACCACCCTTTTTCTGAGCTTCGGCTACAATGTGCAGAGAAAGAGTTGTTTTACCAGAAGATTCTGGGCCAAAAATTTCTATAATCCTACCGCGCGGTATTCCTCCGACACCAAGCGCCATATCAAGGCCGATAGAACCAGTTGGTATTGTATTGATGTCTACTTTTGGCGAATCACCAAATTTCATAATAGATCCTTCGCCAAATTTTGTTTGGATAGATTTCAGTGTATCTTCAAGCACGGCTTCGCCTACTGTTTTATCTTCTTTTTTTGCTTTTTTCTTTTGCATGATTGATTTTAAATGAGCGTAGCGAATATATAAAATCATCACCCAGTTAAATAAAATCCTTTGGATTTTAGCTTTTGCTTAGCAAAAGCTATTTAACGGGGTCAAAAAAAATATACTCACTTCGTTCGTTATTTTATAATATGATAATTTTTTTCATCAATATATCCAAACTTATCTCTTGCTTTGATATTGATTATATTATATCCGGCAAGAAGTGCAATTGTTTCATCGAAGTTACCTTGTTCATCTATAGAAATTTCTCGGCCATCTAGGGTTAGATTTATTGCGTTTTTTGCATTACCGGTTATTTGTATTATATTTTCTGTTACTGTAGCTCCATCTACTAGATTTACATTTTTAATTTTTACACCAAATATCAAATCTTTAGAACCTATAATTACATAAATAATAATTAAAATAAAAAAAAGAGAAAACCCTCCTATTTTAATTATTTTTTTTGTATTTTGATTCATAATTGATTTTTAACGAACATAGTGAGTATAAAAATTATTTAACAAGGTCTTTAAAATATATTCACTTTGTTCATTATTTTATACGACATTGTTACCATTTTCATCATGGGTAATTTTCTCCAATACTTCTCTAGGCTTGGCACCATCTCCAGGTCCAATGACCCCACGTTCTTCTAGACGATCCATTAATCGGGCTGCGCGAGCATAGCCCAATTTTAATTTTCTCTGGAGGTAAGAAGTTGAAGCTTTACCTGCTTCCATTACACAAATCCTAGCTTCCTCATACATTTCATCGTCATCATTATCGTTGTCATCTTCTAGAGAACTTTCAAAAATACTTTTATCAGCCGAGATACTTCCAGCGGTTAGGGTAATTTCCTCAGAGACTTCATCTTCATAAGCATCTGCGAGATACTTTACCACTTTTTTAACTTCAGATTCGGAAATAAAGGCGCTTTGCAATCTCTCTGGTTGAGCTTCGCCCGAAGAATATAACATGTCACCAGCCCCTAAGAGTTTTTCTGCTCCACCAGCGTCTAAAATTGTGCGTGAATCTACTTGCGAAGACACCTTAAGCGCTACTCGAGCAGGAATATTTGCTTTAATTAAACCAGTGATGATATTTACTTCAGGACGCTGGGTAGAGAGTATCAAATGTATACCTACTGCTCTAGACATTTGGGCTAGTCGAACGATAGCGGATTCGAGTTCTCTTGGATAAGTACTCATGATGTCTGCCAATTCGTCTATTATAATAACAACATAGGGCATGCGGTCAGCATTAATTTCTTCTTCTTCCCCAACGCTGTTGGTTCTTTTCTTTTTTGGATTTTTATTGAATACATTACTATGATAAGACTCGATATCTCTCACAGACTCTGCTTCCAAGATGTCGTAACGACGATCCATTTCTTTGGCTGCCCATTTTAAAGCTAGAATTGTTTTCTTCGCTTCAGTGATTACAGGGGTAAGTAAATGTGGAATATTATTATAAAGAGTGAGCTCTACGCGCTTTGGGTCTATTAAAATAAGCTTCAAATCATCTGGTCCATTTCTATACAAAAGGGAAGTAATCATAGAATGAATGGTGACAGATTTCCCAGAGCCTGTCGTTCCAGCTACTAGAATATGGGGCATTTTAGCTAGATTGCCGAAGACAGCTTTCCCAGAAATAGATCTTCCGAGGGCAGTTGTTAGAGGTTTAGGAGAATTTTGGAATTTATCATCAGAGAGGAGAGTGGCTAGGCCAACGATTGATTTTGATTTATTTGGAATTTCAATACCGACGAGGGACTTGCCTGGAATCGGTGCTTCTATGCGGATCGGGTGAGCAGCGAGGGAGAGGGCAAGATCATTTTGTAAACCAACGATGCGAGAAAGCTTCACTCCTTCGGCTGGCTTCAAAGCATAACGAGTCACCGTCGGTCCGATAGTTATTTCATCCATCTCTACTTCAATGCCGAAATTAGCCAAGGTGCGTTTGATAATATTTGCATTTGCTTTAATGTCGCCGGTATTTGGTTTACCTTTGTCTTCTTCAAGGAGAGAGAGTGGGGGAGGAACATAAGAACCAAGTCCGCTCTTTCTTTTTCTAATTGGCATTTCTTCCTCTTCCTCTTCTTTTGTTTTGTTGAAACCTAAAGCCTTTTTAACTTTTTCTCCAGTAGTTTCTTTTTCCTCTTCCTCTTCTTCTGGTATAGATTTTTCTACTTCTTTTATTTCGTCTTCATTTAAAGTTTCTTGAGCATTTTCGAGAGACTTTTTCTTTCTAAAGAAAGACCAAATTTTTGTAAACAAGGGAGCGAAGTTGGGCTTTACATCTAGCATCATTAAAATTGAAATTATTAAAATTGCTCCGAGTAAAACCAGACTGGCATATATATCAAAAAGAGAAACGAAGGGCGTAGATAATATTTTCCCCAATAATCCTCCTGCTTGATTGTCTATTCCTCCTGCTATTTCTATTATTCCGAGACTAGAGAGTAGGAACAGTATTCCACTGATTGTGCGGGTCCATCCTATATCTGGTACTTCTGATTTTATAAATGAATATCCGAGTAAAATAAATAATGTTGGCAAAATAAAATAACCGATTGTGCCGAGCATCATTTTAGAAAAGTCATATAAAAACACACCGGCCTTTCCTGCGACATTCGCATAAGACATTAAAAAAAATAATGCTAGAACAAAAAAAATAACTGCGATAATTCCGTGCTTAGTGTGAGCTTTTAATCCCATTGCTACTTTTTTATCATTTTTACCATTCTTCCTGTTCTCGTTTTTCGCCATACAGTTATTTTAACATATTTTTATGAATTAAAAAGAAACAGAATTGTTGTTATTTGTAGTACAAATATTTCTTTGCTAAGAAATTTCTCAGGACTCGCGCCGTCGCGCTCCGTAGCCTGCAAATAGCAACAATTCTGTTTCTTTTAAAGTTGTGTCGAAAAATATTTTAGAAACTTGTCTTATTTCTGGAATAGCAAAGTATAGTTTAAAAATGACTACGGAGACTGACGAGTCGAGTCTTGAGCAAAAATTCAGCAGAATTTTATGTGTGCTTTTTTAAACTATACTTTGTTCTTTCAGAAAAGAGACGCCGAAAAAAAGTTTTTAAACCCTTGCTTTTTTCTTTGTCCTATATATAATGGACAAATGTTTAAGGAAGAAAAAAATGTAAAAGACTCCATAAAAGACACCTCTTCCGTGCCTGCACCGTACCAAGCCGTAGGGTTTGGCTTGGTGTCCTATACAAAAATCAATAAGCTTATTACTGCCCTTTATATGGTAACAGACATCATAGACAAAGATGAACCACTTAGAAATAAATTAAGGACATTGGGGACGGGAATTATATCGGACATAAATTCTATTCCTTCCAATGCTCGTAGAAAGATATCCGAAATAATGTCCTTTTTAGACATTGCTTCTGCTGTAAATATTATTTCTGAAATGAATTGCTCTATTCTTAAAAAAGAGTTTATAGAATTAAGCGAATCTATATTATCTATTCAAACAGAAAAAGACGTTGTTGAAAGCGAAATAAATAAACCGAATAGACCAATAAATTTATCTGAGTTTTTTGGAGATCATAATGGAGAGAAGTCTGATACTTACGAAGCCTCTCCTTTGTTAATGAGCAAGAAAGGAATTTCTATCGGACACCCTACCCCTACAAGGATTGGAGTTCAAAGAGGTAGTACTTTACTGAAAGCTTTGTCCGATAAAATTAATCCAAATATGAAAACTCAGAAATCACAGTTTTCTCACAATCAAGACTTTGATGCTTTTAAAAAACAAAGACGTAACGATATAATAAATATTATAAAAACCCTAGGAGGAAATGCCACAATAAAGGACATAAAGGACAAAGTCCAATCATCACAAGATAAAATTACTTCTCTCGTTTCTTGCAGTGAAAAAACTCTTCAAAGAGAACTTGTTTCTATGGTTAAAGACAGTGTCCTTAATAAAACAGGGGAGAAGCGTTGGAGTCGATATTTTTTGAAATAGATTTTTAAATCATTGAAAATTCTGCGGAGAGTTATGTATTAACGATTTACTTATTTACCACAATCTTTGCTTGCATTTTAACTAAAAATGAAGTAAGATAGATTCATGGGTATTGGCTTAATAGCTAAGTTATCCACATAATATATTGCTATAATTTTTTGAGATATATTATAATGTGTTTATGTTTACAAAGCGCACAGAACTTGTGTATTTTGTATTCATAAAGTTTATTTATTTTTATTCAGGATTTCGTCGAAAAAATCTTGAACGAAGATAGATTCCCTGCCAACTCTTTTATTAATTATAAAAAGTTTTGGTTGGGTAAAGAAAGGTCATTGAAAACCAAATAGCTATGTTTTCAATGTTAGTTTATCACTATTCGTTTTTTAATCCGCGACATTATAAATTATTATTAGTTATTAGCGGAGAGAAAAATGATAGGAAAAAAATACGCTTTTAGTTTTGTCGAAACTAATTAATGGCGTAAAAAAATTAGAAAAAATTTATGAGTAAATTATTAAAATCAAAATTTCTTCTTGGAGCTTTGATTGTTACAGTTTTAGTTGTAGGAGGTGTTGCATTTATTGGTGCAGACACAGCTTCAGCTGATTGTACACTCACAGCTACATTAAGAGTAGGTTCAACAGGCGATGAAGTTAAATGTCTTCAGGCCGTAGTCGGAGCAACTGCAGATGGTAAATTTGGTCCTATGACTAAGACCTCTGTTATGGCTTGGCAAGCAAATAATGGTTTAGTAGCCGACGGAGTAGTTGGTGCTAAGTCACGAGCTGTCTTCAATGCTGGTGGTGCAGTTTCTGGGAATTTCCCAGCAGGTTGTACTTCAGCTGCAGGATACAGTTCAACAACAGGTCTTGCTTGTGCAGCATTGCCAGCAACTGGCCCTTGTACAGGTGGAGCATTATTTAATTCCGCAACTGGCGCAGCATGTTCTGTTGCAACTTCAACAGTCCCTGGTTGTGCAGTCGGAGCATTATTTAGTGCAACAACTGGCGCATCATGTACTGTAGCCCCAATAACTTCAACAGGTGAAGGTTCAATAGCACTTTCATATGCTCCAGTTCCTGGAAATACTACCCTTGTTTACAAGGGACAGAATAATCAGGCATTTATTGGTTTGCAAATGAAGGCTACTGGTTCTGATATGAAAGTTTCTCGTCTATGGTTAAATTTTGATCAGCGCATTTGGCTTGCTGCTAACAACATCTCTCTTTGGGATGGTTCAACACAACTCGCTACTATCGCTCTTTCATCTTCAACCGTTATTGAGTATACAACTGGTTCAGAATGGCAAGTTCAATTTAATGGTCTAAACGTAGTTGTTCCAGTTGGAACGACTAAGACATTGACCGCTAAGTTTGATCGCCCTCTTTTGACACAGGATCTAACAGGTGCTACAGCTACTAATATGACCGCAAACAGTTCTATCAGGACAACTGATGGTTCTGGTTACTCTGAAGCAGTAACTCTTACCGCTCGAGTTATTAATTTTGTTACTTCAGCCTCAACAACAGGGGTAGAAACAGCTCAATTAAGTGCAACTAGTCCAGCAACTGGAATAGTTTCTGGCCTTAGTGCGACAGCAGGAACTCTAACTGATGTTAAAGTAACTGATTTCGACCTAAAGGCAACTCAATCAGATCTTAAGGTTACAAAAGTAGTGGGTGTAGTTAATTCTAGTGCTGCTACCTTGAAGAATATGGTGGCTTCAGTTCAACTTCGAGATGCTTCAGGAGCTATTCTTGCACAAGCCGCTCCAGCTCCAGCAACTACAGCTAGTGGTTCTACTTCATCTTCCGGCGTAGCTTATACTTGTGGTGCTTATACTACTACTCTTAGTTGTTATCAATTTGATAGCTTGAATATTAGCATTCTTAAAGATACAACAACTAAATTATCAATTTGGGTTCAAATGAATCCTGTTGGTACTCCTGGTGCTGGATACACAACTTCTGGTACTGGAATTAGTGCAAATGTTACTGTATCAGCTGCTGGTATTGTTACCACAGATGCAAATTACAACGCTATTACTCCAACTGGAACTGTAACTGGAAACTACCAGTACATGTATCAATATGGCCCAGCCATTGCTTACACTGGATCAAGTACACCAGTAGTTACTACCCCAGATTCTAGTTCTACTGCTCAGCAAATGACTGGTACTATGTCATTTAGTGTTACAGCTAATGGAGAGGATAAATACCTTTCTGCTACTCCAGCTGATGGTACTACTGGTATTTTCTTGGAACAGCAAGTTGCCAATGGCACACCTGCTACAACCGTATATACACTTTCTCAGTTGAGTACAACTTCTTCTGATGCTGTGTATGGTACTACCTCTGGTGTCTACAAGATTCCAGCTGGAACAACAAAGAACTTTGTCACTTCTTACAAGATTACAGTGGCAACAGCAAATGGTTACAACGGAGCTAAATTAAAGACCTTTATGTTGACTAACAATGTAGATGGTTCTACTGATGCAGTTGATTATGCTTATGCATTACCAACAGCCGTTGGTCCACAAGCTTATATAAATAAATAATATTTATATAGCTCTGGTTAATACGCCTTAAAAAGTATTCCTCCACAACCTTTCAGAAGTTGAAAGGTGTGCAGGTAAAACAAAAAGCCATCCCGACGGGGATGGCTTTTTGTTTGTGTTTTTATGCTTAAAAAGTTATCCCCCACACCTTTTGTTTTATTTAAGACTTTCGGAAATCCTTCTTTTTAACTGTCCAAGCGCTTTGCCATCTTTTTTAAGATTATATTCTCTAGTTCTAGCATCATTTTTATTAGCACAAGCTTCATAATATCTAAGTTCAAAAGGTCGCCTAGCTTTTGTTGAACGATTAAGGCCATTATTGTGTTCCGAAAGTCTTCGTTTCAGGTCATTAGTTGAGCCAATATATAACTTTTCATCTTTTAGACTTTTTAGAATATATACGTAATACATTATAACTATTATATGGCCTGAAGTTATAAAACGAAAGGTGTGGGGGTTATCCACAGGTTATTTATTGTGTTAAATTTATATTTTTAGTGCTATACTATAATGTATAAATTACCGCTGAAGGTCGTTTTGGTGGTGAAAATATTTATTGTTCTAAAAAATTATTATTATTATTATTATTAATTAACTTAATCTCGCACGGCGAGATGAAAAAAATTATGAAATTAAGTTTAAAAAATGTTTTTCTATCAGTCGGAATGCTTGCTTTTGCTTTAGGAGTATTTGGACTTGTCTCAACAAGTAAGGCAGAAGCATATGCTCGAACTGCATCTGTTTCAGGTGCTTGGGGTGATACAGCTACATGGGGGGGGAACTCTGTTCCTGTAGCAGGGGACACTGTTACAATCAATGCTGCTGTTACAGTTAACATAGATGCAACTGCTGCTGCAACTTCGATTACTTTTATTGATCCAGCTGCTGGTGCTGGTAATGGAATTACCTTTACGGGTACAAATACCCTTACTGTTTCAGGAGCTATCACAGTTCCTCTCTCTTCAGGAGTTGGTACTACTACCATTGCTGTTGGGACTGGAACGCTTAGTGCTGGAAGTGTTAGTATCACAGGAGGTGCTTCTGGTATTGGTTCGATGACTGTGGGCGATGGTAATATTACTACTACAGGAGATTTTTCTCTTCTTGGTGCTAGTGCTATTACAAAAGCCTTGCTTACTTCTACAGACGCTGGCAGTGTAATTAGTATAGGAGGAAATTTTGTTAACACATTAGGAACTGTTACAAATCTGGGAATAATGACAATCACTGGTAATCTTACCGGAGGAGGAACTGTTGTTAACGGCGCCAATGCCGGTTTGTATCTTAATGGTACTACAAATACTGTTACCACTTTGACGGCTACAGCTGCAGGGAACTCAGTATTTTACGGAGGGGGGGATCAAACAATCATAGATACTGCTACTCACACCTATTACAATCTTTATTTGCAGGGTACTGGAACAAAAACTATAACTGGTCTTACAACAATTACTGGCGGTTTAGTTATTGGGGGTACAGCGACTGTGACCACAGCAGCAAATATAACAATAGCGGCAACTCTTGGTGTTCAATCAGGCGCAACTTTGCACTTAGCTGGTTATAGTTTTGAAGTTGGAACAACTTCAAGCATTACTGGAACAGTAGATACAACATCTGCAACTGGTACTAAAACTTTCACAGGATTGGTAACGGTTAACTCTGGTGGTTCATTTAGTCTTGCCGCACTTGATCCAGTTAATGTCTTTGGTGCAGGTATTACAAACAATAGTGCTACGGCAGTAAATCTTGGAGCAGGAGGTACAACATTAACGGGTAATTTAGCAGGTACTGGAAATATAACTTTTGAGGGTGCATTAACAATTGCGAGTGGAACTACAACTAACAGCAATACTGGAACTGTTACAGTTACTGGAACATTGACTCTTACTGGTGCTTGGACACAAGCAGCTGGTTCAAGTCTTACTCTTCTTGCTACGACTGCAACAGATGGTGCTGGAGTTCTTACAACTACACTTGCTAACACCGTAACTTATGGTGGTGGTGCTCAAACAGTTTTGCTACCAGCAGCAGGTTATTATAATCTTACTTTAAGTGGAACTTTAGCAAAATCATTTCCAGCTAGTACGATTATAAATCAGACATTGACAGTTAATAGTGGAACGACAATTACTTTATTAACTAGTAGTTTAAGTACTGCCAATAAACTTTATTTTGGAACAGCTTACCAAAAGAGAGGGACTTGGGGGGCAACTGCTGCAACTGCAACTAATGAAACTGATACTTATTTCACTTCTGGGATAACATATCACATGACTGTTGCTGTAGGTCGTGCTACTGTTGACAGTGGTACAGGAGGAACTGGCACAATAAATTGTATTTCTCCAGCAGTTCTTACAAACGGTGTTTGTAAAGCTCCAAACACAACTTCAGAAGTTGCACAGAGTCCTGTGCCTATAACAGTAGAAGTTGCTCCAGGAATCACTGAGACTACAATGTCTCCGGGTTGTTCTGGTGGAAATAAATACAATACATCTACAGGTGCTCTTTGCCAAAATACTATTGTTGCTATAGCTAAAGCTACCTATGACTTTGGCACTAAGACTCTCAAAAATGGTAGTAAAGGGGCAGCCGTGATGGAACTTCAGAGATTCTTGAATGATAAATTGAATCTTGGATTGATATTAGATGGCAAACTAGGACCTAAGACAATTGCTGTTATTAAGAAATGGCAAAAGGCTCAAGGGCTTGTAGTAGACGGTCTCGTTGGCCCAAAAACAAAGGCAATGATGAATGCTCAATAAACTTTTAGAATTTTCTAAAGTTAACAAAAAACCATACCCGCGGGTATGGTTTTTTGATTTGTGATATACCCCCACACTTATTTTGATTTTAAATAAGTGTGGGGGTATAATCAAGCTATGCTTTGTAAACATTTTTTTAAGGTTTTAACAATTTTTTTAGCAATGATTATTTTAGGACTAATAGGAATTTCTGTACTTGCAAAATAGAAAAGCCTGCCCCGTAGCGAGCTTGCTCTGCTACTGGGGTTGTGCTATATTAAATAAATCCCCACACTTAAATATAAGTGTTCGGATAAACCGCAGAGAAGATAGGTTCCAATTTTCGGGAACGTAGCGACTAGAAAATTGAGAATCCTGTTAAATAATTTTTGTTTTACAAAAATTGCCCGAAGGGCATTTAACAGGACACTCAAAATTTATAGTCATTTCATTCCTTAAATGTTGGTGTAAGTCCTATTTAGTGGGTCGATATTCTAGCGGCTAAAAGCCGTTTTTTTAGTTTAAAATAAGGAGCGCTAGCGAATATATTTTATTTAACCCTGTTAAATGATTTCAAATAAGAAGGAATTTTACTACATTTATGTTTTAAAATCTTCGAAGGATAATAACTTTTATGTTGGTTATACCGAAAATTTGAAATCAAGATTTAAGCAACATTCAAAAGGTCACGTTATTTCTACTAAATTACGTCGACCATTAGAATTAATTTACTCTGAAGTTTGTTTAGATAAAAAAGATGCCATGCATCGTGAGAAATATCTAAAAACTTATCATGGTAAATTATTTCTTAGAAACCGGCTTAAATCTTATTTAACAGGGTAACAATTTTTATATTCACTTCGTTCATTAAAAATTAGCTATGTTACAAAAATCAAAAAAAGAAGAAATGATCAAAGAATTAGAAGGAGCCATCAAAGGTTCTGAGTCTTTAGTCTTTGTGAATTTTCATGGTTTGAAAGTAAGTGATGAAACAACTCTTCGTAAAAATCTTCGAGATCAGGGGATAAAATACAAAGTGGGGAGAAAGACATTACTTAAACGTGCGCTTACTGGTAAGGCTACAGGAGAAATCCCAGAGCTTGCTGGAGAAGTGGCTATTGCCTATTCTAAAGATCCAATAGCAGGAGCTCGCGAGATTTTTAATTTTCAAAAAACTCATAAAGGGGTACTAAGTATCTTGGGGGGTATTTTTGAAGGTAAATTTGTTGGGGGAGAGAAAATGACAGAAATAGCAATGATCCCAAGTCGTGAAGTTCTCTATGCTCAGTTTGTTAACCTTATCAATTCTCCAATTCAGCGTTTGGCAGTTGTTTTGGATCAAATAGCAAAGAAAGCCTAAATTTTATTAAATATAAACTTTTTTAGGGTACAGATTTTTTGAAGCTTAAAAAATCCTGAAGTTCTCGCGCCGTCGCGCTCGAAACCCCCTTAAAAAGTTATGTTTCAACAAAATTTATAATTAAAAATTAATTTAAAATTATATGTCAGAAAAATTTGAAAAACTTATAAAAGAAATAGAAACAATGTCAGTTCTTGATCTTCACGAACTTGTCAAAGCTTTAGAAGAAAAGTTTGGAGTATCAGCTGCCGCTGTGGCCGTAGCTGGTCCCGCAGCTGGTCCTGCTGAGGAAGAGAAGGATTCATTTACTGTTGTGCTTGCATCTGCTGGTGAGCAGAAAATTGCAGTGATGAAAATCGTTAAAGAAGTACTTGGTCTTGGATTGAAAGATGCTAAAGATTTAGTAGATGCTGCTCCAGGAACTCTTAAAGATGGAATGAAGAAAGCTGAAGCTGAAGATTTGAAGAAAAAAATCGAAGAAGTTGGAGGGAAAATTGAGCTTAAATAACTCAATTTTCGACCCGCAGATGCGTCGGCATCGAGGGCCGGCTTGCACAAAAATTCAGCAGAATTTTATGCGCAAGGGGCGAGTTAAAATAATAAAATAGTATTAAAAAACGGACGCCTAGCGTCCGTTTTTTTATATTGACAAAACAAAAAGAAAGAGTATAACATTAGTATATGAAGAAAAATACATTAATTTTATCTATTTCTATTTTAGCCTTAATTTGCTTTAGTTTTTTGGGTTTTAACACTGCGGGTGCGTATGATTCAGGCTGTATTGGGTCTAATTTGTATAGCATTACCACTGGGCAACTTTGTAGTACCCAATATGGTTATTCCAGTTATAATAATTATTCCAATAACTATAGCTATGGATGTACTGCTGGCGAACTATATAATATTTACACCGGACAACTTTGTAGTAATCAATATGGTTATAATAATAATTATTCCAATAACTATAGCTATGGATGTACTGCTGGCGAACTATATAATATTTACACTGGACAACTTTGCAATACTCAATATGGTTATTCTAATAATTACGGTTATAACTATAATAATTATTCCAATAACTATAGCTATGGATGCACTTCTACTGGACCATTTAACATAATCACTGGACAACTTTGCAATACATCACAATACTCAAATTCTTACCAAAATATTTACCCTTACTACAACCAAGCTCCAGTTATTTCTGGAGTTAATGGGCCACACTCATTAAATGTAAATCAAATAGGGACTTGGACTGTGTTGGTTTCTAATATAAATACTAGTGGAAATCTTTCTTATTCAATCAATTGGGGTGACCAGCCACTTTATGCTTATGGGATAAATAATTCTTCTGTTTATTTACCTCAACAAAATGCAACCTTTACGCATACTTACACACAAGCAGGGACTTATACACCAGTCTTTACTGTGACGAATAGCAATGGGCAATCTGCTACTACTAGTTTAAGTGTAGTGGTTAGTGGATCATCGATTAATTACGGTGCCCCTGTTATTTATTCAATTTCTCCAACTTCTGGAAGAATTGGTACTCAGGTTACAATATCTGGAACAGGTTTTGCTTATAATCCTTATTATAATAGTGGTGGTGTTACAACAAATACTATTAACTTTGGTGGAAGTATCATTCAGAATGTGTATTCTTATAACGGTGCTAACCTAACTTTCACTGTTCCGTCAAATTTAAACACTTGTTACTCGGGCCAGTATTGTTCTCAAATATATTCACCAGTTGTTCCTGGAACTTATTCGATTTCCGTTACAAACACAAATGGTATTTCTAACATAATTTACTTTACGGTAACTTACTAGCTTTATTTATTACATATTTTATAATATCAGGTATATGAAAAAATATACATTGTTTGGGTTTGTTTTATTCGTTACATTATTTAGTTTTAACGTAAATTCTCTCAGTGCAGCATCTATTGGTGGAGCAACTACTTCAGGTTGTCTGGCGGGGGATATGTTTAGTCGAACTACTGGTCAGGCTTGTGGTACTGTTTCAACATCAGTCACTTGTCCTTCTGGTGATGTGTTTAGTTCAGTGACCGGACAACGTTGTAATGAATGGTACGATAATTCTAACTCATCAGGCTTGACACAGTTTCGTAATTTATTTCAAAGTTGGTTTAAAGTGGGAGCAAGCAGTACTAGCATTAAACCACTTCAACAATTTTTAAAAGATCAAGGTTATTACTTTGGGAAAATTGATGGTAAATATGGGAGAATAACCGATCGAGCGGTAAGAGATTTTCAAGGAGATAATAATTTGGCTAGCGGGTCAACATCAATATCAACAACAACATCAACACCAGTATCAACCTCAACTTGTTCATCTTATACTTTTGATTCAACAACAGGGGACCCTTTGCCTTGTGGATGTAAGTCAACTTCTGGATTTAGTTGGATAGATGGTACTTCTTGTGCAGCAGCGAAAATAACTCATCTCAATCCTGCTTTAGCAGCGACTGGTAGTATGGTTGAAGTTTATGGCTCAAACTTTAATAATACTTCCTGGGTTTCTATTGGTGGTGCTCCTATGGCTGTTGGTACTAAGAGGGTTATTCCAAGTTCGTATACAAATACATCACTAAGTTTTGTAATTCCAGCTGACATGGCGCCTGGCACCTATAAACTTTTTGTAGCAAATAGATTAAGTAGTGGAGATTTCCCAAGTAATTCAGTATTACTTACTGTAATTACAAAAACTTCTACTTGTTCATCTGGTGGATTTGATTCAGCTACTGGTTTCCGTTGTGGCTGTACTTCAATTACAGGCTTTAGTTCAGTAGATGGTACGTTTTGTGGAACTTCTATTTTTATTAGCACTCCCTCTTTACTTCCTAATGCAAAAGCAGGAAGTACGTATCTGACGACCTTAGATGTTTCTAGCGAGGTATCTACGAATAATTTATATTGGTCTGTGATTAGTGGTAGTTTGCCAACAGGACTAATTATCTCTGCTAGTGATTTAGGTGCAATTATTACAGGGACACCATCTGTTGCAGGAACATATACATTTACTCTTCAAGCATCTGATTCAGCTTTAGCTGCTTCTTCTGGTGATAAATCTGTAAGTAAGCAATTTACCTTAACCGTGGATTCAGCGACAACAACTCATATAATGCCTATTCTTTCTCCAAGTGGTGGAGAACAATGGGATATTGGCTCTACTCATACTATACAATGGCAATCTTCATCAGCTCCTAGTGATGCACATGTTTATTTAGAGGCTCTTTTACCAAGCGGGCAATGGGTTGTAATTAATGGTGCTGGTAATCTACTTCCAGCAACAGGTTCTTACGCGTGGACTATTCCCTCCACTATTTATAGTGCTGGTGAAGGAACTTTCTATTTTTATCAAGGAACAAATTATAAAATTAGAGCTGTTCTTGTAACGCCTAGTGATCCTAGCCAATACATAAGTACCGTAAGTAACTCATTTACTATAATTTCTGAAAAAACCCTTTGTTCAACTAGTAGTGATTGTTTGAGTGGACAGATTTGTGGTAGCAGTGGAATGTGTGTAGCAAATACTGCAACCGTTGTTAATGGTGTTTGTGGATCTGCAACGGCTTCACAATTAAGTGCTCCAACAATAGCAGTGACCTCTCTTTGCAGTACCGGTACTCTTGGAGCATTGGTTGGAGCATCTACATCATTAAATACTTGGACATGGAATTGTCTTGGATTAAATGGTGGAACAACTGCTTCTTGTAGTGTTCCAAAAGTTGGAGCAAGCACTTCTATTATGCCTATCACCAACACCTCTCTTACAAAAGGCACAGTTGGAATTTCTTATACTGAATATCTCCAAACAGGAGCAGCTGGTCTTTATACTTGGTCAGCCACAGGATTACCAACAGGATTAAGCCTAACTGGCAATACAATTTCTGGCACTCCGACTGTTGCCGGCACCTATACAGTAAATGTTACTTTGACTTCAACTTCAAGCAGCAGCGTAACACCAGGTTCTAAACAATTAACTCTTACCATAGATCCTGCAACAACTATTACCGCTGGTGTATGCGGATCTTTAAATGGAACATCAATTGCAGCTATCCCTCCTACTCTTGGAGCAACAAGTCAGTGTTCTGCAGGAACAGCCTCTGTATTTTCTGGATCTGGTCCTTGGACATGGACTTGTGCTGGATCAAATGGTGGAACAACTGCTTCCTGTAGTGTTTCAAAAACAGGCACAACTACAGCGACTATTGGCCAATGTGGTTCTTCAAGTGGTAAAAATTTCACGAGTGTTCCAACATCCAATCTTTGCTCTGCAGGAACAGCTTCTTCTGTTACTGGAAGTGGTGCTAGTTCTAGTCCGTGGCTTTGGACTTGTACTGGAACTCTGGGCTACTCTGGTTGCAGTGCTTTAAAAACAAATACTACAACAACAACGAGCGGGGGTACAACTACTACTGGTGGATGTGGTTCTGCCTTAGGGGGGACATTCAGTTCTGCTCCAACAAGTGGGCTGTGTATACAAGGGTTTACTCCCGATACTGTATATAGATTTTCAGATTCTAAATGGACATGGAATTGTAACAGCAACAGTGGTGGTATGGACTGGGGTTGTGGGGCAACAGCTACTGGTGTTCTCGGTGCAGAATCCTTTCACTTTACCCAATTCCTAGAACAAGGTTCAACTGGAAATGAGGTTATGGAATTACAAAAATTCCTAAAAAAAGCAGGGTATGATGTAGGAAATATTGATGGAATTTTTGGCCCTAAAGTTAAATTAGCCTTAATTACATTCCAGATTGTAAATCACTTAAAAGGTGATGGAATTGTAGGATCTGAAGTTCGGGCGTTTTTAAATAAAGAAAAAATCACGTTGATTTTTTCTTAGAAAAGCATTACAATATCCGAATGGAAATTTTAGGAAAGATATTGGGTAATTCGGCGCGGGTAAAAATTATGCGTCTCTTTTTACTCAATAGAGGTAAGGGTTTTTCTAATAAGGATGTTGCAAAAAGAAGCAGAGTGAGTCCCGTAACTGTTCGCCGAGAGCTCAGGTTGCTTTCTTCTATTGGTTTTATCAAAAAGCGTTCAGCTGTTTCTCCTCTATGGTATTTCAATTCTCTTTTTAAATATGGGGAGCAGTTTGAAAGCTTATTGCTTAGTTTGGACACTTTAAGCAAGCAAACCATCTTAAATAATTTTCGAAAAATCGGAAGGGTGAAACTTATCATAACTTCTGGTGTATTTATCAAAAATCATGACAGCCGAGTGGATTTGCTTATCGTGGGAGATAAAATGAAACGAAGTAAAATAGAAGAAGGAATTAAAAAAATTGAAGCAGAGATAGGGATAGAACTCATTTATGCTGTATTTGAGACCAAAGAATTTCTTTATAGATTAAATATGTATGATAAATTAGTTCGAGATATTTTAGACTATCCACATGAGGTAGTTTTGCAGGCTAAAGAACTAAATCTTACAAAGGCTACTCGATAGGTTTTAACCCATTTTGAGTTATCCACATAGTTTATTCGTAAGTCTTAAGTAAAAACTGATACAATATAGGTATAACTTTTATAAGGTCGAAACTTAAAAAGGTAGTATTATTATTAAGAATCTTTTATTATGAATAACATTTTTGTTACATGGGGTGATGTTTTCAACGCATCATTTCAAAGTTTGTGGTTTGGTTTTGTGCAGTTTATTCCGCTGTTTGTAGTGGCAGTTGTGTTTTTTATCATAGGTTGGGTTTTAGGTTCTTTGATCGCTAAAGCTATTGAACAAGTATTCAGTAGTCTTAAAATAGACAATCTTTTAAAGTCTATTGGCGCAGAAAATTTCTTTAAAAAAGCTGGAATAAATCTCAACTCTGGATATTTTATTGGACAAATAGTAAGGTGGTTTATAATAATCGTCTTTCTTCTTCCATCACTTAATTTGGTCGGTTTGACAGACGTGTCTTCTTTCTTGAGTGAAGGTGTTCTTGCTTTCTTGCCTCAAGTTGTTATTGCTGCATTTGTTTTGATTATTGCCGCAGTTGTTTCTGAAGGTCTTGCTAAAGCAGTTTTAGCTACAGCAAAAGCTATGAACTTAAAAGCAGCTAATATGTTTGCAGCTATTGCAAAATATGCTGTTTGGGTTTTTGCTATCATCATTGCTCTTGGGAAGCTTGGCTTGGGTGATTACATGAATATTCTTTTCTCTGGAATAATTGCGATGTTGGCCTTGGCTGGAGCTATAGCTTTCGGCTTGGGTGGCAAAGAATATGCTACGCGATTTATCGCAAAGCTTGGCGAAGAAGCATCTGAATAATTAAAAAATAAATAGACTTTATAACAAAAAAGATGTCCCCAGTTCGTCTGGGTTGACATCTTTTTTGTTATAGATTATACTCTTTTAATCGGTATGATAAACACAAAAAACAGTTTAAGAAGGCGGTGCTAAAAAGCAGACTTTCTTTTGTCTGTTGGCCGCCTGAAA
>JBAYLA010000006.1:0-43025 GCA_041664285.1 Minisyncoccota bacterium
CTTAATAGAACAATGAGATTTGGCATGAAAGGATGTGATATATTGGAATTACATAATAAACTAACAACTCTAGGATTTTACAAAGGTCCTATTGATGACAAGTTCGGTAGGTTGTTATTGCCAGCAGTAAAAGCATTCCAAAAGGCAAATCCTCCATTAAAAGTAGATGGAATTGTAGGGCCTCTTACTAAAGCAATATTGAATAAATAACCTTTATTTATAAGGTACAAAAACTCCTCTTTACAGATGAGTTTTTGTTTGTTATAATAGATCTATGATTTCTTGGTTTAAAAAACATTTTATTCCACACGAAGGAAATGGCCATCGTCCACATATATTACGTGACCTAAGTGCTCGCAATATTGTTGCTATTATAATTTTCTTAGAACTCTTTACTTTTCTAATCCCAACAATTACTCATTTGAGTACGACAGGAGGAATGGCTGCAGTTTTACCAGCGGTCCTAGCTGATCTAACTAACGAAGAGAGACAAACTCAAAATCTTCCAACTCTGACTGTTAATCCAATTTTAAATGAAGCTGCTGCAATGAAAGCGAATGATATGGCTACTAAGGGATACTTCGCCCACACTAGTCCTGAAGGAAAAACTCCTTGGTATTGGATTGAAAAAGTTGGATACAAATACCAATATGCCGGCGAAAATTTAGCTATTAATTTTAATGATTCAAAAGATGTCACTAATGCCTGGATGGGAAGTCCTACGCATAAAGCAAATATTGTGAAAGGGAACTACACGGAAATAGGTACTGGCATTGCTACTGGTATATACGAAGGACGTAATACAATTTTCGTGGCTCAAGTATATGCCAACCCTCTTCCACAAACAGCAGAACAAATAAAAATTACAAAAGCAGAGGTTAAAAAAGCACCTATCGTTGTAGCTGTGAAAGAACCAGTAAATGTCCTCGGAGAAGAGACAAACGCTTCCAGTGTAACTCCGCAAGAAACAGTAGCAGTAGTAGCCACTAATACCCAAGAGATTTCAATAGATAAAACTTCTAAGCCTACATTGTGGCAGAAATTAATTGCTTCACCTCGTAATACTACAAATTTAATTCTATATGTTATTTTTGGAATAATTTTTGTCGCTTTGCTTTTATACATTCTTATAAAAATGAGAGATCATCATCTAGACTTAATTACAAACGGATTAGTGGTTCTGGCTATTATTGGAGCAGTCTTCCTTGCAAACTATTATTTAAGCCATCGTGATATGGTAATTACTCAGAGTTTGGATTATTCAATTCAAAGTCAATAAAATATATTTGCATTTTGTTTGTTGATGAAATACAATATACCTATGAAAAGAGCAAGGATATTTTTGATTTTAGGTATTTGGATAGCGATCTTACCATATTTAGGTTTTCCATATTCTTGGAAAAGTGTCTTAACAACTCTTTCAGGACTTGGGCTCATTGGTATGAGCTATATGTTATACAGAGAATTAAAAACAAAAGAAATAAAAGAAGAAAAAACTTTTGATAATTTTTCCGAAAATAAATTCAAGGAAGAAGGAGAAATAAATAATCAGGTTTTATAGTACTAGATTCAGTAAAATATTTATGGAAAATTTTTTAAAAACAAGACGTATTACTACTGTCATTAGTATTGTTGTTGTATTAATTCTATCTTTTGCTGTAGGTGTCTATGTAGGAAATAACAACCGACCCGCCATAGATAAAGTTCTAGGTCTTTCTAATAAAGAAACGGCCGTCACAACGACAACAGACTTTTCTCCTTTTTGGAAAGTTTGGAATACGATGAATGAAAAGTATCCTGATGCTTCTACAATAACCGATCAAAATAGAGTTTATGGGGCTATTTCAGGCCTAGTAAGCTCTTTAAATGATCCCTACAGTGTATTTTTTGGCCCAGAAGAAACAAAGACTTTTGAAGAAGAGATTGCTGGTAATTTTACTGGTATTGGAATGGAGGTAGGTATAAAGGATAAAATACTCACAGTCATTGCTCCACTTAAGGATACTCCTGCCTATAGAGCCAACATAAAATCTGGTGATAAAATTCTAAAAATTAATGACCAAAGCACAACTGAAATAAGTACCGAAGAAGCAATTAAACTAATGCGTGGCCCAAAGGGGACATCTGTTACTCTCACCATTTATCGTGAAGGACTGAAGCAACCAAAAGAAATAACAATAGTAAGAGATATAATTAATATACCAACCCTAGATACAGAAAAAAGAGCTGATGGAGTTTTTGTAATTAAACTGTATAGTTTTTCTGCTAATTCTGCTAATCTTTTTCGTAATGCTATAAAACAATTTGTAGATTCAGGAAGTGACAAACTTCTACTTGATTTGCGAGGAAATCCTGGTGGTTATCTAGAAGCATCAGTAGATATGGGAAGTTGGTTCTTGCCAGCAGGGAAAATTATAGTCACTGAAGACTATGGTAACAACAAACCACCAGAGATATACAGGAGTAAGGGTTATGATATTTTTAATGACAAATTGAAATTTATAATTTTAATAGATGGGGGATCTGCCTCAGCTTCTGAAATTCTGGCTGGTGCAATGCAAGACAATGGACTAGCAAAACTTGTAGGAACTCAGAGCTTTGGTAAGGGTTCAGTACAAGAAGTTGTCAAAATTACAGGAGATACTATTTTAAAAATTACAGTCGCTAAGTGGCTAACTCCAAAAGGAACTTCTATTTCAGAAAAGGGGTTAACTCCAGACTATACGGTAGAGATTACTCAAAAAGATATTGATGTAAAAAAAGATTTCCAATTAGACAAAGCGGTAGAATTATTATTAAAACAATAATTAACATGAAGGTAATATTTTTACAAGACGTACCTAGGGTTGGGAAAAAATACGACATCAAGGAAGTAAATGATGGTTATGCCATGAATTTCTTATTACCAAGAAAGCTTGCAGAGATAGCCACCCCTAAGGCTGTGGCTATGCTTGAAATACGTCAAAAAGAAATTAAGATTGAAAGAGAAATGCAAGAAAGTCGACTTCTGAAAAATTTAGAAGAGATAAAAAACAAAACTATCACAATAAAAGCTAAAGCAGATGAAAAAGGTCATTTATTTTCTGGTATAAAAAACAAAGAAATTGTGGAAGAAATGAAACGACAACAACACGCAGATATTAGTGAAGAATGTATCGTCCTAGAAAAACCAATCAAAGAAATAGGGGAGTGGGAAATCCCAATTGAAATAAAAAACAAAAAGTCTTCGTTTAAGCTAAAAGTAGAGAGAAGTTAGATTAAACTATATTTACTACTTTTTTAACGACAACGTTGCCGTTGAAGGATGTTTTACGTTTAGAGCCAAATTTGACTGTGCCGTCTTTAAGGGCGAAAAGGGTATGATCTTTACCTGTTGATACGTTGGTACCGGCCATAATAGCTGTACCACGCTGACGAACGATAATGGAGCCTGATTGAGCCTTTTGCCCATCCGTAAGTTTAACCCCAAGGTATTTGGGTTGTGAATCTCTTAAGTTTTTGGCGGTACCGCCGGCTTTTCTATGTGCCATATTGTTTTTATGTTAAAATAATTACGTAACAACTATATATTATTTTATGGAAAAAATCAAGCAGTTTTTCAATGAGACAATGCAAAGCGAAAAAGGGAAGGATATTTTGACAGTGATCATCGTTATTTTGGTTGGATTAGGGTCATTTGAGCTAGGTAGACTATCTAAAGAAGCTGGCTCAGGAGGTATAAGGATAGAGTATGGGGATCAGGTTGGAAACGCTGTTTCGGCTACAGAATTGGGAAATCTTTCACCAAATACTAAAAATGACTCAATTAGTCAAAATTCAAATTCTGTTGGTAAAACTTTTTTCGCCTCAAGTAGGGGGAGTAAATATTATACGATAAGTTGTTCTGCTGGAAAAACTATCAAACAAGAAAATAGAATTTACTTTACGACAGGAGAGGAGGCAGAGCGGGCAGGATACACTCTTTCTAGCTCATGTAATTAATCTTCGGTATATTATAATCGTGTCGCACAATATATGTTTGCGGTATATATATCTACCACAAACACTATAGAATAAACATAAACAAGCCCTTCCCTGATTATTGCTAAATTTGAAGATTGTCAGCAGCTTTATTAAAATCAATAAATTGACTATCGCGGATACGCTCCATATTAGAAATAAAACCTTTCCAAAAAATATTTACTACAACATCATTATAAAAACGTGAGACCGGCTCTGCTAAATAAGTACCCCAAAAGCTCTTTACCTCTCCCCTAACGTAATTGATGTTTTCTTGGCTAGAAGGACTGTTGACGATAGATTTAATGCTAATGTTAAAATAACTAAGTACAAAAATGAGGACAACTCCTAAAGCAAGGACACCTAGTATGCTTATCCCTCTTTTTTTATTAAAATTTTTCATTAATTATTACTTATCTTAAAACGCTACTAAAAAATGATGAGAACCAGTGCCAAAGTCCTGAAATAGTTATTCCAAAATACTTCATTAAAAGTAAAGCAATAATAACAAGAATTATTATCTCTAAAAACCCGCCTTTTTTATTTTTAATTTTATTTTTCATACTTTTATTTTACCATACTGAGTTTAGTTAGGGCAATATACTATACATTACTTAAACATACTTGAGTTTGTGGAAGGTAAATAATTAATTGGATTAAGGTAACCATTTGTCGGAGAAATTGGCTGAGTTAAGACTTTCCCCGGACACGACTTACTTGGTATCGTTTTTACAGCGACTGCATCACGGGCATAAACTGAAACATGAAGATGAGGTGCCGTAGAATAGCCAGTATTGCCACTATAAGCAACTATTTGACCCCTTAAGACCTTTTGCCCTTTTGTCACTTTTATAAGCGATAAATGCCCATAAGTACTTGCTAAACCATTGTTATACTTGATAAGCACAAAACGCCCAAAGGAAACACCTGGACATTGAATATCTGTATCACCTACTCCATCAACTACTCCATCAGCCATAGCATAAACTGGCAACGGAGTTCTAGCTCTAAAGTCTATTCCATAATGAACGCCACCAGATCTCAGGCCGTAAGAAGAAGTGATGATAATAGCATCAAGTGGCCAACTCAACACCTTTCCACTGGGAAGCTTTGAAGGGTCAAGAATATATTTTAATTGTGATTCATATCCTTCCAGTTCTTTTTCAAATGCTTCTTTTTTAGCTAGTCGGTCTTTTAATAATTTTTGATAATTAGTTTCACTATTTTTTGTTTGGGCTAAAAGTTTATTCTTTTCTTTTGTATTTTGAATTATAATTTTTTGCTGGTCTGAAAGTTGAGATTTAAGCTTAGTAAGTTCATTTTTAGCATTAATAGTTTGTTGTCTGGTGTTTTCTAGTTCACTTTTTACTTGTTTTAAATTCAAAATGTTTTCCCTAATTTTATCCCGAACGCTCGCTAAATTATCAATATCATTCCAAATAACAGTAAAATCATTAATAGAAAGCAAAGTCTGCAACATATTACTCTGATCAGTCTCATTTATTTGTTTCATCCCAAGCTTAATAGCCTCAATATCATTATTTATACGATTTTGCTTACTACCAATATCAAAACTTAGATTCTCTATAGAAAGATTCGTTTTATCAATCTTTTTTTCTGTAATAGCGATATCTGCATTTAATTTTTTCCTGGTTATATCAAGTTGTTTCAAGGAATTATTTAAGGAACTCTTTTGCTGTCCTAAACTATCAAGCTCTGCTTGAAAAGCATCTATTTCTCGTTCTAAGGCACTGATATCCGAATTTTTTTGATTTATTTTGTTTTGAATCTCTAGGGCAGTTTCCGCATAAGAAAAAACGATAGGAATCGCGAATGAAATTACTAAAATTAGTACCTTGAATAGCTTTTTGTAGTCTTGATAAAGTTTCATTTTTTAATAACTTTATCAATTATAACAGAATTAGAATTACTTTGGTATGTATTATTTATTATTTACGGTTAAATATGTTTCGTAAATTGTTTTTCCTTCGTAACTTAGTTTAACTTTTTGTGTTAATTCACGTGGAATTTGATAGGCAGAGTGAGTATGAACCCAAACTCCCCTTCCATCAGGACCTATTTGTACTTTTGCTGGAATTTTAAGTATTGAATCTTTTTCATCTAAAAATTCTAATTCAAGGTTATATAAACCTGGATTTTTATTTTCCAACCCAACAACTATACTCATTATAGGATGCATTGCTGGAAAACCACTTGCATTAAAATTACTAAAAATACCAATAATTGAAAGCTTGCCGGTTGCTTGGTCAAATATTGCACTATCACAAATATGAAAATAATTTACTTTTAACATAGATACTATTATAGCATGAATTTTTCTCTATACAAGGTTTTCTTTTGAGTTACAAATTAATTACTTTTTTTCGGATCTTTTAAATTTGGTAAATCATTTGTTGAATAATTTTCACTTAAAATATTTTTAAGAGTCCCTGAGGTAGTTATTTCAACGAGGGGAATTTTATTACTAGAAGTATCCTTGGATTCATTAGGATTCATCATAATAGCTTTTATAAAGTTAATTAATCCTTGAATTTTTTTTAAAGTCTCTTCTTTGCCTAATATTTCCGCTAATTTAAAAGGGTCTGGTGATTTGTTTTGGTCAGACAAAGCAACACGTATTGGCCACAACACCCTACCTCTTCCCTCTTTACTGGCATAATCCCAAATAGAATTTTTTATTGAATCATAGCTCCAGTCATTAATTTCCCTCAACAAGTCCATGGTTCTGTATAAATAAATTGAGGTTGTGATAAATTTTTTAGGATCATTTTTTAAATCTTTCCAAACAGGAAATTCTTTATCAGAAAAAAATAATGTTTCTTTGAATAAATAACGAAACTCTTTCATAATATTTTTAACATCTCCCCATTTAGAAATCCTTTCAAGAATTAACGGTATTAATTTAAAAGAAATTGGGTTTTTCCTCTCATCTTCATCCATATATTCTAAAATTTTATTTTGTACCACTTCTTTGGGAAGTAATTTCATATGTTCTTTATTCATCCAATCAAGCTTTTCGTCGTTCCATTGTGCCCCAGAACGCTGAATTTTACTTAAGTCAAAAGCCTTGATTAATTCTTCTCGAATATATATTTCTTTTTCTCCACCAGGATTAAATCCAAGAAAAGCCAAATAATTTATCATCGCATCGGGTAAATATCCTTCTTTCTCATAATCCATAATATCTTTTGCTCCGTCACGCTTGCCAAGTTTCTTTTTTCCATCAGCTCCCATAATTGGCGGAGTCGTGACAAATGCTGGAGGGTTAACGCCGAGCGCTTCATAAACAGCTAAAAATTTAGGAGTAGAAGAAATAAATTCTTGTCCACGCACCACGTGAGTCACTCCCATTTCTATATCATCCACAATGTGTGCAAAGTTATAAGTTGGATAGCCATCGCTTTTAATTAAAATAAAATCATCTAAAGCTTCAGGACCAGCAGAAAGCTCACCCCAAACAATATCATTCCATTTATAATTTTTTATTTCTGGAATTTTAAAACGAAGTGGTTTTGTGCCATCCCAAACATCAAAATTCTCTGGTCTATGTTCCCTGTATAAAAAAGGTCTCTCCTCTAGTTCTGCTTTATTACGATATTCTCCAACCACTTCTTCTGTATATGGATCGGGGTAAGCAAGTCCTTTATCAATTAAAATTTGTGCGTATTTTTTATAAATATCTAGTCGTTCTGATTGAATATAGGGTGCATGCGGACCATTTATATCCGGTCCTTGATCCCAATTTAAACCAAGCCATTTCAATGATTTTTGTATATGAAGAGTAGAACCTTCTACCTCCCTTTCTTTGTCTGTATCTTCAATCCTCAAAATAAATTGACCGTTATTTTTACGCGCTAAAAGCCACGCATAAAGAGCAGTTCTTACTCCCCCAACATGCATAAAACCTGTCGGACTGGGTGCAAATCTAGTAACAACTTTTTTTTCTGACATAACTATATGATAACACAAAAAAATTAAATTTTATTTGTCGTGACTCAAGGCAATATCTACTAAGACCTGCGCTATTTTTTCTGCTGCTCCTTTTTTATTAAAAGCTTTTACATTTTTAACCATTTTTTCATAACCTACTTTATCTTCTGTTATTCTTTCAATTTCTGAGCTTAAAATATTAGCGGTCATATTTGCCTCTTCAATAACATCACAAGCTCCAGCTCGAGCATAGTTAAAAGCATTTTTCCTTGAATGATCGGCATTTGAATTTTTAAAAGGTACTAAAATTGATGGTATCCCCCAAGACGCTATTTCAAATAAAGTTGAACCAGCTCGAGAAATAACAATAGTAGCAGCGCCGGCAGCCATTTTCATTTGCAAAGAATTTAAAAAAGGAAAAGGCAAATACTTTATTCCATATTGTCCACTTGGAAGAATAACTTCCGCTTGACCAGAAACTGTTTTAAATTTTTTTACTCCGGTTTGATGGATAATCTGATAATTTTTTATTAATCTTGGCAAAGCATCTAAAACAACATTATTGATAAGTTCTGCACCCTGAGAACCTCCAAGAATAAGGATAACAGGGATATTCTCTTCTAGTTTAAAATATTTCAATGCTTCTTTTCGATCTGCACTATGTTCTATTTCAGCCCTGATTGGCTGTCCTGTCCAAGCAACAGTCTTTTTGGGGAAATAACTAGCCGCCTCTGGGAAAGATACGGCCACAGCTTTAGCAAAATGTCCTGCCCATTTGTTTACCCTCCCCGGTGCAGAATCTGATTCATGAATGACAACAGGAATACCTAAAATCCTAGATGCTAAAATCGTTGGAAAGGATGAGTACCCTCCTTTACCAAAAACAACATCTGGATAAACTGTAAACATTTTAAAAATTGCATTAATAGCACCGAAAAAAACTTTAAAAATATCAGAGAAATTTTTAAAAGAAAAATAAGTACGCATTTTCCCAGATTTTACTTCTTCGTATAAAAGTCTGTTTTCACGAAGTATTTCCTTGTCATAAGGACCATCAGAAAAATAATATAGTTCTGCTCCTATTATATGTTCCTTGTCTATTATTTCATTAACTTTTTGGACGACGGCAATAATTGGATAAAAATGTCCCCCTGTCCCCCCTCCTGTAAAAACTATTTTCATAAATTTAATTTCATTATAACATTTAATATACTTCTTGTTGATAGCACTTCTCACAATAAACAATTTCAGTTCTTTCTGGAGCATAAGGAGTTTCAAACTCAACATCACAGTTATTCTCTCCATGTGCATGATTTTGCTTATTACACATACAAGTTCTATGCCAAAGTTTTAAAGGATTTCTTTGATTTAACCTTTGATAGTGTCTACAATTAGGACACAACCTAGGTAGAGGTAAATTCATTTTTTGATAGAAGATTAATTCATTAGGAATTAATTTGAATGCCTCAGTACATTGTTCATTGCATTTTCCTTGATGGGCACATTCTAAAACTTTACCTATTACTGAATCATTTACATATTTAATATCATTTGGTATGTCTTCATTTTTAATATCTATAGCATAATTTCTTTCTTCTTTATCTTTCCATTTATAGCCTCGTGCTATGGCTTCTTTTTTAGTTAACGGAAAATATTCTTGAGCAATGGTTTCATTATAGGCAAATGGAGATAATTCTGAAGGAAAAAATTCTCCATATTTATAAATTCTTCCTTTAGCGTCCACATAAGGCATTGCGTCCATGTGTTTAATTATTTTAGGCAAAAGTTTTTCATATTCTTCTTTGGTATATTGCTTGTTAAGAATGCAATACGATTTTTTATGAAGCGATACACAGCCAAAACATTCTGAGCATGCATGGCAATTATCGCAATAAAAAATATTTCTGGAATCGCGACAATACATAGTAAAAAAATAACCATATCCTATGAGGCTGATTGATTCATAACAAAGTTCAGTATTTTCAAAAAAACAAACGTCATAACAACTTTGTGCCTTTAAACCTTCTTCTAGGTAAGAAGAGTCTTCTGAATTATAAATATCAAATCCTTGATTAATATTTTTTGAACTAAAAATATTATCTCCTATGGCATTAACAGATTTAAGAATATTCGCTGACTTTCTCATTGAGGATTCTTTTTTAAAGACATCAAATTTATCAACCATTTCTTTGTATTTTTTATAATCTCCATTTAAATCCTTAAAAATTTCAAGATATTGTTCTTTAGAATATTGTTTATTAAAAACATAATAAGACTTATTTCTTAAATGTGTAGAGAAAAGACAATTATTACATCCTCTACAATCAAAAAGAAACGCAGAGCTAACGCAATTTTCACACTGCTGAGAATTTTTTAGATCGTAGCATTTTATACAATCAATACATTCATAAACGAGTTCCGAGTCTGAACACCATAAACAATCAGAAATGTTTTTATTACCTATTAAACCAAAACCATAAAAACTATTTTCATTACGATTTGCAGATGTAATTAAATAACAATCCTTATTTTGATCAGCAAAATTACAATACTCTGAATTAACAGCTTGATTATTAACTAATGGAGGCCTAGGAACCTTTTCTTGTAAATTATGATATTGTTTAAAAAAATTTTGAGAAAAATCGTATTCTTGAGCATATGATATTGGATCCCATTTATCACCCCACCAATAATTTGTGTCGTAAACAGTCATTGGACTTGTTGGTGAATATATTGAAATCAATTTCTCGTCATGGCCTGGAACCATACAATCATGTTTGTATAAATTCTTTTCATTTCTAAATAGAAATTGGCGAATCATTCTGCATTCAGGGCAGAAAGTAGGTGGGGGAACTTTTATTTTCTCATAAAATCCAAAATCATCTGGCTCAATTGTGAAATTTTTTTTACAGTTTTGGCATTGTTTTGTTTCTGAATTCATAGATCTAAACTTTGTCAATTTTTTTAAAATTTTGAGACATTAAGCACGATACCTACGGCCATCATATAAACCATTAAAGCTGTACCTCCTTGGCTCATAAAGACTAACGGCACTCCGGTTAACGGAAAAACCCCAACCACAGAGGCGATATGCATAAACGACTGGGCTGTAATTAGTATAACAATTCCATAGACCAAAAGTCCACCAAATGAGTCTGGGGCACGATTTGCAATACGAAAGCCACGCAGAAGAAAAAGTAAATAAAGAAAAATAGTAAAAGTAGCTCCAACAAAACCTAATTCTTCACCTAAAACAGCAAAAATAGAGTCCCCTTGTGGTTCCGGAAGATAGCTAAATTTTTGAATACTTTGCCCAAATCCACGCCCGAAAATACCACCTGACCCTAAGGCAATAAATGATTGCTGAATTTGATAAGAAGATCCTTGTGAATCTTGTGATGGATTGATAAAAGTATTTACTCGTTCTTGTAAATAAGGTGTAAAATAAACAAGCACTCCAAGCGCAAATGTTGCCACAAAAATTGTACCGAAAATATATTTAAAAGGAACACTAGAAACAAAAAGCATCGATATTCCAGTAACAGTAATTAAAATGAAACTTTTTGTATCTGGCTGTTTTAATAAAATCACAGCAATAAGTGAAATCATTATCAAAAATGGCAAAATTCCAAATCTAAAATCTTGAACTCTATTTTTTGCCCAAGACAACCAAGCCGCAAAATAAATCACAAATCCAAATTTCAAAAATTCTACTGGTTGAAAAGAAGGAATAGGTCCTAGTTGTATCCATCTTTCCGCTCCACCATGACTCCACCCCAAAGAAGGAATAAAAACTGCTGCTGTCAACAAGATTGACCCTAAAAACAAAAAAAGAGAAAATTTACGCCAAAATTTATAATGTATTTTTGAAAAAAAATACATACATATAAACCCAAGACCGAGTCCTAGAACTAATTGACTAAAAAGTATTGAGTAAAAAGTTTTTTCATTTTTTACTAAAACTCCCAAGGAGGCTGAAACAAACATAGCCACTCCAAGTGCCAGCAAAAGAAATATAATTATTAAAAAAAATTTATCTACTTTTTTTCCTTTCATCCAAAAATCACCTACTAATAATTGCTAAAATTATACCGATAATAGCAAATATAATTGAGAGAACCCAAAAACGCATGGTCACTTTATAAGATGGCCAACCAAGTGCTTCAAAATGATGATGAATAGGTGTAAGTTTAAATAATCTTTTACCTCCTCGTAATTTTTTCGAAAGAGTTTGTAAAATAACTGAACCGGATGAAACCACAAGAGGTAATGCAACAATAGGTAGAATCAAAACTGAATCAGTCAAAAATGCAAGGGTTGCCAAGGTAATAGTGAGACCCATAATTCCAGTCTCGCCCATGTAAAATCTAGCCGGTGGAATGTTAAACCAAAGAAAAGCAAGAATTACTCCAGTAATAACTCCAGAAAAAGCAGCTAGATCTATTTGATTATTGGCATAAGCTATTGAAGAATAAGCGGCAAAAATTGAAGCTAGTACCCCTCCTGAAAGTCCATCTATGCCGTCAATCACTCCCCCCGAGAAAGTCGCCAGCGCCACAATGATAAAAAATGGAATAATTAAAATACCCAAATATATTTCTCCACCAAATGGAATATGAATTGATGTTAAGTCTAATTTGTAAAAAAACCAAAGACCGATCAAGAGAGAGATTAAGGTGACAAGAAAAACTTTCCACTTGCGCCAAGATTTGTCATCTTGAGCAAATTTACCATTTCCATAAATTTGAATAAGGTCATCCCAAAGTCCAACCAACGAGCCTAAAAGAAGTGTAAAAAATGGTATCAAAGTTTGATTACGACTTAAAAAATTCATTTTTTCTGTATAAACAGATGGAAATGAAATTGAAACTAAATAAAAAATTAGCGTTGTTAGTAAAGCAGAGACCCATATTATTATTCCACCCACCCGTGGTGTATTTAATTCTTCTTGTTCATTATGTATTTTGTGAAAATCTGATACAGTTATGTCAGTGTTTCTCGAATATTTCTTCCACATTTTATATTTATAAAAAAAATGGGTAGCAATCGGGGTAAGTAAAAGACCTAGAAAAAAGGCAACAGTAGTCGGTATAAAAATTTTAATAAAATTTAAAAGCATATAAATAGAGTATAACACGAATTTTTTTGATTAAAACACGGGTCTGTGCTATTGTTTCTAAATGAAAAAACTAACTTTTAAATACATTTTCCCTTTAATTGTATTTATTATTTCACTAGTATTGATTGTTTTTTCTTTGATTTTAAAATTGGAAGAAAAAAGAGAAAAAGAAGAAAATTATCAAAAACTTTTAAAAGAAGAATTAGTTCAAAAAGAAGCTAAAAGAAAGGCTGAAGAAAAAATACAACAAAAAATTTATTTAATGGGTAAATTTAATCCTAGTGAAAGAGAAGATTTTATTTTAATACCAAGTAAATACGCCACCGTAGAAAATAAAATGTATTTGAGAAAAGAAACCTTAGACGCTTTTTTAAAAATGCAAATAGCTGCGGATAAAGACAAAGTAGATTTAAAAATAGCCTCAGCTACCAGAAATTTTGACTATCAAAAAAGTATTTGGAACAATAAATGGACTGGGATGACACTTGTAGATGGAAAAAATTTAGCAAAAAGTATTCCTGACGACCTAAATAGATTTAAGAAAATTTTAGAATACAGCGCTGTTCCTGGAACATCTCGACACCACTGGGGTACTGATATAGATATTAATGATGCAAATGGAGAATATTTTAAAACAAAACAAGGTGAAAAAGTATATGAATGGCTTGTAACAAATGCTCCACTTTTTGGCTTTTGCCAACCTTATAATCTAAAAGGGGCTGAGCGAGAAACAGGCTACAATGAAGAAAAGTGGCATTGGTCTTATCTCCCCCTTTCGAAAACTTTTACAGAAGAATATAAAAATTTAATTATAGATTCTGATATCAAAGATTTTGAAGGAGATAAATATGTACCCAATTTGAATCTGATTAATGACTATGTACTAGGTATTAATCCTGCTTGTCTTTAGTACACTTCTTGTAAATAACATTCCTTGCATAATACTTTTTCTGCCTCTTCTTTTTTATAGTGTGTTTTAAAATTTACGCCACATTTATAACAAATCCTGCTTATTTGCCTCATTTGAGAAACCCATTTATTTACTTTCTCTCCTATCCGGCAAAAAGGACATTGACGAGACAATGGCACATTCATTTTCTTTGAAAGATCTAACTCTTGCTTTGTAATTTTATAACCTTTCTCACAAGTACTGCAGCCTATTATTTCTTTTGTAATTCTGTCATTCGTATCTTTAATACTGTCCGGTAAATCTGCAAAGGAAATTGTGATTGGATGTTTTTTATTATTAGATTCTTGCCATTGTAAGCCAATTTCTGTTGCTTCTTTTTTTGTTTTCGGAAAGAAAAAATTAGCAAAAGAATTATTATAAGGATAAGAAGAAAATTCCATTGGGAAAAATTCACCATATTTATAAACAAGACCTTGAGAATCAATATAGGACATTTCCTTCATATGTTTTATTATTTTTTCTCTTAAGGTAAGATACTCTTCTTTGGGATATTGCTTGTTTAAAATACAATATTGTTTATTTCTTAGCCCCACACAACCAAAACAATTTCTGCAACCAACACAAAGAGCCGAATATTCCATTTCGCTTGAATTTGAGTAGACATACCAGCAAAATTTTACATTTGAAACATTTTCCCCTACAACAATAGAATCATAAATCATTTCTGCCCCAAATCCCCAATCTGTATAGTCATAACAGTCTTTAACTGAAGCTTGTTTCATCAACATGCAATACTTACAATCTTTACTATAACCAACCTCATAACATTCTTTGCAATTTTTAGACTCAAACAAATAACTACCAGTGCAATTTTGAGTTAAATTTTCATAGACTGCTCTCCATGGATATTTAATAAAATGTTCCGAAGCTTTTCTTTTGATTTCTTGATATTTTTTAAAAGAGCCCAGGTCTATTTCAGATATTTTTTTAAAATATTCTTCTTTTGTCAATTGCTGATTAAAGAAAACGTAACTTTTATTTCTTAAATTAATAGAAGCGAAACAATGATTACAATTCACACAATCCTTTAAAAAAGCACAATCTATGGATTCGTTTGTATCTATGCATCTAATAGCATTGTAATTTTTGAAATTATTTTTTCCGTCAAAACAAAGTTCGGAATTAAAAATCATCGAACTATTTAAAACTGCTTTATTGCTTACTAGATAAAATCCATACATAGAATCTTCATTTCTAGCAGAATAAAAAATCAGGTAAGAATTTTTTGTATTGTCGCAGTGATTAACATAAGGAGAGAGTTTGCCGGTAATTACATCAATAGATAAGCCCAAAATTGGTGTCTCGTGAAAAAGTTCTCTGAATTGCAATAAAAAAGGTTTAGAAAAATCAATCTCTTTTGTATAATTAGCTGAATCCCATTTATCGCTCCACCAGCAGTTATGACAAAAAACCACAAAAGGCGCTGTGGGTTCATATTTACAAATTACATTTTCTCCGCACAAATCACATTTACGCTTAAATAAATTTAAATTTACCATCCACGACAAACGTCTTTGCAATCTGCATTCAGGGCAAAAAGTTGGTGGTGGAACTTTTATTTTTTCATAAAAATTAAAGTCTTCCGGCTCTATTGTGAAGTCTTGTTTGCAATTAATACAATTTTTACTCTGTGCTTCTTTCATCTTCGTCTTCTAAATTTTTTGCAGCAATTTCTACAGAATGACTAACTTCCCCATAGTCTGGCAACTCTTCTACAGATTTTATTCCCATAAAAGATAGTGTTTCAAAACTTGGTTTGTAGATAAAGCGTCTATTGTCTTTTATATCTGTTGTTTTTTCTACTAATCCACGCACTGACAATGCTCGTAAGGTAAAGCTTGAATTTACTCCCCGAATATAATCAATCTCTGCTCGGCTCGCACCATTTTTATAAAGAACAATAGAAAGTGTTTCTAGACTTGCCTTGGAAAGTTCTTTTTTTAATTCTTCTTTTTGTAATTCTTCAATCAAACCACTAAGCTCAGGGGCAGTCCCGAGTGTAATTTCCTCAGACTTTTCAAGTAATACAATACCTCTATTTTTTAAATTTATCTTAAGTTTTTCTATGGCTTCTTCTATTTCTTCTTTTGAAACTTTCAAAATATCTTGAAGTTTTTTCAAAGAAATTGGTTCGCCCTTAAAAAAAAGTATCGCTTCTATCTTCAATTCTAAATTATTATCTAAATTCATAAAATTTGTTTTTCCATAATGATATCTCCCCCATCAATTTCCTGTATGGCGTCAAGTATACCATTCCTCACAAGTTCTAGCATGGCTAAAAAACCAACAATGACCTCTATTTTTTCTTCTCGGGTGACTTGTTTTCCATTTCCACTAAAGTCTTTGAAATTCATCTTGAGAGAGTCATGTATCCTCTCTGTTAATTTAACTATCATTTCTTCAAGACTGATAACTTTTCTCACTTCTACTTTAGGTAAAAATACTTTTTGAGGCATTGCACCAATTGCATTTCTAGCAAATGTCATCATTGATTCTTTGGTAATTTTATCATCTGGTAAAAATACTAATACTTCACTTTTTCTTTCAAGTGGTGCAAAAATTATATTTTGACCAAAGTTATTTTTTATATTTCCCCCTAATTTCGTAAAAAGTTCGTATAAACGTAATCTTTCTTCTAGGTTACGTATGTCTCCTTCTTCCTCATTCGTCAAATTTAAATTAGGTAGAAGTGATTTTGATTTAATTAAAAGTAAAGTAGACGCCACGAGAACAAAACTTGAAATTTCAGAGTAGTGTATCCCCCCTAATTTATTCATATAATTCAAATAATCTTCTGTCACAGCAGAAAGTGATACGTCGTTAATAAAAAGCTTCCGCTTTTCCACTAAACTTAAAAGTAACCCAAATGGTCCTTCAAAATTATCTGTTTTTATTTGAAAAGCATCAGTTTCCACTTTATTTTTATTTATCTTTAAACTGCTCAATAAATTTATACAGAAGCCTAACTGGTGTCCCTAGTGCTCCTATTGCAACATTATCCCCTGCCATTCCTGTCATCCTCGGAGCGATGTCCAAATGCGCCCACTTAGGAGCTTTCGCCTCTTCATTTTGGTCTTTAATAAATTGATATAGAAAAATTGCTCCATAAATTGCCCCACCATAACGTGAATCTTTATTGTGAATATTTGTTAAATCACCAAAAGTTCCTTTTATCTCATTTTCATATTCTTCCCACATAGGTAAACGCCAAACATAATCTCCAGTTTTTTCTCCTATTTCTTCAAGGTCTTTTGCTAATTTGTCATCATTAGTGAAAATAGCTGATGCTCTCTCTCCAAGAGCCACCGCTGCTGCTCCAGTTAAGGTCGCAATATCTATCACTACTTCTCCGTTGTATTTACTTGCATATGTTAAAGCGTCAGCTAAAATTACTCGTCCTTCTGCGTCTGTGTTTAATATTTCAATTGTTTTCCCAGACATCGAACGAATCACGTCTCCTGGGTGATAGCTTTTCCCGGAAGCCATATTTTCAACCGATGGAATAAGGCCAATTATATTCTTTTTTAATTTCATTTTTGCAACGAGAGCTAAACTATGAATTACTGCTGCCCCACCCGACATATCCATATTCATACCAACAAGACTGCTAGATGGTTTTAAATTTATTCCACCTGTATCAAAAGTCACACCTTTACCAACAAGAATTATTGGCTTTTCGCTTTTCTGTCCACCCCAGTATTCCATAATAATAAATTTTGATTCTTCGTCTGACCCTCGTCCCACAGAAAGAATAGCCCTCATGTTTAGACGCTCCATTTCTTTCTCGCCAAGCACTGTAACTTTCACTGGAAGATTCTTGACCGCTTCTTTTGCTTTTCTAGCTAAAACTTGCGGAGTCATGTCTCCACCCGGTGTATTCCCAAGTGATCGAGTTTTATTTACTTCATCAGCAATGATATTTCCTTTTAAAATAGCTTTCTGTATTTCTTTTGAGGTTCCTAGGATAAAAATTTCCTGAATTAAAGAAAAGCCTTCCTTGGGTACTGTTTTGTATTCATTGAATTCGTAATTGGCAAAATCAAGCTGAGTACCAATAATTTCTCCAAGTTCTATGTCAGAAAGTTTTATATTTTTAAATTTAAAATCAGTAAAGTTAAAGGCTAATTTTTCTATTTTGGTACTTTTAGCCAAAATAATCATTTTACGCACAAGCAAAAAAAGCTTCCTGAGATTCATTTTCTCTACTTCATCACATTTCAAATAGAGTGTTTTTATCTCATCTTCTTTCACAATCTCGTCTTTGTTTTTTGGGTCAACAGACACAAAAAGTACCTCTCCTTTTATGTCTTTAGAATTATCTTTAAAAGTTATTTTCATTTTGATATTGTACACCAAAATATGCTATTATCAAAACAATGCAAACAAAAAATAAAATCTTTATTGGGGCTTTGGCTGTCGTGGTGGCAGCTTTGCTTTGGAGCTTGGATGGGACTTTTTTACGTCCACATTTAGCCTCTGTTTCCTCCGTTCTGGTAGTATTCTTAGAACACAGTTTGGGATTTATAATTCTTCTGCCGTTTTTGTTTATTTATAAATCAGAATTAAAAAAAATTACTAAAAAACAATGGGGAACGATTTTTTGGGTAGCTTTATTCGGTGGAGCACTTGGAACTACTTTTTTTACCAAAGCGTTGTTCTTAACTGGTTTTACTGATGTCTCAGTAGTTATTCTACTCCAAAAATTTCAGCCAATTTTTGCTATTTTATTATCAGCTATTATTTTAATGGAGCGCTTCCCTCTCAAGTTTTATATATATGCATCTTGTGCCTTAATTGGTGGATATTTTGTAACTTTCAAGGATCCTAGCTCTATAAATTTTGGTAGTGCCACGGCTATGATGGCTCTTTTTTCTTTATTGGCTGCCTTCTCTTGGGGGTCATCAACTACTTTTGGAAAATATTCTTTAAAAAATATTAACTACGGACTGCTTACTGCTTTACGGTTTGGTCTTACGATGATCATCATGCTCATTCCAGCTATAAAATATTTTTCAACTTTGCCTTCAATCCAATTCAGCGTCTGGGGAACTATGGCAGTCATAGTTTTCACTTCTGGAGCAGTAGCTATGTATCTTTATTATTATGGTTTAAAAAAGATCCCAGCATCACTTGCAACTCTGTGTGAATTGGCATGGCCGGTTTCAGCTATTATTTTTGATTATTTTCTCAACCACAATGTCCTATCAAACACTCAGATTGTCGGTGCAGTTGTTTTGATTTTGGCAGTTACTTTAGCTACTCGTTTAAATAAAACAACAGTCATTAGTGGAGTAGTTTTACCTGGAAATAATAATGGAGAAAAAACTGGTGCCAGAACAGCAAACTTAGACATTTCTTTGGCAAAAAATTTAGCAAAGGGACTTTATTCATGTAAGGTTGATTTAGATGGTATATCTTATCGAGGACTCTTGTATTATGGAATTAATTCACTTACAAATAAGGATTGTTTAGAAATCCATGTTCTTGAATTTAATGGGGATATTTATGGTAAAAACATTACCGCTACCACTGAAAGGTATTTGCGTTTTCCTAAGAAATTTAAAAGTGTAGAAAAATTAAGTGAACAAATAAAAAAAGACCTAGCTCAATCGTTTAATGAGTAAAATAATAATAAATTATTCTAACTGTACTAGATGTTCAACAGTAAAATCTTTTAAGGAATTAATAACTAGGTCAGCAATACCAAACCTTTTATCTCCAACCGACAAAGCATCTGGCACAGCAACACATTTCATCTTTGCTGCCTTCGCAGATAAAACACCACTTATAGAATCTTCAAAAGCTAAACACTGCTCTGGGGCAACACCTAATTTTTTAGCAGTTGTTATATAGACACCTGGATGGGGTTTCCCGTGCGATTCATTTTCAGCAGAATAGATAAGCTGTATTTTGTCTTTAATAGAAATCTTTTCAAGAACCGCATTAATAATGCTTGTAAAAGAAGAAGACGCTAATGCTATAGGAATCCCTTGTGAAGCAATCAAATCGACTATTCCATGGACCCCTTCCATTATTTTTCCTTTTAATTTAATAAGCCTAATTACTTCTTGCACAATATCTGAAACCACTTTTTCTTTTTCAATTCCTTCTATTTTAAATTTATTAAACCAATATTTTACAACTTCATCAATACGCATGCCCATTGTTTCTTCACATTGTTCTAAAGTAATTGGAATAGATAAATTATTAAAAACCCTTACTATGGCTTCACGCCAAAGCGGTTCTGAATCAATTAGCAACCCATCCATGTCAAATATTACAGCTTTTATCATAAAATTTTAAAATCCTTCTTCGTTTAATCTTTCATCAATTCTATTCATGTCTCGTGGAAACATGGTAGCTTCACGAATATTTTTAAGTCCTAGAATTTGCATAGTGATTCTCTCTGCCCCCAAAGCAAAACCACCTTCAGGCGGAACACCGTATTTAAATGCTTCCAAAAACATTTTTATCTTACTTGGATCCATCTTCCAAATTTCTACATGTTTCATAAGTTGATCGTAATCATTAATTCTTCTTCCGCCTGAAAGCCATTCCACCCCTCTACACAAAAGATCCATCCCCTCGTTGTATTCTGGATCTTCGGGGTTTGGATATACATAAAATGGTTTTTTACGAGTCGGATATCCATAAATAAATATAAAGTCAGACCCAGTTTCTTCTTTAATTATTTCACAAATTTGTCTTTCGTCCTCAGGATTTGTATCTTTTTCTCCACGAACATCCCGTCCAAATTTTTCAAAAATCTTTTGCTGAACTTCTCGAAGTGAAAGAGTTGGGGTTTTGTCTATCATCACTGGAAGTGTCGCATTTAAAAGTTTTAAATTCTCAGAATTTTTAATTTCTACTTGTTTTAAAATATATCTTACTGTTTCCTCTGCCATGTCTCGTACATCTGTCCATGAATCAATGAAGGCCATTTCTGCATCAAGTGAAACTATTTCCGTTAAATGCCTAGTAGTTGAAGATGGTTCAGCACGAAAAACTTTGTTTACAGAGAAAACTCTTTCAAAAGCAGACATCACAATTTGTTTATAAAGTTGTGGCGATTGGGATAGGTAAGCTTTTTTTCCAAAATAATCAATTTGAAAAACTTCTGCTCCCCCTTCCGCTGTTGCTGGCGCAATGGCTGGAGCTTGAAATTCAAAGAACATATTTTTCTTCAAAAATTCTCTGAATGAATCAATAACTGTTTCTTGAATCTTGAAAATTGCTTGAACTTTTGGCTGTCTTAAAACTAACGCTCTATTATCTAACTCTGTCGTAAGTTCTAGATTGTATCCATCAAGAGACATATCAAAAGGTAGTGCTGCAGCTTCAGAAAGAACTTCAATTCCCGTCACTTCAAGCTCCACTTCCCCATTTAATACTCCCACTTTTATATTTTTCTCTGGACGTTTATTTACAATACCAGTAATTTTCAAAACCCATTCTGGGCGAATTTTTTTAGCCTCTTCAATTGCTTCTGTTCGACTTGGCAACGCTACGCATTGAACCTTGCCTGTCATATCCCGCATATCAAAAAACACCATCTTTCCTTGGTCACGTCTGACGTCTACCCATCCAGCGATTATAATTTCTTTTCCTATACTATCTTTTAAATCTTTAATATAAATTCTGTTTTGCATATTAATCATAATAGCATATATATAATAAAATAAAATAGATATTTTTGTCGGTACAGATTTTTTGAAGCTTAAAAAATCCTGAAGTTCTCGGCTCGTCAGCCTCGAAACCCCTTAAAAACATCTATTTTATTTTTTTATTTCCCATTATGCCAGAGGTCGGTAACAGAATTACCATTGTGTAGATTGTCTATTACTTGGGCAATTAATTTAGCTGTAGAAATAACTTCTAGTTTTTTAATTTTTTGACTAGCTTCCTCTGAAAGACAAGAGTCTGTAAACCAAATACCAGAAAATGGCGCATTATTTAAATTAACGATTGCGTCTCCAGAAAGTATAGGATGAGTAGCCGTAAAATAAACATCTAAAGCTCCATTGTTTTTTAAGGTCTTCAGACATTTAATTGCAGTACCGCAAGTATCTGCCATATCGTCTGGAATTATACAATTATAACCTTTCGCATCTCCAATTACCTCCATAACTTCATTATGATTAGCTTTTTTGGGATCACGAAATTTATTTATTATAATAATATTTTCCGGAATACCAAGCTGTTGAGCAAGTTTTCTACAAGCGGGAGCCGCACCCAAGTCTGCAGCTACAATTTTAAATTTTTTTAAATTAAATTTTTTGGAACAAATATGCTTAACAAGGAGTTCGTTTATACTTACATCCACCATTGGGATAGTAGAAGAATGCGCATTGTAGCTCGATGGGTTATGTAAATGCAAAACTACAAGTCTGTGAGCTCCTGCCATCTGAAGTCGCATGGGAATTTTTTGAGATAAAACTGGCTCTCGATGATTAGAAGATTTATCCTGTCTAGAATAAGGTAAACAAGGCATAATCACCGTCACTCTAGAAGGCTCGCCTTGTTTTATCGCGAGAATCAAGGACTCACACTCATCTAAGTCATAAGCAAGTTTTTCTTTATCACCAAAACGAGGCTGTGAAATTATATAAACATCTCTGTCTCTAACTGATTCTGCATGATGAATTAAAAATTCCCCATTACTAAAGGTTTTATAAATAGAGGGGGCTAGTTTAGTTTTTAGTAATTTGGCAACTTTTATAGCAAGATTTTGATGGGTACCACTAGCATTTCCATATAACTTGAGCGGATAAGGGTTTAGATTTATATGTTTTTGATTTTTCATAATTTAAAAGCATTTTATCATAAAATAACAGCTGAGTAAAATTAACTTGACTTGAAGAAAATCTTCATATAAGATTATAAGGTAATGAAGTCAAATATTAACAACAGCAGTTTCTTTTATTTTAGCTTCTGGACCAACGGTTCCAGAGCTGATTTCTGCTATTGTTAAAATAATTCTCAATTAATTAAACGAACAATATTAGAAACGAGCCCTGGAATGGCTCGTTTATTTTTTTGTATTTAACAAAAAAATAAAATGGTTCTTCAAAAAAAAATATGGAGGAAAGTATTTATGAATAGTAATAATCAACAAAAAGTAGAAAAAAAAGAAGTTGTTGAAGAAGTGTCATTGAAGAAACAGATAAGCTTTTTATATCGTCTAATGGCTATAAAAAAGGTAAAAGGCGATGAACAAAGAGTTGAGCTGCTTCGAAAAGAAGCAGCGGAATTAGGTATCAAAATGTAATACTTTTTTATTCTAAGAAGAGGGGGTGATTCTATTGTCAGCATTCGATTCGGAATTTGAGGGATGGTCTTAGGCGAGCTCGAGCGCTTTTTTCTCGGGCAAGATCGAGAGAATCAAATCTCTCAAATCCAAACCAGCAACACGAAAGGAGGAAAAATGTTGCTGGTTTTTTTTATTTTTAGTTTATAGAAAAAATTATAAGTTCACTCCAATCTTCTCTCGCACCTCTTCCATTTTTTTTGAAGCAATAATTTTTGCTTTCTCATTACCAGCTTTTAAAATTTTAAGAGCTTTTGGAATATCTTTAGCAAATTCTTTTCTTTTCTCTCGAAGGGGTGCAATAAATTTCTCTAAATCTTCTATTAGTAATTCTTTGAGTTCTTTATATTTACCAGATTTTTCTGCATAAATCTTTTTTAATTCGTCTTCAGGGCGAAAATGTTTATGGATAGCATAAACATTTTTAGGAATTCCCCCACTGGAATCAGTTACGATACTCATTACGCACTTTTTTATTTCTTCATATTCGGCAAAAAGTGGAATGGTGTTGTTGTAACTCTTAGACATTTTTCTACCATCTGTACCAAGCACTATTGCAACATCTTTTAGAATCATCGGTTCTGGTAATTTAAAAGTGTCTCCATATGTATTATTGAATTTTTCTGCTATATCACGAGCTATCTCTACGTGCTGTTTTTGGTCGGCTCCAACGGGTACAAGGTCAGGACTATACATTAAAATATCAGCCGCCATTAAAACTGGGTAATTAAAAGTACCGATATCAATTTCTTTGTTTTTTGCTTGCGCATCTTTGAAGGCGTGAGCTCGCATTAAATATGGCATAGTGACAATAGTATCAAAAATCCAGGTAAGTTCAGTATGTTCTCCAATATCACTTTGTTTAAAAAATGTCACTTTTTTAGGATCAAGGCCAATAGCTAAATAATCAAGTAAAATACTCTTTATATTTTCATTCATTTCTTTGGCATTTCGAAGAGAATGCAGAGCGTGATAATCAGCGATAAAAACATAGCCTTCGTGCTCTTTTTGTAAATCAACGAATTGTTTCATCGCTCCAAAATAGTTGCCAATATGCGGTTTTCCTGATGGCTGAACACCAGATAAAAATATCTTTTTACTCATCAGTATATTTTAACACACAATTTTTTATTACAAAACTTAGAAAATATCAGCTTTTTTCCGGTACAGATTTTTTGAAGCTTAAAAAATCCTGAAGTTTGCTCACCGTCGCTCGCAAAACCCCTTCAAAAAGCTATATTTTTTCAGTTTTGTAATTAACATTTTAGTAACATCTTTAATAACTTTATCGCTTTGACAATTATTCCAACGTAGTAGAGAATAGCAGAATGACTAAGCCACTCAAAAACAACAATCTTCGCATTCCACCCCAAAGTATCCCTTCCGAACAAGCAGTTCTTGGCTCTATTATGCTCCGTAAAGATGCTATGCATGAGGTTGAAGACATGATAACACCAGATTCTTTTTATGTTGAAAAAAATAAAAAGATTTTTCAAGCAATGCTTGACCTCTCGGTGAAAAATGAACCAATAGACATGCTTTCCCTTTCTACGAAATTAGCAGAGAAAAAACTCCTTGAAGCGGTTGGGGGTAATCAATACTTAGCTGAAATTGTAAATGTAGTGCCCTCTTCTACTAACATTAAACATTATGCAGATATTGTCCAAAAAAAATACGTTCTACGAAGCCTCATAGAAGCAGCAGATTATGTGTCTGAACTTGCTTTCGAAGAAGGTGACGACCATATGGATGATATTTTAGATATGGCAGAAAAAAAAATCTTTGGTGTAGTCTCTTCTCCTAAAAATCAAAAATATGTAAACTTAAAAGATGCTCTCCCTGAAGCTTATGAACGTTTAGAAAAATTACATGAAAACAAAGGAATGCTTCGCGGACTCGCTACCGGCTTTAAAGATTTAGACACCATGCTTTCAGGTTTACAAAAATCCGATTTAGTTATATTAGCAGCTAGACCAAGTATGGGTAAGACAACCCTTGCCCTAGACATGGCACGTATGTCAGGAGTATTACATGAAAAATCTATTTTGATATTTTCTCTAGAAATGTCTTCTCAACAATTGGTAGACAGAATGCTCTCAGCAGAGTCACGAGTTAATGCTTGGAACTTACGTACTGGACGTTTGTCTTCTGACCGAGAATTTTCTCAGTTACGAGATTCATTAGATAAATTGGCAAAAGCAAAAATTTATATTGACGACCAACCCGGAAATTCTATTGTGAAAATGAAAGCTCTTTCTCGTAGACTGAAAGCAGAAAAAGGGTTAGATCTAATCATAGTGGATTATTTACAGCTAATGACTACTTCAAAAAATTACGATTCAATGGTCAACCAAGTCACTGAAATTAGTAGATCATTAAAAAGTCTAGCCAAAGAATTAAATGTCCCAGTGCTCGCACTCTCTCAGCTTAATCGTGCCGTAGAATCACGTGGTGGCAGGCCAAGACTTTCTGACCTTCGTGACTCTGGATCTATTGAGCAAGACGCAGACGTTGTGATGTTTATTCACCGTGAAGATAAAGGAAAAGATGAATCAGAAAAAACAAATATTGCCGAAATTTTAATTGAAAAACACCGTAACGGTCCAACTGGAAAAATTGAACTCTATTTCGATGAAAAAACTACAACATTCTTAAACCTTGAAAAGAGTAATTTAAGCGAATTTTCTCAGTCAAAAGTTAGTGAAGACTTAGATGAATTTTAATATACCTCACGGTATGATTTACTAATCATATGGATATTATAGAAAAATTAACTGAAATTTTTAAAGAATTCCCCGGCATCGGAGAAAGACAAGCGAAACGTTTTGTTTATTTTCTGATGTCTAGAACAGGGGCTTATAATGAGAATTTGTCTAGCTTAATTTTGGATTTAAAAAAAGAAGTAGCTCAATGTAAAGAATGTTTTAGATTTTTCATAGTTGAAAATAATAAAAAAATACAAGCATCTGCAATATGTGAAATTTGTGGCAATCCACACGTTGATTCTTCTATTCTAATGGTAGTGGAAAAAGATTCAGATTTAGAAAGTATTAAGAAAAGCAAAGTTTATCATGGTAAATATTTCATCTTAGGTGGATTGGTGCCGATTGTTGAAAAAAATACAAAAAGCCGAGTACGAATTGAAGAATTAAAGAAAAAAATTTCTTCTAGTAAAAACTTAAAAGAAGTAATTTTGGCGTTTTCTATAAGCCCACAAGGTGATCACACTGATTCCTATATTCGAGAACAATTAAAAGACGTTGCAGAAAAATTAGATATCAAAATCTCCTCATTAGGTAAAGGCCTTTCCACTGGTACTGAACTAGAATACTCAGACAATGATACCCTCAAAAACGCTCTAAAAAATAGACAATAATGTAAAAATAATCAAAATTAAGTTTTTGTCGGTACAGATTTTTTGAAGCTTAAAAAATCCTGAAGTTCTCGCGCCGTCGCGCTCGAAACCCCTTAAAGACTTTATTTTGATTATTTTATTGAAGTAATTTTTACTTTAAAAAATGGCTGGCGGTGACCGTTTCTTTTAAGATAACGAGATTTTTGTTTATATTTTACAACCATAACTTTTCTGGAACGGCCGATTTCTATCAATTCTCCTTCTACTTTCGCACCCTTAATATATGGAGTGCCAATAGTAGTATCTTTACCATCATCAACTAATAAAACTTTATCAAAAGAAAGTTTGTCCCCTTTTTTATATTCACCCTTTATTTTTTCAATAGAAACAAGGCCACCTTCAGAGACTTTGTATTGTTTCCCTCCTGTAAATATAACTGCAAATTCTTCTTTGTTCAATTTTTTCATATATAACTCTATATTATACGATATTTTACAAAAAGGCAACCTCAAACTAAAATAAGACTTGGTACGAGACAGGGTCTCTGCTATAATATCGATATGCAACAAAAAGTTATAGAAAAGTATTTTTTCTTTGGGCTCTTGTTTGTGACTCTAGTTTTCGTTTTCTTTATTTTTCGTCCTTTCTGGATTGTGCTTGTTTTGGGAGCTTCTTTTGCAATAATGCTTTATCCAGTATATGAATGGCTAAATAAAAAATACTTACCTAGTTGGCTAGCATCTTTTTTTACATTAGTTTTTTTTATTGTAGTACTTTGTATACCACTTCTAGGTCTTGGATCAATTGTTTTTAATCAGTCCCAAAATCTTTATCATTCTGTGGCGAACAATGGAAATTTCTCTCCATTTATAAATGAAGTAGGGGAAAAAATTAATCAAGTATTACCAGCTGGAATATCATTTGATATAAATGAAAAGATTTCAAGCTTTATTTCTTACTTAACAAGCCATCTAGTAAATATTTTTAGTGCCACAGCAAATGTTTTATTCTCATTCATATTATTACTCTTGGCAATATTTTATTTCTTAAAAGACGGAAAATATTGGAGAGAGAAAATTTTGAAATTAAGTCCTCTTTCAAATTCTGATGATGAAAAAATAATTACTAAACTTTTACAAACAATAAATGGTGTAATGCGCGGAACTCTCTTTATTGCTATTTTGCAAGGTATTTTGATGGGTTTCGGTCTTACTATCTTTGGAGTACCAAATGCAGCCATCTGGGGTGTGGTAGCAGCGATAACTTCTCTTATTCCTTCCGTTGGTACTGCTATGATCTCTGTGCCAGCCATAGTATTTCTTTTTGCTACAGGCCATATAATTCCTGCTGTCGGCCTTACTATTTGGTCCACTATTGTAGTAGGAACAATTGATAATTTCTTAACACCTTATGTTATTGGAAGCAAAATAAATATTCCACCATTTTTAATTCTTTTTTCAGTTTTAGGTGGTATCGCTCTTTTAGGTCCTATTGGTGTTTTAATTGGCCCACTTGCTGTATCTCTCCTTTATACCTTAACTGAAATATACCAAATCGAATTTAAATAAAATGGCTTTAAAATTTTACAACACCCTAACGCGAGAAAAAGAGATTTTTACTCCGATCAATCCTCCAAGCGTCGGCTTCTATTCTTGTGGACCAACGGTATATAACTATCCCCATATTGGAAATTATAGAGCATATATTTTTGCTGATATCTTAAAGCGAGTTTTGCTTTATGAAGGATACAAAGTAAAACACATAATGAATTTAACAGACATTGATGATAAAACAATTCGTGAATCTCAAAAAGAAGGAAAAACATTAAAAGAATTTACAGAATTTTACACAGAAAAATTCTTTGAAGACATTAAAACACTAAATATATTAGAACCGACAAAATTTACAAAAGCCACTGATTACATAGATGAAATGAGAGAAATAATTAAAAAACTTTTGGACAAAGGTTTTGCTTATAAAAGTAAAGATGGAAGTATTTATTTTGATATAAAAAAATTTAAAAATTATGGAAAACTTTCACATCTTGTGATGGAAGATCAAAAAGAGAATGCTGCTGGTAGAATAAAAACTGATGAGTATGAAAAAGATAACGTACAAGATTTCGCTCTTTGGAAAGCTTGGGATGAAAAAGATGGGGATGTTTTCTGGGAAACAGATCTGGGAAAAGGACGACCTGGCTGGCATATTGAATGTTCAGCCATGTCTATATCAAATCTAGGTGAACAAATAGATATACATACTGGTGGAGTAGATAACATATTCCCCCATCATGAAAATGAAATTGCACAGTCAGAAGGTTCAACGGGTAAGCAATTTGTAAAATACTGGATGCACAATGAATGGGTTTTAGTAGACCAGAAAAAAATGTCAAAGTCAGCCCAGAATTTCTATACCTTGAGAGACTTAATAAACAAAGGAATTAACCCACTGGCCTATAGATTTTGGCTTTTAATGGCTAATTATCGTACTAGGGTAAACTTCGTCTATCCAGCCCTAGAAGGAGCAGAAACAGCCCTAAAACGCTTATATGGCCTGTATTTAGAGCTAGGAGATGCTCATGGACATGTTCACAAAGAATATCAAAATAAATTTAAAGAATACTTAGAAGATGATCTAGATACCCCTAGAGCTTTAGCACTTTTTTGGGATGTCATGAAAGATGAAAATATGTCTGCCGGTGACAAAAAAGCTACCATTTTGGACTTTGATAAAGTGTTCGGACTTGGTTTTGAAAATTTAAAAGAAGAAGAAATTCCAGAAGAAATAGAAAAATTAGTAAAAGAAAGAGAAGTTGAAAAAAAGAATAAGAATTGGGAAAAAGCTGACCAGATAAGAGGAGCCACTGCTGGAATGGGTTACAAAATAGAAGATACTCCATCAGGACCAAAAGTTAAAAAAATTTAATTCATTTTATTAAAAATCTTTTTTCTATAAATACAAAATACTATTACTATGTTTAGTAATATCAGGTAAATATTAAAAGAATAGATAGAAAAAACCCAACTTTTAATAATAAATAGGGCTAAAATATTATTAAAAATACTTACCGCATAAACCGCAGCTGTCTCTGTTTCTGGAAATTTCCAAGATTTTATGATTGTTGGTATTCCAGCTAATCCATCACTTAAAATGGCAAAAATAATAGATATACCTAAATTGTGAGTAAACACATAAATTATCAAAGCCATCAAAGCAAGTAATCCACAAATTATATCTAATCTAGTTATTTTCCAGTATGCATTTTTGTGCCACAAAGAAACAATTATTACAACAAGAGGAATAAAACCTGCCATAAAAACAGGAATTATAGAAAGACCAGCTCCAGCTTTAATTTGAAAAAATACACCAATAAAAGGTGCCAACATCCACAAAACCCAAGAAACTAAATTTGGTTTTGTTTGTCCATAAAAAATATCTTTAATATAAAAAAAAGATCCTGTGAGACTTAGTAAAACTGTAATGAAAATAATATTTTCGGATAACATTTTATATCCCCTCTTTTTTGAGCTCTTCTATTAACTCTCTTTCTTTACGAGAAAGCTTAGACGGAAGTTTGATGTTAAGTTTAATCAATAAATCCCCTCTTTTATTTTTGATTGGCACACCCTTTCCTCGGACTCTGAGAATTTCATTGATTGTCACTCCTTCAGGAATTGTCACTTCAATTTCTCCATCTAAAGTTTGAATTGGATATTTAGTTCCAAGAAGCGCATCTGAAAGTTTCAAATTTAAATTCATCACTAAATCATTACCTTCTCGTTTGAATATATGATGTGAGGTCACATTTATTTTTATATAAAGATCACCTGTTGTTCCCTTGGAGATAGCTTCACCGTAACCAGTCATTCGAACCATTTCTCCATCTCGAATTCCAGAAGGAATAACAATTGAAACTTCTTCCTCTCGGCGAAGAACTCCCTTACCTTTACATTTATCACAAATTTCCTTTGGTACTTCACCTGCCCCTAAGCAAACTTCGCAAATCTTTGTATTAGTAATATTTCCAAAGATTGTCCTTTGAGATTCGCGAATCTTTCCTTGACCATTGCAATGTTTGCAAGTTTCCATTTTTGTGCCAATCTTAGCACCAGAACCATTACAGGTGAGACAATTTGAAGTTTTAGTAATTAAAATTTTTCGATTCGTTCCAAAAATAGACTCAGCAAAAGAAATTTGAATTTCAGTTGAGATATCTCGACCACGACGATTTTGTCTTCCTCCTCCCATTCCACCTGCTCCTCCACCAAAAAAATCACTAAAAATATCATTCAGGTTACCAAAATCAAAATCCGCACCAGTACTTGAGAAACCTCCAGAAAAACCTGAAGTATCAAATCCTCCAAAACCACCTTGCGAGCCTCCTCCGTATCCTCCCCCTACGTTTTCAAAACCAGATCCAAATTGATCATATTTTGAACGTTTAGCATCATCCGAAAGTACTTGATAAGCCTCATTGGCTTGTTTAAATTTGGTTTCATTGCCACCCTTTTTGTCGGGATGATATTTTTGCGCTAGCTTATAAAAAGCCTTCTTAATTTCATCTTTAGAGGCATTTTTATTAACACCTAATGTTTCGTAATAATCTTTACTCATAGTTTTTTAATTCGTAATTTTTAATTGACCATCATATCATAGGTTCAGCTTCTTGTGAAGTTCCAGTATTTTTGGATTGGGATTCCGATTCCACATCTTGACTTTTTTCACCGTTTTTCTCTTCAGCATTTCCGCTTTCCCTTGCTTTTCTTTTTGCCCTTCCTTCAATAATCGCTTTTTCCTCTGCACTTCGAATAATCGTAGCTTCTTCTTCGGCAATAAGTTTGGCCGCATCACCCTTAGGTATCGAATATTTACTACGGGAAGTAGCTATAATTTCTTCACGATAAGAAGGATGGGTTGGTGGTAAAACACGTAATGTTTCAGCAGAAAATGGATCGTAAGATTCTCCATCAATTGTCATTTTTATATAAAATTCCGCAACTGCAAGGTTAATCATATCCTTAACATCAAACAATGGTGCAAATTCTGGTTTCATTTTTACCGCATCTTCACCACCAACTCTAAAAGTAATAATACTACCACAATTACCTAACACTGCCTGATGAACCTTGGTAATAATTTGGCCGACGTATTGATGAGCCATCGTTAAGTTAAGTCCGTATTTTCTAGCTTCTGATAAAATATTTTCAAAAGTTTGAGTCACAACATTCTGGAACTCATCGACATAGATATAAAAATCTTTACGGTCTTTTTCAGGAATAGCGGCACGTTCCATTCCAGCCTGTTTAATTTTTGTCAAAAAGATAGAACCAAGAAAAGAGGAATTTTCTTCACCGAGACGACCCTTAGAAAGATTAATCAAAATAATTTTTTCTTCATTCATCAACTTACTAATATCTATTTTATTTTGCTTCTGTCCAAAAATATTTCGAAGTAGTGGATCAGAAAGAAATTGCCCAAGCTTGTTTACAAGTGGAATAATAGCATCAGTATCAAATTTCTCAGACCAGTCAGCGAATTCAATAGCGAAGAATCTTTTAACCATATCGTCAGTAATGTATTCCACTACTTTCTGTCTATAATTTCTATCGGTTAACATTGAAATCATTCCACGCATCGTGGCATGTGGATAATCAAGTAAAGCTAAACAAGTAAAACGAAAAACGTGTTCGAGACGAGGTGTCCAGTTAGCACCGAATTGTTTTTGAAAAACTTCAATTAAGCCTTGAGTCAACTGAAACTTAAATAAAGGATCGACATTTGCCAGAGGGTTGAAAGAAGCTGGAAAATCTAAATCTGTAGGATCAATAATACAAACATCATTAATGCGCTCTTTTGGTATATAATCAAGCATTGCTTCAATCACATCTCCGTGTGGATCAATCAAGCAAATTCCATGATTATAGGTGATATCTTGACGCAACATCAACTCAAGAAGTTTTGTCTTACCCACTCCTGATTTCCCAATGATATATAAATGTCTACGTCGATCTATTCGCTTAATGCCAAAAACAAATTTCTTTTCTTCGAGTGAAGCGACATAGTTAGTCCGACCAATAAAAGAAACCTCTTCGGGTTTAACTTTCCCAAAGACTGGTAATTCTGGTGGTGGTGGTCCATATTTTATTATTTGAACTCGATTTGACTTAACCATGTATTGATTATTTTACTACAAATTCAACCTTTTTTCAATCCTAATATACCTCCTGCTGGTAGCATTTTTCACAGAAAATAATTTCTGATCTGTCTGGAGAATAATTAGTACTAATATTTTTCTGACATTTTGCACAATTACGATCAAAAAATTTATATGGACCTCGACGAATAACACGATCTTGATGTCGACAATAAAAGCATTTACGAGGGATGGGAATATTCATATTTCTATAAAACAAAAGCTCTGGTATTGTGATTTTGTAATTCCTATTACAATCTATACATCTTAAAATTTCTTCTGTAATAGAATCTAAAACGTCTTTTATGTTATTTGGAGTTTTTTCTGGATTTAATGTTTCTTTGCCTTCTGTTTTCTGAATATCATCTTCCCACCTAAAACCTTCTTCGAGTGCCTCTTTTTTAGTAAGTGGAAAGTTGTCTTGGGCAATACTTTCATTATAAGCAAATGGAGCAAGTTCTGGTGGAATTATTAGACCATATAAATCTTTATCTTTTAATTCATTTATTATTTTCTCACGTAATCTCTCGTATTCCACTTTTTCATATTGCTTATTTAGAATAAAATATTTTCCATTTTTAATGGAGTCACAACCAATACAATCTTTACAATTATTGATTTCAAATCCATATAAAATATCACTTGAATTAGTCGATGAAAATGAACCTACGATATTACTAGAGTACCCAGTAGCAACAGATTCAAGCAGATGTTCTGATTTAAAACCATACCCAATAATACCTATAGAATCTTTTACTTCTTTTGCTGAATATATATATCTGCAGTCTTCGCCTTTTCTGTTCTCAAAGGAATCTTTTGTATTTTTACATTCAACAAGATAATCCCCTGTTGAATTAACGCTTTTCAAGTTATTGTTTTCACGCATTGGAAAATCTAAAACAAATTTTTCAAACTTTTTCTTAAATTCCTCAGTTTTTTTATAGTCTCCTAAGATTTCATTAATTTTAATTTTATATTTAGCCGGTGATACTGGCTGATTCAAAAAATGATATGACTTATTGTTTAAATTTACACAACCAAAACAATTTACTAAATTTCTACAATTCAAAACAAAAGAAGAATCTACTGAGCCATTCACGTTTTGCCCCCACAGAATTCCAGAAGACTGATGGACATTTACATTTTCATAACATCGTTCAGAATTTGTTCCAAAATATATGTCAGTACAATAACGAGAATCCTTGACTCCCCTTGAATAAAGAATTTCTTCTGCTGGTCCAGTATTGAAAACCATATAACAATCCTTACAACCACTAGCTAAATTAATATACTCGCTACGAATATTCACACCAAATGCTAAAGATGAATTAGTAGTCATTTTGGGAACCTTAATCAAAAGTTCTTTAAATTGATCTAGAAAGGATTTATTCTCATCATAATTAATAGCATAATCTCGTGGTTCCCATTTTTCAGAATAGAAACATTCATGACAATAAATTATGTAAGGAGATTTCGGATTGTAAACTGAAATAATATTTTTACCACAAAGAGCACATTTTCTTCCAGAATAAAGAGTCGTTTCATTTCTAAAAAGCGCCCTCATTTTAAAACGACAGTCAGGGCAAACTTTGGGTATTGGTACTTTCATTTTTTTATAAAAAGAAAAATCATCTGAATTTAAGACAAAACCTTGTTTACATTTTTTGCAATTTTTTGTTTCAGTTTGCATATTTAATATACTTCCTGCTGATAACATTTTTCACAATAAACTATTTCTTTTTTGTAAGGAGCATGTCCAGTTTTAAATTTTTCTCCGCATGGTCCATCTCCATGAAGATGTTTCGCTGTATTTTTATAAATTCCAGTTTCATCTGCAACTCCTCCGCACATACAAAATCTTTCATATAATTTGATTGTTAGTCTATCTCTGATTCTTCTTTCATATCTACAATCATGACATATGGAAGGTAAAGGCAGATTTTCCTTTTTCAAAAAAATTAATTCATTTTCCATAATACGATAAGCCTTTTTACAGTTTTCACATTCTATTATTTCTTTTAAAATTTCATCACTAACTTCCTTAATTGAATCTAAAAGTTCTGAGGATTTTTTATTAATTTTATATTCACTCTGTAACGTTTCTACCCAGAAATATCCCATTTTTTCTGCCTCCGTTTTCGTAATCGGAAAATACTGAATTGCGACAGTGTTATTATATCCAAGTTGTGAAAATTCTATTGGAAAAAATTCTCCATATTTATAAACAAGACCTTGAGAATCAACATAAGGCATTTCATTCATGTGTTTTTTTATTTTTTCTACCATTTTAAAGTATTCTTCTTTTGTATATTGTTTGTTAAAAATACAATATTGTTTTTTCTTTAATCCCACACAACCAAAACAATCTGAACAACTAAAAAGATCCATACAGTATTCATCATCTCGGCAAGTTGGCCAACAATTGAAACAAAATTTTATATTATAAGAATTTTCACCACATATTAAAGTTTCATAAGAAAGTTCTGTATTTTCTCCCCAATTAGAAACATCATAACAATCTTTATTAGTAGGTACTTGCAAAGATTGACAATACCGCATATTTTCGCTTCCTCTAATTAAAAAACTGTCGTTTACATTTTTACAATTTGTCACAAAAGACCCTGTTGAGTTTAAATTTTTAAGACCTTGATGATATTTTAAGGGCTGAGTATCCCAAAAACCCCTAGCTTTCTCTCTTGCCTCTTTTAAGCCTGAAATAGTTTCTAAATTTATCTTTTTTATTTTTTCTTGATATTCTTCTTTAGTATATTGTTTATTAAAAATACAATAGGAGGATTTACGTAAATTGGCGCAACCAAAACAATCACTGCAACCCACACAGTCTCGACAAAAATACAGATTTCTAGACTCTTCTGATTTTATAGTAAAATAACATTGATAACATTTTTCAAGCCAAAAAGATTCATAGCATCGTTCACAATGGTTTATATGTGAATTATCAACACAATCCCTGCAAAAATCATTGGCACTGCCATACATACTATCTTCCGTATAATTAGAGTGAAAACAAAGATAACAGTTTTTTAAAGCTGTAGCATTTGCTGAATATGGACTATTTATCATTCTTTGCACATTCAAATTATAAATTGGTACTTGTTTTTTAAGCTCAAATAATTGTTCAAGAAAAGGTTCAGAAAAATCATAGTTACGAGCATACTCCATGGCATCCCAACCATCACCATACCACTCTTCTTGAGTGATAACTTTTCTGCCACTTTCAGGAGGATAAAGTGAAAAAATATCTTTTCCTGTAAAAGCATCCTTAACCCTAAAAAGTTTTCGCTCATTTCTAAAAGCAAACCTCCTTTGTGCTCGACAAAGTGGACAAAAAGTCGGTGAAGGAACTTTCATCTTTTCGTAAAGTTAAAATCTTCAGGATCAATCGTGAAGTCTTTTTTACAATTTTGACATTGTTTAGTTTCGTTTTGCATATTTAAAAAACTTCCTGTTGATAACATTTTTCACAGTAAATTATTTCTGGTCGGCCGGGAGCATATGGGGTTTCAAATTCATTTGGGCAAGGATCAGCACCATGAGCATGTTCTATGGTATTTTTATATTTTTCATTTGAAGAATTAGCTCCGGCGCATTGGCATTTACCATTCCAAAGATGAAAAGGATTTCTTTGTTTTAGTCTCTGGTAATGCCGACAGTTTGGGCAATATCTTGGTAAAGCAATATTGTTATTTTTGAGAAAATCTAATTCTACTTTAATAATTCTATAAGCTTGAGCACATTGAGTTTTCTCATCTCCGTTATTTGGACAAGCAATAATCTCATCTAAGATAGAATCAGAAACATCTTTGATGTGGTCTGGTAAATCTTTACTTAAGATAGTTGTTTTGTAGTCTTTTTCAACTGGTTCTCTGTAAATATATCCACTTTTTATAATCTCTTCTTTGGTTTTTGTAAAATATTCTTGAGCAATTGTTTCATTATAAGCGAATGGAGATAATTCACTTGGGAAAAATTCTCCGTATTTATAGACTATTCCCTTTTTGTCTATATAGGGCACAGTCTTCATTTGTTCTATAATTTTGGGTACAAGTTCAAAATACTCTTCTTTCGAATATTGTTTATTTAAAATACAATATTGCTTCCCTCGTAATCCGATACAACCAAAAAGATTTTTAGAACTAAAACATAAATAGGTATAATAGGTTTCTAAACAACTATGTGTAATAACCGCAAATAATTCTTGAGAAGCTTCTATCCCCGCATCAAACGATTCATACATTAAAGAAGAACCTCCACCTGCTCCATACATATCATAACTGTCTTTAATATCTACACAATGAATTAAATACTTTGAATCTTCAGCTCCTCCATAAATATCAAAGGAATTTTTTATATTTTTGGCATTCATAATATTATCACCAGTAGATCCTATAGATTTTATTATACTGGCATACCTCTTAGGGAAATTAAGCACAAATTTATTATAAGAATTTTCAAATTCACAAAGTTTTTTATAACTACCAAAATCTAATTCTTCTTTCTTTTTCTCGTATTCTTCTTTTGAATATTGCACATTTAAAATACAACGACTTTTATTTCTTAAATTTACACAGCCAATACAGTCTTGTAAATTATTGCAATCCTCAAGAAAAAAAGAATTAATAGAATCGTCAGAATCATGAGAAAAATGAGTCTTGTATAAGCCGTTACATAGAGTGTTATTATAGGATAGTTCTGATTTATTAATTTTATATGCATCAATACAATCTTTTGAACTAATTGCACCAAGAGCATAATGCGTTCGTTCATTCTGAAAAGAAGCGTATGTTAAATAACAATATTTACAATCAGCATTATGATTGCCATAAGGACTACCAATACAATTAGAATTGCCCAAATTTGCCAACGGTGTTTTGTGAAGTAATTCCTGAAACTGTTCAAAAAATGGCTTAGAAAAATCATATTCTTGACCATAATCAGTTGGCTCCCATTGGTCGCTCCACCAGAGATCATGATCATAAACAACTACATCTGTATCTAGATGAAACATAGTGATTATTTGTTTACCAGTTTTAGCACAAGGCCTTTTAAAAAGTGAACGTTCGTTGCGCCATGCCATACGACGAACCAATCGGCACTCTCCACAAAAAGTTGGTGAAGGAACATTTATCTTTTTATAAAAATTGAAATCTTCTGGTTCTATTGTGAAGTCTTTTTTACAGTTTTGACAGTTTTTAATTTCTCTGTTCATGGTTATTCTAAAATTTTTCTCAAAACGTCCTCTGGTACTTCCCTCGGCTGGCTCGCCTGTGGGTCTGTGCCCGACGGTAGATCTATAGACGCAACTTCTTCTGGTTTTTGAGGTAACGGCTTGTCTTGAGCTGCACCGAAGTGCTCATTTCCTGGTATTTGAGCCGTTTGAATTAAGTCTTTTAGTTCATTCATCTTTTCTGGACTAGCAGCTCGGTCTGACGAAGTTTTTCCGCCCGTGGAAGAAACTTTATTTTTAAGAGTATCAAGGGAAACTGGCTCCGGAATAGATTTTGCAGCAAGAGTTTTATCTAAAAATTCCCTTAAGGCTTTATTGTCTTTTGGTTTTTTAGGAATCGCAATTTTTGCCTGAATCAGCTTTTTATTTTCTATTGGTTTAGTAAAAACTTTTTTAATAGATTTAAATACATTAGGTTTATCTGTTGAAAGAGTAGATGTAATTTCTGGAGCAAAATCTTTTTCTCCTCTTTCTTGATATCTATTATCTTCTTCAATTCTCCCATTCTTTGGCTCAAATTCTATACCTAAGTCAGACAATGGTTTAAAAAATTTAGATTCATCATATTTGATTTGAACATCTCTTCCCTTCTCTGGTTTTACTTCTCCAGATTTTATTTTAGCTATACAATCTTTACAATAAACTGTTCTTCCTAATTCAGGCTTAAAGGGCACAGTCGCTTCTTTTTTACAAAGAGAACAAATAACTGGAAATTTTTCCAAGGTTCCACTTCCTGTATCAGAATCATTCCCAAGTGACATTCCGCTCCAATTATTAATCTCTCGCTCCACTACTTCTTTCGACCGACAATAGAGATCACGAGAAGATTTTATTACCTCGTCTTCTATTTTTTTATCACCAGACTTTACCATCGGAGGCAATGTCTTAGCAGAAAAAGGACGAGAAGTTACGCCATCTATCATTAATTTTAGATAAACTTTATAATTCGGCAAATTAACAATATCTGAAGGAGTAAATTCTGGTTCAAATTCTTTCTCTAAAAATTCTGCATCGTCAGAGCCAACCCTAAAAACTATCATGGTACCCACGTTACCAAAAACAGCATCACGCACGGTCGCATTTACACCTATTTTAAGTTGAGCAACATATTGATGAGCAACCGTAAGGTTTAATCGGTATTTTCTGGCTTCGGATAAAATACCTGCAAAGGCATCTGTCACAAAGTTTTGAAATTCATCCACATAAAGATAGAAATCCTTACGATGTTCTTCTGGAATACGTACACGTTCCATCGCAGCCAGTTGAATCTTGGTAATAATCATTCCTCCTAAGAGAGATGAATTATCCTCACCGATACGTCCCTTAGAAACATTCACTAAGAAAATCTTTCCATCATTCATGATGTCAAAAATGTTGATAGTGCTCTTAGATTGACCAACAACATTACGAATAATAGAGGTGGAGAGAAATTGTCCAACTTTATTTTGAATCGGTGCAATAGCTTCATTTCTAAATTTATCTTGCCAAGCTTCATACTCATGAACCCAAAAAGCTTTAATAACAGGATCTTTTAAGTTTGCAATTATTTTCTGACGATAATCTTTATCTACAAGCATTCTAGGAATTCCAAGAAGCGTAGTTCCAGGAGTATCAAGTAAAGCTAAAATACAATTATTTAAAATATATTCCATTCGAGCACTCCAAGCATTCGCCCAAATTTTAGTAAAAATACCCATTAATCCAGACGCTACTAAATGTTTATACTGCGGATCAATTAACTCTAAAACGTTAAAACCAATATGGTGCTCCGCATCAGCCGGATTAAAATAAACTACATCTTTCATCCTGTGTGGTGGTATGGCTGACAAAACTCCTTCTACGAGCTCGCCATGAGGATCTACCACACAAACTCCTTCACCATTCTTAATATTTTGAAAAATCATATTAAACATCAACACAGATTTACCGGTGCCAGATTTTCCAAGAAGATAAACATGTTGACGCCTATCTCTACGTTTTATGCCAAAAAGCTGATTTCTATCGCGAAAAGTCGTGAGTCCTAAATAAGTAACGTCTTTATTTATAGGTATTTCTGGTAATTCAATATGGGTCATATGATTAAATCATATTATACCAGATATTTGCCAAACTAAAAAGCCCTTCGATTTCTCTTAGGGCTTTTTAGCGTCAAAAGCTTAAGCTTTTGACGCTTCCCCTTCTTCACCTTTTTCTTTGAATTCTGCGTCTTTGACTTCCGCTGGCTGTTCTTCTGGAGTAGCGTTTGCATCTGGATTAGCGCTAGTTTGCCCCGCATCAGCGTTGGCTTTCGCTATTGCTTCCCCTATTTTAGACATTTCAGTAGAAAGATCTTCGGTAGCTTTTTTGATAGCTTCTCCGTCAGTACCATCTTTTACCCCTCGCAAAGCAGTTATTTTTGCATTTACTTCATCTTTTAATTCTGTCGGGATTTTTGCTTCATTGTCCTTGATCGCTTTTTCCGCAGTATAAATAATCATCTCTGCTGTATTTTTTATCTCAGCGTTTTCTTTCTTTTTCTTGTCTTCTTCAGCATGAAGTTCAGCATCAGCTTGCATTTTTTTAATATCTTCTTCTTTCAGCCCAGAACTTGCTTCAATCTTAATTGATTGAGTTTTTCCAGAAGCTTTATCTTTTGCTGTCACGTTCAAAATTCCATTTACATCCACATCAAAAGAAACTTCAATCTGTGGCATGCCACGAGGTGCTGGTGGAACTCCATCCAAAATAAATCGTCCAAGAGACTTGTTGTCAGACGCCATCGGACGTTCTCCTTGCACAATATGTATCTCCACAGAAGTTTGATTATCAGCAGCCGTAGAAAATACTTGTGACTTAGATGAAGGAATAGTTGTATTTCTTTCAATTAACTTTGTAGCCACCCCACCCAATGTCTCAATTCCTAGAGATAGAGGTATCACATCAAGGAGTAAGACATCGCGCACATCACCCTGAAGCACGCCTGCCTGAACTGCTGCACCAAGTGCAACAACTTCATCAGGGTTAATAGACATATTTGGATCTTTGCCAAAAAGATTTTTCACCGCCTCCACGATCATTGGCATTCTAGTCTGACCACCCACCATGATAATTTCATTTATTTCATTCATTTTAAATGGAGATGCAGCTAATGCTCTCTTGGTAATTTCAATTGAAAGGTCAATATATTCTTTTGCGAGAGATTCCAGTGTTGCACGAGTCATCTTCATTAGTAAATGTTTTGGCCCAGATGAATCAGAAGTAATGAAAGGTATGTTTATTTCAGCCTCTATGGTAGTAGAAAGTTCATGCTTGGCTTTTTCAGCTGCTTCTTTCAATCTTTGATGCGCCAGAGGATCTTTGGTCACATCAATGCCTGATTCCTTTTTGTATTCTTCAGCAATATAATTGATTATTTTTCTATCAATATCACCTCCACCCATATGGCTATCTCCATCAGTAGATTTTACTTCTATCACATCGTCACCTATTTCAAGCACTGATACGTCGAAAGTTCCCCCACCAAAATCGTAGACGACAATCTTTTCATTTTTCTTTTTATTAAATCCGTAGGCAAGAGCAGCAGCAGTCGGCTCATTGATGATGCGTTTTACATCAAGACCAGCAATGGCTCCCGCATCTTTGGTCGCTTTTCTTTGCGCATCATTGAAATATGCTGGCACCGTGATAACTGCTTCAGTAATTTTTTCCCCTAATTTTGCTTCAACATCAGATTTTATTTTTTGCAAAATCATTGCAGAAATTTCTTCTGGTCGGTAAAATTTATCTGACATTTTTACTTTTACTCCGCCTCCGTCCCCAGCCTCAATTTTAAACGAGGCCGTCTCTCTATCTTTTTGCACTTCTGCATCATCAAATCTATGCCCCATATAACGCTTGATTTCAGAAATTGTGTTTTCTGGGTTTGTCACTGCTTGCCTTTTTGCTAAAAGACCAACAATACGATCTCCATTCTTGGCAGTTGCAACAACAGAAGGTGTCGTACGATTACCTTCTACGTTTTCAACAATCTTCGGTGCACCACCTTCAATAATAGAAACTGCTGAATTTGTTGTACCCAAATCTATACCTATTATTTTACTCATAATATTTTATATTTTTAAAATCCCGATCCGATAATCGGGGTTAATAATTAATTACTAACCATTTTATACTAATCAAATGTTTTTAGCAAGTTTTTCGTGGTCACGAAGTACTTGTCAAAAAACAATATATATTATAATATATAGGTATGTCAAGGAAATCAGACTATTCTAATAAAATATTAAAAATTTTAGGCCAAAAAACGGCTATTTCTTTACCCGAACTTGAAAAGCAAATAAACACACAAGAATACTCTCAAAGCCCTAAATACGCCATCACTCGATCTTTAAAAGGACTACGTGACGCTGGACTAATAGAACAAATTCCATCTCCTCAGAATGAATATGCACGCCTAACAAAAGAAGGAAGAAAAAAAATGCATAGCTTAGAATTAGATAGTCATACTGCCATAATAAATACTTCTTGGGATGGATTCTGGAGAATCATTCTTCTCGATTTACCAGAAAATAGAAAAAGTGAACGCGAAAGTTTGCGTTATCTTCTGAAAAAAGCTGGCTTCGTTTGTTTAAAAAATTCTGCTTGGATTTCTCCCTACCCTTTTGAACATTTGTTTACGAATATAAAAAAAGATCTTAACCTAACAACAGAAATGATAATTATCGTTACACAATTTTTAGACGAAGAAACAAAGAAAGTTTTATTTGAAACTTTTGGAAAATAAAGATTCCTAATACACCTCCCCCTGATAACACCGCTCACAATAAACAATCTCAGGTCGATCAGGTGAATAAGAAGTTTCAAATTCATTAGCACATCCTTCTTTCATACACTTTCGATGCCAA
>JBAYLA010000007.1:0-42474 GCA_041664285.1 Minisyncoccota bacterium
CTCTCCATATTTATATATTCTACCTTTACTGTCTATGTAGGGCATATCATTCATGTGTTGTATTATCTTAGGGACTAGTTCTTCGTATTCTTCTTTGGTGTATTGTTTGTTGAGGATGCAGTATTGTTTGTCTCTTAAGGCTATACAACCGAATACGTGAGAACATCCTTTAATTGAATGAGAGTATTGCACATCTATCGAATTAATTATCGCAACTGAAAAATATGTGTTGCTACATGTTTTATCAACTGCTCCTGCATCACTCAATTCATACATGAGCTCTCCATTACACCCAAGTCCATCATAAGAATCTTTCCATCCGTATCCTCCCCATATGCAATATTTCGAATTTTCCATTCCATTTACTATATCGAAACAAAAACTGGCATTTCTAACATTTTCAAGATTATCTCCAGTACTATTAACTGTGTTTATGGTATGTGCATAACGATGAGGAAAATCAAGAATAAAATTTTTAAACTTTTCTTGTATTTTTTGTAATCCTTTAAAACTACCAAGTACAAGTTTTTCTTTTTCTTTTTGATATTCTTCTTTTGTATATTGTTTATTGAAAATATTAAATTGTTTATTACGAAGATTTATGCATCCAATACAGTCGCTACAATTATTACAATCATATAAAAATAAAGAATCTATACAATTTTTTATATGCATACTACAGTGAACCTTCGTACAATTTTCTATAAAAGAAGAGCTGTAGCTTAATTCAGTTTTGTTAGCTACATAAAGATCAAAAGAATCTAGGCAATTAGCTATTCTGTTAGAATAATTTACATTCTGATTTTTTGTCACTGCAAATGAAAGATGGCAATTTTTATTATCTACGGCTGGGTTACACCATTCGCTATTAATTGAATTAACATTGGCAAGTGCAGAAAGAGGAGTTTGCTGTCTTAATTTTTTAAATTGAGTAAAAAATGGCACATTGAAATTATACTCCTTCCCATATTCTAGAGGATCCCATCCATCGGTCCACCAATATTTTTGATCAAAGATTACCCCAGATACATTAGGAGAATACATAGAAATTATTTCTTCTGTATGTTTTGGAACGTTACAAGAGCGTTTATATAGTGCGCGTTCATTTCTCCACAGAAATCTACGTATTGTTCTACACTTTGGACAAAAAGTCGGTGGAGGAACTTTTATTTTTTCATAAAAGTTAAAATCTTCTGGTTCAATCGTGAAATCTTTTTTGCAGTTTTGACAAATTTTAGTTTCACTTTTCATATTTACGCTATGTTTTGCTTGTAACATTCTTCGCAGGCGATTTTTTGATATCCCCACTCTGGTAAATAATATGCTCCAACTTCTTTCTCACAATAAAAACATTTATATGGATAAGCTTTTAAAACTGTTAAGTATTTTAGACGATTTCTTGTTCGCACGTCAAAATGATAACGTGGAAGTGGAATATTGTTTTCTTTATAAAAAGAAAGTTCATTTTGAGCAATATTGAAACGCCAGCCAGTCTCCGGGCAAATCAATGCTTGAGTGATGATGATATCAGGCACATCTTTGATGTCGTCCGGCAATTCACTAGTCGGCATTCCCTCTATATGACTTTCATCTATGTCTTCCCAATAACCACCTAGTTTCAAAATATCTTCTTTTTTTGTATCTCCAAAATATAAAAAGCTAGAAGAAAAATTAAAGGGCCCAGCGCTCATAGAGTAAGGTAAAAATTTACCATATTCTCCACCAGCTCTCATGTCAGCAATAATTTTATCTCGCAGATTTTCATAATCCTCTTTGCTGTATTGCTTATTTAAAATACAATATTTCTTTTTCCTCAAACCAACACAACCAAAACAATATTCACACTCAATACATATATCTAAATATTCAGAATAACGAGAGGCAGACCAACTGGAATATTTTAGAGAATAACCGCTTGGCTGACAAGAACTACAATTACCTGACAATTCCAGAACCTGACAGCCATTAGCATCAATACTAGACATATTCCCTGCTCCCCTAATACAATTATAACAATCTTCTGAATTGCTGATCGTAAAACAGTTGTGACAACTTTTGCAATCTAATAAATAATCACCATCAGAATTATGAATCTTAAAATTAAAGTTTGGACGATGAACTACTTCTTTTTGAATTATTTCTTCAAAATGTTTTTTATGATTTTGCACAGATTCATATGATCCTAAATTAAAGGATTTTAATTTTTCTAAATATTCTTCTCTTTTATATTGAATATTTTCTATACAATAAGATTTATTACGAAGATTCCAACACATAAAACAATTTTGACAGTTGCGACAATCATATAAGAAACTTGAATCTATACAATCCCGAGAATGCTTAGAATAAAAAAGTTTAAAAGAATGATGGCAATCAGAAGAATCATAAGATTTTTCTGAGTCAAAAGAAATAGTCATATCTATAGAATTTTTAACACCTATATTCCTATATGAGTAAAATAAATCTTCACAATCCACCATAGAACGAGAAAGGTAGCTATTTTTACAGTTCCATACATCGTCACACCAATCACAACCAGTATTCTTCACGCCTCCTTGATGTGGGTGAGGAATTTTTTCCTGCAATTCTTTTAATTGCTCAAAAAATGATTTGGAGGAATCATAATCTACTCCATATTCCATCGCATCCCACTTGTCGCTGTACCATTCAGCAAGAGTATAAATTGGATATCTTGGGTTCGCTGGTAAAACTGTAATTAAACTATCACCGGAAAGATCTGATTTACCTTTACGAAATTTTCCAAACATCCAAAAAGATAAATGTAATTTTATCCGACAAAAGAAACACAAAGTAGGTAACTCAATCTCAACTTTTTTATATAAAGATAATTCTTCTTCTGTAATTGTGAAGTTTTGTTTGCAATGTTCGCAAATTCTATTTTGTTGCTGGTTCTTTGTATTCATACACGTTTACTCTCGCTGGACGCATTACACGCTCGCCTAGCTTGTAACCCTTTTGAATTACACTGGCAATTTTGTGCTCCAATTCTTTTTTATCTGTTTCTATAACATCTATAGATTGATGAATATTTGGATCAAAACTTTCACCTACTTCTCCTATTCCCTTCACCCCGTATTCTTCAAATATTCCATTCATTTGTGTATAAATATATTCCACCCCTTTGCGCCAATTATCATCTACTTTTTCCCAAGCTTCACGGTTAGCAAAAGCCATATTAAAACTATCAATAACAGAGAGAAAACGGGTCAAAATTCGTTCCCGCATTGCTTCGGAAAAGATTGCTTTTCTGTCTTCTTCTTGTTTGCGATAATTGGCAAATTCTGCACGTTCCTTTTGCCAGCCGGTCAAATATTCCTCTTTTTCAGCTTTACATACTTTCAAATCAACTCTAAATTTCTTTAGAGTTTTCCTTAAATCTTCCTCTCCGTCATCATTAAATTCAAATTCTAAAACTTCAGAATCATCTAACTCAGTAGAGTCACTCCGAACAGCCTCGAGGGGTTCTTTATTATTTTCTTCGTCTGACATAGAAATATCTTAGCATAAAAAAATCCCTCTTCAAAGAGGGATTTTAAAAATTAACGTTTACTCCATTGTGGAGCCTTACGAGCTTTCTTCAGTCCAAATTTTCTACGTTCTTTTGCTCTTGGATCACGTTTCAAATATCCTAATGTTTTTAAACTTCCACGTAAAGTAATATCTGACTCAATCAGAGCTCGAGCAAGCCCATGGCGAATAGCTTCTGCTTGAGAATGAATTCCGCCACCAGACACATGAGCACACACTTCCCACTTTACATCTGATTTAACTTCTCCAGTTGATATTCCTTTTATTATCGGATCAAAAATCAAACGACGTTGATCTTCTGTTTTAAAATATTCTTTAGCGTCTTTTTCATTTACAACAAAAAGGGACTTGGCAGCTTTTGTAATACGCACTCTGGCAGTAGAAGTCTTTCTCCTTCCTATAGCTTCAATATATTGCTGTTTTGATTTTTCGATTGATGTTTTTTCTGCCATAAAATTAATCTTCAATTGTTAAATTTTTCATCATATTTCTGCGTAATTTATTTCCTGGAAGCATTTGAAATGTAGCAAGCTTAATTAATTCTTTTAACCCTTTTTTCTCAGCTGTTTCTGTTCCTTTTAAAATACGTAGTCCACCTCTCATGCCAGAATATCGAGTGTGATATATTTCATCTAATTTCTTAGTAGTAATACGAAGCTTGCTGGCATTTATTACTTTTACAGGAAAACCACAATATTTATTTCTTTCAAAAGTCGCTTTGGTTTTACCCATCAAAGACATGGCAACTTCACTCGCTACTCTCCCTAAGGTTCTGTCTGTTGCATCCACTATCTTGTTTTCTATTTTTTTATCTATATTTTTTTTCATTTTAATTTTTTAAAATTAATTCTTAAGGGTTACTTTAGACAAATTCTATAATTGCCATCTTTGCTCCATCCGACTTTCTAACCCCTAATTTTAAAACTCTCGTATAACCACCTTTTCTATCATTGTATTTTGGAGCAATAACTTCAAAAAGTTTCTTGACTTCAGCACTACGATTAGAAAGTTTTGCGATAATAAGTCTGCGAGTAGCTAAACTGCCTGTCTTGGCTCGAGTAACAAGCTTCTCCATGAAAGGTCGTAATTCTTTGGCCTTAGGTTCAGTTGTTTTTATTTTTCCACGTACTATTAAATTAAGTGCCAAAGAACTTAAAAGTGCTTTCTTTTGTGTTTTATCTCTGCCGAATTTTCTTGTATTGTTATGATGTCGCATATAAATTAATCTTTTAGATTTAAGCCAAATTTATTCAAGACTTTTTTAATCTCCGTAATCCCTTTTTCTCCAATACCTTCAACCTCAAGCAAGTCTTCTCTTTTCTTTCGAGCAAGCCCTCCAAGGGTTCGAATATTTGCAGAAGTAAGTGCATTTAATGTTCTGGTAGAAAGGTCTAAGCTATCTGTACGGGTCTTTAGAACATCAGCAACATCACCTTCTCCTCCGGCACTAGACTGGGTTGCATTACGAGCAGACTTTTTTTCATCTTTGCTTTTATCGAGCTTGGTTTCTTCCTCTGGCTCCTTGAAGTCAATAATGGCCTTTAATTGATTTATCATAATTTCGATAGAAGTTGCAAGAACCTCACGAGCAGTAAATGTTCCATCTGTCTCAATTGAAATTCTTAGACGGTCGTGGTTTGTTTTATCACCCACCCGCATGTTTTCAACTTCATAAGCAACTCTGCGAATTGGAGAGAAAATTGCATCAACAGCAATAGTACCTACATCAACTTTTTCTTTTTGAAAAGCTTCTTTGGAAATAAAACCTAAACCCTTTTCGATTTTAATTTCTATATTTAAATTTATTTTTCCAGTAATTTCCACGATATGGAGTTCTGGATTTAGAATTTCTACTTGTCCCCCAGTTTTTATATCCCCCGCCAAGACTTCTTTCGGACCTTTTACAGAAAGAGTAACTATCTGAGGTTCATCAGAAAGCATTTTGAAACGAGCTTTTTTTAAGTTCAAAATCATAACGATGACGTCTTCTTTAATCCCATCCATTGTCTGAAATTCATGATTTACTCCTTCAATCTTAATAGAAGTAATACTAGCACCTGGAAGAGAAGAAAGAATTATTCTTCTTAAACTATTACCTAATGTATGACCATATCCAGGATACAAACCATCTATTTCAAATACTCCTTTATTGTTTTCTTCTAAAACAATACGAGGTTTTGAAGGCATAATTATTTTATATTCAGACATAAAAAATTTTGATTAATTTGTAATAATAATTTAACGACTGTAAAATTCAAGAACGGCATTAATATTAAGAAAGGTTTCAGTGTTTTTTGGTTTAGCTAAAATACGTCCTTCCATGTTATTTACATCAAAAGTTACCCAAGAAGGAGCATTATAATCTTTTAATCTATCTGTAAGATTTTCAAAAATTTTCTTAACCTTACTTCCCTCACGAATTTTTATAACATCTCCAATTCTTACTTCATATGAAGGGATGGTCACTCTATGATTGTTAACAATAAAATGCCCATGGGAAACCATTTGTCTGGTAGCCCGACGACTTGCACCCAACCCCATTCTATAAATTACATTATCTAGACGAGATTCAAGCCCTTCGTAAAGCATCTGGGCCGTACCAGCACCCTTAACATTGGAAACTTTTTTAACATAATTAGAAAGCTGACGTTCTGATATACCATATGAAAATCGTATCTTTTGTTTTTCGATAAGCTGTGCTCCATATTCAGTAGGAGCTTTGGGGCGCTTTCCTCCAGTAAAAGATTTTGTAGAAGATGAAGAAAATTTAGCAGTCTGACATTTGTCATAAACTCCTGGACCAAGCCTTCTGCAAATTTTAAATTTTGGTTTTGATATCATAAATTTTTTAAAGCATTCTTATATTTTTTAAACTCGTCTTGGCTTCTTAGCCTTAGGTCCATTGTGAGGTACTGGTGTTGCATCTAAAATAGAAGTAATTTCTATGCCGTGTGCCATAAAAGCTCTAACAGCTGGCTCCCGTCCAGATCCAACCCCTAAAATAACAACGTCAGCATCTTTTACACCAAGAGTTTCTGCTTTGCCACCAATGATATCGCCTACCTTAGACGCAGCAAACGGAGTTCCTTTTTTTGCTCCTCTAAAACCTAAACTTCCAGCACTTGACCAAAATAATGTATTCCCTAATTTGTCTGAAAAAAGAACTTTTGTATTATTAAAGGTCGCCTCAACGTGCAAAACACCAGAAATGATTTTCTTTTTTGCCGTCTTTGATGGAGCTTTTTTCACCTCGCTTTCTTCGGGACGAGTTTCTCCAACTGCTTCTTCTTTGTCTATTTCTTTTGTTGTTTTGTCTTTTGCCATGTTGTTTTATTATTTTCTAGAACCTATACCTAATCACTAATTTTATGTTTTACTTTCTTTTCTCTTACCTGAGGCCATTGTTCTTCTTACGTTGCCTCTAACCGTTCGAGAATTCGTTTTAGTACGTTGCCCACGAACCGGTAACCTTTTCATGTGTCGGATACCTCGGAAACTTTTTATGTCTTTTAATCTTTTTATATTCGCTGCTATTTCTCTTTTTAAATTTCCTTCAATTAATATTTTTTCTACAATCGAACGAATACTATTTTCTTCTTCAAGAGTTAAATCTTTGGCTTTCTTTCCATGATCAATATTAACTTGATCTAAAATCTTACGAGCAGATGAAATACCAATACCGTAAATGGCCGTCAAACCAATCTCAAGTCTTTTTTCATTTGGTACTGTGATTCCAAGAATTCTCATAAATTATTGTTTTTGTTTGTGCTTAGGATTAGAACAAATTATTCTTAAATGCCTGGCTCTTTTTACCATTTTACAATTATCACAAATTTTTTTTACAGCTGATTTTATTTTCATAAAAATTTTATTTATAAACAAAATATAACATACATAATAGAAAAACAAGGAAATATCCTTATTTTTCAACGCTTTAAATTTTTTAAAACCGCAAATAAACCGTAAGCATTATAATACACTATTTCAAAAAAAATTACAACCTTTTAACGATTCTACCCTTTCCACCATAAGGATCGAGCACTATTTCAACCGAATCTCCAATCAAAACCTTTATTCTATGCATCCGCATTTTACCACCAAGATAAGCTAAAATTTCCTTTTCCCCATCCGTTTTATCTTCCATTTTAACCCTAAACAAAGTAGAAGGCAGAGCCTCAGTGACAATTCCTCTTCCCGTTACTATTTTTTCTTTTCTTGGATCACTCATGTATAGATTATAATTATAATAAAATTAATAATTTAAGTCAAATAAAAACTATTCAATAGTAATCTATTTCTAATAATCCACAGTCACTTTTATATCTTTAATTTTACTTGGAAGAGATTGGATCCATGGAGGGCTTACTTTTACTAGAGCCGAATCAATACTAGGATACTTTGAAAGTATTTGATTAAAATCTTTTTTAGGTTTATCTAATAAATCAGTAGTAAATTTATTTATATCAAGTTTCCAAACAATTTTTGCCGGACCTGATAAATTGAAGTTTATATTCTGGACACTATCAAAAGAAATATTTGCCTTATCAACAAGAGAAAAAGTTAAATCCTTAATATTAGGTATATAAACTTCACTATTGTCGTAATTTTCTATATTGTCTTTTGCAATTTTTTGAGTTAATTTTTGCTCACTAAACATAATGCCATAAAGAGTTCCTTTTAAAGTTAAGGTCGCTGATCCATCTGGAGATACCAGACCAACTACGATATCATCAACTTTTAAAAAAGTGGCGTCTTTGTATAATAAAAATCCTGGAATTTGACTTGAAATTTTATTGAAAAGTTTATCTTCTAAAATTGGCTGTAATTCATTCCCTATTTCTGTCTTTTGAGCATCACTAACTTGGCGAGCCTTGCCAATAATTCCACCAGTTATATCTCCTACCGATCTACCGTAAAACTTTGCATATTTAGTCGTCCCCTTAAAGCCTAATATTTTAAAATCAAGCGGAGAACTATTATAAGCTGCTCCCTCAGCTTCCGCATAAATATCAACACTCACTTGTCCTGGAATACCATCTTTGCCCATACCAGGAATCACTATTTTTGTTTTTGTTTTATAAATTTTATTATTTGACCCCTCGAGACGTGTATCTATGGAAAGTGTCTGAGAAGAAGAACTAAATTTATTATAAAGAATAATTTTACCTTGAGCTTTTTCTTTTAAATCTTTTTCTTCCAATACAATAGTTTTAGACGTCTCATCAGAAAAATGAGTAAGTTCAAAAGGTAAAACATCAACACTCGAACTAGGACTGGCAGATAAATTTTTATTTAAAACAATATCTTTCGTTTTTAAAATTACTAATATTTCCGCTTTTGAAAACAAAAAAGAAAATGCAAAAAAACAAAATACCACTGATACTAAGGCTACGAACCAAAGCATATAACGATATTTATTTTTAGAATGGTCTACTCTGACAGCTATTAAGGGCTCCCTTTTTTTTGGTTCTATTTTAGGGATAACTTTTTTATTATGCTTCACCCTAACCATGTCTTCTAGAAAATGTTTAGGCATAAATTATGTTTTAATTAAAAAACGATTAATATAAATAGCATCAATAATAAGAAAAGGTTCACGAACTACATTTTCCTTAAATTCTACAATCTTATTAAGTAATTCTGTGTTTAAGAAAATAACTTCAAATTTTGATTCTGTTAAGGTATATTGACTAAATTGTTCACTTTTAATTGTTTCAGAAAAAAAATCTACTAGATCTTTATCAACGGCTATGTAAATAGTTGACGGGATAGAAATATCCTTCGATAAATTAGCCAAGGATTCTTGAAATTTCTTTAACCACTCCATTCTTAGCTTATTTAAAATTAAGGTGAGTTTTTTAGCTATAGACTCTTCTGCATGTCCATCTTTAAAAAGGGAAATGATGGAATCGGCTTCATTTAAAGTGCACCCTAAATCTGAAGCAACTCCACGTGTTAAAAAATTACGTCCAAGAGGAAAAGAGATAGACTCACGTAGGGTGTTCTTTTTTACCATGGAAATATCGGTCACTTCCCCCCCGATATCTACCAAGAGAAAATTTTCTTGTTTTGGATACATGTCACGTACTACTGTGAAAAAAGACAATATAAAAGAAGAAAATTCTATTTTTTTAAAATAAAAATATTTACCTATTGTGTCTTCTATTTGTTTTAATATTTGTTCTCCACCAATAGAAACAAAAATATTCATCTCTAGTTCTTTGGTTTTTTTATTCAATGGTTCAGATATTTCATAACCATTCAACATTGTTTTAATATTTTTAAGTTCAATCACTTGAACTTTATTATCTAAATGACTATATTTTAATAGATTTTCTTCTTCAAAAAATTTTATTTCTTTTTTGATTAATTCATCAGCTAATTTAGGCGTAAATATGAAAGGTGTATTTTTTGTTAAATTAATTACTCTTGTTTGAAATACGTACCAAGGTGAAGACAAAACACAAAAAGTTCGAGAGGGTGCCCCTAATCTTGCATTGTAAATTTTACTAGCAACAATTTTTAGTGATTTAATCGTTGATAATAAAAAATGATCAATATCAACATTTTCTTTTATTTTTATCAGCTCTTGAGCAGAAAAAATTATTTTGGGAATTCCAGAACTTTGCACCTCAAAAAGTGCTCCATTTACAGAAGAAGATCTAATATTAAAAACTAGTATTAGATTATTTGTATTTTTGTTGTTATTTGAAAAAATTCCCATTTATTATATTGTATCACAAAAGCACTGCTTTGATACGTCTAATACCAGCTGCGGATGCTTCTTCTTTTCGAATTTTAAATTCACCCAATTCGCTAGTATTTAACACATGAGGACCTCCACAAAACTCAACACTAAAATCTCCAATTTTATATACCTTCACAATGTCTCCATATTTTGATAAATCAAAAGATAAATTCTTAACAATTTTTAATGCTTCTTCTTTTGGCAATTCATGCATTTCCACTGGGATAGCTTCTTTTATCTTTGCGTTAACTAAGTATTCTACTTCTTTTAATTTGTCCGCTCCTACTTTCTCTGGCCAATTGAAATCAAAGCGCATTCTCTCGGAAGTAATGTTACTCCCTTTTTGAGTAATATCTTCACCTAATACTTTTCTAAGAGCAGCTAATAATAAATGTGTCGCAGTATGATACTTCGTTTCCATTTCACCCATACTAGCAAGCCCACCCTTAAACATACCCGCAGATGCAGTTTGAGAAAGTTTTTGATGCTCTGCCATTTTTTTATTAAAATCTTCTCTGTTTATTTTTTCACCTTTTTCTTTTGCCAATTCTTCAGTTAATTCAATTGGAAAACCGTAAGTGGTAAATAATACAAATGGATCTACTCCTTTTTCAAATTCCTTTAACCCATATTCAAGAGTTTTTCTAAATTTATTTTCTTCTTTTCCTATTTCTCCCTTATCATCAAGGATATATACATCTTTATAAATTTTCCTTATTTTTTCAATTTCTTGTTCTATGGATTTTTTAGAAAATCTAACTGCTCGTCTAATCAATCTTCGAACAACATATCCAGCTCCAGTATTTGAAGGAAACACACCATTTGAAACCAAAAAAAGAGCCGCCTTGATATGGTCAGCAACGATCCTTTCTTTTTTATTTTCTTCATTATTAAATAAATCAGTTTCATAAACACTTTTCTTTTTTTGCACTATCGAAACCAATCTTTCAAATCCCATACCCGTATCAACACCTAAAACATCTAATTTTTTTAAAGTGACTTCACCTTTGTCTAATTTCTCGCGAGATCCATCACAGAAATATTCATTAAAAACTATATTCCAAATTTCAACATCATCACCATTAGCATTCTTGCAATATATTTCTGTCGTCGGCCCACAAGGACCAGAGTCCCCTGTTGGCCCCCAAAAAACATCGCTACCATCTTCACGTATATCTTTAACACCAAGTTCTGCCCAAATATCTCTTGATTCTTCGTCCCTTGGCACTACGCCCTCTCCTTTATAAAAAGTCACGTAAGAGATTTCTAACCCTAATTCCTTAGTAATAAAATCATGTGCATAAGTAATAGCTTCTTTACGTCCGTATCCCCCAAAAGAAAAATTGCCGAGCATTTCAAAAAATGTTAAATGTGTCGCATCCCCAACTTCATCTATGTCACCAGTACGAATACATTTCTGCACAGTAACAATATTTCTACTACCAAAATCTTCATCTGCATTTTGTGGATTTGTATAATACGGCTTAAATTGTTGCATCCCAGCAGTTGTAAAAAGCACAGAATTATCATTTTCTGGAATCAACGAAGAAGAAGGGATTATTTTATGCCCTCGATTTTCAAAAAATTTTAGAAATTTTGAACGAATCTCATCTGATTGCATGTTTCTTTATTTAGTTGGCTGATCTATTTCTTTCGAAATTTCTCTAATAGGTTTTTCGAGAATATTTACTAAAATTAATATTAAAAGCACTAAAATAGTAGTAATTAGAGCTAGGCTAAAAAATCCAAATCCTGCAGCCATACCAATGCCAGCCGTTACCCATAATCCTCCAGCAGTAGTTAAGCCCCGTAGCTGTGATCCGTAAATCATTATGGAACCAGCACCCAAAAATCCAATACCAACAATAATCTGAGAAGGGATCATCACTGGATTAAGTCCTGGAAGATTTATATATTTTTGTACCAAAGTTTCTGAAATTAATACAAATACCGCCGAACCCAAAGAGACCAAAGCGTGTGTTTTCATACCAGCCCCCTCACCTTTCTTTACGATAAATCTCTCTGCCCCCACCAAAAGCCCAAGAATTAAGGCTATTACCAATTTTAAAATGGCTTCACTATTTTGAATAAAAAATTGTTCCATACTATACAAAATTCTATCATTATTGTTTCTGAAAGAATTTTTTTATTTAATAAATGGATCCCGTTATTTTATGCAGAATCCATAGGCTAATTATACAACTACTCCACCCCCTAGGCAAACATCACCATCATAAATAACACATGATTGACCAGAAGCAACTAAAATTGGTTTCCTAAAAAAGATTTGCACTCTTCGAGTGTACTCAGAACCTTCTACTTTTATTGTACAAGGTAAAAATTCACTATGATAACGAATTTGCGCAGTATAAGTTTTATTTTTCTCTGGAATTTTACTAATCCAATTTGTATTTTCTATCTCCAAACAAAAATTCTCTTTATGAAAGGCTACGGAGGCTGACGAGCCGAGTCTTGAGCGAAAATTCAGTAGAATTTTACGCGGACTTTCAGAAAGAGAATTTTTGTTTGGAGACACAAATAAAATATTTTTCTTGACATCTTTGTCGACTATATAATAAGCCCCGTCTGTCGGCGTCTTTTTTGTAATTGTAAAACCATGTCGTTCTCCTAAGGTATGGAAAACAACTCCCTCGTGATAACCAATTTCTTCTCTTTCCTCGTTCCCCGCCTCCTGCGGGGCAAGTATCACTTTGCCTCTTTTTGGTTTTATGTAATGTTTAAGAAAATCTTTTAAATCGACTGCTCCTAAAAAGCAAATGCCCTGACTATCTTTTTTTTCTGCAACTGGAAGATTAAATTTTTTAGCAAGTTTACGAACTTCACTTTTTTTAAGATTTCCTATAGGAAATAAAATTTTATTTAATTGTTCTTGTTTAAGCGTCCATAAAAAATAACTTTGATCTTTAGTGTCATCTGGTGAGCGGAGCAGATAATACTTGTTTGAGTGGTGACAATGTGAAGCAGGATATTCTCGAGAAAAAGTATTCTCTGACTTGCTCACTTGTGCATAATGCCCCGTTGCTACAAAATCAGCACCCATGGAAAGAGCTTTTTTGAGAAAAGCTCCAAATTTTACTTCTTTATTGCACATCACGTCTGGATTCGGTGTTCTTCCTAACCTATATTCTCGGATCATATAATCGGCAACTTCTTTTTTGTATACCTCTTCAAAATTAAAAGTTAAAAATGGAATATCTAAAAAAGCCGCCACTCGCATAGCGTCTATTCGTTCTTCTTCTTCGTTGCATTCTAAAAATTCCGGATGCCAAGTTTTTATAAAAACTCCCACGACTTCATAGCCTTGCTTTTTCAATAAAGCAGCCGAAACGGCACTATCCACTCCGCCCGAGAGCCCTACAAAAACTATTTTTTTCTTTTTCATATTTTAATCGTAAACTCAAATATAATATTTTTGCCGGTACGGATTTTTTGAAGCTTAAAAAATCCTGAAGTTCTCGGCTCGCCAGCCTCGAAACCCCTTAAAAACATTATATTTGAGTTTACGATTCCATCAGCTTTTTGTAAAGTTCAAAAGTTGCACGTGCATCAGAAAGAGCGGTGTGAGCATGCTCGTTTTTTATATTAAAATACAGACACAATTCACGTAAAGAAAAGTGTTCAAAGTCTTTATTACGATGAAGTTTAGCCCAAGCGATAGAAATAGTATCTAATTTATGATAATGTAGACTATTTTTTATCCCAATTTTATTAAAGGTATATTCTAAAAATCCAGCATCAAAAGCAACATTGTGCCCAACCATAATACAATCTTTTACTTTCTTTGAGAAAATTTTTATCGCCTTATCTAAATCATACGCATCTTCCCATTCTTTTTCATTGTAATGATTTACTTTTAGAGCAACAGGGTCAGAATTTTCAATATGTTTTGGTTTAATTTTTAATTCAAATTCTTCAATTACCTTAAACGTTGGCGTTGTCAGGACACAACCAATTTCAATAACTTCATGATTAATAACATCAAGTCCGGTTGTTTCTATATCGATAAAAGCAAGGTTGTGTTTTCTCATGTTGTTATTTTAAATATTTTTTTATATTTGCTTTATGTTCAGTAAAAGTTTTTGCATAATGAATAAGGCCGTTTTTATCATGAAGATAATAAAAATAAGGTGAACTTTGGGGAGAAATAGCTGACTCAATAGCTAAAAGACCAGGGTTCCCAATTGGACTATTGGGTAATCCTTTTATTTCATAAGTCTCGGGAGCAGAATCCACCTGCAAGGGCATACCAATAGAAATTCTTTTCCATAAAATTCCTGCAATAACTCCCCTATCTGCGTCTCCTTTTGCTTCTCCCTCAATTATTGAAGCCATAACTATAATATCTTTCTCGTTTTTGCCTGAAGAAATAATTTTCGGAATAAGCGGTGTAATTTTTTTCTCAAAATTTTCACTCATAGAACGAAATACTTCTACTTCGGTATCATTAGTAAAGAAAAAGTAAGTATCAGGAAATAGGTAACCCTCTTTTGCTTTTGCTAAGAGCAAAAATTTCTCTTTATTAAATTTTGCAAGTTTAAGAATAAAAGTATTAGCAATATCAGAGATATTAAATCCTTCTGGAATCGTCACTTTTACTGGAGCTAAATGCCTATCCCCACGAAAAATACGTCTAGCCACTTCCCAAACAGACTCTTTGTCTTCAAATAAATAATCTGCTGGAATAAGGTGTCTTTCTCCTCCATAAATTATCACAAAAGCTTCAAAAGCTGTTCTAGAAGAAATTATATGTTCCTGCTTTAATTGCAAAGAAATACTCCGCAAACCCGTCCCTTGTTCTATTTGTACTATTTTACTAATTGGGAAATCTGAAGGCGCCTTTAATAAGAAAAAGTAAGAAAAAATAAAAAGTATAATTACCAGAAATGAGTAAGTAATAATTTTTTTTATTTTATTCCACTTGAGCGTCGGCTGTTCAAGTTCGTTTAATGAAGATAAATTTTCCATCCCAGTACTAAAATTTTAATTTTTTAATAATTACAATAATAACACGTACTCAAAAATTTAGTACGGGACAAATATATTATATCGGCAAGTTTGTAGGAGGAGAAGCTTCTTTAGATTCAATACGTTCAAGGGTAGGAACTTTCAAAATCTGACCTGGGAAGTGCCACAAGGAAGCTAATTCTTCAACGTTTAAAACATAAGTTTCATGATGGGCATAAGCATTAATAAAAGCATCTAGAGGCCAACCCCAAATATGTTTAGAAAAAAGATGATGCCGGATTGGTAAGTGAAAAAAAGCACGTTCACGATATTCGTGAAGCATTCTATTAGCTAACATCATAACTGTTTTTGGAGAAGCGGAAAATAGACCACTGTAAAAATCACCTTGAGCTGAATTTATACGCCAAAGTTGATTAGAATCTGGCATTGCATATTGACGAAAAATAAGACGAATGTTCCTTGAATTATTAGTCCGAGTGCCGGGAGGATATATTTCTTTTTTAGCCACATACATAACTCTAATGCCGGTATCAAATCCAATTTTCCCAGGTTTTGCAGCCATTCTTTCTACCGTTTTATCTAAAAACTTTGGAATACGTATTTCTATTCTACTTCTAGTTAATCCTACCCCTTTTACATCTTTTGTTTCCTTAATACTGGTATAAGGAAGCAACAATTTTTCTATTTGTATCCTAGCCTCTCTTACCCAATCATGACTACCAAAATAAGTGCCTTTGGTGTGATATGTTTTTTTGGAAGGTGTAATGACAATTTGCATCCATGCCTGTTCTCCTTTTTGTAATGATCCAAAAAACTCTATTATTGGAGAAATAGGGTCAACTTTAAATTCTTCTTTAGGATCTTTATCTAACCCATAATCAATATATGTTTTAATTGGGAAAGCTTCCGGTTTAGTTAAACCAAATTCACATGCCCAAGCATTATAAGCACTCGAAGGTGTTATTTCATCAACTGCTAGAGTATAATCTTCTACTGCCTTAACTTGCGCTTGAGGATATTGCGCATACATTTGTGTCTCGATCAGACTTCTGATACGTGTCGGTGTCCGAATATAAAAATGTACCTGTCCGTCAATAGATGCAATTTCTAAAGAAAACCAGAACCACACCGCTCCTTGCCACCATTCTTCCTTCCCTCCTTTATTACTCCAATGATAAAGGGCATTAGTTATAAAAAGCTCCATCGCTCTAGGACTTCGTAGCACTTCTCGGGGTGGCACTATTTCCAGTAAAACAAAGTCTATCCCGGAAATAAAATCCTGCTGTACATAATGAAGCCATAGTTTCCAAGCTAACCAACCCAAAAGTATTGTACCCACCAAGGCCAGAACTCCTATTATTAAATTATATTTCCAAATAAAATAACCAAGGATTATAATAATAATTAAAACCCAAGAGTCTTTTATAAACTTAAAAATAGATTCTTCAGCACTTGGTCCTGCTTTTGCTTCCGCCATTTATATATTTTAATACAAAAAAGCAAAAAAACAAAGCTATTATACATCAAAGACTCCCTTTAATATTGCCAAATTAAGCTAGAGTATAAAATCCATTTTTATTCTTCTTGAAATATTTTGGATTAGCTAGATTTACTAAAATAGTATTTTTCTTGAAATATCTTTCTTTCATCACCCTTTTGATAACTTCATCTTTTGATAGTGGTCCTCCTTCTTTTTTGAAAAGATCTTGAATAACTTCACGGGCGATGCCTGCCTTGTAGCCCCACTCAGCGAGAGCATACATCCCTCTCCCAACTAAAACAAAGCGAGAATCTTTTATTAATTCATTGTGGCAAGTAGCGTAATGTATTTTTTTGCCAAAGGTTTTAGAAATAGAATCTGCTACTTCTTTGAAATGCATAGGTGAACCGTGACGTCTCATTACCAAGAAAGCATAATCTTTAACTCCACGAGTACGAATATTTGGTGAAGAAGCTTTGCCCCATTCCCCTAGTTCATTTTTTGCAATATTTTTAGAAATAGATAGCCATCTTTTTGCCATTTCTGCATCTCGGCACTCTACAGCACAATCTTTCATTTGATCAAAAAACTTTTTAATCATTTCAGTTTCTGGTATTAAATCTTCGTCTTTAAGACTAGCATAAAGTTTTCTAAGAGCTTCATGAACCTTATCGGTCATCGTTTCGTCAACACTCCAACGAGTGTGGAAATGTTCGTCTTCACGATGTCTCTTGAAAACATCCGCTAAAATTAAGAAAAAATTAATATGATTTTGGGTACTTTTATCCTTGGAGATAAAAGGTAAAAATTCATGTTCCGCAACAATTGATCCTAGATTATGTACTATTTGTCTTAACTCATCAAAAATTGCTTGCTCATTTTTATAAGCATCAGATTTTTTTATAAGATTGATAGCTGCTTCTTCAACCTGACGAACACGCTCTCGTGTAATGTGATATTTTTTACCAATCTCTTCAAGAGTTCTCTTCTTCCCATCAGCAGTTAAGCCAAAACGATTCTCTATTACATCTAGAGTTCTATCAGCTAAGTGCGCGGTTATTTTTTTAGTTATTTTTTGTGGTTTAAAAGTGATTGTTGACATGTTTTTTTTATTACGCTGTGACGTAGGTTAACTATCTCTTTGCTCTAGCTCTATCAATCTCAGTCAAATATTTTTTACGAAGTCGAACAGATTTTGGTGTAATTTCTAAATACTCATCTCCATTCATAACCTCAAGACCTCGTTCAATACTTAATATAAAAACAGGATTTAAGGTTATAGCTTCATCAGTACCAGAAGCTCGCATGTTGGTAAGTTGTTTTCCTTTTGTAGGGTTAACAGACATATCATCTCCCTTTAAAACATTCCCCACCACCATTCCTTCATAAACCTCGGTCCCATGACCTACATACAATATACCACGTTCTTGTAAATTTGCAAGAGAAAAAGCTACTACCTTCCCTGCCGCCATCGAAATCATTGAACCATACTCTCTCTTTTTTATTTCCCCAGCATATTCTTTAAACCCAGTCACTCGAGAGCTCATTATTCCCTCTCCTTTTGTATCTATGATAAATTCACTACGATAACCTAAAAGTCCACGAGTGGGTATATCGAAAATAACCCTAGCAATACCCTCCTTTTCTAACATGTCTTTCATAATGCCACGTCTTTTGCCAATTTTTTCAATCACACTTCCAGAAAATTCCATCGGAACATCAATTACCAACTCTTCATATGGTTCTGTCTTCACTCCATCCTTTTCCTTGATAATAACTTCCGGTTGAGAAACTTGCAGTTCAAAACCTTCCCTTCTCATATTCTCAAGTAATATCGCAACATGAAGTTCGCCTCGGCCATATACCTTAAAAAAACTTGGACCCATTTGGTTACCATTCTGGTCTGGAGAAAAATCAACCTTAAGTCCAACATTGATTTCTAATTCTTTTTCTAATCTCTCTTTGATTTGTCTGGAAGTCACAAATTTACCTTCTGTGCCAGCAAAAGGAGAATCATTAACTAGAAAATTAAGAGAGAGAGTTGGTTCATCAATGGCAATATGTGGAAGTGGCTCCACGCTCTCGTCTTCGCATAAAGTCTCTCCAATATAAATATCTGGAATTCCAGCTAAAAGTACAATATCACCAGAAGTTGCAAAATCAGTTTCCTTTCTACTAATACCTTCAAAAACAAAAAGTTTTGTAATTTTTCCTTTTCGTGTTACATTCTTTCCGTCTTGATCACCCTTTACGAAAACCTGACTAGAAGTTTTTATTTTCCCAGAATAAATTCGTGCCACAGCCATTCTTCCTAAGAAATTATCGTAACCCAAATTAAAAACTTGTGCAGACATCTTCCCCTCTTCGGCGACAGAAGCTGGCGCAACTTTTTCTAAAATCAGGTCTAAAAGTGGAGATAAATCTTTGGAATCATCTCCTAAATTTTTAAATGCTTTTCCTTGTTTCCCAATAGCATAAATTGTTTCAAAGTTTGCCTGCTCTTCATTGGCACCTAATTCAAAAAATAAATCTAAAATTTCACCATGCACTCTGTGTGGATCAGCGGCCGGTTTGTCTATTTTATTTATAACTACTATCGGCTTTAACCCTAGTTCTAAAGATTTTTTTAAAACAAATCTAGTTTGAGGCATCGGTCCTTCAACTGCATCTACCAACAAAAGCACAGAATCAATAGCACGCAAAACACGTTCTACTTCCGAACCAAAATCTGCGTGACCTGGTGTGTCTACAATATTGATCTTTGTATCCTTATAATAAATAGAAGTATTTTTGGAATAAATAGTAATACCACGCTCTTTTTCAAGATCGTTACAGTCCATTGATACTCCTTCAGTTTGGAGTCCACCATTTTGCTTCATTAGGGCGTCAGTCAAAGTAGTTTTCCCATGATCCACGTGTGCAATAATTGCTATGTTTCTAATTTCCATAAAAAAGAGCCCAAAAAATATTCTGAGCTTATTTTTATAATAACATATCTTTTCAGAAACAACAAGTTTAAATGTGATAAAAGGATGCAAAAAATATTATTTTATGTTATTTTAAAGAGAATGCGTCAGTATAGAGTATGTGGAAAAGACTGTTATGTTAGTATAAAAATTTGGTAGGTAAAAAAAATAAATATATACGTTGGTATAGAGTGTGCAGGAAAGACTATTATGTTAATATAGAGATTTAGTATGTAGAAAAATGAATGTATGCGTCGGTGGTAGAGTGGTCAATTACAACAGACTGTAAATCTGTCGCCTCCGGGCTACGAAGGTTCGAATCCTTCCCGACGCACAATAAACAAACTAAGCTAATACCACTTGACATTTATATCAATAAGTGCTATACTTCACTTATGATGAAAATAAATAAAAACAAAATAAATTTCAGCTTGCAAATACTGTCTATATTAGCTTTTAGCTTATTGCTTATGCCTATTAAGACTTTTGCAACGCCAGGATATATTGATAACCCAGCACCATATATTGAATCAATAAGTCCAAACTCTAGTAATATAAATAGAGGAACAAATATGATTATCGCAATTACTGGAAATGGATTTATTCCAAGTTCAGTAGCTAGGGTCAATGGTTCTGACCGTGTGACAACTTTTATAGATTATTCTCACGTTTTAGTCAGATTGTATCCAAACGACACATACAACACTGATGGATTTTACATTAATGTTTTTAATGGATTTCCAGGTGGAGGATATTCTAATGCACAATACTTTACTGTCAATCCAATACCTATCACAAATACATATAACAACAATCAATCCTCTACCATAACAAGAAGTGCAACAACAGTAACAAATAATACTAACAACAATACAGATAACACTTATTCAAATACAAATACGACCAAAACAAACAATACAACAAATTCAAACAGTAATAATAATTCAAACAGTAATGTAAATGATGAGGCAAATAGTAACGCAAGCAACTTAGCAGCTACTGCTATCTTCGGATCAAATAGTTTCTTGCCTTCTGGTTTAATCCAATGGATTTTGTTTGCCATACTTATTTTACTTATTGTTATCTTTGTAAGGAGAGTCTTTGGTGCTAGAAAAAATTACGAGGAATCACCATTGAAACATGCGTAAAAAATATTAAAAAATAAAGGAATTTTACCAAAAAGTCAGCCCCCAAAGGGTTGACTTTTTGCTTATTGTATGATACAATATATGAGTATTCTGCCCTTCGAAAATTGAATACTAAAAAAATTATACATAGGAGTTTCCTGTGTTTAAAGATATAAGTGTGGAGGTTTGCCTCCATAAAAAATACAACCGCGCATAAAAGCGCTTAACTAACAGCGCTTAGCGCAAGGAGGAATGTATATGTTATGGATTTTGATTTTTATTGCTTTTGTTTTAATATTAGTTTCTGTTCTACTACTTCTCGTTACACAGTCAAGAACAGAAGTAAAACCAGCAACAGCCCTTGTCTACAACAACATGTGGACTGGGGAGACAGAAGTTGTTCTGCCTGGAACAGAGTTCATCGTCCCGGGCATCCATAGAATTCTTGAGAAAGAAGTTTCTCTTAAGAATGAGGCGGAGAATCCGTCCAATGTGAATCTGATTACAGGAGACGGGATCGAACTGGAAGTTGATTATATTATGCGACGTCTTCAGGTAGGTTATCTCGACATGCCTTCAGTCCCAGACATTAAATTGTTAAAGGGAGCCATTGTTAAAGCGGCAACGAAAATCAATTACGCGAATCGACGTGATCTTGTGTTGACCAGAGTTGTAGCACACCTACAAGAAGCCCTAGAACACAAAACCCTTAACGACCTTTTCCCTGAGGCTGATCTAACAAATGGAAAATCAGGAAAAGTTGATAAAGAGGTAATGGAGGAAATGGAAAAAGAGATAAATATCAAACTTGGTAACGACATTGTCACTACGGAGTGGGGTTTCTGGGTACAAATTGACTTAGAAGACTACAACCTCCCCGCTGTAATTCGAAAAGCACGGGAACAACACTCTAGCGCAGAAATCGCAGGAGAAGCACTTAAGAGAAAAGCGGCAGCGGCAGGGGTAAAAAATCCTGTATGGTTCATAATCGCAGATGCTATAACAAGTATTTTTGGTGATAGAAAAGAAAAAGGAGGAAAGAAATGAAGATTGTAATCTTACTAGCAGTGGGAGTAGCCATGTGTATTCTAGGCTTCATAGCTTGGATTACAGGAGGCTCGCCTCTAGCTTTTATTGCAGGAATTTTACTGCTTGGATGTATTGGTTTTTGGGGAGCAATAGTGGCAGGAATTCTGACCCCTCTGTCTCTTATCAAAACAATTGTTACTTGGGCAGGAATTCTCTGCTTGATAGTAATTGTTTTTGTTGGAGTTAAATACCAATACAAATGTTACAAAATTAAAGCAAAAGCTGAAGCAAAACTGGCAGAAAACTTCAGCAATTGCAAAAACGAGGAAACCGACGAATGGGTTAAAATCCCAGCCGGTTTCTATCGTGGAGGGGATGGAATGTGCATTGAGGGCACGCCTCCTCCCCCGCCGGCACCGGTAAAACAAGTCAAGGCACTCGTGCTGGAAAACGAATGCCTTACACCTTGCAAAAGTTTTGTAGGGTGGAGTTATCAGGTTCGAACGGATGGAGATCCGATTCGAATCAAATATCAAAATGCCGACTGGTTTGACCAGCCAGGACAGGGAGATTTCCAGGCTCCCAAGGGTTTTCAACCCGGTGAGGCAGTCTTCTTGTCGTCAGACAAGAAAAAACCACACGTTAAAGTGTGGGTATACAAAGAAATTTCCGTTCTTCAGCAATAAGAAGACGGGTACCGCCTGACCAGCGGAAAAGAGGTCATGGCTAATACTATCTGCGCTGGCCACGCATATCTATAAAAAAAGGGGTATCGTTTTTATTAACGACGCCCCTTTTCTCATTTCTACTCAGTTATTTTATTATCTCAAATTTACTGTTCCCTGCTTAGGATTTATTTCACTTTCAGATATACCTAAGGTATTCATGACAATACCAAGGATTGTCCAAACTCCCATCATAATAGTAATACCAACAATCCCCCAAATCATATGCTGTTTGCCAGTTGTCTTTTTTTCTTCCTTATCTTGATTTGAAAGAAATTCAAATACACCATAAAGAAAATACACAACAGCAAGAGCAAAAAGAAGTCCAATCAGTGGATTAATAATCATCTCATCAACATTTTTTATAAATCCATTTAGGCTCGTGCTCGCAGCATAAGCTATTTTTATAGGCATATTCTAAACTTTAGGCTTTAGCATTTTTGCTAGCACCTAGTTAACCAAGTCCTAATAAGTTACTGACGGTAAATTTATATTCGTATTATTAGAGTTCGTAAGGCCAAATGTATTAGTTAAAATACCTACTAATCCCCACATAGCGATAATAACAGCTAAACCAATAATACCGTAGATTATTCTATCTCTACCCTTTTTCTTTGCCTCTTCGTCATCAGAAATAACATAAGAAACAACTCCCCAAACGAAATAAACTACCCCTAAGGCAATCAAAACAGGAATAACAGAATTCAGCAATTGACTAAATTTACATAATAATGAAGGTATGTCACTAACTACTCCTCCAGTAGTACCACATGAAACACCACCACTAGTAACAGCAGCTAAGGCAACGACTGGGGCAAAACCTAAAACAAAACCCGATAATGCAATTAATTTCTTTTTCATGATTTTACTTTATAACTTTATGACTTTATGAACTTTCGACTAATTTATAATGACTAATAATATCCCTTAATTATAATCCCTAATAAAAATTGAAGCAAATTTTAATGTGGAGGGGTAACTTGCGGAAGAATTGTACTCCTAATATTAAAAGTACTTCCTAATATTCCCACCAGTCCCCAAACAGACAACATCACTGCTAAAGCAATAATTCCCCAAATCATAAATTGTTTACCTTGTGCCCTCTTCTTTTCTTCGTCAGCATTCAAAACAAAAAAATTCACTACTCCCCAAACAAACATCACAGTTGCCAAAGCAAAAATTAAAGGAATTATAGAATTATTAATAATTGTAGTGATATAACACAAAACATCTTGAAATTTCGGACCAGGAGAACTACAAGTAGAGCCCCCTGTTCCTGTTAAAGCAGAAAGCTCTGGGGGAACAGCCGAACCAAGACCAAAAGTTTGAACGATAATATTCACCAGCCCCCATAAACCAACAATAACAGCAAAACCAATAATGCCATAAATCATTCTGTCTTTCCCTTTTTTCTTAGCTTCTTCCCCATCAGCAATAACATACTGAACTATTCCCCAAATAAAATAAACCACCCCTAAGGCAACCAGCAGTGGAATAATTGAATTCAGAATTTGCTTAAATTGACAAATCAATTTCCCTACACCACTTACAGCGTCGCAAGATGAAGTTGATTGTGGTGCTGTTCTGTTTAGATCAGCATTGGCAACAAAAGGTTCATAAGTATTAAGTGTAGGTTCGGCGGCATAAACTCCTAGGATTGGAATAAATATCCCAACAAGAATAATTAGTATCGCAATATATAATGTATATTTTTTGATTTTCATAAATTTATAATGCAAGCACTGTCGCTTGTATCATCTTGGCTATAGCCCACGCCCCTAATAATATAGCTGCCCCAACTAATGACCATAAAAGCGCATCTTTAGCTTTGGTTAATTTTTCTGGATTACCTCTAGCAAAAACAAAAAGAAAACCACAATAGATAATAGCAAGAGCCACTATTGGTATGCCAATTTTAACTGCTCCTTCTAAGATAGTTTTAATAAGGTCAGGAAGCTCGGTGTAACGATTTCCTAGTGGGTCAATAATTTTACCTCCAGCATTAGGATCACTAGGAGTAGTATTGGTTGCAGCAAAAGAAATAACAGGCATTAAAGCTGTAAAAATTATCAAGGCAATCTTATTTAAGTTTTTCTTTAAAAAATGAATCATATATATAATTATATCTTATATTAAAAACCAATCCAAGCCCCGTTATAACCTAAAATTGATAATATCGTTCTAATAATAAGCCAAGAAGCTACAGCTAGGATAAGTCCAATAACAGTATTGGTAAGAACTTTTTTTGCTATTCCCCTTTTTTCAGTACTACCTCCTGAGGTTACTAATTCAAATCCAGCATAAACGAACATTATAGCCGCAATTGGTATAACCATCCCTTTCAAAACAAAACCGATAACGTTATTTACAAGATCCATTAAATCCTTCCAGCCACAATTTGTACAATCTGGAACTAATGCTGCAAAAGAAATAGTCGGTATAATAAGAATTAAAAATATTATTAAAGAAATTGTAATTTTTTTTGTTTTAGACATAAATTTATTTAAATAATAATAATTGCATTTTTGTACTTGCGTCTTTAATCGCATCACCTACAGACATATTATTAGAAATCACAGCATTAATCATTCCACTAAAAATATTAGCGGAATCTTTTGGTGATGGGTCAAGCCAACTCTTAGCATATAGGGCTGAACTATAAAAAATAGGAGAATAGGCATCTTGTGGAATAGTAGCAAGTAAATCTCGACGGACTGGCACTGTCCCCGTCTCTGTCGCAAACTTTGAGGCAAAATCGCCTGTAGCCATCAGGCTTGCTACGGTAAAGGCTGTAGTAATGTTTTTAGAAAAAGACGAAATAGCTAATCCAGTTATTCGAGCTCCAGTTACTTTAGAATTAGAAGTTTTAATCTGAGGGACAGGAGCAACAAAAAGATTTTGATTAGGATTTTTATTTACTAAAGATTGAAGTTCAGAAGCAAAACCAAAATAAAGTGCTAAATCCTCTTTAGAAAAAGCGTCAATAGAATTTGGGAATGATTTATTCCAAGAGTAAACGGTATTACTAGGATCCGCAAAATCAGTGTAAAATTTTAAGATTGAGGGAAGATTAAAATTTCCAATTGATGAATCTAATGTTGAAACAAAAACTCCATTTTGTTCTTTGATAATTGGATTACCAGCCTGCAAAAAAATAGTAGCTAAGATATCTTTAGCATTAGTTATATTTGAAAATTGCCCAAAGGCTATACCACTTTTTATTATTTTATTTGAATCATCTTTTTTAGTAAGAAGAGGTACGACACTTGTTACATCATTCCAGTAAGCTGGAGGATAGACCACTCCATTAGCATCTAGCATACTCCTGTTGTAATACATCATAAGTGGATCAATAGACATTGGAAAAGCTAAAATACCTTGAGAGGTTAAAAACACTTCGCCAGCACTGGCAAAATTATTCTTAAAGGAAGCTAGAGGATAACTCGAATACGGAATACTAAAAATTTTATCAGCATAATGAAAAACTAAATTGTCAGGCAAAAAAAACATATCTGGCCCTGTTCCCGAAGCAGTAGCTTCAAGTAAGTCTTGGTCAAAAGTATCAACAGGTTTTTGTACATAAGTAACAATAAAAGATTGATTGGCATCGTTAAAATCCTTTATAGCAGGAGAGATTACTGTATTTGGCACAGTCCCCCACAAAACTACCTTACCCAGACCTCCAGTAGTAGTCTTTCCGATTGGAATTGCGCCAGAAAAAACTAAAACACCAAAAATAGCTGCAACAATAAATATAATTATAATAATCAGTTGGAAATTTTTCATTAATTATTTTAAATTTTACTTTATGACTTTATGACTTCACTAATATCATACCATAATGATGCGCTCCTGCATCAATTTCTCTATCTACTACAAAACCTTCTTTTTTAAACATTTCTTCTGCTTTATCTTTAGGAACGATAGCGGTTCCACCCATAATTGACAACTCGGACCAATCAATTAATAGAACTCTGCCCTTAGGTTTTAATATTCTTTTTATCTCTTCAATAAACTTTTCTTTATCTTCTACTTGGAAAAGTATATTGGAAGCAACAACTGCATCGACTACACCATCACCAAGTTTCGTCCCTCCAAGCTTCTCCACATCTCCCAAAATAATTTCAACATTTTTCAAGTGAGCTTCAAGTATCTTACTTTTAATAGTATCTAAAAAGTCTTTTTGTAATTCAACTGCATACACTTTTCCTTTTAATACTAATCCTCCGGCCGCGATAGAGTAATATCCCGTCCCCGCACCCAAATCAGCTATGATGTTATCTTCCTTTAACCCAAAGGCTTTTAAATTTTTTAATGGATTAGTGAACATACAATGTATTGTAACACTCTAAATGCAAGCAAGCGAAGCAATACCATCACCAGAACGTAAACGCATTATCGTTACCCCTTGAGTCTGACGACCAAGAGAAGAAATGTCTTTTAAAGCTGTTCTAATAACTTGTCCTTTTTTGGACATGGCAATTAATTCTATCTCTTCTCCTGTCAAAACTTTGGCTACGATAAGCTTGCCCGTTTTGGAAGTTACTTTTGCTGTCTTCACACCTGAGCCACCACGTTTTTGAACTTTATATTCTTTTAAATTAGTTTTTTTGCCAAAACCATTTGCACTCATAGTAAGAAATGCACCAGCCACGGCGGATGAACTTTTTTCTTTACTTTTTTTTATGACGTCTACACCAATAACTTCATCAGTCTTTTTTAGTTTAATACCACTTACTCCTCCAGCTGTTCTCCCCATTTCACGCACATCAGATTCTTTAAATCTAATAGATTGACCATCCGCTGTGGCAATCATAACTTCATCTCCTTTTTCAACTAAAAGTGCTGAGATAAGTTGATCATTTTTGTCTAAGCGAATAGCAATAATACCGCTTCTGCGAACGTCTTTGAAACTTTCTGATGACATTTTCTTAGCTGTTCCATTTCTAGTAACCAACATAAGTGAAGATGGAGATTTCCCTAAATCTTTTGGTAAGGCAAGGATTGAGGTCACCTTTTCTTCTCCCGAGAGCGCTAGAAAGTTCATAATGGATTTACCCCGAGTGGCTCTGCGACCTTCTGGGATATCATACATTTTCATTTGATAAACTTTGCCAAGATTTGTGAAGAAAAGCAAATTACTATGAGTCGAACCAGAAACCAACATCGTGACAAAATCTTCCTCTTTGGTTTCAAGATCAACCACCCCTACTCCCCCTCTCTTTTGAGCACGATATTCGGATGGGTCCGTACATTTTACATAACCACCCGCCGTCAAAACAAGCATTGTCTCTTTCTCTGGAACTAAATCTTCATCAGAAATTTCTTTAACTCCACCTTTCACTATTTTTGTCCTTCTCTCATCAGCATATTTTTCACGTATTTCCTTCAATTCTTCAGCAATCATCTTTAAGATTTTTTTAGGACTAGCTAGTAAATCTTTCATGGTAGCAATAAATTTTTGTTTCTCTGTAAGTTCGTCTTCTACGGCTTTTCGTTCGAGCCCAGCTAATTTTGCCAGTTTCATTTCTAAAATCGCTGCTGCTTGCAGGTCTGAAAATTTAAATTCTTTCATTAAATTAACCTTGGCTATTTGAGAATTCTTGGAGGCACGAATAACAGTAATAACTCGATCTATTTTATCCAAGGCCTTTTTTAAGCCAAGCAAAATATGTTCACGTTCTTGTGCTTTACGTAAATCATAGGCAGACCTACGCTTCACAACTTCTTTTCTGTGTTCGATAAAAAGAGCAAGAATAGATTTAAGAGAGAGAGTCTGGGGTACACCTTCGACTAGAGCAACCATATTAAAATTGAAATTTGATTCAAGTTGAGTATTTTTATAAATATAGTTTAAAACTTTTTCAGGATGAGCACTTCCTTTTAAATCAATAACAATTCTGATGTCTTTCGTAGATTCATCACGAAGTCCTTTGATACCTTCCAGTTTCTTTTCTTGAACTAGCTCTGCAATACTAACTATTAAATTAGACTTATTTACTCGAAAAGGAATCGAGGTAATAATAATTGAAAAATTTCCGTCTTTTTGCTCAACTATTTCTGCTTCACCTCGACAGACTACTCCACCTCGTCCTGACCCATATGCATGAAGCATGTCTTTATAACCATAAGCAATTCCCCCGGTAGGAAAGTCTGGACCTTTAACAAATTGCATTAAATCTTCTGTGGTTGCATCACTATTTTCAATTAAATAATTCGTGGCATCCAATACTTCTGCTAGATTATGTGAAGGAATGTTCGTCGCCATCCCAACAGCGATACCAAGGGTACCATTCAAAAGTAAAGACGGAACTGTCGTTGGAAGTACTATTGGCTCCTTGCGTGTTCCATCATAATTTGGACGAAAATCAACCGTTTCTTTTTCTAAGTCTCTCAGTAATTCACTTGATATCTTGGTCATTTTTGCTTCCGTATAACGCATAGCGGCCGCACTATCTCCATCAATTGAACCGAAGTTCCCCTGTCCCCAAACCAGAGGATAACGATAAGAAAATTCTTGCGCCATTCCAACCATAGAATCATAAACCGCCGTATCACCATGTGGATGATATTTTCCAAGCACGTCTCCGACAATAGCTGCAGACTTTCGAAAACGAGCAGAGGCAGTCAGACCCATTTCGTTCATTCCAAATAAAATTCTACGATGTACAGGCTTTAGTCCGTCTCGAACATCTGGCAGAGCACGCGAAGTAATAACGGTCATAGCATATGCTATATACGACTCTTTCATTTCCGCTACAATATCAACCGGCAGAATTGTATCTATTTTTTTTTCTTCAATTGGTTCTGAGGAGGACTTTTTTGCCATAAATTATTTTTATTATTGCGTTATATTCAAATCTGATTCTTTGATACTATTGTATCCATCTGTTATGTTGTCTTTCAATACAGAAAATGGTTTTAAGTCTTTTTTTATTTGTTCTTCCGTATCTGTACTCGTTAAGGTTGTTCCTAGAGAATAAGTCCATAGAAAAAATAAAATGACAGCAAAACATAAAATAAGAATATGTAAAATGTATCTCTTCGTTTCTTCTGGTTGTCTCCTAATATGATGAAATATTTTTTTCATAAAATTTTATGTGGCGTTAAGCTCGTAGTTTAAAAACTTTTTACTTTATAATTTTACACTGGTTGCAATACCATCACCTCTCCTTCTTTATTTTCTAAATCTTTTCTTTTCAAGGTTAACTTATCTGTCACTAGTGCTTTTTCTTCTCCTATTTCTTTTAAAAATGCTTTAAGTGTGCTCTCGGTGTAATCCATCGGAATTATTAATTTCGGCTCAAGTGATGATGCTAATTTAGCTGCCATTTTAGTATCTAGTAAACCTGCCTCTTTCCCCTTTCCTTCACCTGTAGGCAAACCCCCTATTGGAAGAAAAATAATATCTGGACTATTTAATGCTTCACGTGATTCCTTGGAAAGTTCTCCTTCAGACAATGCACCCAAAAAAGCAATATTAATACCGTCCACTGTCAATAAATAAATTGTATTGATATATTTTTTCCCAGCAATAATTCCATTTGAAAGTACTCCTTTAATAAAAATTTCTTTTATCTCGTAATCTCCTGGTCCATTAATAACAAAAGGGGTTCGCTCTCCGTGACTTAATTGTTCTATGCCGTTATAATCAGGGTGATTAGTTGTTACAAAAGCAATGTCTGCACCAAAATGCGCAGAAACATCAGTTTTAGAACTCTTACTAACAGGATTAAAAGCAAGGACCATCTCTCCTTGCTGAATCTTAAAAAACTGTTTACCGAAATATGTGATTATCATTATTTGCATTCTAACATATTTTTTGCTAGAGTAAAAGCATTAAAAGCAGGATTTAGGGTAACCCTATTGAGTGTAAGTAACCTCTTTAGAACCTAAGCCTTATATCCGCTTCAAGGCGGATGTTTTAATTTTAAAAGGAATATTTATGAATAAAAATACAGAAGAAATAGCGGAAGAAGGTCTAAAAGAAAACTTAGTGTTAAACTCTGTCACCGATCGTAGTCTTATTAGGCCAGAAATCGACTCTCTAGTAGAAGGTCCAGTGATTTTAATAGAAAAATCTTCCGTCTATGTAGATTTGGCACCCTTTGGTGCAGGTATTATTTATGGCCGAGAATTTATCAACGCAAAAGATGTTATAAACAAAATCAATCTAGGCGACATCATCAAAGCAAAGATTGTTGAACTAGAAAACGAAGATGGCTATATAGAACTTTCCCTAAAAGAGGCCAAACAAGCTCTTTCTTGGAACGAAGCAGATAAAGCAATCAAATCGAAAACAATTTTGAATTTAGAAGTAAAAGATGCTAATAAAGGAGGCCTCATCTTGGAATGGCAAGGAATCCAAGGATTTTTACCAGCTTCCCAGCTTAAAGCCAATCATTATCCTCGTGTCCTAGATTCAGATAAAGATAAAATATTAAAAGAATTGAAAAAACTTGTTGGAGAACACATCTCGGTGATGATTATTTCCACTCTTCCAAAAGAAGGAAAGTTAATCTTTTCTGAAAAAGATAATAACCCTGAAGAGAAAAAGGAGATTCTAAGTAAATACAATATCGGTGATAATTTGGACTGTACTGTTGCTGGAATAGTAGATTTCGGAGTCTTCTTGAAACTAGAAGATGGGCTAGAAGGGCTAGTTCACATTTCTGAGCTTGATTGGGGACTAGTGGAAGACCCACGAAGTATTTTCAAGGTTGGAGATAAGGTAAAAGCTAAGGTAATTGAAATAAAAGATGGTAAAATATCTCTTTCTATTAAGGCTCTAAAAGAAAGTCCATGGAAAGAATTTGAGGGAAAATTAAAAAAAGGAGACATCATTAAAGGAGTAGTTATTAAATACAACAAACACGGCGCACTCGTATCCATCAAAGAAGGTGTGGCTGGGCTTGTTCATAATTCCACCTTCCCTTCTGAAGCCGCACTCCGTACTAAATTAGAACTTGGAAAAAATTATAATTTCCAAATTACCTTGTTTGAACCAAAAGATCAGAAAATGACCTTGATATATTTGGAATAAAGATATCAATTAAAAAATCCCGCTAAATGCGGGATTTTTTGTAATATATACTATGGCGTATATTGAATTATTTTATAAATTTAAAAGTGGAGAGAACTGATTGTAATTTAGTAAGCATCATATCGGAAAATTCATTACTTAACCCTTTCTCAGATTGGCCCCTATTGGATGCGACATCGAGTGCAATAGTGTAACAAGTACCATTGCGATATGTACGGTACTGATCAATAGTATCGAACATGCCGGCCGCACCACTTCCAATGAGGTCATGGTAAAAGATAATGCCATTTATAGTTTTTTGTTGTGTGGTTGGCACTCCGACATCGGTAGTAGGCCATGTTTTTTGACACTCATCAATCGTCATAGATTTATTAACACGCACATCAATAGAAGCTGCCGTAAATCCATTGGAAGTTTGGTTGCCTGTGTACTCAAGACACGCTCGACTATCTAAAGATTCGCCTCCGTTACATTGTTTTAAACGAGAGGATAAAGCAAAATCTAATGGATATGAAAAGGCGAAATTGTATTTCGCATCAGTATATGTTTTCCAATTTGTAGTATTTACTTTTGTAGTTGGTTCAGTAAATTTAAAGGTAGAAAGAATTTGGTTAAATTCTTCTTTTGATGCTTTAGAAGACTCTATGTAATAAATTTTATTATCTTTTTTATAAGCAGCCCAGGGAAGATAAGTTTGGAGACAGGCATTTCCACTTTGAGTTGTGGCTTCTATCCCTTCTACCCCTCCTGTGTTTATTGAAACCCAATTTATTTCAGAATTTTCAGTATTACATCTTCGTTGATTTAACGCATTAAGTATCATATCTTTAGGAGTCAGGTCTATTGTTTGTTTCTCTACACCATTTATCATTGTTGTACCTGACATTTCTTCAATAATAATTTTATAAGAACGCGAACCACCTGTTGCTTGTGTTGTATTATTAAAGATAACACTACTTTCACCATTATTAGGAATATAATAATTTAAATCAGATGGATATTGAATTTCAAACCCATATTTAGCACTTTTAAATGTTTGCCAATTTGAAGTATTTACTTGTGTAGTCGGTTCAGTAAATTTAAAAGTAGAGAGAATTTTGTTCATTATACCTTCGGCTGTTTGAGATTTACTCTGGTTAAAAGTAAAGGTCTGTATATACCAATTCTGACCTTTTTGAAACTGTACTAAAATCTGAGTCCCATTACTCCACATACCACTAGAATCGGTAAACTTCTCTGCTTGAATTCCATTAATAAAAATTTTTGACATCTCTGGACCACCTATTGCATTTTGCTGAATCAAAATATCATATGCCTGACAATCAATAGGCCATTCACCGCCTTCACTTACAGGCGACTGACAAGACCCATTTGACCTGAAGGTAATATGTGAATCACCAGAAGTATAAATTATGGAATAATTCTCTGGGTATTTTACTTCAAATCCATATTTTGTATTTGTATAAGTTTTCCAATTTGCAGTTTTGTCTATTGTTGACGTAGAAGCATTATTATCTATCTGTGACTGAGAATTATTTTCTGGTACATTTTGCAGAGCAGGATTATTTTTAGTTCCCACATAATACGCAACCCCACCAATAGCCAAAACAGCAATAATTGCTATTATGATACCCATTCCCACAAAACCTTTTTGATTATTTTCCATATTTTTATTGTTAATTTATAACCTTATAATTGTATCAAAAATCTAAAATCCCGCTTTTAATGCGGGATTTTTTTAGGTAGTTGAAGTAGTAGAAACTAATGCTAGATCTTCGTCACCTATATCTTTCATTATAGACATCACTTGTTGCGCATAATGAGGGATAATAGAAGGCGGATTGTATGCTTCTAAAATTCCCTTACTGGTCTTATTGTCATAGTGTTTAGCAGTTTTTGGATTATTCCCTCCTAAATTCTTAGCTACTACTTCAATAGCCTCTTCATTTGATTTAAAACTAATCTTACAAGAACCCCAACCAAAAGCATTATTAGAAGCTTTTTTACAATCATTTTTCCCCCCAGTAGATTCTCTTATCGCAATAGCTGGCAATAAACGCCAATCAAGGCCATTCTTCTCTGCTTCTTCTACCATTTTCATCCCAGTTCCTTCTAAGGGCATATCATGCTCAGCAAAATAAGCATCAATAGACTCTGCTTTTTGAATCTTAATTTTTACATTTAACTCTGCCTCAAAGTCCACCACTTGATTAATAGCGAGTGTACTAAAGGAGCTACTATTAAGTTGTTGAGCTAATACATTTTGAGGAATCCCAGAACTAATACCAGTATTATAAGCAGTCCCGAGTGGGATAGCCATAGTCATAACAGGTAAAAGAACCAGAGATTGAAGAAAACGTATTAGATTGTTATTTTTCATATTTGAGCGGTATGTGCTCCGCCAACTCCTGTATTTCTATCTCAGCCAAACTTTGACTTACCCCTATATATTGTCATAATTATACCTAAAAGTCAATCGTTATGAAACGTTTTTATCATATGTCAAATAGAAAATACCTTATAAAATAAGGGTATTTTAAGACATACCTATTGACAAATACAGTAAAAAATAGAGTAATCAATGACTTGTGGATAAGTTTTAGGCTAGCTTGAAGATTACATCAGCAACCTTGTAAGCTTCCCCAGCCCCCATCGTTACAAACACATCATTTGAGCCTATTTTCATCTTCGAAATCCACTCTTCTGCTTCGTTAAAGCTTTGAAAAGCAATAGCTTCTCCACGATGTAAACGTATTGCATCAGCTAATTTCTCACTTGAGACCTCTGGATCTCCTTTTTCACGAGCAAAATAGATAGGTAAAAGTAGAACATTGTCAGCATCATCAAAACAAGTCACAAAATCATTAAATAAAGCCTTGGTTCTACTGTATAAGTGAGGTTGGAAAAGAATAGTTATGTTTTTCTCTCCTCTTGGGTAAAGTTCTCGCAAAGCTTGTAGACTAGCTTTGATTTCAGTCGGATGGTGAGCATAATCATCATAAACGATGACCCCTTCTTGAGTCTCCCCTTTTTTCTCTAAACGTCTCCAAGTACCAGAAAATTCGCTTAAGGCTTTTTGAGTAACTTCTTCATTAATGTTTAAAACATCTGCTACTGCCATAGCTGCAGCTGCATCCATCCTATTGTGAACTCCGGGGATAGAAAGTTTTGGTACTTTTTCTAAATATTTAGTGTAATCTATGACTTTGTTTTTACTTTGTGAAAGAAATTTATTAAAAGCATTTTGGATATCTGCTAAGTCTTTATAACAATCTAAATGATCTACCTCGATATTTGTGACCACCGCTATAAATGGATTAAAATTCAAAAAGTGTCTATTGTATTCATCAGCTTCAACTACTAAGTATTTACTTTTACCAATTCTAAAATTACTATTAAATTTTTTAACAAAAGAACCAACAATCACTGTAGGGTCTAAGCCTGACTCAATCAGGATTTCTGCCACCATCGCCGTAGTTGTTGTCTTCCCATGAGTGCCGGCAATTGCTATAACTTTATATTCTTTTGCGAATTGACCCAATGCTTCAAAATAACTTAACACCGGCTTACCCGTCTCTCTTGCTTTTTGTAATATTTCTGGACCTCGAAAAAGCCAAGCGTCACTATAAACATATAGATCCGCTTCCGGTAATTCATGCAATTCATTCTGAAAAAAAATAGTTACGCCTAGTGCACGAAGAGGATCAAGAGTTTTTGGACTTTCATCATCATTTACCCCAGAAACATCTATTCCTTTAGAAATTGCCATTTTAGCCAGAGCAGATATACCAAGTCCTCCAATACCGACAAAAAAGATTCTTTTAATTTTTGATAAATCTAGATCTGGCATATTATTTTTCCCCATATTTTATAACAAATTTCTTAAATAAATCACCTTTTTCTTCAAAATTCTTCCACAATGAATAAGAGGGCGATGCATTTGACAAAAGGCAGATAGTCCCTTCAGGTGTATTTTTAAAAGCAAAATCGACTGCTTTCTCCATGCTATTTGTCTCTAAAATCTTAAAACCTTTCTTTGATTTTAAAATCCTTTTACCGGTATCTGGAAATAATACAAGATTTTTTACATTACTTTTTCTTAGAACTTTTTCTAATACAGAAAAATCATAACCACGATCCTCTCCTCCCAACATTATGGTAGCCGTTTGTGGAAGCGCTTTTAAAGCAGCAATAGTAGACTCTGGAGTAGTTGAAATTGCATCATCATAAAATTTTATCTTTTTAAATTCTCCCACATATTCAAGACGATGAGGTAAACTTTTAAAATTAATAATAGCTTCACGTATTATTTTATCTGAAATTTTAAAAAGTTTTGCTACTTTTACGGCTGCTTTGATATTTTCTAAATTATGCGTACCAAGTAGTGGAATTTCAAAGTTTTTAAGAGGAACTTTAGTGATGAATGGTGGGCAAAACGAAATATCATTTGGTTTTTGAAATTTGAAAATATTATTTTTGGCCTTGTAATAATTTTCTACCCCACCATGATAATTCATATGCTCAGGAAATAAATTTAAAAGCACGGCAACATTTGGAGAATATTCAATGTCTTCTAACATATAACTTGAAAGTTCTATAACAAAAATTCCATCAATTTTGGGAGATTCTAATAACGCTCCAAGCATTGGGTTGCCTATATTGCCCAGCAAGCGAACTTTTTTACCAGCTTTCTTTAAAATTTCATATATTAAACTGGCAGTCGTACTTTTTCCTTTACTGCCAGTGATGCCAATCGTTAAATTCTTATTTTCTGAAAAGAAAATATTGGTAGCCGTTGTATAAGGTATCTCTATTTTAGATCTTGATATTCCTGGAGTCTTGATAGCTAGATCATAATTTGATTGTTTCTCTAGGTAATTATTATCTATCCCTTGATCCAAAATTTTTATTTTCAGTTTAGGATAATTTTTCTTTATATATGATTCAGTAATTTCCCCTTCCTTGCCATATCCAATGATACAGACATTCTCAATTCCAAGAAATTTAAATTTAACGGGGAGTGTCGGCGCAGGAGAAGTCTTGAACACTTTTTCGACAAACTTCTTTGGATTATGAATCATAGGAAGTAAGGTCTTAACAATGATATCTTTTCTTGATTTTTGAGATACTAAATAAAGAGCAGCCTTTGCTTCTTCAAAAGTTCCCACACAATCAAAAGGTTTCATGTTCCCAAATCCAAGCAAGTCTTTAAAAAGAGGAAGGAGTGTTGAGTCGTTTAAAAGATTTTTGCCAAAAATTTTAACAAGTTCCGCTCTGTTTACAAAAGGAGCTAATATTAAAAAAACAAAGGCACATTTCGGGCATTCTCCACACCAAAGAGAATTCGGCCGCGATTTAAAAATTCTAAAGTTTCTATTACAACTAGAAAATAAAGAAAAATATTTTTTATACTGAGCAAACATTTTAGCAATTCTAATTTCATAAAATTGTCGAAGTAGAGAAAAATAAATAATATCTGGAGTAATAAATTTTTTAGTGTATTCCTGAAATAATGATTCAAATTCACTCGACTTACTCCATTGATGATTTATTGTCTCGTTTTTATACTTTATATTTCCAAAATTACTACTATATTCATTACCAACAACAACATACTTATGTTCATATAAAAAAGCAGACAAAATACCTAAAAATGCAAAAATAGCTGAAACTGGAACATGCCCATTATATGATCCCTCGTGCTCTTTGAAAATTTTTGGGTCTAAAATTCTTCTTATTTTCAAAGATGATTTTATAGATTCTTTAATAATTCTTGCAGAAATAGGATCTGGGTGTTCTGTTTCAATTGAGAATAAGGAAACTTTAAAACTCTTTAAAAGTTCTATAGCGACAATAGAGTCTTTTCCGCCACCAATTCCTAGTAAAACGGAGTTGTTAGTTTTAATTCTTACAGATTCAACTGCGTGCTTAGTATATGGAAATTTTGCAATTTTTTTTGGATCGAGTTTGTTTCTATATAAGAATTCTCCTAAACCTTTTCGATACACAGTATTCCAAAATTCGGCTTCCTCTTTTGAAAGTTTAAAGAAAGTTTTGATTTTAGGAGAATAGTATAATTTATAATAACTTATTCCTAAAATAAGACTAAGTGGTTCAAGAAATTTATGAATCTCTTTTTTCTTTAAATTCTTTGAAGCTTGGGGTAAAATTATTTTCTCAGAAAAATTGATAGTTTTTTGGTTATAAAATTCTATAGAATATTTAAAGATTATTTCCCCACTTTTTGGAGAAATATTATACCCAATAAAATTAAAAATTTTAGCTTTTGGAACCATAAAGCCATATTAACATAAGAATGAGAGCAAAAATAGCTGAAAAAATGACTACGGAGGCTGACGAGCCGAGTCTTGAACAAAAATTCAGCAGAATTTTATGTGTGCGTTTTTTCTGCTATTTTTGCTGGAATGTTTTTTTAAGTTCTTCTATATCGTCAAAATGATATTTTACACCTTTGATTTCCTGATAATCTTCGTGTCCTTTCCCTGCACAAAGAATAATGTCTCCTTTTTGAGCTATCTTTACCGCCTCTTTAATTGCCTCATGTCTACTGCTAATAGTTATCACTTTTTTCATATCTTCTTCAGATAATCCTTCTTTCATCTGTTCAATAATTTTTTCAGAATCTTCACTTCTTGGGTTGTCAGATGTAAAAATAACAATATCAGATAAACTTACTCCGATCTTCCCCATTTTGGGACGTTTTAATGGATCACGGTCTCCCCCACAGCCAAAAATAGAAATTATCTTACCTCCCTGCCTACCGGCAGAGAGGCCTTTTTCTCTTATGCCCTGCACAGTTTTCAAAACATTTTGAAGTGCATCAGGGGTATGCGCATAATCTACAATAGCCGTAATGCCTGATGAGCTTTTAAAATAATCAAATCTACCCCTAGGTGGTAAAACATTTTTAAGATGTTCTTTTACTTTTTCTTTATTCATACCTAGAAGTATTAAAGAAGCGTAAACAGCAAGAACATTATACATATTAAAATCACCAATTAGTTTTGTTTCCAATTTTTCATTAAAATCAGCCTGATGCTTGAAGCCATAAGTGTATTTCTTGGCTTTAATATCTTCTAGCATTTTTTCGCCATATTCATCATCAATGTTTGAAAGCGCAAAAGTTTTTTCATTTAGCATCTTGAAAAACTTTTTCTTCGCTCCAAAATAATTTTCAAAATTCTTGTGATAATCTAAGTGGTCATGCGTCAAATTTGTAAAAATTCCTCCAGCAAAATTTATTCCCGCTACCCTGTTCTGGTCCAATGCATGTGAACTAACTTCCATAAAAACATATTCGCATCCTTTTTCTGCCATTTTATTTAATAGTTTATGTAAAATTATAGGATCAGGGGTAGTGCCTGGAGTTGGTCTACCATCTAAAGTGGCAACAACTTCTCCGTCTATAATATTTTCCACTGTGCTAATAAGCCCAGCTTTATAACCAAGAGCTGTTGTAATTCTGTAAAGAAGAGTTGCTGTTGTTGTTTTGCCATTAGTTCCCGTTACTCCAACAATTTTCAACTTGGCTGATGGATTACCATAAAAATGCATTCCAGCTAATAGCGTAATGCCTCGTCTTTTAAGCTTTAATTTTTTAATTAGATTTTGCATTCAGTGGCAACTTTAATTATCTAAACTTTTTCTGGCTGGTCTTGTTGAAATTTCTTGCTCCACTTTTTTGAATCTTTCAATCTCTTTACCATCTAATATAATATTTTCTAAAAACATATGTTTTGGTCGAGACCAAATAACCCCATCTTCTAAGTGCACATAAATAACCAAATGTTCTTTCGTCTCACTATCAATCGCTTCAAAAAGGACTTTCACCCTAATCCCCTTATAGTGTTCATAAACCCCTCCAATTTCTAAATTTTTCATAAGAAATTCAACACCTTTTTATCTTTTTAATTCACCAACGACTTCCGGTGTTGAGGAGCATTGATGAGACCACATTTTTTATATTTATAACACTCACCAGTAGCTGGATTAATAGCACCACAAGGACAAGGATCATTACGGCCAACTTCTTTCATCCCACTTACTTGTGCATGTAAATCTTTTTTCCCTCCGAGTTCGCTCGGCTCGTCGTGACTTGTAATTAAAGTTTGCTTTGGTTCGTTCGCCTCCATCTTCATATTAATAACGTTTTCAGTCTTTATAGTGCCAACCAATGAAAAAACTTGTTCTTTAAAAACTTCTTCCATTTCCTTGAACATCATTAATCCATCTTTTTTATATTCCACTATTGGCTCTCGCTGTCCATAAGCTCTTAAATTAACTGAACCACGTAAATAGTCCATCGCTTCCAGATGTTCCATCCAAAGAGTGTCCGTCGTATATAAAGCAATTCTCCTAACCGTTTCAAAAAATGCTTCATCACCAAGTTTTTGTCTTTTCTCTTCAATTATTTTCTCTCCTTCTTCTTTGTTTTCGGAAATACTCTTGAGTAGAGCTTCGATTTCTGTTTTATCTGCTTGTAACATTTTTTGTCGTCTTTCGTATATTATTTTACGCTGGTGATTCATCACATCATCATATTCAAGTGTATGCTTGCGGGCATCAAAGTGAAAACCTTCTATCTTTGCCTGCGCTCCTTCAAGTGTTCTATTAATAAACCGATTCTCAATCGGTTGATCTTCGGGTATTCCAAATCTCCCCATCATCGTTTGAATTTTCTCCGAACCGAATACGCGCATTAAATCATCTTCTAATGAAACATAAAATTGAGTCGCCCCTGGATCACCCTGTCTACCAGCACGGCCTCGAAGCTGATTGTCTATTCTACGTGCTTCATGTCTTTCAGTACCTAGAACAAAAAGTCCACCAACACTTTTCACAAATTCATATTCTTCTTTTACAAGAGGGTTACCCCCAAGTTTAATATCTATTCCACGTCCAGCCATGTTGGTAGCGATAGTTACCGCTCCACGACGACCAGCCTGCGCAATTATTTCTCCTTCCTTTTCATGGTTCTTGGCATTTAGAATTGTATGTTGTATTCCCTCTTGTCTGAGATACACAGAAAGAAGTTCATTTTTTTCAATTGAGATTGTTCCAATTAAAACAGGAGTTCCTTTTGTATTTAATTCTTTTACTTTCTTAGCAATTGCCTGAAGCTTTCCTTTTTCACTTTGAAAAATTAAATCACTCTGGTCCAAGCGCACAACAGGCCGATTGGTAGGAATAACAATAACATCAAGCCCGTAAACCTTTAAAAATTCTTCCGCTGAAGTTGCTGCTGTGCCGGTCATACCGGAAAGCTTCTTGTAGAATCTAAAATAATTCTGAAAAGTAATAGAACCTGAAGAGCGAGTTTCCTTTTCAATTTTAACACCCTCTTTCGCCTCTATGGCTTGATGAATACCTTCAGACCAACGCCTGCCTGGCTGGAGACGTCCAGTAAATGGATCTACAATAACAACTTCTCCTTCTTTTACCACGTAATCTTTATCACGTTCAAAAATAGCTTGCGCTTTTACTGCTGTTTCTAAATGATGCACATATTTAATTCCTTTTTCGGTATAAATATTGGATATTCCAAGGAGTTTCTCTGCTTTACTAATTCCTTCGTCGGTGAGAGAAATAGCTTTTAGCTTTTCATCTACCTCGTAATCTGTATCACGTTTTAACTGTTTAGCAATTTGATAAAATTTGATATAAAAATCAGAAGAATCTAAAGAAGCAGAAGAAATAATAAGTGGGGTACGCGCTTCGTCTATTAAAATGGAGTCCACCTCGTCAACAATTGCAAAGTTATGTCCTCTCTGAACCATATCAGCAAATGAGGTCACTAAATTATCTCGCAAATAATCAAAACCATATTCATGGTTCGTACCATAAGTCACATCCGCTAAATATGCTTCTTTTCTAGAACATGGTTTTAAAAAATCATAGACAATTTTAAATTCTCCAATCTTATCTCTATCTCCATCTTCTTCTTGATGAGTCGCATCATATAAATAAGAAACATTTTGTGAATTAATAACACCTACACTTAATCCTAAAAAATTATAAACTTGCCCCATCAAAACTGCTCCAATGCGTGAAAGATAATCGTTCACAGTGACAATGTGTACACCACCCCCTTCGAGTGCATTTAAATATGCCGGCAAAACAGCCACAAAAGTTTTACCTTCTCCTGTTTTCATCTCGGCAATTTTGCCCTGATGAAGAGCCAGTCCACCGATTAATTGCACATCAAACAATCGCTTATTATCTACGCGCTTCATTGCTTCCCTGACCAACGCAAAAGCTTCTGGTAATATTTCTTCTAAGGTTTCCTTCTTATTGTCGGATTTAGATAATTTATCTTTGAATTCTAACGTTTTCTTTGGAAAATCTAGATCAGACAACTTCGAAATAGACTCTTCGAGAGCATTAATTTTAGACACTATTTTTTCGGTATTTTTGATGAATTTAGAACTCTCATCACCGAATATTTTACTATATAAACTCATAAATATATCTTAGCACAAAACAAAAAAACTTCCGACTTTCGACGGAAGTTTTTTAAAGAGAAACTATGCTCGCTTCTTTCCCTTTTTTGCTACTTTCTTCTTTGCTACTTTCTTTGCTTTCTTTTTTGCTGCCATATAATTTTAAAATTAAATTATTAAATTAGTTTGCAATAAACCGACCAAAAATATTTATTGCTTCGAACTCCTTTAATTATCTCGCATTTCAAAACATAATACAATACTTTTTCCACAAAACTGTGGATAACTCCCACACCTATCTTGGTATCGTTTTTTATTCTGACAACCTTTTTACCGCCAAAAAAATAAATTCTTACAAAAA
>JBAYLA010000008.1:0-40931 GCA_041664285.1 Minisyncoccota bacterium
GGTTAGTGGAGGAGCTGACTTAGGTCGCATAAAGTAATAAAGAGAAAGTAAAATTAAAATAATAATAACTAAAACCACAATACACACTACAATTTTTTTATTTTTAGTCATAATTAATATAATAATCTAATTCTCTATTACCCCTGGGCTTTTCTTTTGGAAACATTCAACATCAGGACCTGCATTTATACCTTTACATTTCCAAGTCCATTTAGTAGGACTATTTAAATTACTCCCAGTCACAGTCGCACCAGTGGTGCAATTGTAGTGAATAGGAGAGCAGGCAGGATCTAGAACTGATGAACATTTCTCGAACATATAACTACCACTCAATTTACCAAGTAGGGTACCTTGATCTTCACAAACACGTGTCTCATATTTGCAAAGGGCTGGATAAGTAACCGATTCTGCCTCAGCTGCAACAACCGAACCACCACCATTAATAGGAGTTGTTCCCCATAAAGGAGAGCAAGTAAAAGAAACACATTTGTTTCCATCCCAACGTTTTCCAGATGCACAACTTGCAATAGCAGTTGTTGTTGCCTCAGCAAGCTTTACACCATTGTTGTAAAGATAAAATGTTCTAGCTTTATTAACCCCTTCAATTAGATATGGAATAACAACATCTGTTTTGGTCCCTATATCAAAAGTACCTGTGCTTGGAAGCTTAGTTGAGGAAATAATAGGAAAGTTAGCTGAAGTCCCTCCACTGTCGTTAGTACTACTAGTTATCCCCGATCCGAGAACAACTGCAGGATTTGTTACATTCCAAGAAAGAGTTGTAGTGCAACTATTTGCATTTGGGTTAAGCTCTGAATTGATTGTACATCCCAAAGCTGAGAGATCACCTTTTGAACAAGTATAATCTCCATTTGAAATATATCCGGTATCACATTTAAATTGGCATTTAGTAGAGGTGTCTGAATTAGAATATTTCCATTTAATATCAGCCCCTACTAGCCCAGTACTTTCTTCAGCGTCCCAAGCAACAGCATTAGCTGGAAGACCAGTACAGCTGTAAGTACGTGGGTTGACTGTTACAGATACGGTTTTCAAGCCTGAAGCAACACTACAATCATTAAAACAATTTACTCCGTAAGTTACAGTAATTGGATTAGTGGTTGTCGTTGGAGAAACGATTTTCGTTTTTGTTGTTGCTGGTAATGAATCAGTTAATGTTCCATTTTTATATAACTTACATGAAGATGCATTTGTTGAATCCCAAGAGAGAGTCACTGAATCACCACTGGTTACAGATGTCTTATCTGCATTTGGAGTAGTTGATGTTGGTGCAGCAACTGCTTTGGTTCCTGTACAAGACGCACCACAAGTGCCCGTGTAACTTCCAGCACAATGTGTACTTGGATCTCCGCATGAAGGCGTTAAGGTTCCTGTACAAGAATTACCACAATCATCAATGTATGACTCTGATGAACAACGCGAACCTGCGTCTGCACAAGCAGCATGAGAACAAGCAAGTTTTGTGGCACTACAAGGTACTGATATACTTTGCGGACATCCCGGGTTACCCGAATAACATTTCCATGTCCACCCACTACCAGTAGCAGTAAAATCAGACATGAACCATCCACCAGGTCGTTCTGCACAAAAATAGGCCTGCCCTCCTGCATTTCCATTCGTTGGAGATTTATAACTCAAACCAGTTGAATCCAAGCGTGTGAAAGAGTCTCCCTCATATGGACCACAACTTAAAAGAGAAGCTTCGCAGAAATCATAACCTTCAAAGCTCCTGTCTCCGGGAGGATAACAAAAAGCTTGAACAAATCCTAATGGCCCAACTCCTCTAAGGTCTGGAGTTCCGGCACTACAAGGCGAACACAAAGGTCCCGCTGGAAAATTAGGCATACCGGTAGAATGATTGAATGTTGTAGGAATTATCTGATTTTGAGTTGCTGGATTGCACCCTGCATTAGTAATAGTTAAGGTATCAGTCATGGTTGTCGTTCCTCCTGGTCCCACCGCAGTTAATGTACAGGTGATAGGATTACCACTAGTCGGGTAGCTTGCAAAAGTAAAAGGCCCTGCAAAACCGCTTGGCATTGAAGCTGAACCAGATCCAGAAAAAGCTCCAGAACATGAAAAAGTTGCACTTGTTACAGGAGTACTACAGAACCAATTGAATTGTTCTACGCCAGTATAGGGAATTTTCCCATTAGCATTTCCTTGCTGAGCACCTGCTTTGTACCACGTGCTAGGAGAATAGGAAAACCAAACACCTGGTGGTACTTGCGAAAAACCACCACTACAAGTGGGCCCAACTGCTTGAACATTCTTTACCGGAGAAAAAACAAATAGTACAGAAATGATTAATATAGTTTTTATTAAAATTTGCCATTTTGTTTTTTTCATATATTTTTTATTGAACATTTATAGTTAAAGCATTATTAATGTCTTTTTCATAGTTCATAATAATCTTCATTCCAACTTTCAGATCAGAAATTGGCTTGTTTCCAATTTTATTATCTACGATTGAAACTACAAAGGTATTTTTAGTAATATTAAACTTTTGGCTTTTCTCTGGTTGAACAAGAAATCTTCCTTGGGTAAACTTAGTTTGAAATTTCTCAAGTTCTCCCTTTAAGCTGTTTTCGTCTTTTATACCTGATGCTAAAACAGAAACCTTGATACTATCATCAAATTTCAACACTACGGGATAAAAAAGATTTTTAGGGATGTTTTCAAATGACAAAGGTTCATCGTCAATTTTTACTTGTAAACTCTGCGAGTCTATTTTTTCAATAGTTCCAGTTATAATACTTTCATTGACAGCAACTAGTTCAGGGGGAAGACTAGAATTCATTTTTCCAATTTCCGGAACAGGGTCAAAAGGTCTATTGGGAGGAATTTGAGTTTTATTTTTCAATATCAAAACTACTCCCACTATTAAGACAATGGCTACGACAACAGCACCTATAATCACGATTCTTTTTTGTTTTGTTTCCATAGATTTTAATAATTATATTATATCCATTAAGTATAGAATAAAAAAAGAAAGGCGTATATTAAGCTATGTGGATAACCCTCACACCTTTCTTGGTATCGCTTTTTATTCTGCATATAAAGATAGTTAATAATATTAGTTTTTGTATAAATTCTAATTATAATGGTACTTTTATTGAAAAAGCAAAATAATAACAAGAAAGGTGTGGGGGTTAACTTTTATAAAAACTTATAATTTTTATTTAAAAACTCAATTCTAACGATATTGCATTAAAATAACACTTGTGGTAATCTTTCTTTGTAGGAGTCCTGTAGCAACAGGGCTTTTTTTAATAAAACTTTCCGCCAGAGGCGGATCAGCCTTCGGCTGAAATTAACACAAACAATATGTTAGATATAAAAACATTCAAGTCGGCTTTAGAACAGTTAGAGGAAGAAAGGAAAATTCCAAAAGCAAAAATACTAGAAGCTATTGAGCAAGCAATGGCTGCCGCTTATAAAAAAGATTACGGTAAGAAAGGACAAATAATCCGAGCTAAATTTGATATGGAAACTGGTAAAACAGATTTCTTTCAAGTAAAGATAGTGGTAGATGAAAGTATTGCTATTTTAGATACATCAACTCAGCCTTTTCATGAAAACAAAAAGGGGGCCTCTCACTCTCATATTGATAAAATTGAGGGGGATTTAGATGAACGAGTACATTTTAATGGAGAACATCATATTCTACTTGAAGATGCTAAAAAAATAAAAAAGGGGGCAGAGCTTAATGATGAAATCATTTTTCCATTGGAAGCAAAAGAGGATTATGGGCGCATCGCCGCCCAGACAGCTAAGCAAGTCATTATTCAGAAAATTCGCGAAGCAGAACGCACCTCTATTATAGATGAATACGGCACCAAAGAAGGAGAAGTGATTTCCGGTATAGTTCAAAAAGTTGAACGAGGTAATGTCTATGTTGATTTCAATAGAGCAACAGGAGTTTTAGGCGCAGAAGAACAAATTCCGGGAGAATATTGGACTCGAGGACAAAGAGTACGGGCCTATCTTTTTAGCGTGGAAGACACCCAAAGAGGTATCAACTTACGTCTTTCCCGCACCCATCCTAAATTTATAGAAAAACTTTTCGCCCTAGAAGCACCAGAAATAGAAAGTGGTGTAGTAGAAATAAAAGGAGTAGCTCGTGAGGCAGGTGCTCGTTCTAAAATTGCAGTTTATTCAAATGACGAACACATTGATCCAGTTGGCTCTTGTGTTGGACAAAAAGGAACCCGAGTAAATACTATTACGACAGAACTTTCTGGAGAAAAAATTGATATAATCCCTTGGTCCGAAAACCCTACCCAATTTGTTTCTAATTCGCTTTCTCCAGCTAAAGTTATTTCTATTGAGATAGACGAAAAAGAACACAAGGCAATCGTAGAAGTTGCGAATGACCAGTTGTCGCTTGCTATCGGCAAAGGTGGACAAAATGTACGTCTCGCAGCTAAACTGACTGGATGGAGAATAGATATCAAAGGTGATGAAAAAGAAGTTGTGAGCACCGATGGAGAGAAGGTAGAGGGTATAAAAGAAGAATAATTAAGCAAAAATTTATTATTAAGTAATTTGCCCCGCTAAGACGGGGAATAAAATAAAAATATGAATCAATTTTTATTGTTTGCAATCGTTAGTTCGTTTGTCGCTATTGTTTATGGTTTGTTTTTAGCTAAATCAATTTTAAAAAAGAGTCCTGGTAACGCTAGAATGCAAGAAATTGCCAAGGCAATCCAAGATGGTGCTGGTGCTTATTTGAATAAACAATATAAAACTATTGGTATTATTGCGATAATACTTTTCGTTATTATTGCTCTCACCCCTAAGCTTGGGTTAGTAATGGCTGTAGGTTTTTTAATTGGAGCCGTATTTTCTGCTCTAGCAGGATATATAGGAATGAATGTATCAGTCAGAGCTAATGTCCGAACAACAGAAGCTGCTCGAACTGGAATACATGAAGCACTTTCCGTCGCTTTTAAGGGTGGTACCGTGACTGGTCTTTTAGTCGTCGGCTTAGCTCTTTTGGGCGTAACCGCTTTTTATGCAATTACTAAAGACGTGACTGCTCTTGTCGGACTTGGTTTCGGTGCTTCGCTTATTTCTGTTTTCGCTAGATTAGGTGGAGGAATCTTTACTAAAGCAGCTGATGTTGGCGCAGACTTAGTTGGTAAATTAGAGGCTGGTATTCCAGAAGATGATCCTAGAAATCCTGGAGTAATCGCAGACAATGTCGGTGACAATGTCGGTGATTGTGCTGGAATGGCAGCAGATCTTTTTGAAACTTATGCTGTTACTTCAGTTGCTACTATGCTTTTAGGTTCACTTCTTTTTATAGGATTTGAAAATGCAATTATTTATCCATTAGTTATAGGAGGAATGGCAATTTTTGCTTCCATCGTCGGTACTTGGTTTGTACGTCTAAGTAAGTCAAACAAAGACGGAAATCTAAATATAATGGGTGCGCTTTACAAAGGCCTAATTGCCTCTGGAGTTATCGCTGCTATTTCATTTTACCCTGTTACAAAATTACTTATGTCAGGAAATGGACAATACTCAGTGATGGATTTATTTATTTGTTCTTTAGTTGGTCTAGTGGTAACTGGAGCCCTAGTCGTCATTACAGAATACTTTACCTCTACTGAATATGCTCCTGTGAAATCTATCGCCGAAGCTTCAGTTTCTGGACATGGTACAAATGTCATTCAAGGTTTAGCTATTTCCATGAAATCTACTGCTTTACCTTTAATCACAATCGTTTTAGGAATATTAATTAGTTATCACTATGCTGGACTTTATGGAATAGCCGTAGCTGCTATGTCGATGCTCTCAATGGCAGGAATTATTGTAGCCATAGATGCTTATGGTCCTATTACAGATAACGCAGGAGGTATTGCCGAGATGGCCGAACTTCCAGATTCAGTTCGAAATATCACTGATCCCCTAGATGCCGTAGGCAATACTACCAAAGCAGTGACGAAAGGTTATGCTATTGGTTCTGCTGGCTTAGCTGCCCTTGTACTATTTGCTTCTTATACCGAAGAAATTATAAAAGTTGGTAAACATATAACTTTTGATTTGAGTAATCCTTATGTAATTGTTGGTCTCTTCCTTGGAGGACTCTTGCCATATTACTTCGGCGCCTTGTGCATGGAAGCTGTTGGAAAAACTGCCGGAAAAGTTGTAGAAGAAATTCGCCGACAGTTTAAAGAAATAAAAGGAATTATGGAAGGAACTGCCAAGCCAGATTATGCTAAGGCTGTTTCAATCATCACTGGTGCCGCTATCAAACAAATGATTTTACCAGCCCTAATCCCAGTCCTCGCCCCAATTTTGGTAATCTTAATTTTCGGAAAAGAAAATGGTTTAGTGGTTTTGGGGGGACTCCTCGTCGGTTCTATTATTACTGGACTCTTCGTGGCAATTTCAATGACCTCCGGTGGAGGTGCTTGGGATAATGCCAAGAAACACATTGAACAAGGTAATCACGGAGGCAAAGGAAGTGAAGCTCACAAGGCTGCTGTGACTGGTGATACAGTTGGAGACCCTTACAAAGATACAGCCGGTCCTGCTATCAATCCAATGATAAAAATTCTAAACATTGTTGCTTTGCTCTTGGTTATTTTATTGATGTAAATATAATTGAAACTATTTGTGATTTTTTCGATCGAGAAATTCGGCTAGGCCGTACGTAGAGAGAAAAAATCATGAATAGTGAAAAACTAAACTAAAATGGCAAAAATAAAAATTACAAAATTACCAAAGAGTGAAGTGGAAATCGAAGGAGAAATTGATGCTGAAATTTTTGAATCTTATTTTGATAATGCTCTAAAAAAGCTTGGCAAGAATTTTCAAGTAGATGGATTTCGTAAGGGCAAAGTGCCAGAAAATGTAATGTTGTCCAAAATACCAGAGATTAGCATCTTAGAAGAAATGGCAGAACTAGCCCTTAGTGAACATTATCCTAAAATAATTGCCGAAGAAAAAATTGATGCGATTAGCCGTCCAGAAATTTCTATTACAAAGTTGGCACGCAAGAATCCCCTAGGATTCAAAATCAAAACTGCCATATTACCGGAAATTAAACTCCCTGATTACAAAGGGGTTGCTAAGAAAGTAATAGGAGAAATCACAGATGCAGAAAAAAGTACTCTAGTTTCAGACGAAGAATTAGAAAATACAATAATGGATATTCGTAAATCTCGTGCGCCGAAAGTACATATGGCGGAACATGAACACAAGGAGGGGGAAGAACATGTTCATCCAGAACCAGAGCTTTCTGAGTTTAATGATGAGTTTGTGAAAGGATTAGGACCATTTAAAGATATTGCTGATTTTAAAAACAAATTAAAAGAAAATATAAAACTCGAAAAAGAAAATCAATTAAAAGAAAAAACGAGATTAAAAATAATTGAAAAGATAATAGAAGAAAGCACCCTCGATGTTCCAGAAATTTTAATTGAAGTTGAGTTGGATAAAATTCTATACCGCATGGAATCTGATATCACTCAAATGGGTTTGAAGTTTGAAGATTATTTAAAACATTTAAACAAGACGGTGGCTGATTTGAGAAAAGAATTCAGAAATGATGGAGAGAAAAAAGCCAAATTTGCTCTAATCTTAAATGAAATAGCCAAAGAAGAAAAGATAATTCCTGACGAAGCAGAAGTTGCCAAAGAAGTTGCACATATCTTAGAACACTATAAAGACGCTGATCCAGAGCGCGCCCAAATGCATGCCGAGAACGTCCTCACTAACGAAAAAATCTTCCAGTTTTTAGAGAGTCAGTAAACTACAAATCTAAGACATTTAACAATAATGCCATTCTAAGATAAAGGCCGTTTTGGGCTTGATCAAAATAAATAGCATTAGGAAGAGAATCAACCTCCACTTCTATTTCGTCAATTCTCGGAAGCGGATCCATGATTAAAGTCTTAGAACCTTGTACAAGTTTTTTAGTTATTATTAAAACTCTACGGTATTTTTCAAATTCTTTTTTGTTTTTAAATCTTTCTCCTTGTAAACGATTAGCATAAAAAATATCGTATTTATTGAAATTAGATAAATTATCAATAATTTTGAAACTGGTTCCTATTTTTTTTAAATCTTGTAAAAATTTTGGTGATGGATTCAAGGCTTTGGGACAAATAAAAGTAAAATGATTATTTTTAAAAAAGGAAAGCAAAAATGCCAAGCTACGAATTGTCCTTGAATGTTTTGGATCAAAACCAAAAGCAATATTTAAATTATTCAACCTGCCAAGATGTTTTTTAATTGTATATAGGTCAAGAAGAGCCTGAGTCGGATGTTCATTACTACCATCTCCAGCATTGATAATTGGCTTTTTAATTACTTTTGTAGCCTGTGTTACTGAACCTTCTTTAGGATGACGTATTACAACAATATCCGCATAACTACCAAGCATTCTAGCAGTATCTTCAATTGATTCACCTTTAAAAGCAGAAGAATTACTCATAGCGTTTTCCACAGAAATAACCTGCGCGCCTAATTTAAGTGCAGCTGTTTCAAAGGACAAGCGAGTTCTAGTTGAGGGTTCAAAGAACATACAAGCAATAATTTTATCTTTCAGAAGTTTTTTTACTTTTCCATTCTTGCATTGTTCCTCCATAACAGCTGTGCGTTTTAAAATTTTTTCCAATTCTTTTTTATTAAATTGACCAGCAGAAATTATATTGGACATAAATTTTTTAATTCTCTAAATATTCCTTGTATGATTTAATTTCTAAATCTTCTACCTGATAATGCGCTAAGGCTTTAATGAAAGCTCGTGCCAATTGTAAGTCAGTAAATAATGGAATTTGACTATCCACAGTGGCTCGACGAATACGAAAACCATCTGTTACAACCCTCTCTTCTGTCTTTTTTTTGTTTAAAATTACACTAGCGGGTTTGCTTAAATTTACCACAAAAGAAACTTTTTTGCTTCCAATAACATTTAAAACATTCGGTGTACGCTCAAATGCCTTACGCATTGCTTCACATTTTACGTCATGTTTTTTAAAAAATTCAGCCGTTGTGTCTGTCGCAAAAATTTTATAACCAAGAGAAATTAAAGTATTTGCCGCCTCTAAAAACTTTGCTTTATTTAATCCTCCCCCCAAAGAAAGCACTACATTTTTATTTTTAAAATCAAAATTATTAGTGCTCAAAATTGATTTTAGGAGTGCATCATCATAATCACGACCAAAACAAGCTGCTTCTCCAGTAGAAGACATTTCCACCCGTAAAATAGGGTCAGCTCCAAGCAATCTAGAAAAAGAAAATTGCGAGGACTTTACCACGACGCTTTTTGGATATATAAAATTATGCATTTTTGCTTTTCCAAAAAAACTATCCACCGCAATGTCAAGGAAATTAGTATTCATTGCTTTAGAAAGAAACGGAAAAGTACGGCTCGCTCTCACATTAACCTCAATCACAAAAGGTATATTGTTTTTTACCAAAAATTGAATATTGAAAGGTCCTGTAATAGAAAGTTCATTGATGATTTTTTTAGAAATCTCTTTTAGTTGAAATTCAGTCGAAGCATAAACTCTCTGTGTGGGATAAACAATAGTCGCATCGCCTGAGTGTACTCCAGCATTTTCTACGTGTTCGGAAATTCCATAAATGATAAGTTCTCCGTTTTGTGCTACTCCATCAAATTCAAGCTCTTTGGCATTTTCTATATATTTGGACATAATCACTGGATATTCAGGAGAAAGAATGGCTGCTTTACTGATAAAATCATGCAGTTGTTCTTTGTTGTAACATACCCGCATTGCTGCCCCAGAAAGTACATAAGAAGGACGAACTAGAACAGGAAAACCATAATTTTCTGTGAATTTTTCCGCTTCTTTTTTTGAAGTAAAACTTTGCCATTCTGGTTGTAAAATTCTAAGTTTATCTAGAAGCGCTGAGAAAGCATTGCGGTCTTCGGCTCGATCAATATTCTCTGTTTTTGTTCCCAAAATAGGAAAACCAGCAAAGGAAAGTTTTTTTGCCAGATTATTCGGTCTTTGCCCGCCAACAGAAATTATTAATCCACCCGCAATTTCAAATTCAAAAATATCCGCCACTGTTTCAAAAGATAAATTTTCAAAATATAAGCGATCAGACATATCGTAATCAGTCGAAACAGTTTCTGGATTACAATTTATAACAATAGACTTTTTTTTGTGTTTCCTTAATGCCAAACTAGTATTTACCGAGGACCAATCAAACTCAACCGAAGAACCAATATGGTAAGGCCCACTCCCTAAAACAACTATCGCTTTTCGACCAAGTGCAAACACATCATGATGATTCCCATGATAAGTTAGATATAAATAATTTGTTTTAGCTGGCACTTCCCCAGCCAAAGTATCAATAGCAAAAACAGATGGTAAAATTCCAAAATTTTTTCGAATTTTACGAATTTCCAATTCTGTTTTCATGCACAACTGACCAATTTTTTTATCTGAAAAACCAGTCTGTTTTAGATTCAAAATTGTTTCTTTGTCTAAAATTTTTCTTTTTAAAAAAATCTTTTCTGTATTTACAATATTTTGAATCCTAAACAAGAACCAAGGGTCAATTCCAGTTATTTTATAGATTTTCTCAATGGTAATTCCTTTTTTAAGACTATTAGCAATTGCAAAAATTCTTCTTGGGGTCGGAATATTTAAAAAATTTTCTAACTCCTTTTTATTAACAAAACCATTGTCAGTTATACTTTCAAAATCACCAGAGTACATCCGCACTGCTTTCTCTAAAGCTTCCTCAAAACTTCTACCAATTGCCATGACTTCCCCCACTGACTTCATCGCACTACCGATGTGCGAAGTAGCTCCAGAAAATTTCGTCAAATCCCAACGTGGCATTTTTACAACAACGTAATCAAGCGCCGGCTCAAAAAAACTTTGTGTTACTTTGGTAATTTTATTTTCTATCTGAAGTAAATTTCTACCTAAAGAAAGTTTAGTTGCAACGTAAGCAAGAGGATAACCAGTAGCCTTAGAAGCAAGTGCACTGGAACGAGATAAACGCGCATTTACTTCAATCACAAAATAATCAACTTTATCATTTTGAGGTTGTGGATTAAGAGCAAATTGCACATTGCATTCACCAACTATTTTCAAACTATCCACAATTTTGACACTTGCTTCTCTTAATCTGTGATATTCTTCATTATTTAATGTCTGACTAGGCGCCACCACAATAGAATCTCCAGTATGAATTCCAAGTGGATCTATGTTTTCCATATTGCACACTGTTACTGTATTTCCAAACACATCACGCACTACTTCATATTCAATTTCTTTAAAATGATGTAAGTATTTTTCAATTAAAACTTGTGGAGATACGGCGAGAGCGCCTAGAACAATTTTTTCTAATTCTTCTAGATTAGAAACAACTCCAGATTTTTGTCCACCCAGAGCAAAAGCTGCTCTAACCATAAGAGGAAAGCCAATTTTTTTTGCCACTTCTTTGGCTTTTTTCAAATTAGTGGCACAACCCGAAGCAGGAACAGGGATGCCAATGCTTTTTAAATGTTTGGCAAATTTTTCTCTGTCTTCGGTCAAAATAATAGATGAAACTGGACTACCGAGAACTTTTACTCTATATTTTTTTAAAATACCTTTTTTTTCAAGTTCTAATCCACAATTTAAAGCTGTTTGTCCACCAAAAGATAACATAATCCCATCAGGTCGTTCTTTCTTAATAACCTTTTCTACAAAAAAATCATTCACCGGCAAAAAATAAACTTCATCAGCTAATGTTTTAGAAGTTTGGAATGTAGCAATATTTGGATTTACTAAAATAACTTTAATTTTTTCTTCCTTAAGAGCCTTAATTGCTTGGCTACCAGAATAATCAAATTCGCCAGCTTCACCAATCTTTAAGGCGCCAGAACCTAAGATTAATATTTTTTTAAATAATTTTATTTTTTTATTATTTTTTAACATATTATTTCATTAATCCAGCTTTTTTAAAAAAGTAATCAAAAATCCAATCAGTATCAAGCGGGCCAGGAGAACTTTCAGGATGAAATTGCACAGACATTATTGGTAATTTTTTATGGATAATCCCTTCATTGGTATTGTCATTTGCGTTATAAAACCACTCTGTAAAATCTTTTGGGATCTGCTTAACTGCGAAACCATGATTTTGAGTTGTTAAATAACATTTATTTGTTCCCCTTTGTACTACTGGCTGATTCTGACTTCTGTGCCCAAATTTTAACTTATAAGTAGTTCCGCCCAAGGCCAAGGTTAAAATTTGATTACCTAAACAAATACCAAGAATGGGAATTTTTTTAGATAAAATCTTTTTTACATTATTGATGGTATTTCTTACTTTTTGTGGATCTCCTGGACCATTTGAAATTACCACTGCCTCAAAGGAAAATTTTAATTTCGTCAAATCCGTATTCCATGGAACTAAAACAACTTTAAATCCTCTGACTATGATACTGCGAATGATATTTCTTTTTATTCCACAATCAATCAATACAATATTTTTTCCTTCGCTCCCAAATGATAAAATTTTTTTAGTACTCACCTCTGCAACTAAGTTTTTTAAATTAGGATCTTTAAAAGGAACATTTTTACCACTAAAGATTATTTTGCCCAAACTCACTCCTTCATCTCGTAACTTCTGTGTTAACGCTCTAGTATCCTTGATTTCAATCAAAGGAATTCCTTCTTTTTTAAACCATTCACTTAGCGTTATTTGCATAGCATGGTGCGAAGGAGTATTCACATAATTACAAACTATCAAGCCAGAAACTTGGATTTTATCTGATTCAAAAAATTCTTTTTTAGGCACACCATAATTTCCAATCAACGGATAGGTCATCACTAAAATCTGCCCTTTAAAAGAAGGATCAGTGAGTGCCTCCGGATAGCCTACCATCCCAGTAGCAAAAACAACTTCTCCAGCTATAGATTTTTCTGCACCAAAATTTATGCCAGTAAATTGGGTGCCATCTTTCAAAATTAATTTGACGGATTTCTTATTCATCATATGGAATTCCTTTAACGATTGTCATCGTTACACTCCCTGGAAATGTAACTCCTTCAAATGGTGACCAGCCACATTTTGTTTTAAGTTTATCTTTGGTAATTATGATTGGTTTATTTAAATCAAGAATCGTTAGTGACCCCACATATCCTTCTTCTATTTTTCCATATTTATTTGCAGTAAATTGATTTAAAAAATTGGCTGGATTTACAGAACACACTCTGGCAATATCTTGTGGAGTAAAATTATGTTCTTTCATTAACCAAGAGACAAAAGAACCATAAGTATCAAGCTGTGGTGTGCCAGAAATTCCTTTTAATTTTTCTTCTTCAGTATGTGGAGCATGGTCAGTGGCAATAAAATCTATTGTTTTGTCTAATAAAGCTTTTATTAAATAAATTTTATCATTTATAGTACGTAGAGGTGGATTCATTTGCATAAATTTTGCATTATTTTCTGTCAACATTTCAGAATCATAATATAGATGATGGGGAGAAACTTCTACCACGACATTAACTTTGCGTATTTTTGCATTTTTTATTTTTTCTATTCCTTCTTTGGTTGAACAATGGCAAATTTTCCCTTGTAAATCATATTTTTCAATCATCTGTAAAGCAAAATCTATCGCTTTCACTTCTGCTTCTGGTGGCCGACGTTTTTCGTGAGTTATTTGTTCTTTATTCTCTTCTAAAATTTTTGGGTCTTCACAATGGAAACTTACAGGACGCCCATGATATTGAGCTAAAACTTTTTCTAAATCTAAAAGTGAATGAAAAAATAAATCACCGATAGATGGACCCATAAAAATTTTATAAGGCACAAATTTTTGTAATGGTTTTGTATTTTCTCCAATACCAGCGTAAAGCACTACTTCCACTTCCGACTTTATGGTTAATTTTTTTTTGTCCGCATAACTTTTATCGTCTATGGGTGGGGTTGGATTATTAGGCATTTCCATAAATGCGACTACCCCACCATTAATCGCTGCTTGCCCTGCAGTTTTGAAATTTTCTTTATAGTCTTGACTATGGTCTACACACTCTCGTGCATGTACATGCAAGTCTACAAACCCAGGGAAAATTAATTCATCATTTAAAACTATGTTTGCAACCCCCGAAGGCTTAGTAACTTTCACAATTAATCCGGTTTTCTGGTCGATTTCAATTCGACTTCTTTTTTGTTCTTTAGTATTAACAATAATTCCTTCAATGCTAAACATATTTTTCTTTTATTTCTTGATAAGCTTCTCTGAAACTTTTACCCTGCTTCACTAACTTTAATGCTTCATCAGTGGCGTAAAGTTCCGAGGTACAAGCATTTTCCAAATTTGTTTTCTTGGCCTCTAACTCCTTTATAACTAAAATAGTCACTCGGATAGTTTCCAAGGCCAGTTTCATGCCTTTTAGATAAGGCTCCTTAGTCAATTGAAAATCTCTGTTATATCCAGAAAATAAATTTTTAATAACATTTTCTATTTGATGTTGGTAACCATTAAAAATAGCGACATTGCCTCTAATTAATTCTAAGACATCATAATTTTTCTTTTGGGGCATAATACTAGAACCTGTTTTGAATGAATCTGGGAGAGTGAAGAAATTAAATTCTTTAGTAGTAAAAAGAAGTAAATCGTTTGAAATTTTACCAAGGTCAAACATAACACTAGAAATAGCTTGTAAAACAATGTTTTCAAATTTCCCGCGAGACATAGCACAATACATTGGATTGTCTTGTACTTTTTTAAAATTTAAAATCTTCCCAGTAAATTTTTTATCTAATTCTAAAATATTTTCCCCATATCCGGCAGCTGAACCTAACGGATTTTGATCAATAACTTTTATGGCTGCTTCTATTAAAAGAAGATCATCTTTTAAACTATCACAGTAAGAACCGAGCCACATACCAACAGAGCTAGGCATTGCTCTCTGCATATGGGTGTAGCCTGGCATTTTTATTTTGCCAGTCATTTTTATTTGTTTTTCTAATTCTTTAATTAAAACCTCAACTTCTTTTTTAATTTCAAAAAGTTTTTCTTTACTAAAAAGACGAGTCGTCACCAAAGATTGATCGTTCCTAGATCGTCCAGTGTGAACCTTCTTCCCTACTTCACCATAATGCTCTGTGAGGAAGGCCTCAATGGCGGTATGTCCATCTTCTTGCGTTTTATCAATTTTAAATTTTCCAATCTTCCAAAGAGATAAAATTTTATGAAGCCCTAGAAGCAAGACACTGAATTCTTTTTTATTCAAGATTTTTATCTTATGCAACATCTTGGCGTGAGCAATCGTCCCCTCGATGTCGTATGGTAAAAGTTCTAAATCAAGCAAGTAGTCAACCCCAACAGTATAATCTTCAATAGTTTTATCTATTTTACTATTATTATTTTTTGCCATTTTTTTATCCCAAAGTTTTTTCATAGTTTTATTTTATCACCATAATCTATTTAAGCTTATTGTTTAGGATTTTTATTTTTACCATGGCGGGCAAGTTTTTTATCATCTAGTTCTTTGGCTAATCTCATTTGCAATGAATATATTTCTATAAAGCCTGCACTATTATTAACATTAAAGTTGTATCCTTCGTTATTATTGAAAGAGGTATAAGAAAGTGCATATGGAGAAGTGACCGCCACCACTGTGGTAATTCCTTTGTAAAGCCTTATCGTAACCTCTCCAGTGACTCTTTCGTTCACTGAATCATTAAAGGCATTAATAGCTTCCATTGTTTGATCAAACCATAGAGCTCCATAGCACAGATAGCCCCATTTCATATCCATCGCCTCTTTTAACTCATTCAACTGTCTCGTAGAAACATATTTCTCTATATTTCTATGAGCTTCAATAATGACATGCGCTCCAGGATGTTCGTAAATACCTCTATTTTTTAAACCAACCAAACGATCTTCAAGGAGATGGGTCGTTCCAACTCCGTGTCTCCCAGCAAGTTTATTTAAATTAATTATAAGCTCATGCAAAGGTAATTTCTTTCCGTTAAGAGCAGTTGGAATTCCTTTTTGAAAAGATAATTTAACCAGCTCAGCTTTATTGGGCGCATTATGAGGAAGAGTGTAAGTAGTTAAAAACTTTTCTACTGGAACCACTAACCCAGGGTTAGTAATTTCTCCACCTTCCCAAGTAATTCCCCACATATTGTCATCATCACTATAAGGAAAATCAACAGTCGCTGGAACAGGAATATTGTTTTGCTCTGCATATTTAATTTCTTCTTCTCTGTCCATTCCCCACTCTCTAACAGGAGCAATAATTTTTATATTTTTATCTAAAGCTAAAATATAGCCGTCTATTCGTACTTGATCGTTTCCCTTCCCAGTACAACCATGAGCGATACATTTAATTCCTTCCTTCTGAGCAATCTCCACGGCCTTTTGCGCAACAATAGCGCGACCAATGGGTGTTGAAAGATGATACTCCCCTTGATAATGAGCATTCGCTTTAATACCTTTCGCAATATATTTATCTGCAAATTCTTTTCTTACATCCAAGGTATAAGCTTTCACTGCGCCAAACTTAAGGGCCTTTTTTTCTATTGCTTTCAAGTCATCATGCTGTTGTCCAAGGTTCATCGTCAGAGTCACAACTTTTGCGTGATAATTATCTTGTATCCATTTCAACATTACAGATGTATCTAGCCCACCAGAGTATAAAAGCAAAACTTTATCAATTTCTCCATCTTTTACCTCATAAGAAGATGTTTTGATATAGGATGTTTGTTCTAAGGAACTTTTTATTTTTTTCATTTTTGATTGTTAATTAATTAATAAAAAAATAACCCCTAAATGGGGTTTTAAAAAACAAAATATTTATAATGGAAACTAAAAATACAAAAACATAAAATTGATTCTCTCCTTTTTTGTCTTTTAATCTCGCTTGATACATTAAAAATAATACTAACACTTTTGAAAGCATAAGCAAGCTTCGCTAAAAGCAAAAAAGTGGAAAACCCCCACACCTTTTGTTTGCAAAACAAAAGGTGTGGGGGAAAACTTATAAGAAAATGAGAGTTGCTTTTAATTTTTCTTATAACTTCTAATTTCGTCTCGGAGTTTTTGAGCTTCAATTTTTGGATTTTTAGAAAAAATTATGCCTCGAGAGGAGTTTATGATTAAACCCAACCCAACTTTATTTAATCCAGCTTTTAACGTTCCTTTTAAATCTCCACCTTGAGCTCCTATCCCTGGTACTAAGAAAGTCATTTCGCCAACCAGAGATCTTATTTTTTTCATTTCTTTTGGATAAGTCGCACCAACAACGAGTAAACAATTTTTATTTTTATTCCAATTTTTTGAAACCCTTTCTGCTACAATCTGCCAAAGTTGTTTATTTTTGATTTTAAAATCTTGTAATTCTCCAGCTCCAGGATTTGAGGTTCGGCATAAAATAATTGAACCTTTATCCTTCCTGTCTAGAAACGGTTGCAGGGCTTCTTTCCCTAAATAAGGATGAATGGTAATTGCATCAAAACCATACCAATCAAAAAAAGAATCAACATAACCTTGATTTGTATTACCGATATCAGCTCTTTTACAATCACAAATTAAAAATATGTCTGGGTAATTTTTAATCAGATAATCCATGGTCATTTTTAATTCTTTTATCCCTTGATCCCCTCGTGCCTCATAAAAAGCACTGTTAGCTTTAAAAGCAGCTGCATATTGATGCGTTTCCTCTATGATCCATTTATTGAATTCAAATTGTGGAAACTTCTTTTTTAAAAAAACTTTTGGAATTTTTCCAAAATCCGCATCCAACCCAACACAAAGAAGCGAATTTATTTTTCTAGCTCTTTTGTTGTATTTATCTATAACTGACATTAAAATTTATTTAGATGTGTAATCTTTAGCGAATTTACTATATGCTAATGACTTTTCGTAATCTTCTTTTGTTATTAATTTTTTGGAAAGATATAAATTTAAAATATTTTTAAAACCTAGAATACTAATTAAATCGTACTTAATTTTTTTTAATGTCTCTTTTCCTCCCTCTTCTCTGTCTACTACTACTATAATTTGGGGAATAACTTTTAATCCATTTTCTTTTAAAACTTCAACTGCTTTGGTTTTAGTAAAGGCATAACTAGAAACAAGATCATCAATAATCAAAACTTTTTGTCCTTTTTTAAAAGCACCGTTTATGCTTTGCTTAATTCCATGATCCTTTTGACCCCCTTTTAGGGCTTCTGACCGTACTGAAATCATTGGAATTTTTGTCATATCTGAAACAGTGGTTGTAATGGGAGAAATTGATTGTGGTAAATCAACCAAAATATCTGGTTTTAATTTTTTTACTATAGGTACAATTTGTTGAGCAATATTTTTTCTAACTTCTGGATCACGAAAAACATCTCGAAGATTTAAATAGTTAGGAGAGAGTGGTGCCTCCGGATGCTCTGCATGAAGATTGAATTTAAACCCTTCCTTGGAAAATTTTATAGCTTTAAGTTTGTAAAATGCTAATGCTATTTGTTGTAATTTTTTATTCATAAACTTATACTAACCTTTCTTTTACCTCCTTTGCAAGATATGGATTCCACATTGCTCCTGTAGCCGACATCACAATATCTGCTCCTGCATTTTTATATTCAAAAAAATCATCAGTTGTAATCACCCCACCAACACCAATAATAGTATATTGATATTTCATTTTGTCACGTAACTTTTTTAATCTTTTAACCATATCTAACCCCGCCCATTTTATTGGAGTGCCACAAACACCAGATTTCAAACGCCACTCTCCACCCGGAAGAGCCTGATTCCCTTTTTCGTCATAAATATTGGCAGGAATAGTGTTAATAGCTGAAAAACCGTCTACCATCTTACCTAATTTTTGAACCATTTCTTGTAATTCTGTTTCATCCTCAAAATAAGGAAGCTTGATAACAAGTGGAGTACTACCAATTTCTTGTTTTATCGCCTCTGCAATTTTAAAAGATTGCTCTATGTCAAAACACAAAAGGCGCTTAACTTCGTTCCCTTCATTGGGACAACTAAAATTAGCCTCGATGACATGAACTTTTGTTTCATTCATAAGACGAGCAGCTAAAACCCAATCATTTAAAAAATCTTGTTCGGTAAAACTGTCATCCCAGCGAGTACCTTCAATCATTCCGCATACTATTTTTCCTTTTTGTTCATTAGCCCACTTAACAAGTTTAACAACGTCTGCTTGCCAAATTTTCGGTTCATAAGAAGGGTTGCCAAAAGAATTAGTAATTGCTAATGGTTCAGTAAATTGCCTTTTTGTAGTCAAGCCATTTTGAGCTTGGTTTATAGTTAAATCACCCTCCACGTTAACTGCTAAAATATTAGGCCACTCGTTCGCTTTTTTTTCACGTGTTCTCACAGTTTTGTATACACAAATATCAAAACCTTTATTAAAAGCTGCTTTCATAAAATTCCCATTAATGAGCGGTCCCGCAGGAATACCAAAAGGTGAATTTACTTTAAAACTAAGAAATTCAAATTTTGGTTCTTCTTTATTTTCTAAAATCTCTCCATTAGCAAAAGCCCCAAAAGGTCCATTTTGATAATTTTCCTCATAAGATTTCTCTGGGTCATAGAATGGCGAAAGAAGCATATTAATATAGTAGCAAAAAAGTCGAAAAATACGAAGAGATGCTTTTTTAGGGGGTTTCGAGGCTGACTAGCCGAGAACTTCAGAATTTTTTAAGCTTAAAAAAATTTGTACCCTAAAAAAGTATTTCTTCGTATTTTCTAGACTTGATTTCCACTCCAAAAAGCATATAATCAAAACATGTTGATCCCTACTGTTATAGAAAAATCACAATTTGGGGAAAGAGCTTATGATATATATTCTCGTCTTTTGCGTGAAAGAATTGTATTTTTAGCAGGACCAATAGATGACCATACTGCTAATATCATAATCGCTCAACTTCTTTTCCTTGAATCCGAAGATGCTAAAAAGGATATTTATCTTTATATAAATTCTCCTGGTGGATCAGTTACCTCGACGATGGCTATCGTCGATACGATGAATCATGTACGTACAGATATTTCCACTTTTTGTGTCGGTCTTGCTGCTTCCGGTGCAGCCATGGTTTTATCTGCCGGCAAAAAAGGCAAACGTTATATTTTACCAAATGCTGAAGTAATGATTCATCAACCGTTAGGTGGAGTAGAAGGCCAAGCTTCAGACATAGCCATCACTGCAAAACATATTCTAAAAACAAGAGATAATTTAAATAAACTTTTAGCCAAAAATACAGGCAAATCTCTTCCTGAAATAGAAAAAGACGTTGAGAGAGATTTCTTTATGGATGCAGGAGAAGCTAAGAAATATGGAATCGTTGATGAAATAATCACTAAATCTAAAACCCCACCCCAAAAATCAGCTAATTGATTTTAGATTATTGTTTATATTTACTTAGAGTATTTTAATACTACCTCCTGTATTACCAGCCATAATATATTCTGCAACTTTATTTTCAACCATTTCTTCAATGGCACGCTTAATAGGACGAGCTCCAAATTCTGGATCAAAACCAGCCGCAGAAACTTTATCTATTAAGGCATCAGTAATAACTAAAGTTATTTTTTTATCTTCTAAAAGACGTTTCGCAAAATCAGCCAACAAAAGTGAAGCTATTTTCCTTGTTTCAACTTTATTAAGTGGTTTAAAAAGAATAATACTATTAAATCTATTTAAAAATTCTGGCGCAAATATGCCATTTTTTATTAAAATATTAATTAATGTTTTCTTATCAATTTCTGGATTAGAAATAATCTCAGAACTACCAGCATTGGATGTAGCAATAACGAGAGCATCTTTAAAACTTGCTTCCCTGCCAGACTCTCTAGTCAAACGACCCTCATCTAAAACCTGTAAAAGTAAATTGTGAATCACAGTATTAGCTTTTTCAAGCTCATCAAAGAATACTAAAGAAAGCGGTGCTTCCTCTATAGCCATAGAAAGTCTGTCTGTAAAAGGCGTAACAGAAGAAGCTAATGAAAATTCACTCATATCAAAACGAATCATAGAATTTTTCCGACCAAAATAACTTTCAGCTAAAATTTTCGCTGTATATGTTTTACCAACACCAGTCGGACCTAAAAACAGAAAACTCCCAGCTGGTTTACCATGATCGGCAACACCTGTACGCAAACGTTTTAATGCTTCGGACACGTCTTTCACTGCTTCATCTTGTCCAATAATTTTTTTTCTCATTGAAACTTCGAGCTCTATCAATATTTTTCTTTCATCTACTCCAATAGCTCCTATGGGTACATTAGTCTTATCAGATACAATTTGCCGCACATCATCAATGGTGATAGTTTTTCCTAGTGTTTGAAGTTCTCCCAAGATTGAAATAGATTTTGCTGGTTCTTTTTGATTGCCTATCAAACGATCCGCTAAATGAACAATCTCTAAAATAGCATCAGGTTGGATGGATATTTTTGAAAGGCGAGTAGCATTAGTAATGATAGCAATAGTGTCTTCTTCGTTTGTTCCAGTTATCTCTACTTTTTGAAATTTTGAAAGAAATTCTGGATAATTTCTCAAAACTTGATCATAATTTAATGAATCAGTTGTAACAACAATCCCCAAATGAGGCATATTTAAATATGGAATTAGCCTTTCGTACAAAGACTCATAGGTGTGAATATTTTCAATCACGAGAATCACATTACCCGCAGAGGCAGCTTCTTTTAAACATTTATCAAAATCAGGCAAACTTAAACCTTCGGTAAATAATTCCACTACTCGATGATGACGAATACCAGAAAATGATAAGCCCGACTGCCCAAGACGTCCAAGATATGATATCAAGGTTGACTTGCCAACTCCCGTATCACCCACCAGCAAAACATTGTGATTACTTTCCTTTGAAAGTCCCCTTTCAATCATTCGCAACGCTTTTTCTTTACCATAGATCTTCTCTTGTGATAACGAAGCGACATCACGACTATGAGCACTTAAAGTAAAAGTATCCCCATACGAAAGAGACGAGCCGAAACTTCCTAAATTTTGTAAATAATCACGATTAATTTTAATCGGCAAGAAAACAAAAATAGGAAAAGTTAAAATAACAATAATAGTAAAAACTAGACCTATAATTATAAAAATAATACGGCATACAAAACCAAAAACTCGTGAGAAAATACTAAAAACAACTTTCTCAACAAAAGAAACATGAGGCCCTGTATCTTTATCCATTTTCCAAGGTGAAAAAAGAGTTTCCAAAAAAAGTGGAATGGAAAAAGCATTAAAAGCATAAATTACAAGATTTTTCCACGATTGTATCCCAGGATGCATTTTATTATTCTACCATAAATGGACAAAATATGGATAATTTGTTATACTTTATATGTTGAAATTTACAAATTTAACACATTTTAATTGCTTAATTTATAGTTGGTTCATAGGAATATCTCATATATTATGAAACTTACAAGGGAAACAAGAAAAAGTATGGGCAGAGAAAATTTACAAATCTTTTTTACTAGGTTTTTTTCTTGGAGAGAAATCCAATCACAAATATAGTGGCATGTTCTTGTAAGCTGACTCAAGGCTTATGAGTATAACAATAATAATTCTAATCGGAGTCATCGCGCTCTTTTTGGGTGCGGGAATAGGATATTACCTTCGCCTAATTATCGCTTTAGGGAAAAGAAGGTCTATCGAAATAGACATCAAGCAAATGATGGTCGGAGCAAAAGAAGAAGCACAGAAAATCACAGACGAAGCAAAAAAAATATCAGAAACAAAACTAGCAGAATTAAAAGAAGAAGAAAGGAAAAAAGAACAAGAATTTAAAGAGACAGAAAAAAGACTTATTAAAAAAGACGAATTTCTAGATTCTAGACAGGTTGAAGTAAATAAAGAGGCTGAAGAGATAAAACTTAAAGTAGAAGAAATAAAAAAAATCCAAGAAAAAGTATCAAAAATAGAAACAGAAAAAATAGCTGAATTAGAGAGAGTAGCAAAATTAACTGAAGTCGAAGCTAAAGATGAACTTCTAAAAGATATTGAGAAAAAATATGAGGAAGATATTCTAGTTAGAATTCAAAAACTTGAAAATACAAATGAAGATAAATTAGACCGAAGAGCAAAAGATATTTTAGCCACTTCTATTCAACGCCTAGCTTCTAGCACTGCTTCTGAATTAATGACCACAGTGGTCTCTATCCCAAACAATGAAATAAAAGGTAAAATAATTGGAAAAGAAGGACGAAACATTCGAGCTTTTGAACGAGCTTCTGGGGTTGAACTGATTGTGGATGACACACCTGGTTCAATAGTCATTTCTTCCTTTGACCCTATCAGAAGACAAGTCGCTCGATTAGCACTAGAGAATTTAATTTTAGACGGACGTATTCAACCAGCTAAAATTGAAGAACTTGTAGAAAAAGCCAAAGAAGAAATAAATAAAATTATAAAAGAAAAGGGCGAACAGGCAGTCTATGAGTGTGGAATATTTAATTTCGACCCACGTATCATTGCCATCATCGGACGATTATATTTCCGCACAAGTTATGGACAAAATGTTTTACAGCATTCTATTGAAATGGCACACATCGCTGGTATGCTCGCAGAAGAATTGGGTGCAGACGTAGCGATAGCTAAATCCGGAGCTTTAGTCCACGACATTGGGAAAGCTCTCGACCATGAAGTACAAGGTACTCATGTTGAAATAGGAATGCGTATTTTGCAAAAATTCGGCGCAGATGAACGTATTATTACCGCCATGAAAAGTCATCACGAAGATTATCCTTATGAAACGATCGAATCCATTATCGTGCAAACAGCTGATGCAATCTCTGGTGGACGCCCTGGTGCACGTCGTGACTCAGTAGAAAATTACCTAAAGAGACTTCAAGAACTCGAGGCGTTAGTAAATGCTTTCCCGGCTGTTGAAAAATCATATGCCCTACAAGCTGGACGTGAAATCCGTATCTTTGTAACCCCAGAAAAAATATCTGATGCTGAAGCAAGATTAATGGCTCATGATGTGGCTGTTAAAATAGAACAAGAACTCAAATATCCAGGAGAAATTAAGGTCACAATGATTCGTGAAACACGAATCATTGAATACGCTAGATAGAATAATATAAAATATAACTTTTTTAATGGGTAACTACCTTGCCCCCACACCTATTTTGATATCGCTTTTTATTCTGCCAACTAAACCATTAAAACAAAGTAGTTGTTCACAAAAAATATAAATAATGTGGTATTTTATTGAAAAAGCAGAATAATACCAAAATAGGTGTGGGGGTTGCCCTTAAAAAACCCTTGATATATAATGAATGGGTAGTAAATATATAGGTCAAATGGTCGAAATATTACAAATATTATTAAAAAATATATATGAATAAACAAGCATTAGCTGAATTAGTACATGGAAAGCTTGGTGGAACAAAAGTACAGGCTGAAGAAATCGTTGACTCATTGTTTGGAGCTATCATTGATACCTTGAAAAAAGGTGGTGAAGTTTCAATCGCCGGCTTCGGAATCTTTTCTGTAAAAGCTCGCGCTGCAAGAATGGCTCGCAATCCAAAAACTGGAGAGCAAGTTAAAGTAGCTGCAAAGAAAGTTCCAAAATTCCGACCTGCAAAAGGTTTGAAAGACACTATTGCATAAATTTTATCTCGAGATAAAAACAAAAACACCCTTTTAGGGTGTTTTTGTTTTGTTGTATTTTAATACTTTCTAATCACGGCTTTTAAGACTGCATTTATGTTTAAAGAATGTTTTGGGTATATCGGTTTATAATGTTTATTCGCTGGTTCGAGCCAGACTTTGGAGCCATCTTTGCGAAAATATTTCATGGTAAATTCTCCGTCCACTTCGGCTATAACTATTTGCCCGTCTTTGGCTTGATTTGTTTTTTCTACAAGCACCATGTCCCCTTTTTCAATATGTGCATCAATCATAGAATCTCCATCAACTTCTAACATATAAGTTAATGGTTTATTTTTAATCAAGAGGTCATCCAAGTTTACACTATCAGCCAATTCTTCTTCTACGGTTGCAGGAAATCCAGCTGTAACAAAACCAAGCATTGGTACATTGGTAATATTCTCTGTAAAAGCTTCAGATGGAATTAATCTTCCTAAATGGTCTTTAGACACCAGTCCAACATCCATTAATTTCTCCACTACTCGAAAAACAGCATTCTTAGATTTGAAACCGAATAACTTCAACATCTCTGAATAACTCGGCATTCTTTTGAATTCTGAGTAAAAAGATTCGAGCTTGGACTGATAGATGTTACGCATAGCGACGGCTAGAGTTTAAAAAACTGAATAACCTGCTGAAAAAACTTTTCTTAGAGTGGTAACGAACTTTCTTTAAAAGAAGCTTATGGTCTCTTGCCTCTTTGAAATACTTTTCACCTTGTAAAATTTTTAAATCAATCTTCTTATTGATCTTTTGTATTTCCCTTTCTAACATTTTTAAATATTGTGCTTGTGACATTTTATTGTTTATTATTGTTTACTAAATTTGACCCGACTTGGTCATGTAAATAGTATAAGTGAACGCTCGTTCACTTGTCAACAACTCCCCTGTGGATAACTCAAGGGTTTAAAAAACTAGGTTTTACCTAGTTAAATTTTGGCAATAATGCTTTTATCTTATCAGCATTTAATGTGTATGCTCGAATAAAAGAATCGTCCACATGGGCATATAAAATTCCTTCCCCTAATTTCGTTTCGACAAATTGACTAGCAAATGTGATAATCTTCGCTTCGCTATCTTGGATAAATGGTTTAGGAGAGACCCAGTCTATTTTTCCATTTTCGTAATCATAAATAAATAATCCAACCGAGAACATTCCGTATTTAATTTTGTTATCAATTTTTTGACTAACTTCACGCCCATTTATAACACCTAACCTTTTTCCTTCTCCTACATTTATAAAAGTAGGAGGAAACAGCGAACCAGGTGACGCATATCCTCCAATCCAAGGTATGTTGTGCTCTCGTGGAGCAAATACAGTATCGCCAAACTTCCACTCTTTCCCCATATCTTTTACAATTGCTACATTAATAATTGAACTAGTTATATCTTTTCCGTGGTCTCTTGACTCAAAAAGATTGTATCTAAAACCTTTTTTATTAAGTGGAGCAATAGAAACTTCTTTTGCTCTTAAATGATCACTATCTATCAAAACTGGAATAGTCATCTCTAAATTATCTAAATCTTTTCCGACCGCATGCCCAAGATGAATTCTCGTTCTTTTTTCTTTATCAGCATATATAATTGGAATAGTAAAATAAACATGCATCAAATCAGTTTTTTCATCAATCCAAATATCTGGATCTTCCAGCCCAATAAAATCACCGTCTTCTTCAATAAGTTTATTGATAATTTCCTTTTCATTTTTAATATTTAAACGTTCCCCAATCTTAAAAGATTCAAGTGAATCTCCTTTTATTTTATATAACTCGCTCCTATCAATATAACCTTTGATTTCAAGATCGCCTTCACGACTAATTACACATCTCACAATCCCATCTTTAAAATTTGATCTAGGATTAAGAGTAATAGCCATGACATGTTTAAAACGATTATCTTTTTCTATAACCTTACCCGCATGTTCAATATAATTTTTTTCTTTCATTTTTCTAAGACTTAAATTAATGATTTTTTATATATCTGATTTGGTCGGAAAAAATTTTTCCTGTTTTAAAATCTTCCCATAATTCTTTAGGTCTAAGAGTAACTAGATCACTAGAACCTACCCATAGAGTTTCAGTAATTTCATGTGCGTGTGTTTTTGTGATATTCTCAATATTTTTATATTCAGAAGAATTAAGAATTTCAAAGAAAAATTCTATGGATTGAATATTTTCTCCATCCATAAAGTTGTTTATGTAAAGCAATCGTCCAATTTCAGGATCAACACCAAGTTCTTCTTTTATTTCTCTACTTAATACTTCTTTAATATTTTCGCCCCATTCCAAATGTCCGCCAGGTAAAGCAACAAAACTTGTATCGTGTGGATGTTTCACAACTAATAATTTTCCTTCATCAAATATTATAGCTCTGCAACGTATAACAAATTTTTTATTTTCCATAATTTTATTCCTTACTCTTTATTTCTTTAAATTCACTAAAAGTAATTATATCAACTTTATCTAAATCGTAACCATAATGTCGAAAAACTTCTCTTGCATCGCCGTCAAATCTTTTTTCCCAATCAAAACCAATTTTATTGCAAAAATTTTTTAGTGACTCTACTGATGGTCCCTCTATTTCCACATAAGTCGGAATTTTCGGCCAAGTATCAATATCTATAGTGACATCACCTAATTCAAACGTATGACGATATTTTTCTAATTTCCTCATTGCTTTCAACCCTACTTTTTCTAAAAATTTAGAACATTGATCTAAGTCCGATATCTCTAATTCAATTTCTTTAGCACTGTCTACTGTTTGCTCTTTATTTTCTTTATAAGTTAGTTTTATTTTATCTTTGGTTTTTCGCAATCGCACATATTTTCTTTTTCCAATCCAAGACCCATCCGCCGCATGAAAAATTATTTCCTCCAATTTTTCTTCACCCTTATCAATAGCACCAAGTGAAATAAGTTGTTTCACAAGTTCGTCTTTTTTTATCTCCAGAAATCTTGTTTCTATTTCTTTTTGCATAGTCTTAATTATAGCATTTTAACTATTCATCCTTCGGCCTACTCAGGATCACTGTGTGACCTTTGGCCTATATTGAATTGCTTCAAGGATATGATTTTCTTCCACGTTTTCAGAATTTTCTAAATCAGCTATCGTTCGAGCAATTTTAATGACTCGATGATATGCCCGAGCAGAGAGAGCTAGATGCTCCGCAGAATCATCTAATAAATTTCTGACTTCTTTTTTAAGTTTCACAAAGTTTGATAAATCTTTTACATTCATCTCGCTGTTAGTTTTTATATTTCTCTTATAATTTTTAAATCTTTTTTCTTGCATCAATCGTGCTCGCTTTACCCGATCTTTTATTGTGTGTGTTCTCTCGCTTCTCACAACTTCATCACTTAATTTTTTATAATCCACATTTCCAACAGTAACCCATAAATCGATTCGATCAATAATCGGACCCGAAATCCGACGGGCATATCTTTCTAAATCATTTGGTTTGCAAATACAAACTTTATCTTTATTGCCCTTATTCCCACAAGGACAAGGATTCATCGCAGCAACTAAAATAAAATTCGAAGGGAAAATAGCCGACCCTCGTGCTCGAGAAATAGAAACAATATTATCTTCGAGTGGCTGACGAAGTGCCTCTAAAACTCTTTTTTCAAATTCTGGAAATTCATCTAGAAAAAGTACGCCCCTATGCGCTAAAGTCACTTCTCCTGGTTTTGGATTTGTTCCCCCTCCAATCATAGATACATAACTTGCCGTATGGTGTGGCGCACGAAATGGTGGCTCTGTGACCAATGTGTCTTCTAATAACCCTACAATGGAATGAATTCCTGTAATTTCTAAAATATCATCATTCTCTAACTCTGGTAAAATATGTGAAAACACTCTGGCTAACATAGTTTTCCCTGTACCAGGCGGTCCAGAAAGAGCAATGTTGTGTCCACCAGCAGCCGCAATTTCTAATCCTCTTTTTGCGCTCTCTTGTCCTCTGATATCACAAAAATCTATATCATGAATTGTATTTTTATGAATTATCTCTGTTGGTTTTTGTGGAAAAATTTTCGGAGTTTCTTTTTCTATAGGCTTCCCTTTTTTATCATAATGTATTTTAGAAATATGGTCGATTACTTGCTTTAATGTCTTTGCCCCATATACCGTAATTCCTTTCACCAGCGCTGCCTCTTCTCCATTCACAAAAGGAACAAATATTTCTTTATAACCAAGTCGCTTGGCTTGTTCGGTGAGTGGCAACACTCCTTTAATAGGCTGAAGTTCTCCATTTAAAGAAAGTTCTCCTAAAAATATTTTTCCCTTCGGATCAAAATCAATTTCTTCAGCTGAAAGTAAATAAGCGAGAGCAATAGCCAAATCAAAATATGGACCTTCTTTTTTAAGGTCTGCTGGAGATAGAGATATAACTATCTTTTGATTTTGACTTTTAGGAGACTTAAAACCAGAATTCTTCAAAGCTGAACTCATACGGTCTTTCGATTCATCCACTGCTTTATCTGGAAGTCCAACAAGAGTAAAGGAATGTAAGGTATTTTTTGTAATATCAACTTCTACAGTAACAATTTTACCTTTAAGTAAATGCGTCTGCGCAGAATATACTCTGGAGAAACTCATAGACTAGTTCTCTAAATGTTTTTTACAAGTTTGAGCTGCAGGATTTGCTTCCAAGCGTGCATTTTCAATATCTTTTTTGCAAACTTCACACCTCCCGAAAGATTCTCTATTTATTCCTTTCAATGATTTTAAAATACTATTTAATCTTGGTACCAATGTTCTAATCACAGAACTTCTAGCTTCAAAATCTTCAAATCTATCAGCTTTGTCGTTTTCATCAGCTTCCGGAAAATCCAATTCTTCCGGAGTAGCGTCCCATTCTCCTGTCTCTTCATTTAATTTACCCATATCTTTCATCTGCTCAAGCAAAACATCTCTTTCTTTTTCTAATTTTTCTTTAATTTTTTTCTTGTCTAACATGCCACCATGATAACATTTTAATTTTTCCTAGCAAGCCCCCACACCTATTTGGGTATTATTCTGCTTTTCAATAAAATTATTACCCCATATTTATATTCTTGTAAAAATTTATTTATAAAAATGACCTAGTTAGCAAAAGAAAAAGCGATACCAAAATAGGTGTGGTGGCAAGCCCATTATTAATAGTTGTATTTTTATGTAATTTTATGTTACAATAAATTTACAATTAAATAGCTTTATCAAGAGTGGTGGTAGAGAATTGGCTCAATGACCCCACAGCAACCTGTAAAAACAAGGTGCTAACTCCAACCCAAAATGGGAAAGATAACTAGTCGTTATATTTCCTGTATTATCAGGAATTTTTTTATGAAAAAAACAGCTGAATTTGTAAGCCCAAAACATTCTGACAAAATCTGTGATTTTATCGCCGATAGTATTTTAGACGTCTATTTAAAAAATGATAAGAAAAGTCGAACCGCAATCGAAGTAATGGGCGGACACAATTTAATAACCATCAACGGTGAAATAACTTCAAAAAGTAATCCAAATATAGAAAAGTTAGTTAGAAAAATTGTCGGACCAAATTATAAAATAATAATTAATATTGTTTTACAAAGTCCAGAAATCGCACATGGCGTAGATAATGGCGGAGCTGGAGATCAAGGAATAATGAAAGGATATGCTACCAACGAGACTCCTCACTACTTACCTCTTGAATATGTTTTAGCTCGTAATTTATGCCAAAAAATATTTGCCATCTATCCACATGATGGCAAAACGCAAGTGACAATAGAAGATGGCAAAGTGTTAACGGTGGTCGCTAGTTTTCAAAATACAAAAAATAAAGAACTTTTAAAGTTAGTCAAAAGAATAATCAAGGCTGATACATACATAATTAATCCCGCTGGAGAGTGGACATTAGGAGGGTTTGATGCAGATACTGGACTTTCTGGTAGAAAATTAATTATTGATAATTATGGACCACAAATATCAATCGGTGGTGGTTCTTTCTCCGGGAAAGACGCTACGAAGGTTGACCGTTCAGGTGCTTATATGGCACGTTTTGTCGCCAAAAATCTTGTTGCAAATGGTTATGGGAAAGAAATATGGGTATCTGTAGCTTATGCTATCGGCATGGCTGAGCCTCTAATGATCGAAGCAAAAAATGAAAAAGGCGAAGACTTGTCAAAAATTGTTCGGGATAATTTTGATTTTAAACCACTTGCTATAATAGAAAAACTTGGCCTTCGTAAACCAATTTTTAAACAAACTGCCACTTATGGCCATTTTGGCAAAAAAAGTCTCCCGTGGGAAAAAATTGAGAAAATATAAATAAATCCTATTGCTTTGTTTGAGCAGAAGCGAGACGAAGCATTATTTCGTGCACGACAGGCTGAGAGTCTGTGATAATAACAGAATTGTTATCAGCAAAAACATACATCATTACTGTATTTCCATCTTCGCCGTAAAGAATACGGGCATTTTTATTTTCTACAATACCATCTTGAAATTCTTTGGTGAAAAGATAATTTGTTTCTTTGGAAAGAGTAAATCCAAAAAATCCACTTAAATCAGAAAACATTTTTCCTTCCCACACACGCAACGCATCAAAAATGTCAGCGGTAGAACGAACTTTAATTAAGATAAAGAAATCGCCAGCATTAGGTGAAGTAGATTTCAACCCGGTCAAAACTGCTCCCATTAAAAAATCATCCTTAATAAAAAGCGGATTGTCACTTGGAATAAAACTACTCTTAATTAAAGAAATGAATCGTCTCAGCCCTATAATTTGCTTATTTTCTGTAAGATAAATTCCTTCCAGCCCTCCTCCTTTTACTTTTGTATTATTAACTTCACTCAAAACAGTTCGCATTATTCCTTTATTGTCCATTCCAGAAATCTCCAGAAAAGTGCTTTGATCATTAAAAATAATAGGAATAAATTGCTTCTCCACTACAACTATATTCTCGTCTTTTTTTAAAAAGAAAAAAACTAGAATAAAAAAAGCTAATATTATAAGCAAAACACTACCTAGTATGAAAAACTTATTTTTAGCTGATTCTGGAGATAAATTTTTCTTTTCCTGTTCTTGCTCTTCCTCACCATGAATTATTTTTTTTACTAAGCCCTCTTGGTTACTTTCAATTACCTCCGCCATATCTTCAGCATAAGTTTCCGCAAATACTTTTTGTGTTTTATTATTTTTTTCCTCCATTAAAAAAATCTTTATCAGCTTCTTTAATAGATAAACCAATTTTACCTCTTTCTTTATCAATAGAGATAACTTTTACTGGGACAATCATCCCCTCCTTTATTATATCTGATACTCTCTCTACACGAAATGGCGCCATTTCAGAAATGTGCACCATCCCATCCGTAAAAGGATTCAAGGCCACGAAGGCTCCAAAATCAAGAATTTTCATAACCTCACCTTTCAATATTTCACCCACTTTAAATTCATGAGTCATTTCTTCAACTATTTCTTTCGCTTTTTCGGCTGATCCATCTTTTCCAGTCAAATATACTGTTCCGTCATCCTCAATAGTTATTTCTGCACCAGATTTCTCTTTAATTTCTTTTATTGTTTTTCCTCCACCACCAATCACTAAACCAATTTTTTCAGGATTAATTTTAATAATTAAAATCTTCGGTGCATTTGGAGAAATATTTTCTCGTGGTTTTGAAATTTCTTTTTCAATTTTATCAATAATAGCTACTCGTGTAATTTTACCTTGTCTCATTGCTTCCCCTAATATTTTTATCGGCACCCCTTCTACTTTTACATCGAGCTGGATAGCGGTAACTCCTTCCCTCGTTCCAGCAATTTTAAAATCCATATCACCATGATGATCTTCGGGTCCTTGAATATCAGTCAAAATTTTATACTTTGTATCATTTTCAAACATCAAGCCCATCGCGATGCCAGCAACGGGGGCTTTGATTGGTACTCCACCATCCATAAGCGCAAGAACTGAAGCACAGATACTAGCCTGCGAAGTAGAACCATTTGAAGCCATTGATTCAGAAACAATTCTCATCGTATATGGAAATTCCGAGACTGAAGGCAAAACCATCGCCAAAGCTTTTTCGGCGAGAGCTCCGTGTCCAATTTCCCGACGATTAGTAAAACCTGATCTTCCTACTTCTCCCCCAGAGTAAGGTGGAAAATTATAATGATGCATAAATCTTTTATCTACTTTTAACTGTAAACCATCAACTAGATTTCTATCTTCAGGACCGCCTAAGGTAAGAACGGAAAGCACATGTGTTCCTCCACGATAAAAAATTCCTGAACCATGTAATTTACTTGATAATCCTCCAGCTTGAGTATATAGGTCACGAAGTTCATCCATCTTTCTTCCGTCGGCTCGTTTATTTTCTTCTATTGCTTTTTTGTGTAAGATTTCATTTTCCGTATCATCAAATAAATTATCTTCTAAGAAGAAATCATCTCGATCTTTGAATTTATCCTGCACCATTTTATTCCAAACATTATGCAACTCATCAATTTTCTTTTTTCCTACTTCGCCAAAAAGTGCTTCCTCCATTTTTGGTAAAATATTTTCATTGAATAAAGTTACTGATTCGGAAGAAATTATTTCTTTCTCAATAATTCTCTTTTCTGTACCTATCTCTTCCACTATTTTCTTTTGAAAATTTTCTAGTTTAGTTATTTCAACACTTGCTTTTTCTAAGGCTTCTTCCAATTCTTCTTCTTTACTCTGACGGGCAGATGCTTCAATCATATTTATGTTTCCATCTTTCCCACAAACAGTTAGGTCAAATTTATATTGAGTATCCTCGTCTATACGTAAAGACTGTGCCGGATTAATGATTAGATTATCATTATCATATTTACCAATACGTACACAACCAATAGGTCCATTCCATGGAATATTAGAAACAGCTAAAGCGAGAGAAGCTGCATTGACTGCTAAAATAGTTGGATCATTATCATCTACTGAAAGAACCGTCACGATAACTTGCACTGCGTGACGAATTGATTGATCAAAAAGTGGACGAAGGGTCCTATCAATCACTCGACTAGCGAGAATGGCTTCTTCTGAAGGTCTACCTTCTCTTCTAACAAAACGTGAACCTAAAATTTTTCCAGCTGCATAAAATTTTTCTACATAATCGACTGTTAAATTAAAATAACCTAAACCTTTTTGTTTGTCGTGAGACATACAAACCGTAGCGAGCACAATTGTTTCTCCATATTTTAATAAGACTGAACCGTGTGCTTGTTCCGCTAAATCAGTAAAAATAGCCGTTAATGTTTTTCCGCCTATCTCTACACTATATTCTTTTTTTTGCATAAAATTTTTTATAATTTTACAAAATATAACTTTCTGAAGGGGTTTCGAGGCTGACGAGCTCTAAACTTCAGGATTTTTTAAGACTAAATGTCTATTGAAAATTCTGTACCGGAAGAAAGTTGATATTTTGTAAAATTACATTAGTTCGTATCCAGACTGGAGTATTGTTCTTGATTAACAGAACACTACTATATGTCTAAACGCGAACTGATTAACTAATAAAATCTAATAAACTACTGGATATAGTAGCATTTTTACATAAAATTGCAATGAACCTTTATTATTCACTTTTTATTTTCCACCCATTAAATACTTTCTAGGATTTTCAGACAAATCCACAAAATCATCCACCACCTCACGAAGTTTCCCAGAAGTTGATTTACCAAATGAAACAACTTCAACTTGCACCCCAATAGTTTGTAAATATTCTACTAAAGGAACAAAGTCTCCATCTCCAGAAATAATTACGACTGAATCCAACCGAGGAGACATTTTAATAGCATCTACCGCAAGTCCTACGTCCCAATCTGCTTTCTTTGCACCACCGGCAAATATTTGTAAGTCTTTTGTTTTTGTTTCAATGCCAAGTTTAGAAAGTGCTTCAAAAAAGTTCTTCTCATCTCCCGCTTCAGTAGTAATAACGTAGGCCACCGCTCTTACAAGTTTTCTTCCAGCTACTGCATCTTTTAAAACTGCCCCGAAATTAACTCGTGCTTGATATAGATTGCGTGCTGAATGATATAAATTTTGAGTATCGATAAAAACCCCAACTCTTTGTTCTTTATGTTTTATAACTGTCATATATTATAGTATAGCACCAGAGAAAACTATTTTCTAAACTTTTCTTAAACAAGGTCCATTTTCTTCATCAAAGCAGTGTAACGAGGCTTACTTTTGCGTTCCAAATATTTCAAATGAGTACGTCTGTCAGCTACCATTTTGATCAACCCTCGACGAGAATGATTGTCTTTTTTATGTTTCTTTAAATGTTTGGCTAATTCTGAAATCTGAATAGACAAAACAGCTACCTGTACCTCTGGGGAGCCTGTATCTTTCTCGTGTATTTGATTTTTCTTTATAACTGCTTGCTTTTTCTTAGTAGCTAACATACTCACAATATTAACACAAAACTGTTATAATTGCAATATGGCCTCTCTCAAACAGCTTAAAACCGAGTTTTTGGAATATATTGAAATAGAAAAAGGACGCGCGATCAGAACAGTAGAAAACTATGATCATTATTTGACTGTATTCCTTAATCAAACAAAAATTACTGACCCAAAAGATATTACGGACACCAAGGTTCGAGATTTCCGAATTTGGCTTAATCGTCAATCAACCGGAAACAATCGCGCTACCGGGAATACTGTCACAAAGAAAACACAAAATTATTATTTAATTGCTCTGCGAACTTTTCTTAAATTCCTAACTAAAAGAAATATTGTTTCTCTGCCAGCCGATTACATAGAACTTGCGAAAATCAATGAAAGGCAAATTGATATTATTTCCCAAGAAGAATTAAAAAGGCTTTTACTTGCTCCAGATAAAGAAAAAAATTTAGAGAGAAGATATCGCGATAAAGCAATTTTAGAAATGCTTTTTTCTACCGGCCTGCGTGTTTCTGAGCTGTGCTCATTAAAAAATGATTTAGATTTACACCTAGATGAATTTTCAATTCGTGGAAAAGGTGGCAAGGTCCGAGTAGTTTTTTTATCTGATGAAGCAAAAAGGGCGGTGAAGGAGTATTTAGCTTTGAGGAAAGATATGTCTGATGCTCTTTTTGTAAAAGTCAAAGATGAAGTATCAAGAAGTGAAGGTCTGACTAGGCGTTCAATTGAAAGAATTGTAAAAAGATATGCCACCATCGCTGGCATATCAAAAAAAGTAACCCCACACGTGATAAGACATTGTTTTGCCACTGACCTACTTTCAAATGGTGCTGATCTACGTTCCGTCCAAGCAATGCTCGGTCATGCCAACATCAATACTACTCAAATTTATACTCATGTGACCGACAAACACTTGCGTGATATTCATAAAAAATTTCACAATAAAAAATAATATGAAAATAATTTCTTGGAATACCAACGGGCTTCGAGCGACAGCAAAACAAGGATTTTTTACTCCCCTGTTTAAGAACAAGCCAGATATTTTATGTTTACAAGAAACAAAAGCTACTACGAAACAATTGCCTCCCGAGGTACAAAATGTTTCTGGATATTATTCTTACTTTTCGCATCCAAAAATTAAAAAAGGATACAGTGGAGTGGCAATTTATACCAAAGAAAAACCGAGGGAAATTTTTTATGGTATGGGTATCAAGTCATTAGATGATGAGGGAAGATTGCTTGGTGTAAAATTAAAAAATTACACCATTATTAGCGGGTATTTCCCAAATGGTGGCCAAGGACCACATAGATTAAAATATAAATTAGAATTTTACGAAGCTTTTTTGAAATTTATCTTGAAGTTGCGAAGAAATGGCGAAAATGTAATTTTCTGTGGAGATGTAAATACAGCCCACGAAGAAATTGACCTCGCCCGACCAAAAGCTAATGTTGAAAATACTGGTTTCTTACCGATAGAGCGTGCTTGGATTGATAAAGTGATAAAAAATAAATTTGTTGATGTTTTTAGAAAGTTTTATCCAGAAAAAATTGCCGCCTATACATATTGGGATATCAAAACTCGCGCTAGAGATAGAAATGTCGGTTGGCGTCTTGATTATTTTTTTGCCGATGAAAAAATAGTACCAAAAATAAAATCCACTGGAATGTTATCTGATTATTATGGCTCCGACCACTGCCCTATTTGGCTAGAAATTTAAAAATATTTGAAATATAACTTTTTGCAGGGGTTTCGAGGCTGTCGAGCCGAGAACTTCAAGATTTTTTAAGCTTCAAAAAATCTGTACCGAAGAAAAGTTTATATTGCAAATATTTTTTAAAACATGCTATATTTTAAGTATGAACCACACAAGATTAGATCAACTCTCCGATAGCATATTCGCTATCGTGATGACGATTCTCGTTTTTGACATAAAAGTACCTGTTCTTTGGGGAGAAATAAGCAACCTAGATCTTTGGTTGCAAATTGAAAAATTATTCCCAGTATTAATGAGCTATGTTTTAAGTTTTGCTTTGCTTTTCACTTATTGGCGAGCACACCATTTTTTCGTTTCTATTTACGCTAAAAACGTGGACTCCATGCTCACTAACATTAATGCATTATTTTTCATGCTCATAAGTTTGATACCTTTTTCTGCTAGTATCCTTGGACAACATAGTGAAAATGAACTAGCTGTTGTAATTTTTGGTGTCCATACAATCTTAATCGGCCTCACCTTATACTGGATGCGAAGATATGTGTTCTTTTCAGAACACATTATCAATCCTGAAATTCCAAAAAGAGAAATTCGAGGAAGCACTATTCGTACTCTAGTGCCAGTATTTTTTGCATTCATTGCTATCCCCCTTTGCTTCTTTAGTATAAGTCTTTCTTTTGCCTTTTTTACTCTAGCTGTTATTTTTAATTTATCTTCGTATAGCACTAAACTTTTTGAGAATATCTTAAAAGTACTTCATCACTCATTTTTTGGAGAAGACACCAAGGGTCACTTTGCGGATTAATAATCTATGCAAAAAAATTGCAAAACTTGTAAAAAAGATTTTGAAATAAGACCGGAAGATCTTGTTTTTTACGAACAAGCAAAAACCGTTCCTCCTCTTTATTGTCCGGACTGCCGAATAATGCAACGCTTAACTTTTCGCAACGAAAGAACTTTTTATAAAAGAAAATGTGACTTATGTAAGAAAGATATTATTTCCCTATACCCCGACAAAACACCATTTACGATTTATTGTCATGATTGTTGGTGGAGCGACAGCTGGGATCCAAAAAGCTTCGCTCAAGATTATAATCCAAGTAAAACATTTTTTGAGCAGTATCAAGAGTTACAGAAAAAAGTGCCCAGACTCGCTTTGATGATGATAAATTCAGTAAGAAGTGAATATACAAATGGTGCTGCGGAAAACAAAGATTGTTATTTAATCTTTGCTGCCGATTACAATGAAGATTGTTTATACGGCCGATTATTACAGCATTCTAAAGGATGCGTGGACTGTGCTTTTATATATGACTCAGAATTATGTTATGAGTGTATAGATACTAGAAAATGTTTTAAATGTATGTATTCTGAACAATGCCAAGAATCAAGTGATCTTCTTTTTTGCTACAACATGCGTAATTCAAATAATTGTATTTTCTGTGTAAACGGTAGAAATCTTTCTAATGCAATATTGAATGTTAAATACAGTAAAGAAGAATACGATAAAAAGAAAGAGGAAATTTTTTCTAGTTACAAAAGTATAGAGCAGGCAAAAAAGGAATACGCGGAATTAAAAAGCAAAATAATGGTCAAATATTCTTCACAGATTAAATGCCACAACGTAACCGGTGACTATATCTATAACAGCCATGACGGGGTAAGAATTTTTGACAGCTCTGATACAAAAAATTGCTCTTATGTTGCAGACACCGAAGATTCTATAGATAGCATGGATTGTAACAACTTTTATACAAAAAATGAACTTTGCTATAACATGATGGGAATTTTGCAGTGTAGTAAATCAAAAAATTGCGCTTTTGTTTTTTATTCAAATGAAGTGGAATACTCTGAAAATTGCCATAATCTAACAAGTGCTATCGGGTGCAATGCCATACGTAAGGGCCAATACATGATTCTAAACAAAGAATACAGCAAAGAAGAATACGATAAAACTAAAAAACAAATTGAAGAACAAATGAAAACAGAAAGAACTTACGGACAATTTTTTCCGCCAGAACTCGCTCCTTTTGGTTTTAATGAAACTCTTGGTTATGATTATTATCCAATCACAAAAAAAGAAGCAGAGGAAGAAGGTTTTAAATGGCAAGATCAAACAACTGGTACATACAATAAAGAAACAATCAAAGAAGAAAATATGCCAGAGACCATAGAAGAAGTTACTGAGGATATTTTAAATCAAGTTTTAGTCTGTAAAGATTGTAAAAAGAATTTCCGTATTACAAAAGGAGAATTTGATTTCTATAAAAGAATGAGTATTCCTCTACCACATAAAGATTTTGAGTGTCGACATCACGATAGAATGAAAAAACGCAACCCTCGCCAACTTTGGCATCGACAATGCATGAAAAATGGATGTAAAAATGAATTTGAAACCGCTTATTCCCCTGATCGACCAGAAATAGTTTATTGTGAAACTTGTTATCAACAAGAAATCTACTAAAAAATATTTTTTATTTCCTTACTCCGTGTTTCTCGTGAAGTTTCCCTACTTCTTCTTCTTCTATTTTTTCCTTTTTTTCTTTCCCCCGCTCCCCTAAAACCTTAAGCTCATTATCCCCCAGCATATTTAAAGATTTCGCCAATTCTGATAAATGTTCTACTATATTTTTTTCTGGAGCATCTAAAACTTCTTCCAATAAAGCATTTAAAATCCATCCCATCCGAGGCCCAGGTTTAATCCCTAGCTCTTTCATCATAAATTCCCCATTAATTTTAAGCTGACGAGCCGAGATAGGGTCACGAAGAGCTTCTTCTATCATGGCAAAATATTTTCGAAGTCTATAAGGAGTTTCTTTTTTCTTCATACCTACTCTGTCACACTCACGGACATTCATTAATAACCAAATATTTTCCACTCCTACCTTGGTAATAATTCTTCGTACAGCTGAAAGTGTAATTAATTCTGTATCAGAAAAAAACATATGGTTGCGTATTAATTTTTCAACTAATTCAATTTCTTTTTTAGGAAATTTCAATCTCTCCATTATTTTTTTTGCCATTCGCGCACCAACAACTTCATGACCATAAAAAGTATATTTCTTTTTAGATAAATTGTCCGAGCCCACATACTTTTGCGAGTGGTGACGTTGGCTTGCCAGGATATCCCGAGCAAAAGTATTGGGTTCGGAGAATCTTCTGGCTCTTGGCTTACCAATATCGTGAAAAAGGGCTGCAAGCCTTATTTCTAAAGGCCAATTTTTGTTTGCAGCATGTGAAAGAGCGTATAGTAAATGATTCCACACATCATAAATATGTTCCCCTGACTGTTCACAATTTATTCCTTCTTCTAATTCTGGAATTATATTTTTTAACAAATTAAATTTTTGCAACATCACAATTCCACTCGCAGGATTTGATGACATAATTATTTTTATAAACTCATCATGAATTCTTTCTGCAGATATTTTTTTTATTAAATCTGAATTTTTTAAAATACTTTCCGTTGTTTCATACGCCACAGAAAAATTAAGCTGGCAAGAAAAACGCACAGCCCTCAACATACGCAGAGCATCTTCAGTAAAACGATCATCTGAATTCCCTACCGCTTTTAATGTCTTATCCTTAATGTCCTTTATACCATTAAACAAATCAATTAGCTGTCCTTTAGGACTAAGCGCCATTGAGTTAATCGTAAAATCACGTCTTTTAAGATCATCTTCTAAGCTATCACTAAACTTTACCTCATCTGGATGCCTAAAATCACTATATTTTGCCTCAATTCTATAAGGAGTTACTTCAATAATCTTATATTTTGATGTTTCTTGTGAAACGTTACCCTCCAATGTTTCACGAGAAACATCCTGAGTATCGTCAAAGAATGGGACACATACCCCAACTGTTCCAAAAGTATTTTCATAAACAGTTTTTTCAAAAAGTCCAATAATTTGTTCTGGTTTGGCGTTAGTTGTAATGTCCCAATCTTTTGGTTCTTTATCCATTAGAAGATCACGAACACACCCCCCCACCAAGTAAGCCTCAAAACCAGCTTTTTCAAGTGTGTCTGTTACATGTGAAACCTCTTTAGGGATTTTTAAAATTAAACTTTTGCTTAAATTTTTAGTTGTTGATTCCACGACTTTTAGTGCGGCTAGGGAGAATCGAACTCCCGTCTCATCCTTGGCAAGGACGTGTTCTACCACTAAACCATAACCGCAA
>JBAYLA010000009.1:0-28100 GCA_041664285.1 Minisyncoccota bacterium
AAAATTAAACTTTTGCTTAAATTTTTAGTTGTTGATTCCACGACTTTTAGTGCGGCTAGGGAGAATCGAACTCCCGTCTCATCCTTGGCAAGGACGTGTTCTACCACTAAACCATAACCGCAAGTTAACTATGTTAAGACGACCCACTAAATATAACCCTAAATTACTTATGTTAAGACAACCACAAAATATAACCACTCAATTACCTATGTATAACGATCGCTAAATATAACCCCCTCAATTAACTATGTTAAAACGACCACTAAATATAACCCCAAATTACCTATAATTATTTAATTATATATTATATTTAACATATTGCAATTTAGAATTCTAGTCTTGTAAAATAAGGATATTTTGATAATAAAAAATATGATGTATAATGAACATTACTGCACCCGTAGTGAAATGGATATCACAACAGTCTTCGGAACTGTCGTTGGGGGTTCGAATCCCTCCGGGTGCACAAAAAAATAAAAAGTGGGAAAAATGATAGTTGTGTCCTTTAGTAAAAAATATTGATAGAAGATTAAATAGAAAATAAAAGGTTATTTAGTAAAATATGTGGATAACTATGTTAGTAGTGTTCATAAAGGACATAATTAAAATTTGTCTTTTATTACACTTTTTTGTAAAATAGCTTGAAAAATAAGGTTATTTTTGTAAAAGACATAAAAATTTAATACGCGTTTCACGTGAAACATGTTCCATGTGAAACTAATCTTTTTCTTATATAACCTCATAAAACAAAGATCTAATATTGATAAAATTAAAATGCCGAAAGTATTTACATCAAAGACACAAAAAACAGGAGAGCTTGGAGAAAACATGGCAAAAAAGTTTCTTGTGAAACATAATTTTTTAATCTTAAATCGAAATTACACTAAAAAATGGGGTGAAATAGATATAATAGCTGAAAAAACTAACAAATTATACTTTATTGAAGTAAAATCAGTTGCTTGTGATCTGCCTACGCAGACAGGAACCTTAAACAATGTTTTACGTGAAACATCTGATCCTAGACCTGAAGATAATATGCATCCTTGGAAATTAAAACGTTTGTCACGAACAATTCAAACTTATCTTTTGTCTGAAAAAATATCCGACGAAAAAGAATGGCAATTAGATTTATTGGTTGTATTTATTGATATAAAAAACAAAAAAGCAAAAATAAAAGTGGTCAGCAACATTGTTTTGTGATATATTGAATCGATGTTGGATTAAAACGTGCTGTAGTATACCGGTAGTACAAGCGCCTCATGATGAGAGCGTTTAGACTATAAGTCGGTAATGTTTTACCATTTATAAAGTTTTCGGGCTGTAGTATACCGGTAGTACAAGCGCTTTGGGAGCGTTTAGACTGGGTTCGATTCCCAGCAGCCCGACCCTTCAGTGAATTCAGGGTTTTCAACATTGCGGGATTAGTTTAATGGTAAAACGTCAGTTTTCCAAACTGAGGTTGGGAGTTCGATTCTCCCATCCCGCACATGGCAACAATTATATATGCATTTATTAGTGTTTTTGTAGTAAGTCTTGTTTCTTTGATTGGAGTATTTTCACTTTCTCTTAAAGAAGAAGTAATAAAAAAATATATTAGCTTATTTATTAGTTTGGCAGTTGGCGCGCTTTTAGGTGATGCATTTATTCATTTAATACCAGAATCTTTTGAAAATTCAAACGCTCCTGTTTTTGTAAGTTTATTAATTATTTTTGGTATTCTTTTATTTTTTATAATAGAAAAATTTCTTCATTGGCATCACCATGGAGATGACACAGAAATAAATCATATTCATCCAGTAGGGAAATTGCTATTTTTTACAGATAGTTTTCATAATTTAATAGATGGAATAATTATTGGGGTAAGTTTTTTGGTTAGTATCCCTATAGGGATAGCTACAACAATGGCAGTAGTTTTGCACGAAATTCCACAAGAAATAGGGGATTTTGCAGTACTTATTCATTCTGGCTATGCTAAAAAGAAAGCATTGTGGTTAAATTTCCTTTCAGCCTTAACTGCTGTTGCGGGACTCATTATTGCCTTAATTTTTGGAAATATGGCAGAAACTTTTACTCTATGGGTCTTACCAATAGCTGCTGGGGGTTTTATTTATATTGCAATGTCTGATTTAATTCCAGAACTGCAAAAAACAAAAGAATTAAAATACTCTATCTTCCAAATTTCAACTGTATTACTTGGAATTTTTTTAATGTTTGCCTTACTTTTTTTAGAATAAAACTATAAATTTACTGCGGGATTTTTTGCGCCACGTACTTCGAAATGAAGATGCGGACCAGTTGAATGTCCAGTAGATCCTATATAGCCAATAACTTCTCCTTGAGATACTTGAGCTCCTGTCTTGGTAGCTAATTTAGATTGATGACCATATAAAGTCTGAGTTCCATTTGGATGTTTGATAATAACCATATTGCCATAGCCTCCATTGTATCCATTACGTGCCAATAATACGACTCCGGAAGCAGCAGCTACTATTTTAGTACCAGTTGGAGCAGCTAAGTCAACACCATTGTTTCCATGCAATCCTTGACTTAATCTCTTATATCCTGGAACAGGATTAATAAAATATCCAACGAGAGTTTTAAGTGCTGTTTTTATAGTATTTACTGGATTAGTAGTTTTAGTTTTTGGAACACTTATCTCAACCATTTCAGCATCTGGAATAATAAGCTCATCTCCTGGTACTAGCTCAGAACTTAGGGCTATTTCATTAAAATTAGTAATTTCTGAAACATCTACGTTATATTTTTTAGCAATACCTGCTAAGGTTTGACCCTTAAGGATTGTATGTTTTACTCCAGAAACAGGCAAAATCATTAAGGTGTCACCCTCTGTTAACTTATCACCTTTTTTAAGATCGTTAGCCCAAAGAATTGTATTGGCTGAAACCCCAAACATATCAGCTATTTGAGAAATAGAATCATTCTTTCTTACCACGTAAACACTTATCTGATCAAAAGAAGAGTCTAAGGTATCTTGCCCACCCGAAAGACCTGTCGCTGGGACAAGGGCAGTTCCACTATTATCAGTAACAATAATTGAATCGTCTGTTTCTTTACCATCTGTAATCTGATCAGAACCGCTAACTTGAAGTGCATAAGCTTGATCACCCCCAAAAATAGAAGATATGGAAGAAAAGATGTCTGCTTGAGCTGCCCCAATAGGCATAAAAAAAGTCCCAAGTAACAAAGAAGAGGCTAAAATAGATCGCAATATTTTACTAACTGTTGTATTTTTACGTTTTATAACACAAACTAAATATCGTAAGATTTCCTTTTCTAGCCTTTTATTATAAAGGTAGAATCACAGGACGACCTGTATTGTGCTGCATTCGCCAATTGGCGACAAAGGTTCTCACGATGGTTACTGTCTTGTCTAGCTTTCAGTCAGCTTGCTCCGCACCTCTCTTCGGGACTACCTTCCTAAGATATCTCAAAAATGGTCAAAAGTCAATCTAACAAGAACCCCCTGTGGATAACCCCTACACCTATCTTGGTATCGCTTTTTATTTTACTAATCAAGCAATCTAAGAAAGAATGGTTTTTATATTAAAATATTCAAGTATGGTAGTACTTGTATTGAAAAAGCAAAATAATACCAAGATAGGTGTGGGGGATAACCCGAACACCTAAAAATTTGACAGATTACTCTAAAAAATGTATAAATTAAGGTACTTTTGAAGTTAAATTTTGGATAAAAAGTCAAAAATCGTATAATGTGAATACTATGAAAGAAACGGAAAAACTTCTTAAAATAATAAGAGGTAAAAATTCCCCTAAAAAAGTAGGGCCAGAAGTGGCTCCTGAAGAAGTAAGTATTAAATCTAAAAAACTACCGAAGGATATCAAAGATTTTGTTGGTGTACAGTTAAGTTTATTAAGAGATAATTTTGAATATTGTACAAATAAAGGATACACAGAAAGGGCGGAACAAATTAATGATGAAATAAAATTATTAGAAGCCAATCCTGTAGAGTACTTTGTTAAAAAAAAGGAAGAGGCCCAAGAAAAATTAAACGATATTATAAAATTTCCTAAAGATATCATAAGACAAAATGAACAACATAAAAGAAGTACGATCTATCGTCTTGAAGAAGTAACACACCTACAGAAAATAATTAATGCACTCCAAGATAACAAAAGTATTGGGGATAGTTCTAAAAAAGAAAGTGGGTTATTGAAAAAATTTTTTAATAATAAAGATAAAAAAAATTTAGAACAAACTAGGGTTACTCCAGAAACAGAAGAAGTAGCAAAAATTGAAGAAGAAACAAAAAATCTTTCGCCAGAGGAGAAAGAAAAAATTAAATTTGGTTTAGATACTTTTGGTTTTAAGGCTGAAAAAGCAAAAAACGATTTTTTTGCCAGTATTTTTAATGCAGCAATAAATGGTTATGAAATAAAAGGTCATAAATTCGCAGGAATTGGCGAAAAAGGCAGAGGAAAATTTTATAAAAAATTAAGAAACCGTTTTATACAACAATCTAAAGATGCTGTGACAAAAGCAAACGACGCATCAGCTTTTTCTGATACCAAGTTAGGAATACCTATCAAGGGTCAAAAAAGAGGGATAAACATTAGTGCTGAGAAACAACGAACGATGTCTAATTGGGGAAATTTTTCTGGAAACGTTTTAAAATATGGGAGATTGATATCTGATGCGGTAGGAATCACAGTGGGAGCTGCTAATCGTGTCGCCATGGCAGTTGGTATGGCAACTGTTGTATTAGCTGAAGCAGGAAAAGAAACTTATTTAGAAAATGAAAAAGTAATTGAAAGAACTCGTATTCATGATGCTGATATTGCAGCAGAAGAAGCCTGGAAAATATACGAAAAAGCTGGTGGAACATTTGAGGATAACAATAAAGGAAATCGTACTTGGAACACAAATGGTCTTTCAACTGAAGATCTTAAAAATAAATATTTGATGGAAATGCCGAAAGATCTCCAAGAAAGACTTAAAGATCCAAGCACTGCAAATACTTTTATACAAAAAATATTAAGAAAAGAACTTTTGGGATATGAAATAAAAGGACATGTTATTTTTGAAGGTGCCATATCAAGACTCAATAAAAACATAGAAAAACTAGAACTTAATAATAAGCTTACAGATGAAGAAAAGAAAACAGAAATAGAAAAACTTATAACAAAACAAAAGAAAAATTTAGAAGATTATGATCGTATTGTTACTCAATATGGAACTGTGGATTTTGCAGCAATGCTTTTACGCTACAGCCAAACAGCTGGAAAAGCTACTGTAGCTATATTACAAGTAGAAACATTGGTTATTGGTATAGATAAAATCTGTGAAACAGCATCACATCTTTACCATAATTTTCACGATGCTAATACAGTCTTACCTCCTGTTTCACCTGTCTCTGCTGTTGCACCAAAATCTATTCCAGAAACTTCATCTGCAATTAATTTTGAAAATAAAGGTATTAAATTTGAAAATGGTAAGGGTGGAGTAGAGGGAATTTTAGATTTGAAAAAACAAATTGCAGAACAATATGGTGGAAATTATGACAAAACTCCAAAAGGCATTCAGGAATTTATGAAAACTGATGCAGTAGAAAAGGCGATCAAGTTAGGACTTTTTGACCCAAACAATCCAAACGGAAAAGAAAGCGCCCGTATTATGGCAGGGGCAATTCTAAAATTTGACAAAGATGGTAATCTTCTATTCGGAACACCCGATGCTTCTGGAAATATCCCAACTTTAAAAAAATTTAACGGAGAAATGTTTGATTCCGACCACAATACTAACCATGGTGCTGAAGTTGCTGAAAAACCAACTACACCAGAACAAACTATCCCTACCGAACCAGAAAAAGTTGAACCTGTAAAGAACGAAATACCAACAGATACAAAAATACATATTACAGAACCTAATCAAGTCCAAATAGAGAAAGAATACAAAATAAGAGAAGATTTAATAAATGCATATAAAATAGAAAATACAAATCTTATAGACAACACAAGAACACCTCATTTGGGTTATCAAACTGCACATATGGGCGAAACTACAATACAAGTTGGCCTACCTCGCCATTATGCACCCGATTATAATAGAATGGGTCACCATTTCGAAGCCAGTCATGATCATCATCCTGGTAGTAAATTACATCATAATAATACAGGTCATCATCCCAATCATCACGGATCACATAATAATAGCGCAATATATAATTATAATATAGGAGGTAATTATGGCGAACGATATATATTTAATGGAAAAGAATATTTTCTTGATAAAGAAACAGGCCGATATCATGATGCATACGGTATTAAAGAACATTTCCCTGGACTTACAGAAAGTGAAAATACTACTTTGCAAAATTCAAAATTTGCAAAAAATCTTTTTAATTTATCCGGACCAGAATTATTAGAAACTTATAATAAAAGCCTAGAAGATATGAGTCATTTGTTTAAAAACGACAACGAACGAGCAATATGGTATAAATTGAGCACCCAAAAAGCAAATGAAGTTCTGGAATACACCAATGAAACAAATATTGATGCAACAACGAAACGTTTTTCAGATTATCTGAATTTACTTAAAAAGTTTAGTGGTCTTGAACCCAAAAAAGGGTTATTGGGGATAGGAGCCGAAGACAGTGAAGATTATATGTACCGTGCTTTGCAAAAATTAACGAAAGATGAATCAGGAAAAGAATTCAAAAAAAGTCTAGATAGTATCACAAAATAATCTAAGAAAATAAATTCGTGTTATATTAAATACGTGACTAAGGAAAAAGAGCATTTAAAAAGTCTAAATAAAGAACAAAAAGAAGCGGCACTTCATATGAAAGGCCCGCTTTTAATTGTGGCTGGAGCTGGAGCTGGAAAAACAAAGACTATTACACATCGAATTGTAAATCTAATAAAAAATGGAATTTCTCCTGATAAAATTTTAGCAGTAACTTTCACCAATAAAGCAGCTAAAGAAATGCGCGAGCGAATTATCGAAGAAATTAAAAAAAATGCCAAGGGGCAAGATAAAATTCCTTTTGTCAGCACTTTTCATTCTTTAGGAGTTTATATAATAAAAGAAAATGCACGGCTCTTAGGTTTAACTAAATATTTTACTATTTTAGACGAAAGTGATACTACCACTCTGGTAAAAAATATTTTAAAAGAACTTGGTTTAGACCCAAAACAATATGATCCAAAAAAAATAAAAAATATAATTTCACGAGAAAAAGGAAAGTTTGTATACTTAGCGGATTACATAGAAAAGGAGGGGGGAGGAAGTTCTTTAGGGAAAATTGTAGCTCAAGTTTGGAATTTGTATGAAAAACAAAAAACAAAAGAAAATGCACTAGATTTTGATGATCTGCTATTAAAAGCTACGAAATTATTAAAAGAAAATAAAGAAATAAGAAAAATATATCAAAAAAAATGGGAATATATACACGTGGATGAATACCAAGATACGAATGAAGTGCAATATTTGATGTCCAAATTACTAACAAATACTGATAGAAATATTTGTGTGGTAGGTGATGCAGATCAGAATATTTATTCTTGGCGTGGAGCAAATTTGAAAAACATTTTAAGTTTTGAAAAAGATTATCCAAATGCAAAAATAATTTTATTGGAACAAAACTACAGATCTACAAAAAATATTTTAGAAGCAGCCAATGTTGTAATCAAGAAAAATAAATATAGACCAGATAAAAATTTATTTACAAACAATACAGAAGGGGAGAAGATAGGATTGTATGAGGCTTTAGATGAAACAGATGAAGGGGAATTTGTCGCAACAAAAATCCTGGAAATAGTAGACAAAGTCGGGAATACTTTTGAAAATGGTCTGGGGATTTTCCCCGATGACCTGAGCAAAAGAATCACCGATTCTATCTCCAGCAAATCCAAAAATACTTTTTCTCGGGATATCCTGCTTCGCAACATCACCACTCAAAAAAGTACTTTTGGATTTGCTGATATCGCTATTTTATATCGTGCAAATTTTCAATCTCGAGCACTGGAAGAAGCGATGCTTCGATATAATATCCCATATCAAGTTTTGGGTGTTAAATTTTTTGAAAGAAAAGAAATTAAAGACACTCTCGCTTATTTACGGGCCGCCTTAAACCCTGATAGTTTATCTGACATAAAAAGAATAATAAATTTCCCTGCGCGAGGCATCGGAAAAGTAACTTTAATGAAAATTTTTTCTGAACAAAGAGAAACCTTGCCAATAAAAATGCAGTTAAAAATTAATAATTTTTATAAAACACTTGAAGAAATAAAAGAAAAAATATCTGGAAAAGACGGAAAAAAAGAATCTTTAAAAACAAGCGAGGTAATAAAATTTGTGGTTAAAAAATCAGGCATTGAACAAGAACTTTCTTCTGGAACTGAAGAAGATATGGAAAGATTAGAAAACATCAAAGAACTTGCCACCCTCGCGCTCAAATATGACAATCTAGTAGCTGGAACAGGTATAGAAAAACTTTTAGAAGATGCGTCATTGGCATCAGATCAAGATTCGTTAATGATTAATCAAGAAAAAAAAGACAAAACAAATGCTATAAAACTTATGACCGTCCATGCTTCAAAAGGACTTGAATTTAAATATGTTTTTATTACAGGATTAGAAGATGGACTTTTCCCACATCAAAGACAAAATGAAAATAAAACAAATGAAGATGACGAGGAAGAACGAAGACTTTTTTATGTGGCACTCACTCGTGCTAAAGAAAAATTATTTTTATCATTTGCAAATTTCCGCACTATTTTCGGATCACGCCAAATCAATGCCCCCTCAGAATTTATATCAGATATTCCAGTGAATATTTTAGAAAAAGAAGGTGAAGCCAGTGGAATAAAAACAATTTACTTATAAAATACTAGGGTTTGGCTTTGTATTATAAATAAGCTAAGCTTACTCTTATATGGATAAAAATGCGATAAAACTTCTAAAAAATTTCAAGAGAAGATTCGAGCCTATCCTGAAAAACTATTTTGAAGAAAAAATTCATCAAACTGGTAAAATCGACCCGACCACCCAAAAAGCCATAAGGATGATCAGAGATTACACAATGGCTGGAGGAAAAAGAATTAGACCAGCTTTTTTATATTACAGTTATTTAGCCACAGGGGGACAAGACCGTGCTGAAATTTTAAAAATTTCAATAGCAACTGAACTTTTTCAGTCTTTTGCTTTAATTCATGATGATATCATGGACAAAGATGTTAGTAGACATGGCGTAGACACTATTCATGAAGGATATAAAAAAACCGCTAATAAAAATAATCTTGAAAAAGATAAAATTCATTTTGGAAATTCAATGGCCATAGTATCTGGTGATATGGCAAACTCTATGGCACATGATGTTATTTTTAATACTAATTTTAAAGATACTGTTAAATTAAAATGCCTTAATAAGGTTGAAAAAATTATATTCTCAACATGCTCTGGACAAATGCTAGACATTGTTATGAGTGATCAAGACAAAACTACAGAAAAACAAATTCTAAAAATGCATGAAGGAAAAACGGCTATTTATACTGTCGAAGGTCCTATTCATTTAGGATGTATTTTAGCTGAAGCTGAAAAATCATATTTAGATTTGTTTTCTAAATTTGCTTTACCTTTAGGAAAAGCTTTCCAAATAAAAGATGATATTCTTGGAATTTTTGGAAATGAAAAAGAGACCGGAAAAAAAGTTGGTTCTGATATTATTGAAGGTAAAAAAACGCTTCTAGTCCTGAAAGCTTTAGAAAAAGGAAATAAAAAACAAAAGCAAATCATTAAACAATGTTTAAATAAAAAAAATATTTCAAAAAAAGAATTGGAAGAATTCAGAAAAGTCATTAGAAAAACTGGCTCTCTAGCATATTCTGAAAAGCTAGCAAGAAGTTTTGCTAAAAAAGCTCTTACTGCTCTAATAAAAATTAATTTCAAAAATAAAGAAGCGAAAGAATTTTTTACTGGAATTGTAAATTTTATTATTGATCGAAAAGTGTAAATATACTAAGTCTGTGATATAGTTTTTTTATGGAAAAATTACGCTTGTATGCCAATACTGTCCCAATAACTTTTAATTCTTGGATTGCTTCTTTTGTGGGAATTGTATTGATTAGGGCTCTTTTAGAGCAGTTTTCAAGTTTTAAACCAGGAGAATTTATTCTTATCAACATGTCCAGCATTATTCATTTTAATGTATTTTTTCTTACTTCTATCCTTGGTTTAATGGTTATTTTAATGTTCTTTACTAAAACAAGTCTTAAGGAGGTATCAGTAATATGCCTTTTTGGGTTCTTTTTTATTTGGATTCCTCCAATTGTGGATCTGATTTTTGGCGGAGTAGGTGGACACTCAATAAATTATCTTTTTGTAACAGGAAAAGAATTGTTTCTTCAATTTGTGACATATTTTTTTAGCGAGCAAACAAATTCTGGAGTGACTCTTGGAATGAAGATTGAGGGAATCCTTGGAGGCATTTTTGTTTTTTCTTACGTTTACACAATCACTAAAAATATTATTCGATCGCTTGTTGCAACTTTTACTTTTTATGTTTTTGTACTTTTTCTCGGATCAATTCCTTCATTAATAGCCCTATTTTTACCAAACCAAGGTGGACCAGCTGTTTCCATCCTGCAATCAATCATTTCATCACATATAATTCAAAATAATCTGGACCCAAATTTTACAGCAAACAATCAAGGACTAATCGAATTTGCTTTTAATAAAACAATGATTGGCATTAATATTATAATTGCCATATTAGCTGCCTTTTCTTTATTCTTTCTTGGCGCTAGAAAAAAATTAATAGCTTTACTAAAAAATGGTCGGCCAGAAAGACTGTTTTATTTTTTTCTTTTATCCATCTTTGGTGTGGCTCTAGCTCATGGCACATGGTCAACAAACTGGATTGATATCCAAAGTTATATATTGGCGACCATCACTCTTATTTGCGCTGGAATGTTTAGTATTTGTCAAAATGATATACAGGATGAAACAATTGATGCTGTTTCAAATAAAAATCGTCCATTAATTACAAAAGATTTATCCAAAAATGATCTAGAAATAGCTTCAAAAATATTCTTAATTTTGGCTTTGCTGTCGGCTTATGCGTCTAGCCTTTATATATTATTTTTTACCTGCCTAGGACTCTCTATTTATTTTATTTATTCCAACCCCCCTTTACGACTAAAAAGATTTGTTATCTTAAATTCCAGTCTAGTAGGACTTGCTTGTCTGTCAGCTGTCTTGGGAGGATTTTTCTTAATGAATCCTAATAAGGCCATCACGGCTTTCCCATTTGACCTGGCTGTGGCTATTATTGTTTTTCATATTGCTGTTTCTAATATTCGTGATATTAAAGATTTTGAGGGAGATCGTGCTGTTGGCATAAAAACCATCCCTACTTTATTGGGATTAAAAAATTCTAAAAAATTAATTGCTGGAATTATTTGTTTTTTCTTTCTTTTAATACCATGGTACTTCCATCTTTCATTCCTTTTTGTTCCGTCCATCATAGCCTCCCTCCTTTCTTGGTATTTCATTAATCAAGAAAATTATAAAGAATGGAAAGCTTTTATGGTTTATTTGATTTATCTTATTTTAATTATCTGCACTATTGCATTCTAATAATTATTTTATGCATAAAGCTAAAAAATCACTGGGGCAAAATTTCTTAAAATCGGAGATTGCCTTAAAGAAAATTGTAGAAGCTGGAGAAATAATAAAAAGTGATGTAATTTTAGAAATTGGACCAGGAAAAGGAGCCCTCACAGAAAAACTTTTGCAAGTTGGGTCAAAAGTTATTGCGGTAGTAAAAGACCATGAACTTTTTGAATTTTTAAAAACAAAATTTGAAAAAGAAATTAAAGAAAAAAAATTAATTTTAATAAATGATGATATATTGTCTTGTAACATTGAAAAAATTATTAAGAATGTTGTTTTGAAAAGCATTGCGCAAGCTGACGAGCTGAGCATAGCAAATTTTCAGCAGAAAATTATGTGCGGTTTTCAAAATAATATTTTTAATAATTTTTATTACAAAATCATTGCCAATATTCCTTACAATATCACCGGTGCAATTTTAAAAAAATTTTTAACAACAGAAAATCAACCAGAAAGAATGATTCTAATGGTGCAACATGAAGTGGCAAAAAGAATAGTTGCTCGTGATGAAAAAAAAAGTATTCTTTCTATTTCAGTTAAGGCTTACGGGGAGCCAAAAATAATTGCCAAGGTTGATAAAAGATATTTTTCACCAAGTCCTAAGGTTGACTCAGCTATTATTGCTATAAAAAATATTTCTAGAAAGATTTTTAAGGAAAATAGCATTAATGAAAAGAGATTTTGGGAAATAGTCAAAGCTGGTTTTGCCCATAAAAGAAAAAAGCTCTCCTCAAATCTCAAAAATGAACGAATCTCTGCTATAAAAACCCTAGGAAACAAAAGAGCGGAAGAATTAACTCTTGAAGATTGGATTATGCTGGCTAAAAGCTAGTTTCTTTTTTAGAGAGATGTTATAATTAACTCATAATTAAAAATATTTGGGAAAAACATAAAAGGATAATTTGGATTGCCTTTGCAGTGCTTTTTCTTGTTGTCCTTTTTTTGATAAGAAACACAGCTATATTTAAAAATACTGTTAATTTTGTTAAAGGAAACCAAGAAAATGGTTTAACCTATGGCAACATAACAATAGAAGACCTAGTAAGCAAAGATAGCGATAGTGATGGGATAGTAGATTGGCAAGAACCTTTATATGGACTTGATCCAACAAAAAAAGAAACAACTCCTGGAATACCAGACAGTACAGCTATCAGTAAATTACAAGCTGAACAAGGAGAAAGTGTTGGGGGAATAAATAAAAGCATTTCCTCCACAGAACCAGAAAAACTGACTAAAACTGAACAATTTTCCAGAGAGCTTTTCGCTACTGTGGCTGCTGGTAGTCAGAGTGGAGCGATGGATCAAACTATGGTAAATGCTTTAGGGGCTTCTTTGGCTACAAAAATAGAAAACCCTGTTGTTCGAAAAGTCTTTACACTTTCTGATATTAAAATAACCAATGATGACAGTTCCCTGGCTATCATAAATTATTTAAAGACAATGAATACAATTGCAAATAAATATCCAATAAAAGAAGATGTGCTATCTATTCTACAAAAGTTTGTAGCAGATGAAAATAATTTAGATATGTCAGCCTTGGCAAAGTTAGACCTAGTAATTAAACCTATCCAAAGTGCCATGGAAGAAGGATTAAAAATAAATGTCCCCCAATCTTTAGCTCAGCTACATCTTGATTGTTTAAATGGACTAGAAAGAGTAATAGAGAATTTAAATGATATAAGGCTTTTTGACACTGATCCTATTGTGACTATGGGCGCTATTAATCAAGTCTATCCAAATGCTATCTCGCTGGGATCAGCTGTTACAAAACTTCAAAATGTAATTACCCAAAAATTATTATTGAAAAATTAAACCCCAATAAAAGAAGAAAGAGCTTCACTGCAGGGTAAATAAAAGATATAATACAAAAAAATGACAATTGGTAATAAAACAAAAAAATGCATCTCTGGTCTCTTGATTATTTTGATATTATTACCATCTGTTTTTTTGTCTTTTCCCGAAAAAGGATACGCTATATGGGGGGCAGGAGATGTTGGAACTAACCCAATAGGAGATTTTTCACTTGGTGGAATCTTGTCAGCTACGCTAGAATCATTAGCTACAGATTTAGCAGATCTCGCAATAAAATATGAAGAAGTTGCCCAAAAAATACTCCAAGAATTAGCTAAGGCCGCGGCAAAAAAAGTTGTAGCGGAAATGACCAAAGCTACGATAAACTGGATAAATTCTGATTTTCAGGGATCCCCACTTTTCTTAGAACATCCAGGATCTTTCTTTAATGATATAGCCAAATCTCAATTAAAAAACATAGTAGAGACATATGGCTACAATGACCTTCTGTATCCTTTTGGTAAGCAATTTGCCCTAGATGCAATTAATATGTATAAAACTACCCAAGAAAACAACGCCCGTTATACTTTAAGTAATGTTATGAACCGAGCGGAACTTATTGCCTATAGAAATGACTTTAATTATGGAGGATGGAATGCATTTTTAACTAACACTCAATTTCCACAAAACAATGCATTAGGATTTCGCATGGAAGCAACTGAACAGCTCGCCAATGATATCCGAGGCACTCAACAATCAGCTGCTGAAGGAGTCAAAAGCCTCCTTCAGCAAGGAGCAGGCTTTTTATCTCCACAAAAATGTACAACAAATCCGAGTTTCAATAATGGCACCAATGAGTTTATGCAACCAACTTATTCAGATGACACTCCAATGCCTCAAGCATCAGAGGCTATTTTAGGGTATTCTCTTGCTACTGGTTCCACTACTACCACAAATAATTCTGTAACTTTTTTAAATGCTGAAAGTCAGTATGAAGCTAGTTTAGCTCAATGGAGAGCTGACAGAGAAGCAGCAAAAGCAGAATGGGAAAAAACAAATGTTTGTCCAAAGAAACCAGATGGATCAAGTGGTTTTGAAACTACCACTCCCGGTTCTGTTGCCGCTAATTCTATAATGACTGCTATGGATTCACCGTTCTTAACGACGGCGCTTGATGGAGCAATGGGCAATAGTTTGTCTGCTATTTTTGATGCTCTATTAACTCACTATATGAATAAAGGCTTGAACGCACTCGCAAGTAAAGTAAACCCTGCTCCTGCAGAAGATGATTGGAGTTATAATGGCCAAACTCTTGGCAGCCCAGTGGATGCAGGGACTAACTCAATTGATTTTTGGAATACTGGCCCAGACAAAGAAATTATCTTAAGTGACTTCAAACAAACAGTAAACAAGGCGCTGAACAGCGTAGCAACAGAGCTCAGGTTAATGTATAACGAGGATGTAAATAATCCTGGCATATATCAAATGTATAGTAAAATTTGGCCCAAAGCACAGGAACTTGATAAGTGTATTCCTGGTCCAGATATTATTGGTCTAAAAGAAAGAATGGATGAAGAAATTGCCAGGGAACGAACAGATGTTCAGGGTAAAGCAAGTTCTTTTGTAAGTATTTTAGGTGGTAGTAGTAAACAGGAAGACGCTGATGCAATCATGAAAGAATTAACTTCTGCTATGAAATTATTCAAGGATTGGATAGACAATAAAACGATGCCTGAACTTCCGAGTTCATTAGTTTACATGGATGCAGTAAAAAGTATTACAAAGTTGTCTCAAGGAATGAATCAACTAAATAATGCTAGAATAGCCAAAAATACTGCTCTAGCAAGACTGCAAGGAATAAAGCAAAATTTAGATGCTTATTTCCCTGACAATGCCAAACAACCAGAAAAAGGTTCCGTGGAAGAAAAAGCTCTAGTATCACTTTGGAAACAATATCAAGGAGCACTCCCTGACTTATCTAATACCAATACTATAGAAAGTACTCGAAATAAATTATCTGAAACAAAAGACATGTACAACAATCTTCTTGATTTTCTAAACCCAACTAATAAATTTGGATGCCCAGTCCAAAGAACTGAAAAAGGCTGGAGCAACCCTGGTGGTCCAAAGGCTTATCGTTTAGATCATCCTGATCAAACAGAAATAAAATTATTCTGCGAGATGCCAAAAAAGGGTGGACGCTCTCATGGAACATTTACTCAGACTACAAAAGCTTATCCAGAATTACTTTTAGTAGATGGGGGAGAATTGAAATATCAAACAATTACTCTTGGTTCATTTATAGAGTCCATTGTTAAAAGCTTTACTTGGGGGGGTGGTCTATCTTACGCAGGAGGCCTCATTGTAGATGCATCCTGGTACACAAACATTAATTGTAATACTGTGTTTAATGCAAGAGATATAGATTATAAAGGTGACTTACCTGGAAATGCAAGAGAAACACCTCTTTATGAAGGTTCCACAGAAGCGTTAGGTAATTGCAGATACAGCAATGGGGTTATCGATACAAATTTAACCACAGACGAATGTACTCAAAATTCTGGAACCTGGGGGCTACTAGAACCACTCGGAACTTGCACAATGCAAATACCTAATACAATGCAAATACCTAATCAAACAACACTGCCTGCTACTATCCCAATACCAAACACACTACAATCAGAATGCGCGACAGCTAGCGGGTCATGGGTGGCAAACTAAATAGTTATAAAGTAGAAAGTTATAAAGTTCGTAAAGTAAAAATGTTGAAAAATTTAACAAAAAAAAATTCTACTACCGGGAATTCAAAAACTAAGAGTCAAATTTTAATCTTAGGGATAATTTTGATTATTGTCTTAATTGGATTTTTTAGTTCAGTGGAAAAAGTAAATGCGGAAGAAACTGAATATGAAAAATGTGCTAAAGAACAATTCACTCAAGATCTAGTGGAATCCAATTGTAAAGGCAAAGAAGGAGATCCAAGCACAACGATCAACAAAAATTTTGAAGAATATGTAAGTAAGCGTGCTTGCATGACTATGGGCAGTGTAAATCCACTTTCAGAGGGATGCCTAACAAAGCTTTTTTATAGTTTTTTCCATGGCATACCAGCTTTCTTGCTTTGGGTTTCAGGAATGTTCTTTAATATTTTACTATCCGTATCATTAAGTTCTGATTTATTAAAAAGTGCTTTTGTTGGCCAAGCTTGGGGAATAGTTCGTGATTTTTCAAATATTTTCTTTATTCTCATTCTCCTTTATATAGCTATTAAGGTTATTTTAGGAATTGGTGGATCTGAAGTCAAAAAAATGATAGTAAATGTAATAATAATTGCTCTCCTGATAAACTTCTCCATGTTTTTTACCACAGTCATTATCGATTCTTCAAATATTTTAGCTTTGATCTTTTATAACAAAATGTCTGTTGATACAAAAAGTTCTACTGGCACAGAAAGACCTTATTCTGGAATTGGGGGTGAAAAGGATATATCTGGTGGTCTAGTAAATTCATTTGATCCAACTCAAATGGTTGGAGAAGATTTTTTTAAACAAGCAAAAAAACAATTTAATCCTAAAACTGGGGAACCAATAGAAGATGCCAAAGAAGTGCCATTTACGATGATACTTTCTGTTATTCTAATTTCAGGGGCTGTTATGTGTTTTGCTGCATATGTATTGTTTATTTCGGGAATTTTCTTTTTAGGTAGATTAATTGAGCTTTGGATTTTAATTATTTTTTCGCCATTTGCTTTTGTTTCTTCATCAGTTCCACAACTATCAGCTATTCAGGACATAGGATGGAAGGCATGGTTTAGTCGCTTGCTTAGTTCAGCCTTTATGGCTCCAATTTTCCTATTCTTTTTGTATTTTATATTCATGTTAGTAAGTAATAAAGCTGTGTTCGAAGGCATCATTCCTAAAAGTACAAATAATAGTGGGGCTACAGGAATGATAAAAATCATACTGGGAGTTGTTTTGCCTTCAATATTAATTTGTGTTCTTCTTATTAAAGCAAAAAATTATGCCAAAAGAGGCGCAGGAGAAATAGGGGGAATGGTGATGACAGCCGCCAAGATGGCAGGCGGAGTTGGTTTAGCGGCAGTAGCTGGAAGTGCAGCTTACCTTGGCCGTCAAGGTATTGGCAGAATTGCTGCTAATGTATCAGAAAGTAATCGCTTCAGAGACTGGGCAGCTAATACTAGGGGGGGTCAATTTGTTTCCAACAGAGTTAGCGGTCTTGCTGGTAGAAGTTTTGACATTCGCGGAGCAAAAATTGGAGGTCAAACTTTGGCGTCGGCAACTGGGATGAAAGTTGGCGAAGCGCAAAAAGGTGGATTTGCAAAATCAAGAGCTGATGCTGTAAAAAGAGATGATGAATTTGTACAAAAACAACTTGATACAAGCGATTACGGAAAAGCAGAATTATCAAGAGGAGGAATGGATGTTAAAAAAGCCGGTGATATTATAGATCAGATAGAAATCGGGGCAGGAAGAAAACTTACTAACACTGAAAAACTTGAATATCAAATGAAACTAACTGGACATGGAATAGAAGCTAAAGAACTAGCTAATGTCTCTAGACACTTAAATGCGGCAAGAAGAAACACTTATGCTGATAGAAAAGAAAAGAGAACAATAGGGTGGGGTAGTAAAGCAGGAACTATGAGTGCAAAAAATAGAATGACGGCAAATAAAGTACGAGCAGATCTAGCTACATTAACGAAAAGGGCAACCTTGGCTGACGTAACAGCATCTCTTGCGGCGGCGGGAGGAAGTACTTCAACAACTCCAACTCCTACCCCACCAACTCCTACCACTCCAGCGGGAGGAGGAGGTGGCACTCCGCATCCTTAATAATAAATTATAATTATTATGTATAATTAGATTAATCATTCACTAAAAACTAACAAAATGGACCCAGAAACAGAAAAAATAATAAAAGAACAAATGGAAAAACTTCCGGACGAAATAAAGAAGATTTTTACTGATCCTGAGTTAGGAAATAAAATAATAAATATTGGAAGAAAAAATGGACTAAACATAGAACAACTCGGAATATTTCAAACAGAAACTTATCTCGTAATGCTCGGATTGGTTCACCCAGATGAATATCAAACTGAATTAAAAGATAGATTAAAAATAAATAATGAAAAAGCAAACACCATAACGAAGGATGTGAATGAACAGATGTTAAGTAAAATTTTTGATCAACTTAAAAAAATATATGAGGAAGACGAAGATTTGAAAGATGAAAATATGGAAAAAACAGAAACTTTGCAAAATATATCTACTGAAGATAAAAAAGTGTCTATAGAACAACAAGGGATAGAAAAAGTCCCTAATACCGAAAAAGATAAGAAAAATGCCCAAATATTAAGCTCCGCTCCAATTGAAGTTCTTCCGGCGAAAGCAGAATTAATGACCCCTCCACCAATTTTGACCCAAAAATTATCTGGTTTTGTCAAAAATGATGTAGTAGAAACTGACCACTCACTGAAAAATCTAACGACAGCTTCTCCTTCTTATCCAGCTAAAGCAGATCCATATCGTTTATCACCCGACGAATAATCAAATAATGCATGCAATTTAAAGTTCCACAATTTTTAGATATAGAAGACAAAATATTTGGACCTTTTACTTTTAAGGAATTTATTTATTTGGCAGGAGGAGCAGGTCTGTGTTTTGTCCTTTATAAATTATTAGGTCTTATGATGGGAGCAATCCCAATTTTAATCATGGCTGGGTTTTCCTTAACCCTTACTTTTTATAAACCAAACAATAAACCTTTCGTAAATATACTAGAGTCAGGTTTTAAATATTTTACCCAAAACAAACTTTATATTTGGAAAAAACGCATATCTACTCACAATCCTTCCAATATAAATAACTTAGGTGAAGAGAAAAATAAAATACAAATGATGCATTCACAATTAAGTGGAAGTAAGTTGCGGGATTTGGCTTGGAGTTTAGATGTATTAGATTTAAGTAAACAAAAAAATAATAATATATAATATGGCCTTAAATGCAAAAGCAACTCAAGAGTTTGTCCCGATCAAAGAAGTCCGCGATGGAATAGTCGTGCTGAAAAACGACGAACTCCGAGCAATTGTACTTGCCAACTCAGTAAACCTATCTTTAAAATCAGCCGATGAACAACAGGCCACAATAATGCAATTCCAAAATTTTCTAAATACTTTAGATTTTTCTATACAAATATCAATCCAATCAAGAAGGCTTGATATTCGACCTTATCTTTTACTTTTGGAAAATAGAATTAAAGTACAAAATGAACCCCTTTTAAAGTTACAAACCAGAGAATATGTAGACTTTATTAAAAATTTTACTGACTCAGTTGCCATCATGACAAAAAGCTTTTTTATAGTAGTCCCTTATACTCACACTGCTTTAAAATCAGACTCTGGAATCCTAGATAAAATATTTTCCCAAAAAAACAGAGCAGAAATAAAAAAAGCGGAGCAAGTAGCTTTTGAAGAAAAAAGATCTCAACTAGAAGAAAGAGTGGCCGTCATCCAACAAGGACTCTCCCGTTGTGGTATAAATTCAGCTCAGCTCGGTACTGAAGAAGTAGTGGAAGTATTTTATAAAGTTTTCAACCCAGGAGAGATAGAAGGGAAAATTAGATTAGAATAAACTACGAGTTTAACGCCACAAAAATTATATGAGTATTTTAGAAGACATTAAAAAATTATTTGGAAAAGAAAAAGGAACTAAAGGCGAAGAAGCCCAAGCTTCTGTTTTAGCAGTCTTACCAGAAAAAATTTATGAGTCTGCAAACCTAGAACTTCAAGATATTATTGCCCCCTCAGCCTTAAAAATTGACCCAAAATCTATAAACCTAGGTGACAAAATAGCCCGTACTTTTTTTATAATATCTTATCCCAGATTTTTAACAGACAATTGGTTTTCTCCAATAATTAATCTGGATAAAATTTTTGATATTTCAATATTCATTCATCCAATAGACACATCCTTGATGCTACGACAATTTCAGAAAAAAGTTGCTGAAGTACAAAGCCAAATAAGTGTCCGAGAAGCAAAAGGAATGGTGCGAGATCCAATGCTAGACACTGCCTACGAAGACCTTGAAGGCCTTCGTAATAATTTAATCCAAGCCCAAGAAAAAATGTTTGATGTTGGTGTTTACATCACAATTTATGCAGATAATGACTTAGAGCTTTTCAAGGTAGAAAATGAAATAAAATCAATGCTTGAATCAAAACTCATCTATATTAAACCAGCCCTTTTTCAGCAAGAAGAAGGTTTCAAAAGTGTCATTCCAATAGAAACAGATTTATTAAATATTCACCAAAAATTAAATTCAGAACCACTTTCAAGTGTTTTCCCATTTATTTCTTCTGACCTTACTTCTGACAAAGGAATACTTTATGGTATCAACAGAAGTAATTCAAGTTTAGTTATTTTTGATAGGTTCTCCTTAGAAAATTATAACTCTGTAACCTTTGCTAAATCTGGTTCTGGAAAATCTTATGCCACAAAATTAGAAATTTTAAGATCACTCATGTTTGATACTGATGTTATTGTCATAGACCCAGAAAGGGAATATGAATTCTTGGCTGAAGCGGTTGGTGGACGATATTTTAATATTTCACTTTCTTCAGACCACCATTTAAATCCTTTTGATCTACCAATCCCTCGAGAAGATGAAACAGCAGAAGATGTGTTACGTTCAAATATCATTAACTTAGTCGGTCTTTTTAGATTGATGTTAGGTGGACTCACTCCAGAAGAAGATTCAATGGTAGACCGAGCTATTTCAGAAACTTATGCCATAAAAGACATTACTCCAGAATCAGATTTTTCAAATATTGAACCGCCACTTCTTTCAGATCTTGAAATGGTCCTCTCTGGAATGGAGGACAGTGATTCTGTTGTGGCCAGATTAGCAAAATATACCAGAGGCTCTTGGGCAACTTTCCTAAACAGACCATCCAATGTGGATATTAATAAGAAGTTTGTGGTATTTTCTGTCCGCGACATGGAAGATGAATTAAAACCAGTCGCCATGTATATTATTATGCATTATATCTGGAATGCGATACGTAAAAATTTGAAAAAACGCTTATTAGTAGTAGATGAAGCTTGGTGGATGATGAAATCTGAAGACACCGCATCATTCTTATACTCTATTGCAAAAAGAGGAAGAAAATATTATTTAGGTCTTTCTACAATTACTCAAGACGCAGCCGACTTTATGAAATCTCCTTATGGAGTACCAATTATCACCAACTCCTCCATCCAACTTCTTTTAAAACAATCACCCACCACAATTGATATCCTGCAAAAAACCTTTAATCTCACAGACGAAGAGAAATATTTACTTTTGGAATCTGGATTAGGAGAAGGTATCTTTTTCGCAGGCTTAAAACATGTGGCCATAAAAATAGTCTCTTCTTACACCGAAGACCAAATCATTACTTCAGATCCTTCACAAATATTATCAAATAAAAAAGCCAAACAAGAACAGGAAGCCGCTGCTACAGCAGGACAAACAATAGGTGTGGCTGGAAAGTAGATGTGATACAATTAAATTATGAGGTTTAAACTTTTATCATTTTTAATTACAGCAATTATAATATCGGGAACTCTTTTACCATTTAAGGTAACTGCTGTTTCGTCTGTTGGAATTTCAGTTAATATAGCCCCAGAAAACCCAGCTCCTGGAGAAGAAGTAGACATTACTTTAAAAAGTTATAATTACGATCTAGATAGTGTTTTAATCTCTTGGTCTGTAAATGGAAAAAATATTTCCTCTGAAATTGGAAAAAAATCTTTTTCTCTTAATGCTCCAAAGGCAGGAGAAGAAACAAGTGTTATCGCTACTGTCTCTCTTCCAGATGGAGCAACAGATACCAGGATAACAATAAGGCCTTCTGTAATGGTATTACTCTATCAAGCAAAGGATTCTTATGTTCCTCCATTTTATAAAGGTAAAGCACTGCCATCGCCCGACAGTACAATAAAAGTTGTGGCTCTCCCTGAAATAAAATCTGGCTCTAGTTTATTAGACCCTAAAAACATGACTTATACTTGGAAGAAAGATGATACTAATAATCCAAATGGTTCAGGTTATGGAAAGAACTCTTTTACTTATGTAAATGATTATTTAGAAGATTCAAATATTGTTGGAGTAACTGCTACAACCATTGATCAAAAATATTCTTCAACAGCCAATATAAATATTGGAACAATAAAACCAAAAATTGTATTTTACAAAAACGATACTAACCTTGGCACACTTTGGGACCAAGCCCTTTTTGATGGACATAAAATAATAAGTAGTGAAATTTTAGTGGCAGCCCCGTATTTCATATCACCGGGCGACATCAGAATCCCTCTCCTTACTTGGGACTGGTTTATAAATAACGAAACAGTAACTCCTCCTATTTATAGAAAAAATACAATGCCACTTATGGTGCAAACTGGAACTTCTGGAACATCTAAGATAAGATTAGAAATTAATAATATAGAGAAAATTTTTGAAAGTGCCACTAAGGAAATTAATGTAGAATTTTAAAATGAAAAAATTTTTACCTTATATTTTAATACTTATAATATCAATCGGATTATTTAGTCCAATAATTAAAGTAGAGGCAGTAACTTGTACAGCACCAAATACCCCAGCGGGGTGTACTCCAGCAACAACAACTACTCCTACGCTTGGAACTTGCAGGCAAGGCACTGAAGGCACTCCTACTGCAAATGTTCCAAAGGAAAGTTGTACTGGAGAAAAAGCAATCTGGATTCCATATTATTACCCCTTGTCTCCATTGCCTGACCCAAGTAATAACGGACAGCCACAAGGCCCTTTTGACCCTACAAAGCCTGATGGTTTTAGTAGTTATTTAAATTTAATAATAAAACTCTTCATAGGTATTTGTGCTGTCTTGGCTGTAATAATGATTGTTGTAGGTGGTATTGAATATATGACGAGTGAGCTACCAGGCTTAAAAAGTGAAGGCAAGGATAGAATTATTCAAGCAATTTTAGGACTTATCCTCGCTCTTGGCGCCTGGACGCTTCTTAATACAATCAATCCTAATTTACTTGATAGTAGTTTGTCGAGTTTAAAAAATGTAACAGTGACAGTAGTCCTCGCAGATGAAACAGAAACAGCAGCAAGTGCTGTAACAGGAGGAGATACCTTTACAGGAGCAACATCCTCATGTTCAGAGGGAGTAAAAAAAAGCGCGAGCGGATCATATTTATGTGCAAGTATTGCAGATAAATATGATCAAATGGTTAATGCTGCAAAAAGTGCTGGTTTAAGTATTACTGGTGGAGGATATAGATCAGAGGAGTCACAAAAAGCTTTAAGAGTGCAAAATTGCAACGGAAATACTACTGACTCATCTGCTAAATGCAATCCACCAACCGCTCTTCCTGGTGCGTCTAGACATAACAACGGTCTAGCTATTGACTTAAAGTGTAATGGTACGTTAATCCAAGCTTCAGATAATAAATGTTTTCTATGGTTACAAGCAAATGCTGGAAAATATGGTATCAAAAATTTACCATCCGAACCCTGGCATTGGTCAGTTGATGGACGTTAAATAATTAATTATATGTCAAAAAGAAATTTTATACTTTTAATAATAATCATAGTTATCGCAATAATTGTATTTTTTGGATTTTTATATTTAAATCAGGGAACAAATGAGCCAGGAGGAGATAGTACAGGTACAAATTTTATTTCACAATTTAATCCATTTGGAAATAAAAAACCAACAACCCCTCCGACCACCCCTCCTGACGATAATTCTGTTGATCCAGGGGCTACACCACCTATAGAAAATGTAAAATTAAAAAAGATTTCGAGTATGCCAATAGCAGGTTTTACTGTATTTTCTAAAGAAAGATTGGTAGATGTTCCAATTGTTCCTCCAACAAATGATTCAATAATTATCCCTTCAAATGAAGAAACCCCTTCAGCGGGCTCAGAGCAAACAAACACAGAATCTTCTTCCTCTACAACAACAACTAAAAAAACAACCAAACCAACTCCGCCACTAACTGAATTTATGCCAGCCTTGAGATATGTAGATAGAGCTACAGGAAATATCTATCAAACATTTGTGGATAAAATAGAAGAAAAGAAATTTTCCACTACTATTATCCCTATGGTTTACGAAGCATTCTTTGGAAACAGTGGAAATTCCGTAATTATGAGATATCTAAAGGCAGATGCTAGAACTATTGTAACTTTTGTTGGTACTCTTCCAAAAGAAGTTCTTGGGGCAGACACCACTAACGGTAATGAAATAAAAGGAACATTTCTGCCAGAAAACATAAAGGATATTAGTTTATCAAGTGATGCTCTTAGTATGTTTTATCTTTTTAATTCTGGAGACAGTATGATTGGCACAACCTTAAACCTATCAACCAATAAAAAAGTTCAAGTTTTCAGTTCACCATTTACTGAATGGTTGTCCTTATTCCCAAACAGTAAAATGATTACCCTTACCACCAAGCCCGCATCTCTTGTTCCAGGATATATGTATACGATGGACCCTAATAATAAAAATTATAACTTTCATCAAGTCTTAGGTAAAATAAACGGGCTCACCACTGTGACCAGTCCTGACGGGAAATTAGTTCTTTATAGTAATGACAATCTAGTACTTGGTGTTTATCACCTAGATACAAAAGTGTCAGATATTTTGGGGGTAAAAACATTAGCTGAAAAATGTATTTGGAATAAAACTAGTGATACTGTTTATTGTGGAGTACCAAAATATATCACAAATGGTCAATATCCAGATAGTTGGTATCAGGGAGAAATTTCTTTTGGAGATCAAATTTGGAAAATAGATATAAAAACTGGAAATGGAACCCTCCTTGTAGATCCAATTACTGTCGTCGGGGGAGAGGAGATTGATAGTATCAAACTCATGCTAGACAGTGGAGAAAACTATTTATTTTTTGTAAACAAAAAAGACTCTTTCCTATGGGAGTTGAATTTAAAATAAAAAAATAGAAATATGACTTTTGGAGGGGTTTCGAGCGCGACGGCGTGAGAACTTCAGGATTTTTTTCACTAGAAAAAATCCGTACCAGAAAAAGTTATATTTCTATTTTTTTATTTTAAAGTGCTCCAATATATTTAATCACCACTCGGCGATCACGCCCCATTCCCATAGATTCAGTCTTAAGATCACTTGATTCAGCTAAAAATTCATGAACGATTCTGCGTTCAAAAGCGGACATTGGGTCAACTTCTATATTAGATTTGAAATACCTTGCTCTCTCTGACATCATATGAGCCACTGCCCGAATATTCTCAATATGTTTTTTTTGGAAACCATTTATATCAATAATAATACCTAAGCCTTGTTGAGGTAGAGAATTTTCTACACGAGGAGTTTTGGCTTCTATTATTCTGTGAACAAGGTGGCTTAATGCATGCAAGCCATCCCCGTCATGCCCAATAAAAAAATGTGGCTCACTAACTTCCACTGAAACCCATACATTTTTAGGTCCATCGTCAACCATCGAAATTCCATTTAATTTTACGGTGGTTTTTTCAATTAATTCTTTTATTAAATTTTGAATCTCTTCTTTTTTCATACTTATTTTAAAAATTCTTTTTACTTAATCACAATTTTAAAATTCTTTTCTTTTTGAACATAAATCTGCTGACCAACCATAAAGAGATTGCTGATAATCCAATAAAGTGCCACTGCTCCAGAAATACTATAAGCAATAAAAGCTACCACAAACGGGAAAACGTATTTCATTTGCATATTCATACTTTTGGCAAAGCTATCTGCAAAAGAAGCCTTGTCAGCCGTTGGAGAAATAGCAGGCTTTGGCATAAAATATGCCTGCAAATATTGAGAAAGTCCAGCTAAAACAGCTAAAATTAAGCTTTTTTTAGTTATATCTATGAAGCCAAGAAAAATCATGTTTATGTGTTGTGGAACTTTAACAAAAGAATAAAGTAAGCCCCCCTCAAAGTTTATTCCTTTAAAAAAAACATAATATAAAGCAAAAATAACTGGAATTTGAATCAAAACTAAAAGACACCCTGAAAAAGGGTTGGTATTGTGTTTTTTATATAAATCAAATGTTTGTTTAGCTTGTTCTTCTTTTGAGGCCCCACTCGCTTTTATTTTGTTAATCTCTGGGGTCAAAATATTCATTTCTGCCTGACTTTCAATGGATTTTTGAGATAAGGGAAAAAGAACAATCTTCACCAAAATAGTTAAGACTATAACCGCTACCCCGACGTCCCCACCAGGAATAATTGACACTAAAGCTGCTAAGGCATTTAAAAGGGGCTGATATAAAATGGTATTCCAGATATTTATAAGCATTTAACCATTCTATATGAAAATGATTAAAAATCAAAGTTTTGCTATAATCAAAATATGGAGGAAAAAACTCGGATTTGCCAAAATTGTAAAAAGGATTTCACCATAGAACAAGAAGATTTTAACTTTTATGAAAAAATAAAAGCTCCAGCTCCTACTTGGTGTTGGTCTTGTCGCATGGCGAGGCGCATGAACTTTAGAAATGAGAGGACTTTATATAAACGAAAATGTGATGCCCAAAATCACAATGAAGAAATTTTTTCCGCTTATTCACCCAACAATGGCGTAGTTTATGATCAAAAGTCTTGGTGGGGAGACAAGTGGGATCCAATGAATTATGGAGCTTCCTATGATTTTACTTTAACTTTTTTTAAACAATTTAATGATTTATTCCAAAAAGTACCAAAAAGTAATTTAGTAAATAAAAACATTACTTCTTGTGAGTATGTGAACTGGCTAGACGATAGTAAAAATTGCTATTTAGCATTTGGTGGTGGATATTGTGAAAACGTTTTTTATGGGAATCGACCTATCTATTCTAAAGATTCTATAGATGTTTATTTTTGTAATAAAATAGAGTTTTGTTATGAAGATGTAAATTGTCAGAATTCTTATAAATTATTCTTTGGAGAAAATTGTAATAATTGTGTGGAGTCTTGTTTAATGTATGATTGCAAAAATTGTTCAAATTGCTTCGGTTGTGTCGGGCTTCGAAATAAATCTAATTGCATTTTTAATGTTCAGTATTCTAAAGAAGATTATGATAAAAAACTTGGGGAACTTAATTTGGGTAGCTTTCAAAACTTAAATCAAGCCAGAAAAAAATTTGAAGAAATAAAACTTAAATACCCAAGAAAATTTGCCAATGTTACAAATATTCAGAATACAACAGGGGATTATATCCTCGATGCAAAAAATTGTCATTATATTTTTGATTGTGCGGACGGCAAGAACGAAGATAGTAAATTTGGTTTTTGGATAGGCGCAGGAATAAGAGACATGTATGATGGTGTTGCTTGTGGGGTAAGAAGTGAACTTCTTTATGAAAACGTATCAGCCGCTCATTCTGTAGCTAAAACATATTTCTCAATTCAAATCAGAGGATCTCAAGAAATATATTATTCAATTGATTGCCATGATTCTCACCACCTCTTCGCCTCCGTCGCCCTCCGCAACAAATCCTACTGCATCCTCAACAAACAATACACCAAAGAAGAATACGAAGAACTAGTCCCTAAGATAATACAACACATGAATGATATGCCCTACATAGACAGTAAAGGTAGAATATATAAATATGGAGAG
>JBAYLA010000010.1:0-18686 GCA_041664285.1 Minisyncoccota bacterium
TGTAAATTATACCATTTAAGCTATAATTCATATATGGTAACAGATTTTGACGAAGAGAAACAAAATAGACAATTAGATGAATTGCATAAAAAAGAAGAAGAGCAACTAGTCGCTACTTTGGCGGAATCAAAATATGGTCTCCCTTATATTGATCTTTCTCGTTTGGGTGTAGACAATGAATCCCTTCGAGCTATCTCTGAAAAAGATTGCAGAGAATTAAACGTGGCGCCTTTTAAACTTTTTGGGAAAAATATTTTTATAGCATTACGTTCTCCAACTGATGATCTAATAAAAAGATTAACCGATGAGGTGGAAAGACATAATTTGATTCCAACTTTTTATATGGCATCCACGGCTAGCTTGAATAAAGTCTGGGACAGATATCAAGAAATTTCAATGGCAGAAAATTCAACAATCGGGGGTTTAGAAATTTCTGGAGAAATTCTAAGAGATATAGCAAAAAAAATACAGAAAATTCAGGATGTTGATAAAATGATAGAGGAAATTTTAAAAGAAAATAAAATCCATAAAATTTCTCGCATGCTAGAAATAATTCTAGCTGGAGCGATAGCCATAAAGGCATCTGATATTCATATTGAACCTGAAGAAAACAGAGGAAGGCTTAGACTTCGACTTGATGGAGTGCTTATTGACGTTACTTTTTTTGGCTTAGATGTTTATCGTTTGCTCAATTCACGAATAAAACTTCTTTCTGGAATGAAACTAACATCAAAAATAGCTCAAGATGGGCGTTTTAGTATTGCCGAAGAAAAAGAAGAGATTAATATTCGTACTTCACTAATCCCTGGTGCTTATGGCGAATCAATCGTGATGAGAATCTTAGACCCAAAATCAATTCAGGTACCACTAGAAGAAATAGGCATTGAACCTTTTTTATTTTCAGTTATTCAAAAAGAAATATCAAAACCGAATGGACTAATTTTAGTTACTGGTCCAACAGGATCTGGAAAGACTACGACTCTTTATGCTTTTTTGAAAAAAATATATTCTCCAGAAATAAAAATAATAACAATTGAAGACCCAGTTGAATATCATCTAACAGGTATTACTCAAACTCAAACTAGTGAAAAAAAGGGTTATACTTTTGCGGAAGGTTTGCGTTCAGCTCTTCGCCAAGATCCAGATGTGGTCATGGTTGGAGAAATTCGCGACAAAGAAACAGCCGAAACAGCAGTGCAATCAGCCTTGACTGGTCACATTGTTTTCTCTACTTTACACACCAATAACGCCGCTGGTGTTATCCCCCGTCTCATTGATCTAGGTGTAAATCCAAAAATATTAGTTTCTGCTTTGTCTCTTTCTATTGCTCAACGTTTAGTCCGTAAATTATGCCAGTTTTGTAAAAAAGAAAAAATTCCAAGCAAAGAAGAGGAAGAGGCAATAAAAATTGTTTTAAACAGCATAAAAGATGAAGGAAAAAGTCTTGCAAATTATAATATAAATCCTGATGCACCTTTAAAGTTTTTTGCACCGGTTGGTTGTGAGAAATGTAATTTAACCGGATTTAAAGGCAGAATAGGAATATTTGAAGCTATAAGAACTGATGAAACTATTGAAAAAATAATACCTGAAAATCCAAGCGAACATGAACTTAAAAAAGTGGCCCGAGCCCAAGGGATACTCTCAATGCGTCAAGACGGTGTAGTAAAAATAATAAATGGAATTACTTCATTAGAAGAAGTACAAAGCGTAGTAGATTTGAATGAAGAATAAAATTTAAAATATATTATTTTAATTCTCCTTTAAACACACATACTGTAGGACCACGAAGGATAATTTGTCCTTCTTTGTTTTTAGACAAATAAAGATTTCCCCCTGGAAATTCTAAGGTTATTTCTCTCTTATCTTCTGGGTCATTTTTTAATATTGCATATATCGCACAAGCTCCAGTCCCGCAAGCAAGAGTTACTCCACACCCACGTTCCCAAACTTTTACTTTAAAATAGTTGTCTGTAACTTTTTCTACCAATTCCACATTTATTTTGTTTGGAAAATGAAAATCCCACTCTATTTTAGGACCAATTTTTGATATATCAATTTCAGAAATATTTTCTACCAATCCAACAGCGTGAGGATTCCCCATTGAAACAAATTTAAATAAAATATTTTCAAAAGTAAGTGAACCATCTGGAAAATCCTTATGAGAAAAAACGGGAGCCCCCATATTTACAGAGAAACTTCCATCATCATTACATATTATTTTCTTAATTCCAGCCCTAGTGTCAATTGATAATTCCTTTAAATTAGAATGGGTCTGTTCGAGGAAAAATTTTGCCAAACATCTTACTCCATTCCCACACATTTCTGCTAATGTTCCATCAGCATTGTAATAATTCATAAAACAATCTGCTTTGTTAGATAATTCAAAAAGAATTAATCCATCTGCGCCAACTCCAAAACGGCGATTACATAAAAGTTTAATTTTATTCACATCTGTAACATCAAAATTCCCTTCACGATTGTCTATCATGATGAAATCGTTTCCTGCGCCGTGATATTTATAAAAATCAAGCATAATCTTATTATATATTAAAAATTAACTAATTAATGTACCCGTAGAATTCAAATCCCAAAATGGTCTTACTTGTAGAGGAATTTTTTTTTCTTTAACTTCCTTTAAGGTTTTAGGATGCACTAAGCCAAGAGCTACATCTTGTAAAAGGCCACTGAGATCATCATAAGTTAAAAAGTCAATTTTTTTTACGTTTTCATTACCAGACAATTTTGGATTTTTTTCCATCACTCCAGGAACATCTTTCCAAAGCACAACCTTATTTGCATGAATGAGATCGCCAAGAAGCCCAGCAGTATAATCACTTCCCCCTCTCCCTAATGTTGTCATACATTTACTATTATTTATTGAATTACTTTTTGAAAACCCAATAAAACCTTGGGTAATGATATTTTTATATGATTTAAAAACTTCTTCATTGATTTTTAAATTTAAATTCAATAAAGTAGCGTTTTTATCAACATTCGCGGAACCAAAATTAGAATCTGTGCATAAAAAATCAGTCGCATTAACAAGCTTATTTGAAATCCCAATAAAAGAAAAATAGTTACCAATAATCAGACTCGCCAATATTTCTCCAAAAGGTACAATTTGATCATAAATAAATTTATAATCCTCAAGATGCCCGATTTTAGAAAATGTATCATTTATTTTTTTAAATTCTTCTTCAATAATACTAAAAATAGAATGTTCTTTAGTAAAAAGTTGAGAAGCAATTTCTAAATGAAAAGCTTTTAATTCACCTAATAATTTCTCGCTTTCTTTTTTTTCTCCATCTATATAACTCTTTACTATTTTTTCTAAATTATTGGTGGTTTTACCGAAAGCAGAAAACACATTTACAGAATAATCCTGTGGGGAGAAATTTTCAAATATTATCGACAGATGTTTTATAGGAATAGCTCCATCTATAATCCCACCACCAAATTTATTTACTATAATCATAAATCTAGATAATTTTATTCTGACAAAGGTATTCTGCAATCTGCACTGCGTTAGTAGCAGCTCCTTTACGTAAATTATCAGCTACAATCCACATATTTAGAGAATTTTTATTTGATTCATCTCGTCGAATTCGACCCACAAATACCTCGTCTTTTCCTTCGGTATATATTGGCATAGGGTATTGTAAATTTTTAATATCATCGAGAACAATAACTCCCGGCATTTTAGAAAGTAAGGGTCGAATTTTTTCTAAATCATAATCTTTTTCAAATTCAATATTGACTGACTCTGAGTGTCCCCCCATAACTGGAATACGAACAGCCGTTGTAGTTATATTAATACTTTCATCTCCTAATATTTTCCTTGTTTCATTAACCATTTTCATTTCTTCTTTGGTATAACCATTATCAAGAAAAACGTCAATCTGGGGAATTAAATTCAAATCAATTGGATAGGCATAAGCCATCTCTCCCTTTATTCCTTTACGTTCGTTTTGAAGTTGGTCTACTGCTTTTTTACCTGTACCTGTCACAGCCTGATAAGTTGAAACAACTATTCTTTTTATTTTAAATTCTTTATGGAGTGGATAAAGCGCCATAACCATCTGAATAGTTGAACAATTGGGATTAGCAATAATTTTATCTTCTTTGGTTAAAATACTTCCATTTATCTCAGGTACGATGAGTTTCTTTTGAGTGTCCATTCTCCATGCGGAAGAATTATCAATCACCGTCGCACCTGTTTGTGTAAATCTTGGAGCCCACTCTAAAGAAACTGTTCCCCCAGCTGAAAATAAAACAATCTCTGGTTTTTTAATTAGAGCTTCTTGTAGAGAAATAATTTTTAAAGGTATTCCATTGAAAATTATTTCTTGGTCAACTGATTTTTCACTGGCCACTGGGAATAACTCCAGAATAGGAAAATTTCTTTCTTCAAGGACCCTAAGCATCATTCTTCCAACGAGCCCGGTAGCTCCAACTACTGCAATTTTTTTCTTTTCTAACATTTTAATTTACTTAAAAATAAATTTTATAATTTAAAATTAGTTTGAATACTTTTAATTGCCTTTTCAATATCTTGAGTATGGCCAAAAGCAGTTAAACGCAAATAACCTTCTCCGGACCTGCCAAAACCAGACCCTGGTGTCCCAACAACATGTGCTTCATTTAAAAGTTTGTCGAAAAATTCCCAAGAGCTAAGACCTTTTGGATTTTTTACCCAAATATAAGGAGCATTTTCTCCACCAAAAACTTTAAAACCAAGTTTTAATAAATTTTTCTTTATTATTCTTGCATTATTCATATAATAACCAACCATTTTTTTACTTTCTCTTTGCCCAGCTTTTGACAAAGCTGCCAAAGCCCCTGCTTGAGCGATATTTGATGCTCCGTTAAACATGGTTCCTTGCCTTCTACTCCACAGGTTATGAATTTCCCCTTTTTTTGTTTTTTCAATAATTAAATCCATGGGCACTACCGTCCAGCCAAAACGAACACCTGTAAATCCTACTGATTTTGAAAAACTATTTATTTCTATGGCACATTTTTTTGCCCCCTTTATTTCATAAATACTTTTGGGAAAAGATTTATCAGTAATATATTCTGTGTAAGCTGCGTCATAAATGATAACTGCTTTATTTTTTATCGAATAATCAACAAAGGCTTTCAGTTGCTTTCGAGTAGCTACTGAGCCAGTGGGATTATTTGGATTACAAAGATAGATTATGTCCACTTTCTGTTTTGGGGGGAAAGGCACAAAACCATTTTTTTCATTACATTCCATATATACCAAACCTTTATATTGACCATCAAAAAAATCGCCTGTTCGACCAGCAATAACAGTAACATCCACATATGCTGGATAAACAGGATCTGAAACAGCCACAATATTATTTGAGCCAAAAATTGATTGAATATTAGCTAAATCCGTTTTCGCTCCATCATTAATAAAAATTTCATCTATATCTAAGTTAATATTTCTTGTCTTATAAAAAGACCCCAGAGCTTTTAGGAGTTTTGTATTTGCCTCTTTTCCTTCAGCGTCTTGATAGCCCGTATATGTTTTAACATTAGCAAGTTTCTTTACCCCTTGGGTTAATCCTTTAATGATAGTGGGAGAAAGCGGTTCTGTTGTGTCGCCTACTCCAAGTCGCATAACTTCTACTCTGGGATTCTTTTTTATAAAATCTCTAGTTCGTCTATCAATTTCGTTAAACAAATATCCACTTCGTAATTTATTATAATTTTTATTTACAGTAGCCATGAATCGTTATCAAATTTAAATTAATTTCAAGTCTTTAAGAATTTTTTCTATTAAAACTCTATTTTTATCTTCAATCAAAGTAAGTGGTAATCTGAAACTTTCTGCAATCTTCCCCATCATAGCTAAGGCTGTTTTCACTGGAATTGGATTAGATTCAACAAAATTTATATTCATTAAAGGCAAAAGTTCATAGTGTATTTTTCTCGCCTCTTCTAAATTACCTTTAAGTGCCAAGTGAATCATCTTAGAAAATAATTTTGGGGTTTCATTGCAAACAACTGAGATACATCCATGCCCGCCTAGAGCAACAAGTGGCAAGGCGACAGCATCGTCCCCAGAAAATACAACAAAATCTTTTGGACCATTTTTCTTTATTTCATTAATTATTTCCATCATTTGATTTAGAGAACCCGAAGCTTCTTTGACTGCTTTTACTTCTGGTACTTCTCGTGCAATTCTCATGATCGTTGACGGAGAGACATTAGATCCAGTTCTCCCTGGAACATTATAAATAATAATGGGCATCTTAACTGCTTTGGCAATTTCTTTAAAATGAAGAACTAAACCATTAGGAGTTGGTTTGTTGTAATAGGGAGTTACGTGAAGCAAGGCATCAACTCCAGCAGCTTTAGCTAAAAGAGATAAGTGAATTGCTTTCTTAGTATCATTACTCCCTGCTCCGGCAATGACTGGAACTTTTTTGGCAACTTTTTTAACTACTGTTTTTATTACCTTACTATATTCTTCATCATTTAAAGTAGTTGCTTCTCCAGTAGTCCCTACCACCACTATCGCATCTACTCCACCTTCTAATTGAAAAAGAACTAATTTTTCTAAAGCAGGCAAATCTAAATCTCCATTTTTTTTAAAAGGGGTAATAATTGCCGGAATAGAACCAAAAAATTTTATATTTTTCATATAATTTCTTCAAAGGAATAAATTCCTTTTTTACTTTTAATAAATTCTGCTGCGAGTAATGCTCCTTTAGCAAAGCCAACTCTATTGTATGCTTGATGGGATAAGGTAATGCCATCAGCATTACTGTCAAATATAACTTCATGAAAACCAGGATTTCTTCCGCCTCGGATTGAAGCAAGATGAAGCTCGGTAGGATTAATTTGTCTATTTAATTTTTCAGTTTGAATTGATTTTTTGGCTGGGAAATTTTCCAAAATTTTCCCTGCAATTTTCAAAGCAGTGCCAGAAGGGCTGTCTAATTTACCTCCGTGGTGAATTTCGAAACCATAAACATCATATTCAGGGAATTTGGCAAAAAGTTTGGAAGCAGAAACTACCATTTTAAAAAATATATTAGCTCCAACTGAAAAGTTGGCTCCGTAGATTAATCCTATTTTGTATTTCTTCACTATTTTTTTTACTTTCTCTAGATCACTAGCCCAGCCAGTTGTCCCAACCACTAAATTTTTACCAAGCTTAGCAACTTGTTCAATATTTTTTAAAACTATATCCTTTGAGGTGAAATCAATTGCTATGTCTGCCTTCTTAATCCCTTCTATGTCTAACTTGTCATTAATATTTTTAAAACTAATTGAAACCACTTCAAAAATTTCTGACTCACAACATAATGTATTAATTTCTTGACCCATTTTACCGAAACCAATCAAGGCAATTTTTATTTTCTTTTTCATACCTATTAAGAATAATGGCTTTATTGCTTAAAGTTAAGTTTTTTAACATTTACCTCAAAATTATGACTTTTTGTAAAATCTGTTAAAATATTACCATGATCAAAATACAACCAATCGTAAGAGAAATAGTCCTTGGAGAATTAGAGGCTTGTTTTGCTTTAACTAATGGATATATGAATATGAGCAGTTATGCGCATCGTATCCGCCCAAAAGTAGAAAGCCTTACCAAAAAACAAGTAACCATTACTAGCTTAGTGGTTTCCTTGTCTCGCCTACGAAAAGAATTTAAAAAAGAAAAGCCTCTAGTCCACGATGTCACTATAAAAAATATCACTACCAAACTCCCTATCTCAGAGATAATTTACGAAAACAACAGTAAATTTATTGGAGAGCTCGAATCATTTTATAAAGAAATAGCTGTAACTCCGGAAGACTTTTTTACCATTACTATGGGAACCGCTGAAGTTGATATTCTTTGTTCTTCTAATTTAGAAAATAAAGTATTGAAACATTTTAAAATAAAACCAAAAATTATGAACCATAATTTAGCAGCTATCGGAATTTCATATGGCTCAGAGGTTTTTGGTATGCCAAATGTTTTCTTTTCGCTTCTTTCGGTGACCGCTCGAGCCCGCATCAACATAGAAGAGCTCGTCTCTACCCCAACAGAATTAATTTTCATCATTGCTGAAAAAGATTTCAGTCAAACAGTCGCTTTGTTTTCCGAACTACATCGAGAAGTAAATAAATAAAAATAGGAATAGGAATAAAAAAAGCATTAATCTCTAAACAATCCTTTCAGAGCTGTGCTCCGAAAGTAACAAAATATTATAGGATAGTTCCAGAAACTAATAAAAGTACCAAAACGTCCTATGCAAATTCATATAACCAAGGGCTGATTGCTTAGAGATTAATGCCTTCTTCAATTGTCAATTTCTATACCGCTTGATAAATTATACTACATACTTAATCAAGCAAATGCTATAATGTTGATAGCTATGTTGATACCCTGTTGATAAATGTATCACTTTTACAATATAGCATAAAACAAAATGAATGTCAACCCCCATTGTTTACAAACGATGAAGTTGAATAAAAAAATCCTTATGAAAAAAGACGAAAAAAAAGAAATAATTGATGATTCTTTTTTAGATCAAACCCTCCGCCCTACCCGCTGGGATGAATATATTGGACAAAAACATATAAAAGACAACGTTAAAATCCTACTGCGAGCCGCGGAAGAACGTGGACACATTCCTGAGCATCTTCTTTTTTATGGACCTCCTGGATTAGGGAAAACTACTTTAGCGCATCTAATTGCAAAAGAAACTGGCAAACAAATGAAAATTACTTCTGGTCCAGCTATAGAAAAAGTTGGTGACTTAGCTTCCATTCTAACAAACTTGGCTTCTGGGGACATTCTTTTTATAGATGAAATTCACAGGCTAAATAAAATGGTTGAGGAAATACTCTACCCTGCTATGGAGTCTGGTGTTTTAGATATTATCATTGGCAAAGGCCCTTCTGCCCGTACTATCCAACTTGATCTTCCACCTTTTACTTTAATTGCAGCTACTACTCGAGTAGCAATGGTTTCTTCTCCCCTTCGTTCTCGTTTCTCGGGAGGAGTTTTTCGTTTGGAATTTTATTCCAATGAAGAAATTGCAAAAATTGTTCAAAGGTCTAGTAAACTTTTAAAAATAGATTTGGCTCCCGAGGCATTAAAAGAAATTGCGGAGAGGAGTAGGTTTACTCCTCGGACAGCAAATTACTTTTTGAAGCGTTGTCGAGATTTCGCTCAAGTGTATGAAAAAGATAAACAAAAAATCTTAGATAAAAAAATAGTTAAAGATGCTTTAAACATGCTCGCGATTGATGAGATTGGTTTGAATTCTTCAGATAGAAAATTCTTAGAAATATTAATCGAAAAATTTAGTGGTGGGCCAGTGGGATTAAAAACTATGGCAGCCGCCATGTCCGAAGAAGAAGCGACAGTTGAAGAAGTAATAGAGCCATATTTAATTCAATTAGGTTTACTGGAACGCACTGCTCGCGGAAGAGTTGCGACCAATAAGGCATATGAGCATTTGGGTTTCGACAATAAAAAGGGTCAAGAAAAACTCTTGTAGAAATAGAAAAAGCCGCTAAAACTCTTTCTAAATAATAGATAAGTCTTAACGACTTAGATTGTGTGGTAGGGGGGTCCTTAATAGGACTCCTTTAATCATCACTTTATGTGTGATTGGAGACTCTCGACCCCCCTTTTAACCACTAGTTACAATACGTGGTTTACCCTTTTGGTGTTCAAACTACAACACCCCTTTGACGACAGGTCATCTTTTTTTCAGCCCGTAGAGGTTTCTTCTTCTTTCTTTACGTTTACTTTGCCTGCTTTGGCGACGAAATTGCTTTTCCGGGTGACGAAATCATGGGCGCCAACCGCTACCAACGACGTCGAACAAAAGATACCGTGTTTCATAGTTTTATGCTCCTTTGTCAAAGAAAAATTTAAACACACACGCAGCAAATTCTGGGTTTTATGTTCTTGAGGGGAACCCAACAGCCCCTCTGACTAAAATGTACCTCCTTCATTTTCATGATATCTTTAACTACCACAAAATGCAAAAAGTTATCCACAATGTTAAAATTACCGAATGATACGAATTTTAGGGATAGATCCAGGATACGAACGACTTGGGATCGCTGTATTAGAAAAGAATAAAGGTGAAAAAAAGGAAAAAGTACTTTTTTCTGAATGTTTTAAAACTTCGGCTAAATTAAATTTTTCTGAAAGATTATTTTTAATTGGTGAAGAAGTAAAAAAAGTAATAAGCAAATACAAACCAGAAGTTCTTTCGATTGAAACTCTATTTCTAAATACCAATCAAAAAACAGTAATGCAAGTGGCAGAAGCACGTGGAGTAGTTATCTATGAAGCAGTCAGCACTGGGCTGAAAGTATTCGAAGCTTCTCCTCCCCAAATTAAAATAGCTACCACGGGTTACGGCCGAGCCAACAAAGAACAAATAACAAAAATGGTAAAAATATTGGTGGACATAGAAAAATCTAAAACCTCTGACGATGAATTAGATGCAATAGCTATAGCGCTAACTGCTTTTGCTTGCCTAAAAATGAAATAATATTCTAAAACTTTTTTTATTGGCCCGACTTATCCCCCACCCCTTTCTTGGTATGACTTTTTATTCTGCAAATAAAAATGGTTAATAATATTAGTTTTTGTATAAATTGTAATTATAATTATACTTCTATTGAAAAAGCAGAATAATACCAAGAAAGGTGTGGGGGTTATCCACATTTGCTATTGCCAAGCTTTTTATATTTTGATACAAAATAGGCATTAGTAGGTAATCAAATAAAAATAAACTTTTATGTATGATGAAGATGAGGACATAAATGAAAATTTTAAGATGGATATGGATGACGACGAACCGCTCGACATGCCTGAAGACACTGATTTTGGATTAGACGAAGAAGATCCAGACAGAGACGGCTAATTATAAAATAAAAACGTACCCGCGGGTACGTTTTTATTTTTTATTTTATTTTTACAAATCTATGTTTGCCAATTTTATAAACATGTCCACTCGTAGCTATATTCTCTAAAGACATTTTATCACCATTTGTCATATCTTTAATCGCTCCTGCTTCAAACAAACGACGTATTTCGGAATTCGAACCAAAAAGTTTAGTTTCAAAAAGAATTTGCGCCAATAATCCCTTCCCTTTTATTTCTTCAACAGATTCTGGTATTTCTTTTTTTTGAAAAGTATTTATAAAATTATTCTGCGCTTCTTGCGCCTTTTTTTCTCCGTGATAAATTTTAACTATTTCAGAAGCAAGACGCATCTTTAAATCACGAGGATTAGAATTTTGAGGAATTTCTGATTTTTCAACATTTGTGCATAATTCAAAACCAATATCTATTATTGAATCATTCCAACTCATAACTTTCCCAAACATCTCATTTGGAGAATCCTCAAAAGTAATCATATTCCCTTCTGTTTTCCCCATTTTTTTCCCCGTGTTATCTTCTAAAAGCTTCATTGTTAAGACGGATTTGTCTTTTTTTAATATTTTAGAAACTAAATCTCTCCCCACTAGCATGTTAAATGTTTGGTCATTCCCCCCAATTTCTACGTCAACATTCATCGCCACACTATCGTATCCCTGCATTAAAGGATATAAAAATTCATGCAAAAAAACTGGTTTACCTTCCTCGTTTCTACGCAAAAACATATTGCGTTTTTGCATTTGATCCGCAGTGACATGTGAAGCTAAGTTTAAAATTTCTGCCATTTTCATTTTTGATAACCATTTTGAATTAAACTTGATCTCCGCTTTATTCCCTCCTGTAAAATTCAAAAAAGTGGAAGCTTGTTTTTTATATTTTTTTAAATTATTTAAAACTTCTTTATGAGAAAGCTGTTTTCTGGCAGCTCCCTTGTCGGTAGGGTCCCCAATCATCGCGGTAAAATCTCCCATTAAAAGAATCACTTGGTGCCCAAGATCTTGAAATTGTTTTAATTTCTTTAAAGGTATAGCATGACCCATATGTAATGTCGGCCCAGTTGGATCAATCCCCAAATACACTTTCAGCCTTTTCCCAGAAAGAAGTTTCTTTTTTAGTGAATCTTTTACAAAGATATTTTCCACTCCTCGATTTAAAACTTCTTCTATTTTCTTCTCATCTGTGATAACTTTCATCCTAAAATAATACCATATTTCATGCTATAATTCGACTAATGAAAGGAATATTTAGGAAAATAAAAAGTTTATATAAAAACAAAAGACTGTTTAGAAACTTATTGCTGTTTTTGGGTGGTATTTTTATTTTATTTTTGGGAATAATTATTATTTTACTATCTTCTCTTGATATTCCTGATTTTCATTCTTTTGATAATAGAAAAGTTGTAAATTCTACTCAGATTTATGACCGAACTGGGGAAATCTTACTTTATGATATACATCAAGATATAAAAAGAACGTATGTCCCTTTTGAACAAATGAGTTTGAATATAAAGAACGCCACAGTCGCTATTGAAGATTCGGAATTTTACAATCATAGTGGAATACGAATAACTTCTATTATTCGTGCTATTTTTTCTAACTTGTTTCATGTTGGGATAGGTGGAGGGGGCTCAACCATTACTCAACAGTTAGTAAAAAACACTCTTCTTACTAATAGTAGTGGTTTTGCTAAGTATGTTAGAAAAATAAAAGAATGGGTTTTGGCAATAAAAATAGACAACTCCATGCCTAAGGAAAAAATCTTAGAAGCCTATTTAAATGAAATTCCTTATGGTGGAAATGTTTATGGGATAGAAGCAGCTAGTAAAACTTATTTTAATAAAGACGCTCAAGATTTAACTTTGGCCGAAGCAGCCTATTTAGCTTCCATCCCCCAGTCTCCAACCACTCTCTCTCCTTATGGGAAAAATAGAAATAAATTAGACACAAGAAAAAATTTAGTTCTATCTAGAATGCTAGAATTAAAATTCATTACCAAAGAAGATTATGATAAAGCAAAAAATGAAGTGGTTGTTTTTATTCCTCAAGCAACTCAAGGTATTAAGGCTCCACATTTTGTTTTTTTTATTAAAGATTATCTAGAACAAAAGTATGGAAGTGATGTAGTAGATGGAAGTGGATTAAAAGTTATTACTACTATTGACGCAGACCTGCAAGCTAAAGCGGAACAAATTGTAAAAGATGGCGCACTTCAAAATGAAAAAGATTGGAATGGGAAAAATGCAGGATTAGTAGCCATAGATCCAAAAACAGGACAAATTTTAACGATGGTCGGCTCAAGAGATTATTTTGATAAAACAATTGATGGCAATTTCAACATAACTACAGCTAATCGACAGCCAGGCTCTTCTTTTAAGCCTTTTATTTACGCTACGGCCTTCAATAAGGGCTTTACCCCAGACACAGTGCTCTTTGACCTCCCTACAGAATTTCAAACAACCTGTAACGCTTATGGGAAGGCTCTCCCGGGACACAGTCAAAAAGATTGTTATATGCCAGAGGATTATGATGGAAAATTTCGTGGACCAATGTCGCTGCGAGATGCTCTGGCCCAATCAATAAATATTGTAGCGGTAAAACTTTTCTATTTAGCAGGACTTCCTGATTCATTAAAAATAGCGAAGGATATGGGCATCAGCACTTTGGGAGAAAGCGGCCAGTATGGACTTACTTTAGTTATCGGAGGTGGTGAAGTTTCACTTTTAGATATAACGGGAGCTTATGGAGTTTTTGCTAATGATGGTATAAAAAATCCATATACTGGAATTTTAGAAGTACAAGATTTAACTGGAAAAATTTTAGAACAATATCAATCTAACCCAAAAGAAATTCTACCTAAAAATACTGCTTTAACTATTTCTGATATTTTATCAGACAACCAAGCTCGAATCCCAACTTTTGGAGTAAATTCAGCGCTACAAATACCCAATAAAGAAGTGGCAGTAAAAACAGGAACGACAAATGATAATAAAGATGCTTGGATTATTGGGTATACGTCATCAATCGTTATAGGGGTGTGGGCTGGTAATAATGACAATGTCCCAATGAAAAAAGGAGGAGCAGCAGTGGCAGGTCCTATTTGGAATAAATTTATAACTGAAGCATTGAAAACTTTACCAAATGAAAGTTTTGAAAAACCAGATCTAACAACTAACCCAACAAAAATAAAACCAATTCTTCGTGGATTTTGGCAAGGAAATGAAAATTTTTTTATAGATAAAATTTCTGGGAAATTAGCCACCCCTAACACCCCGTTAGAAACTTTACAAGAAAAAGTAGTAACTAATGTACACTCAATTTTATATTGGGTAGATCGAAGTAATATTTTAGGAGAAGCTCCATTGGGAGGAGGAGATAATAGTACTCAATTTAATCACTGGGAAATACCGGTACAAAACTGGTGGGCAAAAAATAAAGACAAATATCCAATAACAACCTGGAGTGAAAAACCAGCTACTTCAGATGACATACACACGAGCGCAAACCAGCCAAAAGTTTCGATTATTGAGCCAAATAATCAAACAATTTATTCACCTGATCAAAAAATAAATTTAAGAATTTTGAGTTCTGGTGTTTTCCCTTTACAAAAAATAGATATTTTTATAAATAATACTTTTTTAGAAAGTATGAAACCCCCTTTTAATTTTTCTTTCATCCCAGCCGATCTAGAAACCCTACAAAGTGAAAATACATTAAAAATAATTTCTTACGATAATATTTATAATCGCAATGAAACTAGTTTAGTCTTTAAAATAAGGCAGTAGGAGTTTTTTTACCAAAAAATTCTTCAAGCTTTAAAAAAATTTGATTTTGTTTTAGTAAAATTTCATTTTTATAAATAGGTTTAATATTTAAATAAATTATATTATTTTTTATTTCTATATCTTGAGATTTTATCTCTATTTTAATAATCTCAGAAATGGTTTTTCTAATAATTTCCTTTTTCCCCTCTTCCCCTAGAAGGATATTATTAAACCTAACTAATAAATCCTTAATTTCAATCATATTTAATTATCTATTCATTGGCATTATTAGATAAATAAAAGATGGGTCAGAAACAGCAGATATAACTATCGGGCGAGAGGCCCCAGATAGTTTTATAGAAACACTGTCAGTATTAATTGATTGGAAACAATCTAAAAAATATTTATAATTAAAACTAAGTTCAATAACTTCTCCTTTAATCACAGCGTCTAGGTGTGTTTTATTTTCCCCAATATCATTATTTGCAGAAGAAAGTTCAAAAATTTTATCTTTGGAAGAAATTTTTAGATTAACTTGGTTAAATTTATCTGAAAAAATATTAGAAAGTTTTAATGCGTTTAATAAATCTTGTTTTAATATAACCACTTCTGTTGAAAAATCTTTAGGAACAATCTGTCTATAATCTGGGAAAATTCCATCAATAATGCGTGAAGTTAAATATATATTATTAGAAGAAAAAGAAATTTGGTTTTTATTAAAACATACCCTTACAACACTTTTTAATTCCCCAAAAACTTTTATAATTTCTCCTATGTTTTTATATGGGATAAGAATTCCTAAAATTTCATCTAATCCTTTTACTTTAACTTTTTTTTCAGCCAATCTAAAAGAATCAGTGGAAACAAAAACTAAATTATCATCATGGGTGTATATAAAAACACTTGAAATTTCAGGTTTTATATCTGAAACAGAAGAACTATAGTAAACTGATTTTATCCCATCAATTAATTTACTTGATTCTATTTCAAAACTATTTCCATTAACTATTGGTATTGTTGGAAAATCTTCATATGGTTGACTTTTAAATTTTATTTGGCTTTTTTTTGTTTTAATTAATAAATTTCCGTTTTGTTCTTCAAGTTTTATATTTTCGTTTTGAGAAACATTAGAAAAAACAGCGTTTAGTATTGATCCAGAAATAGCAACCGTCCCCTCTTTTTCTATTTTAGCTGGGATTTCAATTTCAATACCAAGATTTAAATTAGTGGCTCTAAGTTTTAATAAACCATTAGAAGCAATAAGTAAAATAGAACTTAAAATTGGTAAAGTTAGATTTTTACCAGTAATTCTTTCCACCTGAGAAACTGCATTTTTTATTTTTTCAATTGAACATTCTATCTTCATATATTTGTTTATATCTTCTATATTTAATTTATTAATAATATTAGTGATGTTAATAAGTGGATAAATGTTTTTACTACTGTTTTGTATGATTTTATATTATGTTTTTTGTTTTTTATAAACTTAATAACTTTTTTTGTTTTTTATAAAATAATTTTTTAAATTTTAAACATTAAACTTATTATTTTTAATACACACATTTTTTCTATTTTTATCTCACTTTTTAATATCTTTTCGGTCACTTATTAACAATTATTTAAACATAATTCTTATTTGTTCTAATTCTTGCATTAATTGTGAATCGTTTTTTAAATCTGCTTTAATTTTTACACATGAATGCATCACAGTGGTGTGGTCTTTCCCACCTAATTTTTGTCCTATTAAAGGATAAGAAACACTAAAATCTTCTCGAAGTAAATACATTATAATTTGTCTAGTTCTAACTATCTCTTTTTTTCTAGTTTTTTCATAAACAGATGCTTCTTCTAGTTTGTAATATTCAGCTACAATTTTTACAACATCTTTTATAGCTATGTTTTTCTTTGGTTTCATGCTATTTTTTAGTAAATTTTTAACCTCTAGAAGTGTTGGGGCCTTATTTTTCAAGCGATATTGGCAAATAATAAGATTTAACCCTCCCTCGAGTTCACGGATATTTCCTTGCATAGAGGCTGCAACATATTCAATTAAATCTTCTTCTAGGGTAATATTAAATTCATTAAGTTTTACTTTTATAATTGCAAGGCGAGATTCATACTCTGGCTCAGAAACATCTACAATCATTCCTGCAGCAAAACGGGATTTTAGACGATCGGCTAATTCTGGAATGTAATTAGGGTGTTTATCAGAAGAAAAAATAATTTGTTTATTGTTTTCATAAAAAGTATTAAACGTATGGAAAAGTTCTTCTTGAATTTTCTCCATTTTACCAATAAATTGTATGTCATCTATAATTAAAAGATCATATTTTCGATATTTTTCTTTAAAAGAATTTGCTTTATTGCTTTGCAAAGAGTTTATGAAATCTGTTGCAAATTTTTCTAAAGTCATATAATGAACCTTTTTGTCAGGATATTTATCTTTTATTGAATTTCCTACCGCTTGAATTAAGTGAGTTTTTCCAAGACCAGTACCTCCATAAACAAAAAATGGGTTGTATTTAGTTCCTGGTGATTCTATGATTGCTTGTGCTGCTGCATACGCAAGTTCATTAAAAGCTCCAACAATAAAAGAATTGAAATGGTAGCGTGGATTAAGGTTGTTTTCGGGATTTATATATAAATCCCTTAAGGGAAGCTCTTTGGCGATGGTTTCGTTGGTTATAATTGTTTCCTGTTTTGGGTTTTCTATTTTTGTAATTACATATTCTACGGCACGCATATTTTCATAAGCTTCCGTTATGGTTTTGGTTATTAGTTTGTGGTACTTATTTATGAGCCAATCACGAACAAACTCATTTGGGACACCTATATAAATGATTCCAGCCTCTTCTTTTAAGATAGAGGTATTTTTAAACCAAGTACTAAAATTTGCTTTTGACATACCAGACTCAATTTTTAGTAAGCAGTTCCCCCATAACTGTTTCGTATTCATAGTTTCATATTATACTATTTATAAAACAGAAGACATCTTAAAAATCTTATTAACTCTGTTGATAAACTGTGGATAATTTAATTAGGTTCTAGTGATTAATTTCTGGTTGTTAATACTAGAATCAAGCACTTGGCTTGCTAGAATCTAATTTTTATTATAGACTTTGTTTATGTCACAAACATATCAACCTAAAAAAAGAAAAAGAGCTAGAGCTCACGGATTTCTAGTTAGATCTAGAATAAAAACAGGGAAAAAGGTCTTAAAAAGAAGACGCCAAAAAGGTAGAAAAAAGTTATCTGTTTAAATAGATATGCTTCCTAAAAAAAATAGAGTGGGTAAAAAAGAAGTAGATTTACTTTTTAAACAAAGTAAATTTATAACTTCTCCTACTTTAACTTTTAAGTTTGTTGTAAATAATAATACTGATCTTCCTCGTATTTCTTTTATTGCGCCGAAAAGTATTGCTAAATTAGCTGTTGCTAGAAATTTATTACGACGTCGAGGCTATATTGTTTTGTCTAAATATATAAATCAGTTCCCTTTTGGAACTATAGGAGTATTTGTTTTAAAAAAATATCAAGACGACGTCTCTGTTTTAGAAAATGAAATTAAAACAATTCTTACAAAAATTAATTAATTTTTATCAAAAAAACATTTCAGTTTTTTTGAAAGCAAATACGTGCGTTTTTTATCCATCATGTTCTGAATATACTAAACAAGCCATTGAAAAATATGGTACCGTGAAAGGAATTTATTTAGGAATTAGGCGTATTTTACGTTGCCATCCTTGGCAGAAAAACCATATTGATCCAGTTTGTTAGAAATCTTCAAAAACAAACTTTTTTCCGGTACAGATTTTTTGAAGCTTAAAAAATCCTGAAGTTCTCGCGCCGTCGCGCTCGAAACCCCTTCAAAAAGTTGTTTTAAAAGATTCCTAATACACCTCCCCCTGATAACACCGCTCACAATAAACAATCTCAGGTCGATCAGGTGAATAAGAAGTTTCAAATTCATTAGCACATCCTTCTTTCATACACTTTCGATGCCAA
>JBAYLA010000011.1:0-15113 GCA_041664285.1 Minisyncoccota bacterium
CGCCAAAGTAGCGACTAGTTGCTCTTCTTCTTTTTTATGCAATTCATCTAATTGTCTATTTTGTTTCTCTTCGTCAAAATCTGTTACCATATATGAATTATAGCTTAAATGGTATAATTTACATAATGTCTAAAGAAATTAAAACCTTAGTTTTACTTGATGCTCACGCTATAATTCATCGTGCTTATCATGCTTTACCGGAGTTTATGTCTTCTGCCGGTGAACCTACAGGAGCCCTTTATGGACTTTCTAGTATGTTGATGAAAATTATAACTGACTTAAAGCCAGATTACATTGTGGCTTGTTATGATTTGCCAGGAAAAACTTTTCGGCACGAAGCTTACGATGCATATAAAGCTGGTCGAGCGAAAGCAGAAGAATCTCTTATTGTACAATTAAAAAATTCTCGTCAAATTTTTGAAGCCTTTAATATTCCCATGTATGACAGCTCAGGTTTTGAGGCGGATGATATTTTAGGGACAATTGTAGAGAAGATTAAAAAAGACCCACGCCCAAGCGGGGCAGGTAAAAATATAAATATAATTATTGCTTCTGGTGATATGGATACGATGCAATTAATTGATGATAAAAAAGTGCAAGTTTATACTTTAAAGAAAGGTATTAATGACACCATTTTATATGACGAAGATACAGTTATAGAACGATTTCATTTTAAGCCAAAATTTTTATCAGATTATAAAGGATTACGAGGAGATCCATCAGATAATATTATTGGCATTAAGGGTATTGGTGAAAAGACGGCTGAAAGTTTAATTGTAAACTTTGGAACGATCGAAGAAATATACAAACAATTACGTAGCACGAATTATGAAGAAAAGTTTAAAAAATTGGGATTTTCTGATCGAATAGTGAAGTTGTTAAAAGATAATGAGGAAGAAGCTTTGTTTTCTAAAATTTTAGCAACTATTCGAACTGATGCACCAATAGATTTTGTTCTTCCCTTAAAAACTTTTTGGGAAAACGCAGACTTAACAAAAATTGAACAGATTTTTATTAAATTCGAATTTCGTAGTTTGTTTGGGCGTTTGAAAAACTTTTTTGAAAATAACACGGAGAAACTTGAGAAGAAAAATTCTTTGCCCTGCGATGGGTTGCAAAATTCTTCTTCTCAAGTTTCTCCTGCCAAACTTCAAGAAGCTAGTATTGCTCTTTGGCTTATAAATTCTGATATTCCCAACCCACAATTAAATGATATTTTAATGTTTGCAAATATACCATCTTCATCGATTGACCAAGGTTCTTTTGAAAATGCTTATAAATATATTTTAAAAAAGTTAAAAGAGAAAAATTTAGAAAAAGTATATGAAGAAATAGAAAAACCTATAATTCCTATAGTGAAAGAGATGGAAAATTATGGAATTTTAATAGATCAGAAGTATTTTAAAAAATTATCAAGTGAATATCATAAAGAATTATATATTTTAACTAAAAACATATATAAGCAGGCTGGCGTAGAATTTAATATTAATTCCCCTAAACAATTAGGAGAAGTTATTTTTGGTAAAATGGGGATAAGTTTAGGTGGAAAAAATAAAATAAAGAAAAACGCTAGCGGATCTTTCTCTACCAAAGTTTCGGTTTTAGAAGAATTAGAAGAAGATCATTTAATTATAAAAGAAATATTATTTTATCGAGAATTACAAAAATTACTTTCCACCTATATTGATGTTATTCCTAAAATGGTTAACACCGATGGCCGTTTACATGCTAAGTTTTTACAAAATGGTACCACTACTGGAAGATTTTCTTCCCAAGATCCAAATTTACAAAACTTACCAATTAAAACAGAATTAGGGAGAAGAATTCGAGGTGGTTTCATAGCGTCAAAAGGTTATAAAATGGTTGCTTTTGATTATAGTCAGATTGAATTACGGGTGGCAGCGATGCTCTCTGGAGACGAAAAGATGACTAAAGTTTTTTATGAGAAAAAAGATATTCATACTGGGATTGCTTCTTTTGTTTTTAATGTTCCTTTTGATCAGGTAGATAATGAAATGCGTCGCAAGGCAAAAGTGATAAATTTTGGAATTATTTATGGTATGGGAGTTTCTGCTTTACGTAAAAATCTTGGAGGAACACGTGAGGAAGCGCAAAAATTTTATGACAATTATTTTAATCAGTTTTCTGGACTACGAGATTATTTAGATAGTATTAAAGAATATGCAACGAAGTATTCTTATACAGAAACATTATTTGGTCGGAGAAGATATTTCCCTAATATTAATTCTAGAATTCCTTTTTTGAAAAACATGGCAGAGCGAACTGCAACCAACGCTCCTGTTCAGGGAACGGCTGCGGATATTATTAAATTGGCGATTAGGTTTGCTGGGGAAGATTTGAAAAAAGCTGGGTTATTAGATAAAGCTCATTTAGTACTTCAGATCCATGATGAGTTGGTTTACGAAATAGAAGAAAATGTATTAAATGAAGCTGAAAAAATAATAAAACAAGCTATGGAAGGGGTGCTAGAAAGGTCGTTTTTACATTATAAAACTGATATTCCACTTGAAGTACACTTTGGTTTTGGAGACAATCTTCAAGAAGTGAAGTAAGATATTTATGGTACAATAGAGATATGGAAAATAGTGACAAAAATCGTATTCATGGAGTGCATCACGTTTTAGCGCATTCTTACACCATGCATTTATCTTTGTTTTTGGTTGGAGTTGTGCTTGATCTTATTTTTCATTTCAAACTTTTTAATCACCCTTCTGCCGCACCTATAGGTATTTTCTTTTTAATTTTTGGAACATTTTTAATTATTTGGGCACAAAAAACTTCACGAAAACTTAATAAAAACAATATAAATAAAGAAAGTTTTCTACGTGGACCATATCGTTACACCAGAACTCCTACTAATTTTGGACTCTGCTTTTTGGTTTTGGGTTTTGGATTGATTATTAACGCCTTTTTTGTAATTTTATCTGCTTTTGTTTCCTTTCTTATTTCTAAGTTTGTATTTCTAAATAAGCAAGAAAAAATGTTAGCTGCCAAATACGGTGCTCCCTATCTCGAATATAAAAAGATGGTGAAGTTTTAATTCCTTGTTAAATATTTATGTTGTATCTTTTCTCTGGAGACGATTCTAAAAATAAAATTTTAAATTATGAAAAGTTCATAAAATCCATACCTTCCAGTACGGAAACTTTTTTTATAAACAGGAATGATTTTAACCCTGTTCAAGTTGAAAGTTTTTATTCTGGGGCGAGTCTTTTTTCAACTTTATCTGCGATAGTTTTTCAAAATATTTTGGAGTATGAAGAAATGCGTAATTTTGTTTTAGATAAGTTAAAACAAATGGGAGAGTCTCCAAATTTATTTATATTTGTAGAGAGCAAATTAAATAAACCAATATTGGATGCTTTTAAAAAAGCTAGGGGAGAACTCAATGTTTTTGAATTACCAAAGATAAAGTTAGAGAAATATGATAATTTTTTAGTGGCTAATGCTTTTATCAATAAAGATAAATTAAATACTTGGATTTATTTTAGGCAGGCAATGGATGTGGGGGTGGGGATGGAGGAAATTGTCGGAGTTATTTTTTGGAAAATCAAAGATACTCTAATTAAAAAAGATTTTCGTAAGTTTAAGGAGTCAGAACTTAAGGACCTTGCTTCCAAATTAAGCTATCTTTTACCAGAAGTTCGTAAGGCAGGCCGTGATGCTGAATCTGCTTTTGAACAGTTTTTACTTGAAGCTTTTAAATAAATTTATGGTCAGGAATAATTTTGTTTTCGTCAAAACAAAATTTTCACGACCCTGCCTCGTCTGTTTTTTCTGCTGAAAAAATAGGACGCTGTGGTCACACATAAAATTCTGTTGAATTTTTGCGCGACCCCACCTCGGCCTCGACAGGCCTGTGGTTCGCACAAAATGTTTTTACATTTTGTGCGCCCGCTCGGGATCGAACCGAGGACCTTATCCTTAAAAGGGATCTGCTCTACCAGCTGAGCTACGGGCGCATGTGTCTATTATTCTAAAAAAGAACTTTTGTTTTATATATAATCTAATGACCTACCAAAACAGCTACGGGCGCATATACTGACGTATATTTTCTTTAAAAATCAATATCTTATGATAGTATAAGAAATATGCCGAAAAATCAAGGAAATAGAGCAAATATTTTTAAATTACATAATCCTTTTCAACCGGCAGGAGATCAACCTGTGGCTATTTCAGAACTTGTAGAAGGGCTTCGTAAAGGGATGAAAAAACAGACTTTGTTAGGTGCCACGGGGACCGGCAAGACTTTTACAATGGCGAATGTCATTGCTCAATATAATAAACCAACGTTGGTAATAGCACATAACAAAACCTTGGCTGCTCAGCTAGCGCAAGAGTTTAGATTATTTTTTCCAAATTCCGCAGTGCATTACTTTGTTTCTTATTATGATTATTACCAACCAGAAGCTTATATGCCAGCTTCAGATACTTATATTGAAAAAGATGCATCTATTAATAAAGAAATAGATATGTTTCGTCATGCGACGACTCAAGCTTTGCTTACTAGAAGAGATGTAATAATAGTCGCATCAGTTTCTTGTATTTATGGTTTAGGTTCACCAGAAGAATATGAAAAAGTTAATTTAAAACTGGAAATAGGAATGAAGATGGACCGAATGACTTTAATGAAATCTCTTATCAAAATACATTTTGAGCGTACGAATGCAGATCTTAGCCCAGGAACTTTTCGCTCTCTTGGATCACGAGTAGAATTTATGCCAGTGTCTGAGGCGGTTATGTATCAAATAGAAATATCGAGTGGAACAATCTCAAAAATAACCAAAGTTGACCCAGTTTCTTCCCAAATTATTGAGGAATTTAAACAATCTTCTTCGGGCAAAGACTCTAGCCGAGCAAGTATTTTTATTTTTCCAGCTAAACATTTCATTACAGAAGATTTAAAAAAGAAAAACGCGTTAGTGAACATAAAAAAAGAATTAAATATTCAATTAAAAAAGTTTAAAAAAGAAAGAAAGCTTTTAGAAGCAGAAAGAATCAAAAGAAGAACTAATTATGATCTAGCTATGATTAAAGAAGTTGGTTATTGTAATGGGATTGAAAACTATTCTAGACATTTATCTGGGAAAAAAGAAGGCGAGCCACCAGAAACATTATTATCCTATTTTCCTAAAACAGGTTTTCTTACAATTATTGATGAATCACATGTAACCCTACCCCAGCTCCAAGGGATGTATGCGGGGGACGCTTCTCGTAAAAATACCCTTATAGAATATGGCTTTCGTTTACCATCAGCTAAGGATAATAGACCTTTGAAATATGAAGAATTTCAAGAACGAATTGGTCCTGTTATATATACAAGTGCTACTCCAAGCGAGCAAGAACGTAGTCAAAGTGAGCAAATTGTAGAACAGATTATTCGTCCGACTGGACTAGTGGATCCAGAAACAATTGTACGACCGGTTTCTGCGAGTGGGAAGACTTTTCCTGGCCAAATTCAAGATTTTATAATTGAAACAGAAAAAACAATTGCAAAAGGTTTTCGTGTTTTAGCGACAACCCTGACGAAAAAAATGGCGGAAGATCTTTCTGTTTACTTAAAGGATAAAAAAATAAAAGCAGAATATTTACACAGCGACGTGAAGACGATGGAGCGAATAAAGATTCTTACCCAATTTCGAAAAGGAGCGTTTGATGTTTTGGTCGGAGTAAATTTACTTCGGGAAGGGCTTGATTTGCCGGAAGTGGCCCTGATTGGTATTTTAGATGCCGATAAAGCAGGATTTTTACGTTCTGAAACATCTCTTATTCAGACTATTGGTCGTGCTGCTCGTAATAGTGAAGGGAAAGTTATTCTTTATGCCGATATTATGACAGATGCAATGAAAGAAGCCTTAAGGGAAACTACTCGTCGTCGAAATATTCAACTTGCTTACAATAAAAAGCATAATATTACTCCAACAACGATTATCAAAAAAATAAAAGATATTACAGAAGAATTAGAAAGTGAACACAGTAAGGCCGTTAATGCAGAATTGAAATTAGATTTAGAAGTTTTCAAAAAAGCTTACTCAAAAGAATTTATGAAAGAGAAGAAAAAAATTACTACAGGAGCACTACCTTTCTCTGATCAAGAGCTTGAAGCAATGCTTTATGAGAAAATAATAAAAATAAAAGAGCGTGAAATGAATAAAGCCGTTAAAGAATTGGACTTTGAAACAGCTGCTATTTTGCGAGATGAAATCGTGGTACTCAAAGCACGTTTGGAGAAAAAGTAGTAACATGGTAAATTGTAAATTAATAGACCCCCACACCAATCATTTATCTAAATAATTGGTGTGGGGGTAGACACCCCCTATAGACAAACGGAGGTGGTTTTATGCTTATGAAAAAGGATTTTCAAGACAAAATAATAGTTAAAGGGGCACGGACCCATAATCTGAAGAATATAAATGTTGAAATGCCACGTAATAAAATGGTAGTTATTACTGGTGTTTCTGGTAGTGGTAAATCATCTCTAGCTTTTGATACTATTTTTGCCGAGGGGCAAAGGCGTTATGTTGAGTCACTTTCTTCGTACGCTCGACAATTTCTAAATCAAATGCCGAAACCAGATGTAGATGAAATTACTGGACTTTCTCCAGCTATTTCTATTGATCAAAAATCTCGTTCTAATAATCCTCGTTCTACAGTAGCGACTATCACTGAGATATATGATTACCTTCGGGTGATGTATGCACGTATTGGGCACCCACATTGTCCTTTATGTGGGGAAGAAATAAAGAAACTTTCGAATGAAGAAATTTTAAATTTTGTTTTGGAAAGGGTGAAAGATTTCGAGAAAGCAAATTTTTCGCGCTTTACCCTAAAGGGCTCCGATACGCAGAAAAATTTGCTTTCTCGAAATCTTAAAGGTGGTAAAAGAAAAGTAATGGGGGTAGAGTGGGATGAGACTGAAATTAGTATTTTTTCTCCGATAGTACGAGGCAGAAAAGGAGAATATTATCAATTACTTTATGATTTACTTGGAAAAGGTTTTGCAGAAATTCGTTTAGATGGAGTAATGAAAAAACTTCGTGAACAAATTACTCTTTCAAAAAACAAGGCCCATAATATCGATATTTTAGTTGATCGTTTTGCCCTTCATGAGTTTATAGATGATAAAGAGGGAAGCCGAATGAGACTTTCTGAAGCTCTTGAACGTGCGCTTCTTGAATCAGATGGGCTGGTAATTGTTTCTTTTGGTGATTCAAAGCGGAAAAATGCTTTTTCTCAGGATCTCCTGCTTCGCAACGTCGACCATTCAGAAAAGCATTTTTCTGCTTTGAATGAGTTTATTATGTCTGCAAAATTTGCTTGTAAGAATGATGGGTTTTCTTTTCCAGAAGTTGAACCTAGATTGTTTTCCTTCAACTCACCTTATGGGGCCTGTCCGACTTGCAATGGCTTAGGTTTGAAATATTTTATGGGAGATGAACCATGTGATGTTTGTCATGGAGCGAGGTTGCGACCCGAAGCCTTGAATGTTTTTTTAGAAGCGAATGTTCTAAATGAAAAAGGCAAGATAAATAAAAGGAAAGTAAATATATTAAATCTAGCCGATCTATCTATTGCTGATGCACATGATTTTTTTAAAAATTTAAAACTTTCAGAACAAGAAAAAGAAATATCCATGCCAGTAGTACGCGAGATAGAAGCACGATTACAATTTATGCTAGATGTTGGTTTGGATTATTTACAGCTTTCACGCAAGGCGAATACTCTTTCGGGAGGGGAAGCACAGCGCATTCGTCTTGCTTCGCAGTTGGGCTCTAGGCTGGTAGGAGCCCTTTATGTGCTAGATGAGCCAACTATTGGGCTTCATCAACGCGATAACGATAGGCTTATAAAAACATTACAAAACCTCCGTGATTTAGGGAATACAATTTTAATTGTGGAACATGACGAGGATACTATTTATGCTTCTGATTACATTGTGGATATTGGACCTAAGGCTGGAGTACATGGGGGAGAGGTAATTGTTTGTGATTATCTTGAAAACGTGTTGACTGCTAAAAAAAATACAAATAATTCTAGAACACTTTCTTATTTGCGGGGAGAATCAAAAATTGAAATTCCTAAAAAGCGACGTTTAGCAAAAGGAGTACTTAGAATTATTGGGGGAAAAATTTTTAACATAAATAATTTAAATATAGAAGTTCCTCTAGGGGTGATGACTGTGATCACTGGGGTTTCTGGTTCTGGGAAAAGTTCTTTAATGTATGAGATTCTTTATAAAAATCTTCAGGCTCGTTATGAACGTAAATATCGAACGGCAAAAGTTTTTAATTGTTCTTCATTTTCTGGGACTGAATATTTATCAAGGGTTATTCTCATTGATCAGTCACCTATTGGTCGGACTCCACGTTCAAATGTGGCTACTTATACTGGCGCTTTTACTCATATTCGTGACCTTTTCGCTACTACCGAGGAAGCTAGGCTTCGCGCCTGGAAAGCCAATCGTTTTTCTTTTAATGTGAAGGGTGGGCGTTGCGAAGCATGTGAGGGAAATGGCGAAATAGCAGTAGAAATGCATTTCTTACCAACTATTTATGTTACTTGCGATGTTTGTAATGGAAAACGTTTTGATAAAGAAACTTTGATGGTAAAATATAAAAAGAAAAATATTTACGAAGTACTTCGTATGACAGTTGAGCAAGGACTAACCTTTTTTCAAGATATTCCAGCTATTTCTGATCGGTTACAAACTTTAATGGATGTTGGTTTGGGATATTTAGAGTTGGGACAATCAGCAACGACACTTTCTGGTGGGGAAGCACAACGGGTAAAAATTTCTAGTGAGCTTTATCGCCCACATCTTGAAAAAACTATCTATCTTTTAGATGAGCCAACCGTAGGGCTTCATTATGATGATGTGCAAAAACTTCTAGAAGTTTTAAATAAGCTTGTTTCTAAAGGCAATACAGTGGTAACGATTGAACATAATCTTGATATTGTTAAGAGTGCGGATTACATTATAGATATTGGTCCAGAAGGAGGGATAAACGGTGGCACTATTGTTGCCAAGGGAACACCAGAAGAAGTAGCCAATAATGCCAAAAGTTATACTGGAAAATATTTAAAAAGAGTTTTAAGGAGACAGAATGATAAATAAAAATTTAAAAAAACTAAATATTCCAGATAAGCCAGGGGTGTATTTTTTTAAACGAGGTAAAGAAATTTTTTATATAGGCAAAGCCACTTCACTGAAAGATCGAGTCAAAAGTTATTTTGGAAAAGACTTAATTGAAACAAGGGGACCAGCACTAGTGGATATGGTTTTGAAAGCAGATAAAATAGATTGGGAGGCGACTGACAGCGTTTTAGAAGCACTGATTTTGGAAGCTAATTTTATTAAAAAATATCAACCAAAATACAATACGAAAGAAAAATCTGACAAAAGTTTTAATTATGTAGTTATAACTAAAGAAAAATTGCCGAAAGTTTTAGTGGTGAGAGGAAGGGTTTTGGGGAATTATAAAGGTAATATTTTTGGTCCCTTTACGAGTGGTTCTCAATTATCTGAGGCGCTCAAAATCCTTCGTCGAATTTTCCCTTTTATTGATAATAACTCTAGTAAAAAGCAAAATTATGAATTTTACAAACAACTCGGATTAACTCCCGATGCATTGTCTCCGAGTAAAATGTATTTACAAAATATTAAGTATTTAAAACTTTTTTTCAACGGTAAAAAGAAAGACATCATACGTGATCTAAAGAAATTTATGATGCAAAAAGCAAGGGAAAAAGAATTTGAGAAAGCGCAAGAATTAAAAAGACAACTTTTCGCTTTGCAACACATAAATGATGTGGCACTTTTAAAAAACGAAACAATGAATCATGGAAATTATTCCCGCTTTACCCGTCAAAATCCGACGGGCTCCGACACGGATAAGAATTTCCATGATTCATTATTTCGCATAGAAGCTTATGATGTAGCGCATTTGAGTGGTAAAAATATGGTTGGAGCGATGGTAGTTTTAGAAGATAGGGAAGTAGTAAAAAATGAATATAGAAAATTCAAAATCAAAACTCAAAATAATGCTAATGATACTGGTGCATTAGCTGAAATCCTTTCTAGAAGATTTATCCATCGAGAATGGGTTTATCCAAATTTAATTGTTGTCGATGGAGGGATAGCTCAGATAAATGTAGCTAGAAGGGGTTTAGCTAGTATGGGAATAAAAATTCCCATAGTTTCAGTTGTTAAAGATGAAAAACATAAACCTAAAGCTATTATAGGGAATGAGAAATTCTCATTAAAATATAAAAGAGAAATTTTATTAGCGAATAGTGAAGCACATAGATTTGCTATTGCTTACCATAAAAATATGAGGAATAAGAATTTTTTAAGATGAAAAAAAATCAAAACAATATTTTAATAATGCACAATATTCGAAGCGTGGAAAACGTTGGGGCAATTTTTCGCACAGCTGATGCTGTGGGAATAAATAAAATTTATTTAACTGGTTGCACTCCTTGTCCACTCGATAGATTTGGAAGGAAGAGAAAAGATTTAGCCAAGTCTGCTTTAGGCGCGGAAGAATTTGTGTCTTGGGAATACAAGAAAATAATTTTCCCAATAATTGCGAAATTAAAAAGAGAGGGTTTTTTAATTATTGGTATTGAACAGGATAAAAAATCAGTTGACTATAAAAAAGTATCCGCCAAAGGCGGACCAGCCTTTGGCTGGAAAGGGGGCTTGGTTTTTATTGTCGGGGCAGAAGTGACAGGAATACCTAAAAATATTTTAGAAAAATGTGACGTAATTGCTGAGATTCCAATGAAAGGAAAGAAAGAATCCTTAAACGTCTCTGTGGCAACTGGCGTGGCGTTATGTAGAATTTTGAATATATAGATATTAAAAGCAATTTTTAAAAAGCAATCTATCTGGCGAAGCTTCGCCAGCGAACTTCTCGTCGCTCAAGAAAACAATAAGCAGAATACTGCTTTTGTTTTCTAAGCTCCTGCGAAAGGCTTTTAAAAAACTCTTTTTATATCTATTTCTGGTGTATTGAACAAAAATGTGCGCTACGGCCATTGATGATTTTTCTTTTAATTACGCCTTTACATCCTTTTTTTCTGCATTTTTCTCCGGTGCGTCTGTAGGCTTCATGGTGAAGTTGAAAGTTGCCGAGTAGTCCATAAATATTGCGGTAATCTGACATTGAATCTCCACCAAAATCTATACCTTTAGTTAAAACTTCTTTAATAGCTTTAAATATTAATTTGATTTCACCTTCTTTTAGTTTGGAAACTTTTCTCTCTGGATGTACACAAGAATACCAAAGTATTTCATCAGAATAAATGTTGCCAATACCGGCAACGATGTTTTGATCTATTAAAACAGTTTTGATTTTACCGTTTGGTTTTCTATTTAATCTTTCCTTTAATACTTCTAAGGTGAATTTTTTATCCAGTGGTTCTGGACCAATATACTTTAAGTGTTTACTGTCGTGTATTGTTTTTGTATCTAATAAAGTTATTTTTCCAAATTTTCGCATATCCGAAAATACTAAGTATTTTTTATTAGAAAGAGAAAAAATTACATGAGCAAATTTAATTTTTTGGTTTTTCCCATAAAAAAGGTATCCAGTCATCTTTAAATGTATTAGAATTGTTTTGTCTCCAGAAATATTTATTAAAATATTTTTAGCTCGTCTTTCTATGGACAAAACTTTTTTATTCAGAATTTCTTTCTTAAAAACTTTGAAATATTTAGGATTAGCCACTGATTCTTTCTGACGGTTATCTGTCGTAGACAAATCAGTCCAAACGTCTTTTATCGTTAGACCTAAAATCGTTCTTTTTAAACCTTTTGTAGTTGTTTCAACTTCTGGGAGCTCAGGCATGCTATTATTGTACTACAGTGAAGAAATTATTATTTATATCTATTTTTATAACTTTTCTACTTTTTCCAATATCTTGTGTAAAAGCAAGTGTTCCTATTAAAATTCTTTTAGTTCCTGGTCATGACAATGAAGTTTGGGGTGCTCAATACGGGAACACGAAAGAAGCTGACATGAATCTAGCATTGGCAACTCAAATTTATAATCTTTTGAAAAAAGACAAAAGGTTCGATGTTCATATTACTCGAAATAAGGATGGGTATACGAAAGAATTTTCGGATTATTTTACTAATCACCAAGCCGATGTATTAACTTTCAAAGAAAATGCTCAAAAAGCAATGCAAGATAAAATTGCTAATGGAAGTTTTATTGAAAAAGCAAATACTCCACACAATAATGCTAGTGAAGACATTGCTATAAGATTGTATGGATTTAATAAATGGGCGAATGAAAATAAAATGAATGCAGTGATTAATATTCATTTTAATGATTATCCTAGGGCAGACAAATGGACATTAGGAGAATACAAAGGTTTTACTATTTACATGCCAGATGGGCAGTTGGCTAATTGGCGGGGGAGTGGGCAATTAGCTGCCAATATTTTTACTCAATTAAGAAAAAAGTATAGTACAAGCAATTATAAAAAAGAATTAGGTGGATTAATTCCTGACCAGAAGCTCATTGCCTTGGGTGCTAATGATACTCTTTTGTCTTCTGTCCGCTCTATTTTAATAGAATATGGTTATATTTATGAAAAGAAATTTAGAAAAAAAACTACTAGGGAGCAAGCCTATAAAAATATGGCATCTATGACTGTAACTGGAATAAAAAATTATTTTTTTGTTAAATCAAAAAAGTAATTTTTGAGGTAAAAAATTATTTTTTACCTCCTCCCAATATTTTTAGTGCTTCACGAATTTTAGTATTAGTGTTTGCATCAGGAGTCACTTTTTTAAGTGCCTCACGAGCTTCGTTTTGCCCATAGCCGAGAGATTTTAAAGCCTCTAATACATCAAGTTCTCCTTGTAGAGAGCTCCCTTCTTTAACTTCACCCATTTTATCTCGTAATTCAATTACAATTCTCTCTGCAGTTTTTTTACCGATTCCTGATATTTTTATGAGGTAGGATGTGTCTCCAGTGCCAATGGCCTTTTTTAATGTTTCAATCGAAGCGATTCCTAAAATTGCAAGAGCTGATCTCGGCCCGATGCCAGATACATTTATGAGCATTTCAAAAAATTCCAATTCTGGGCGTTCTAAAAATCCATATAAATCTAGTACGTCTTCGCGTACGTGAGTGTGAATCCAAAATGAAACAAGTTCACCTTTTTCTTTTTGTTTAGATAAAACATCTGGTGAAACATTTATTTTATAGCCAACTCCGTTCGTTTCTACGATTAAAAATTTATCTGTTTTTAAAATTATTTTCCCTTTAATGCTTCCAATCATAAGTTAATCATAGCAATTAAATGCTTTTTTTACACCTGTTGACTTCTAGTTAAAAAGAGACATAATGGTAAAAAATATAAGTTCGTTTAAAAACTGAGTAGTAATAAAGCTACTTAGTAAAAAAATATTGACACACAAAAAGTGTAGAAAGGGGGAACAATGAATATCATCGAGGTGATTACTGCAGGAGATTTGGATCTCTGGATCTACGAAGAGCAAAAAAGAAGGGAAGTAGAAGGGAACGTTATTCGACGTGTCATAGTGAATGATCCAATTTTATCAAGGCGGTGTCTGAGTCGATTAGACTTGGAAATTATTAAAGGGGAAAGAGAGGGTTTCTACTCTCTTTACTTTGAGGGGCTAGTCTTACTAGCTTTGTGTAGGCAGTCAGCGGAGTATATGTATTGTTTGTATAAAAACAAAGCTGGGCAACTTGTCAGTAATTGGCACTGGATGGGTTATAAATTGAATCAGTGCTATGTAGTGCCGATGATAAAAAATCAATAAATCTAAAACCGTTTTTCAATAGAGATGCCGTTCTCTTTGAAGGGCGGTTTTCTCATTTTTATAAGAAATATTGCATTTTATTGGATTTTTTGATACATTATATTTATGCCTATAACACAATCAGCTAAAAAAGCAGTTCGCGGTTCGCTTCGCAAAAAGGCCTTTAATGACCAGCGCAAGCGAGTAATGAAAGAAATAATTAAGAAAATTGAGAAAATTGCTAAAACAGACAAAGCTGAAGCTAAAAAGATGCTTAGTACTGCTTTTCAAGCAATAGATAAATCTGCGCAAAAAGGGGTGATAAAGAAAAACAATGCTGCTCGCAAGAAATCTCGTTTATCAAAATTAATCAAATAAAAAATTATATTTTTAGGGTACAGATTTTTTGAAGCTTAAAAAATCCTGAAGTTCTCGGCTCGTCAGCCTCGAAACCCCCTAAACATAACTTTTATTTTTAGAACATGAATCATTTACTTGAATTTTATGGAACTGAATGCCCACATTGTGTGAGTATGCACGAGCTTGTGGAAAAATTGGGGAAAGAAGAGGGGATAAAAGTTGAAAGTTTAGAAGTTTGGCATAATAAAGAAAACGAAAAGCGTTTATTGGAATTAGATAAAGATATGTGCGGCGGAGTGCCTTTTTTTTATAATACAAAAACCAATAAATTTATTTGTGGCTCAGATAGTTATGAAAATTTGAAAAAGTGGGCCAAAGGAGAAGAATTTACCCAATAAATAAAGTAAAAAATAAAAACCCCGACCTAAGTCGGGGTTTTTATTTTAGAGAATATTACGCACGTTGTACGTTTGTAGCATTCAATCCTTTTGGTGACTCTTCAGTTTCAAAAGAAAGAGTATCTCCTTCCTTCAATTCATCAAAGGTTACGCCAACAAGAGAATTGCTGTGAAAGAATAAATCTTTCTGTAGCCCTTCAGCTGTTATGAAGCCGAAACCTTTATCAGTGAGTCTTTTTATTGTACCAGTCATTGATTTTTTTAGTTAAATTTTTAAATACAAATAGATAAACTTAAGAAATCGACTTTTCTAAACTCTTCTCGCACCTACTTTGTATATGAAGTATATCACAAAACAACCTAATTTGTCAAGTCTTTCTCCGAGTTATCCACATATCATAATATATGTCAATTTTTTTGTTATATAATTATATTAATTATGACTAAAAATAAAAAAATTGTAGTGTGTATTGTGGTTTTAGTTATTATTATTTTAATTTTACTTTCTCTTTATTACTTTATGCGACCTAAGTCAGCTCCTCCACTAACC
>JBAYLA010000012.1:0-10011 GCA_041664285.1 Minisyncoccota bacterium
ATATTGTCTACCACGGGGTCGGAAGCGAAGTTCGCAGGTTTAATTTCAACGGCCGCCAGTTGAACTCGAATCTTATGCCTCTTGAAAGCGGAGACATAGAAGTCATGATGAAGAACTGATGAAACTTATTGCAAAAATATTTTTTTCAGTTGATCTTCAACGATTTCAAAATAACATTGGCTTCTTCATAGTCGTCTTTTGCGCCAATCTTATCAGCACATTGCATTATTAAGTTGAGTGATTTTTCAACCCATTCACGTTCGACCGCCAAAACCTGTCCTGACATTGGCACGGCAGTCCATGCAATGGCCATTGCTTCCTTGTATTCTTTATCCAATTTCCAGGACTCGGCGAACAGGTATGTTAATTTTTTATCAAATTCAACAGGAGGCTTTAGTCTAAAAGCTTCCTGATAATCTTTCCGTGCGTCTTCATTACGATTCATATTTCGCAAACTTTCGGCATGAAGGATTTTCAGTTCAAAATAACGATAAAGCTTTTTCTGATTCAATAAGAATTCGCATTGTTTCAACACTTCCACATATTTTTTCTGGCGGTAATTTAATTCAGCAATTCTGTAATATAGCTCACATATTTCCGCTGTATTTTCAAAATCAACTTTATGTTTCTCCATGAGCGTTTCATTTAAATTATCATCATGTTGACTTATATGTTCGGAAATTTTCAGAAGTTGAGATGTTGGTATGAATTTTGCCTTCAATAATTTCTCATACATCGCAATAGAGGCAGACATATTTTCTGATTTCTGTAAGAATTCAGCTATTTGAATAATCAGAGTAACCGCATCACTCTTATCCATCCAATTATTGCCTATCCAGTCTCCCATCTTGACCATCTCTTTTTGTTTGTTATTTGCCTGATAAATTTGTACCAGTCGGAAGGCTGTTTCAACGGAATTTTTCTCATTCGGATATTTTGTTAAATAAGTAGATAGGAGTTCAGAGGCAGCTGTGTAATTTTTCAATTCGATTGCAGCCATTGAAGATAGAATCAACGTGTTTTGTTTTTGTTTATCAGGCAAGTTTTCCATTGATAAGATTTTATTTAAATGATTTTGTGCCAAGTCATTTTTTCCGCATTTCAACGCTGCCCGCGCGATTAGCAGATTAAATTCTATTTCAGATTTCTGCGATTTTTTTAACTTCTGCATAGCATCGGTTGCTATTTCAATGACTTTGACATAATCACTATTCTGATACGCGCATTGAGTTGCGCTTAAAAGAGCTTGTGATTTTAGTTCCGTTTCCGCTGCCTTATCGGCAGTTAAAATAAAGTATTTGATAGCCATAGGAAAATCATTCTGGGTAAGCGATATGTTGGCACATTTGAGGTAAACCATCTCTATTTCCGGACTATCTGTGGAAGATTCTGCAAAGATTTTAAAAAGCTCCAAGGCTTCAATATTGGCTTTAGCCGCATTAGCTTTCTTTGCAAGATTCAATATTGTTGCAGCATATTCAGCATTAAGAACTTTAACTCTTTTAATTACACCCAATGTATCTGTGAATTTGCCGATCCCAGCCAGGGCTTGCGCATAGCGTAGCAACAGTTGGGAGTTTTCAGTTTTCTTCAGTTCAGGTTCTAATGCAACAATAATATCAGAATAACGATGCTGCTTAAGCATTTCGTCAATCATAGCATTGAATGTTATTGACTTATCTGTTTTTTTTATGTTAGATGGGAGCGGTAAATTATAACCAAGTAAACGCAATGACTCCTGACATTGTACTAAGCGTTCTTCCAAGTTATCAATCATTGCAATATTCTTTGGCATGCAACTGACAGCTTTTAGATAGTAAATTGCAGCTTGTGAATAGCGCCTAATCTTTTCTTTTTCGTTAGTTGTCCGAACCGCCAATGCAATATTCTGCTCTCCTATGAGTTCCAGTAGATTAACTGCCAATAATGATTGAGTTTGAGGGTGACGCTCTAATGTATCTGGAAAATAATATCGCAACAATTGCAAAATCATGCCAATACATTCGTTATATTCACCGCGCAAATTTAAGATCTTGGTCTGCAATATTACAACCTTGACAGCGATTTCCGGATTGCCTGAATCATTTATCCTTTTAAGCAGTCTTATTGCCATATTTGATAATTCGTCTGCTTGCGAGATATTGTGAGCTTTCCAATCAACAGCGCGGTTGGTAAAAATCTCAGCCTTATCAAGCAAATCCTTTGCCAATAAATTAGGTTGAGATAATACGGCACGTGCTTCCTTCAAAGTGTTTTCGATGCCATTCTCGCTATAACGAGCTATATATTCTTTTACTGCTGATACTTGGAGCAATTCATCTTTAGTCAGTTTACTATCCTTTATGTCAGATATCATCTTTTCGCATTTCTCAAATTCGCCCTGCTCAAATGCTTGAAGTACTGCTTGAACTTGCGACAAGTTTTCGGCACAAGCCATCCATTGAAGTAATAAGAATAGGGAAATAACTGATTTTCTCATTTCAACACCGCCACGTCATTTATCTCATAAGAGACATTGGTAATTTTATCATTTAAAATTCTATCCGGTTCTAAAAATCTTAAGCTTTGCCAATAAGGAGCTTTATTATTTGCATTCAACTTGACCATAATCCTTTGCCAATGATTAAGAGGAATTTGAGTTTGGAATCGTTGTCCGCTAAAGGAAAAACGGAATGGGATAAATGAAGTTGAATCTCTTTTATCCGTGCTTGTAATACGGGCATAAATATTGAAAGATAAATATGAAACCTCCGGAGGTCCGTCTCTTAACGTCAAATAGATACTGTCGTAATTGCCTGTTTTATCGTTTAACTTGAAATTAAGCAGTATGCTTTGTTTTTCGAATGGTTTAAATTTACCTCGACTTCCATCTGCACTTGAAGGAATTATTTGAAATGATGCACTCTGCCCGTATTTGGCGGCAAATCCATTGCTTTCCCTGACGGGATATCGTTCTATTTTGGGAGGCAAATCAGGGGATGCGGTAGTTATTTCATTATAGTTAAATTTTATCGCAGGCGGTAAATAGCGCTCGTTCGAGATTTGTTTAAGCAAAGGCTTTGAACCCTTGCGAACTAGACGAATAACAGTCAACTCCGGAAACACACCGGAATATTTAAAAATATTATTCTCGACGGTTATGGTTTGCGAAGTACTTACCAGTTCGCTTGCCATTCCCATATATGGAGAGTCTTTAGTAAAAAAGCCTTTTTCAACAGTCATTTGGGTTTCGCCCGACCAGGGCAAGAGAGTAAGCACTTCGGTTTCTTCCGGAGTTGGAAACCGCTTGGCAATAATGACTGTTGCCACACCGGGTGCGTTGAAACTGGCGGCAGCATTGGCAAAAAGAAGTGGTTTATCGCCAGTGCTTGGATAGATTTGTGTTGGTAATTTATGGGGATCTCCTTCAAAAAGTTTGCCAACCTGACAGAGCGCAGCCACCGAAGGATACTCTGTTTTAAAAACAGAATCAAAAAATCTTCCGCCTGATAATATGTTTTTTATGTAAACTGCTGTGCCACCGCCTGCAAGCCAGTCAACAAGTTCCCGTCCTGTCTGGCGCAAATAGTGCAATTGAAAGTCCTTTCCCATTCGTTCTACCCCATGGCTTGACCAGGAAGCCCAATATTCATTATCTGACGAATACTGTACCAATTTCCCCAACATCTGTCTATTTTCAGTTGTATCTGAGAGCGGAATACTATTGATTGTTTTTATTTTTGAATTTAATCTTTTTAATGTATCAATTGCTGAAATATCTGTTAGTTCCCAAATTGGAATAGAATTATTAAGCGCTTTCATTAAGCTTTGACACCTATCAGCATCAATTTTTTTTACACTTATAATTGGAATTGCACCGGCAATTCTAATTCTGTTAATTTTTTGATTAAGGGTTTTTATATCATAATCATTTTCAATTGAAATAACTCCAGCATTGAAACTTGATCGGATTGTAATAGGCAGTTCATCAAGATTTTCAGTTCCCAGATAAATGGATTTGCCGACTTGGGCAAATGTTCCAATTTCTGCAGCATCAAAGGCCAAAACAGATTTACCGTTATTCCGGATTTGAACAATATTGCCGAAACTCTGGAGATAATTCTCAGGAATCAGCAACTCTATCAATTGTTTGTCACACATCAAGAAAGAGTTATAAAGACGCTTACCACTTATCAAAACTTCAATGGAAAGATTATTGTCAATAGCATCTTGATTTTGTCCGATTAATGCCAATGTCAATCTCAAATGCCCTTTAAAGTTACGGGGAAGCAATTCATCAAAGAACAATGCAATTCGTTGATTGGGTTGTAATGTCTGAGGCCAATCACTCGTTTTCCTCACGGGAATTGTTGACTTCAAGCTGGCATAAACAGGAAATTCATCAGGTAAATGCGGAGAATTGCTTGCTTGCGGCTGACTATCGAATTTACCAAATTGAATCGGCTCCATCTCAGTTGTGCCAATGCCAAGAATAACTGATGCCAAAGGATCAGCTCCACTCGGCAATTTTGTAATCAACCCGGCCATGCCCATATCCAAATCATCGGCAGATTTTTTATTCATATTGGCAGATTCAACGATGCTGTAACTGGGTAAATAGCGATAGTAAACCTGCAACATTAAAGCACACAAGCTGCTGGAATAAATTGCTAAATCTTTTTTGTCTTTTAAACGGAAGCTATTATCGCCTACAGGAAGATTCCAGTTACCGTCGGCTTGCTGATTGGCAGTCAATTCTGCTTTTAAATTTTCATTCCAGTTATCCCACTCTTTCCCACGCCCTTTTTCTGCTTGAAAAAGAGCCTGAGTCTGATAATACCAACGATAAAGCGGAAATTTTGAACTTTTCCCCCATACTGGTAATGGAATTTTGCCGCTTTCATCCTTCATGGTCTTTTCGGCATGACGTGCAGGTGTACTGGAACCTAAACCCAAAAGTTGTAAACACAGTAATCCGACTGGATTCATATTATCGTTTGATTGAAACCTCTTCATATTAATTCCCTGTGAAAATCCGCCCTTTTCGGCTTGATGAATTTTAATCAATGCCTCAGTGGCCAATTCAAATGCCTTATCGATGCCGTCAATATGGATTCCGGCATTGCGGCTGGCAGTCAATGCCTGAATATGCCAACAAAGCAGCGACAAATTACAGGCAGGTTCACCTGCAATAATCTCCCTCGCAAGAGGATTGGATAATTGCTCCGTTGCAGGTGGCACTTGTGGCGAATTATCATATTTAGGGGCAAAACTGCCAAGTTTATTCTGCCGCTCAATTATAACTTTTAGCCTCTCTTCCAATGGCTTTCGCAAACTAAAACTGCCGCTGATGGCATAACATTCGGCCAAAGCATAAGTCAATACAGCGTGACCAAAGCCATCGCCTGCATATTCAATATCGGGTTCATTGGATATTGATATTAGAAAATCTACACCATTTCGAACATTATCTGCATAGAGTTTGGAATCAAATTTTTCATCATGGGCGAAAAATGCCAATAAAGCCAATGAACTCAAGGTCACCGCATCTCCAGTCTTAAAACTCTCCGTACATCCCCAGCTCCCATTGGCATTTTGAGCAGAGGCGAGAAACTTCAGAGCTTTTTCCACCGCACTCTCACTTTGTTTATCACCACCATAACGTTTGATTAGTTGAGTACGCTTTGCAGTGTCACTTCGGGATTTGAAGGATTCGCCAATATGATGACCGGCTGGTAGCTTTCCACTGGCAAGAGGGATATTCACCTTTACTCGATTATTAGCCCCAGTTCCCTGAATTTCCCTGACGATCTTGTCAAGCTCATTATGTCTTTCGGAAACTGATGCGCTAGGCTTTATTGCATCTGGTGCTGACACTGTATTAGGAAGAGAGTTTCGCATTGCTTGTTCGGAAAATTCCTGATCGCCCTGTTGAGAGGTTTTATTAGTTGCAGAAGTCTCAGCGCCCATTGTTTCAGAAAAATTCAGGATCGGCATTATCTCTGGCTCGGGAGGTGTAAAATTGCTGATATCAACTTCTATTTCTGGTGTAAACTCGGTTTTCGATGCAGTAGAATTGTTGTTTAGAAGGCAAATCAACAAAAGCAGCATTATGTTCAAAACTAATGCTACTAACAGCGAATAACGAAATTTCCACTTTTTAACCATTTCTGTATAGGTCAGTTTCCGATACGCGTTGTTATATTGCTTGTAATTTGTATAATAGACTGTAATACTATCTTTGCTATATTATATTAAAAAATAAACTAGTTGGCCGATTGACTCCGGCAACGGCGGAGTAAACGCCTTATCCGCAAATGGTTACACATTATGGCGCAAGTTTGATGCCTTCTTGCGTAACCGCTTGCACTGAAAGTGGTTGCGTAAGTTCCGCTTGAGTCAATCAGCCAGCAAAAAAAAATAATAGTCGCATATCTCTAAATTAGGAATACTGTCTATGAAATATTGCGTCGCTTGTCTTCTTTTGCTCTTCACCACTATTTTTGTGGTAATGGCTGAAGAAGGATTGAGTAAGAGCAAAATTTCTGAATTAACTGTGCGGGCAAAGAATAAAGATTATGCAGCTGTATGGCAGTTGGCGGCATACTACCGTACCAACAATGATTTGAAATCTCCAGAAGAGTTACTGAAGAAATACACTTCTCCAATTGGTTTTGAAAAGATCCCCCCAAAAGATTCCGTAGATTATTTGAAATGTCTTCTGGAAACCGCACACCTTCGGGCATTAAAGGATGATGTGTCTGGGGCTCTGGCATTGCTGAGTTGGGCTGAGGGGCGCAACAATGATTTTCAACGGGCGGTATCCTGCCTGAAATACGCTGAAATTCTACTCGACTTGGGTGAATTTGAACGGGCAGACGCATATCTCAAAAATGTCAGAGAGATTACTGTAAAAAATATCAAGGAAGAAAACACTGCTGGCGCAGCTCTTGGACAAGGGGGCGAAACTCTTGACACTGATGCCGTCTGGAGGGAATTACAAGACAAATCTGTTATCTTGAGTTATGAAATAGAAGCGGAACAGCTCAAGGAAAAGTTCGGTGCAGGTTACAGCCTGTACGTAAAGCTTCGCCGAATGCAAAACACTGTCAAACGCTTAAAAGTTCCCCGTTATCAGAAAGAGGCCTTGAAGCTGGCCGATGAAATCATCGCTACCGATCCGGCCAGTCAGTTTGCTGCTGCGGCAGGATACCTGAAAGGTGAAATTCTGGCAGATAAGCTAACCGATAAATCCCCAGCCGAAGAGATTAAAACCGTAAAAGATTATTTGGGGAAATTTGTTAAAACTCAACCTGATGGATTGTATCACGGCGAAGCTTTGATGTTGTTGGGAAAAATCTCATTGGAAATTGAATGGAATGCCAAAGATGCGGAAAAGTATTATTCACAGGCGCTGGATTATTTTCAGAAATCACGCGAGAAACGTGATGCGATGAGTTTATACGCCGCCATGAGCGATGACCTTAAAAAACAGACCGCCCCAGTCCAAAAGCCTGCAACTCTGAACCAATGGAAACGCATCGAATATCACGATGAAGACCCCCTGAAACTATATAACACAGCCAATGCTCCTGTATGGTATGTCAGCGATAAAGAGAAGAACTGTATTTTTGCGCTTGGATTTATTGCCTTTTCAGATGAGAAATTTGATGTTGCAGAAACTTATTGGGACTTGGTAAAAAATTACTCTTCCGACGATGATATTATTGATGAAAAGTCACCGGCTACCGTTTATAAACGCCTGCTCAAAGCATGTCGCCTAAGAGGAATGATGTTCTGGCCTGAAGAAAAGGAGCCAATAAAGGATGCTGATATGCGTTTGAAATTCCAATATGCAGAATACTTGGCTTTACTGGAAAAGTTTTCGGAATCCATAGACTCCTTTAAAGATTTAGTAAGAAAATGCAGGAATGACGATAGCAAAGCTATTGCAATAGTCGGAATCGCATTTTCAAACAGCTTGTGGTTCGAAGATAAAACTCACCAGACATCGTTTTCATATTATAAACAGGTGATTGACAATAAGAAATTGAGCAAAAGTGCTATATATGGGCGTGCTCTCATGGAATGCGGAAAATTGTTTATGGGAACAGTTGGTGGAGAGAGAAATGCTTTGCCGCTTTTCGCACAGTATCTTACGTTGTTTAAAAACGGTCGCTACGTGCGGGAGGCAGAATACAGAACGGCGTGCTGCTATATCAGTGAGGGAAAAATAAACAAAGCCAAGGAGGTATATCAAAAGTTGAAAAACGGGAAAGATGCCTATGAGTTTTTTCTGGAAGGGCGAATTGCTGAATACGAAAACAACAAAAATAACAAGGAACTATGAATATGTTATACAAAAGACACATCCTTTCAATGTTGTGCTCCTTATCATTGGTTGCCTCTTTTTCTCTGTCTGCAGGAAATGACTCCTGGAGCCAATCCGGCAGTAACTTTTCTTATACACGGACAAGTAAAATCAATAAAAGTGAACTGCAAAATGGAGGCATTAGATACACTTTTAGCGTAAGTCCTCCTGGTGTTTACAGTTTTGATACAGGATACGGGACTTGTTCGCCGGGAACAATAAGTGTCACATCAGGTACTGCCACTGGAATAGCGGAATATGACAATAACAGTTTGCCGTCAGCAGATGTAAGTATGGCCATGTCCGGCAAATTGATCGCCAGCGGTCCGGGGGGCGGTACTCAGCCTACTTGGGACGCAAATGCCACTCTGAAGGCTCCGTTTAATATTAGATCAAATTACGATAATGGAGCCAAGGTTATTACCGTTCCAGCTGGAACAAATGTCACATACTCGGCCTATGAAGGTTCAAGCAGCAAAAACAGCAATTGGACAGTTAATGGTAATACCAAGAACAATGAATCAAGCATAATTTTCAGTCGTAGTTGGTGGGATGTGTCAGGTTGGTTTTCCGAAGGAATGGGGACTCCAGATCCCGGAGTTTATAATATAACCGCAAGTCCAACGGATGATGCTAATATTTCCGATAGCGGCATAATGACTATCGTAGGAGCTCAATTCTCACAAGGAACATGCTCCGGATATGATGATTATACGAACTGGAATAAGGGGGCATCAGATTATTATAGTCCAAATAGAACAGGATATTGCACAAAACCTTTTTTTTCACTGAAGGATGAGGCAAATGGAACGGCTTTGTTAACTCTTACTCCAAGTCCTGTTTCAGAAAGTGTAAATATAACTGAAAACGACAGTAGTATTGAAAATCTTTCGCCAGCCAATACAACGAGTAGCACAAATGTGTCTTTTAAAGGCATAGCTGGATTTTGGTCTGATGAAGGTGACATTGATGCTGTATTTAAGAACACAACGCTCGCAAGTATTACTGTATGTGCATATAAAGAAAAAAATATAGACGTACTGATTGTAAAGGTAAACGGGGCGTCTCATGCTGCCGATTATGGCCGGTTTTCACAGGCGATTGTTACTGCTAATATTGATGATTTGACCTATAACAAATCTACAATAACGGTTGATGGAATAGAATATAATATTAATGATAATACGATTTGGTCAGAGGCTATGTTTAGACAATTGAGAGACGATTTCTATACTTATAATTCAACTGCCGCCTACGATTATGTGCAATTTATTGTAAAAGGCAGTATGGATGATGGTTCTTGTGGAATGTCTGATAACATTCCGGCTAAGGATTCATGGGTTTTACGAGATATTGCGGCTTCTAGAACTTATCCCCATGAATTAGGGCATTGTTTAGGGCTTTATCATCGTAATTCAGATAAAGATGCTCTCATGTGTCAGACTGCGGATGCTAATATAGGTGTAGAAAAATTAAGAAAAGCGGAGTGGGACGATGTTAACTAAAATCAAAAAAACAATAGGCTTCCTCTTTGTTTATTTTTTAGCATTTAATGCTCATTGTGTAGATGACTTTATCACCGAGTTTCAGATTAAGATAATGAAAGTTGATCGTTCAATATTTGAAGATTTCAAGAAGAATAAATCTTTTGATTTGGATAG
>JBAYLA010000013.1:0-9371 GCA_041664285.1 Minisyncoccota bacterium
ATACGGTAGGAAAAAAAACAGCCGATATTAAAGGCGAAAAAATTGACACCGCCCCAACCAATGAGGATGAAAAAGAACAACAAGAAGATGCAATCAATGAAATAAATAATTTCAACGAAGATCTACCCGACACTTCCGGGGACGAATCTGAATCTAAAGAGGAAGAATCCGAGGATGAAAAGTCCGAAGAGGAAACCGACGAAGAAGAGGATGAGGAATCTAAGGATAAAAAATCAGAAGAAGAATCGGACGAAAAGTCCGAGGAAGAATCTGATGAATCTAAAGAAGAAGAGTCCGAGAAATCGGACGAAGAAGGTTTGGAGCAAGACTCCCGACCGGAATGGGAACGTGAAGGTTTCAAAACTGCCGAAGAGTATATTGCTCATCTAAAAAACGAGAAAGCTACTCCTCCGGAAGATGATAACCTAAACGAACCGGAAAAACAAAAACAAACGATTTTTGATTTAATCGACAAGCATAAAGACATATTGCCGGTTGCCATGAAAGATAATTACGAAAAATTCTATACAACCAACAATACTGCCTTTTTGCACATGGACGACCATCTCCATAAGCTAGTAAGCGCTTTGGATAAAATTAATGACAAATTGCCATTTAAGGAAAGAGTAGAAGCCGCTTTTACGCTGGCCTTTCGCGATAAGATAGATAAAATATCGCAGAAGAGAGGTGAAGTGAAAGCTGAAATAAGAACCCAAAAGGTTAATAAATCAGCCGGAACATCAGTAAAGAGCGGATCAGAAAAATCTAGTGGCAAATCATTTACCCCGGAGCAATTAGAGATAGCTAAAAAGATGGACATTAAATTAACTTAATTAACTACCGCTATATGTTTGACTTAAAATTTTTTCTAGGAGTGCAGGATGTAGAGTTCGAGCAACTGGTAGACGTTGATTCAATAACCAAAGGAGATATTTTATATTTCGCATCTGGTTATGTAAATAACGCTTACGCTAGCGCGACCACGGCTTTATTGGCCGGCGTTGCCCAGCAAACGGTTGACAATTCTGGAGGTTCGGCCGGAGATTTAACTTGCCTTGTGCAAATGTCTCCATTAGCGATTTACAATGTAGATACTGCCGATACTATGACGCAGGCCTATGTTGGTTATAATTGCGCGCCAGCTTCCGCGACCACTTTAACCAGCGCTTCCCAGGGAACAGATATAACCGGAGTCTTTAAAATCATGAAGATGATTTCAGCCTCCAAGTGCCAAGGCAGATTAAACTTTGCCGGCATAGCAGACACTTAAATAGCTAATTGATAGTCTTAATTATTAAAAACCTTTGATATGAGTAACTTACTTGTAAACTTTGCCAAAGCTGTTGATCCAGCCGTTAAACAAGTTTTTAATGGCGACTTCAAAAAGGCTGAAAAACAAAGTGATAAAATCTGCTACTCGCAAAAAGCCGAAGATTATATAACCGAAATAGGTTCTAACGTAAACCTAACCATGGCTGAAATTAGAACAGAACAGTCTTCAGTTAATTACGAGGATTTCTTGGCCGGAAATTCCAAGAATTTAACGCAGTATGTCTATGATAAAGGTATTAAAATCTCAAAGAAGTTAATGAAGTGGCAAAAACTTGGCCAGATTAAATCCTTAGTAGAGGGAGCGGCCCAATCTTTAGTCCGCAGAAAAGAGTTTGATATTACTAAATTGCTCGAGCAAGGATTTAATACTACCTATACTCATGCTCAAGACGGATCCACGGCTATTGATTTAGCCGGTGGTGATGCCGTAGCTTTATTCTCGCCTTCGCACGCGACCAAGAGAACTTCTACTGCCCAAAGCAATAGAATCACCGATGGTACTACTGTGAATATGGCTTTGAGTGAAGCAGCTTTAGAGGCTAACGAAACCGTTACCTTTGCCGCTATCACCGATAATTCCGATCAAGTAATTTCAGGTGCTCCGGACACTTTATTTGTGAGCAGAAAATCTTATTGGACCGCTCAACGCTTGATTAAAACTCAAAAAGGACGCGTTGGCACTCCGAATAATGATGTTAATCTTTTGCTCGGGCGTTATGACCTTGTTCGTCTTGACTACATGAGCACGGCATACGCGGCTTATTACTTCACTAAAGATTCTGAATTGAATAAAAAGGTTGGTTTCTTAACAATGTTAATCGGCGCCGACGGAGAACATGATGGGCCGTACATTGACTTTGATACCAAGGCGATTAAACATTCCTGGGAACTCGAATTTGCCGCCGGTCATAATAACTGGCAGTCTTATACAGGCAGTAAAGGGACAAACGCAGCTTAATTAATTAAGAAATATTTTTATGTTTACTAAAAAAGAATATATCTTGATTGGATTGGCCGCGCTAGTTGTGGCTGTAATTGTAGGGTTTCAGATACAGACAAATAATCTGATTGCCTCGATGCAAAACGTTGGTGGAAATCTAACAGCTACTCCGGGCATACAACAATCAACCGATCCGGTTACTACCATGAGTAATGTTGATGTTTATGACCTTGATGTTACTAATAGATTTTCTGTCGATGGAACATCGACGATTGCGCAGTCTTATGACGGCTTTGTAGTTTTTAATGATGTTACGGTAGCTACCGGTTCTCCAAAATTAGTTTATACTAATTCAACCGGCGTTGACATGATATGCGATCGAAATACCGGTGTGTTTTATTCTAACGTAACCGGATATGGCGTCTCATTGAATATTTCTCTCGGAGAAATGTCTTCGGCTACAACCTATTCAGACGGAGGATTAATCGCCTCTACTACAATAGCAACGTCAACGGATACAATGACTTTCTTTACGGCCACTACGCCATTTTTATTTGAAAATGGTAATTCCTTGGTTGTAGGAGTAGGTGATTATACAGCTCTTGCTTCTTCAACTTATTTTAGTAATTGGGATATGGAATTAGGGATAGATTGCCGTTTAATTGGTCAATAAATTCAAGATTGAGTTTCTCTCTGGTTATTTCAATAAAAGAAATAGCCAGAAATGAAAATTTAATTTTAATAATACATCTATGAAAAAATTTATTTGGTTGGCGCTTGTACTTTGTTTTGTGGCTTTACCGGCAAACGCCCTCGTTCAAAAAGCCACCTTAATAAATTCCTCGGGGAATAAAGTTGTGGTAGAGGTTGGATCACAAGTAGCTCAACGATTATTTTCCATGGGTTATACTTTAATGGGTGCGCAACCGGCAATCGGAGGGTTTAATTTATATCCTCAAGTCCCGGCTAAAATTGGGACTTCAACATCTAGCCCTTTATACATGCTAACCACTACCGCCTCAACAACCCTAACGGTTACAATACCAAATTCTAACGCTTTAAGATTGAATACAGCGCTAGTCGCTTCAACTTCTGTGGCTATATTAAATTGGGGATTAGAGTTTTCCAATGATGACGGAGCTAATAAACAATGGTATTTAGAAGATGCCTACACGGTAACCAGTAATACGCTTTATACTCATGGCGCCGATGCGCTCTTACATTTATGGACTCCAGCCAATACGGTAGCTAGCACAACTTATAAAAGTTTTTATCTTACCAATCTTGATGCTAAATATTTAAGAATCACGGCCAGCATTAAAGGTGCTAACGGCGGACTTTACATGGAAGCGATCCCGGTTGAAAAATCGTCCTATTAAATAAAATAAAAATATGTCTAATATTCTTCTAAAGCCATACGATAGTGTTGACTTAGCCTTGCTTATTGAAAGCTATGGCGAAAGTATTGGAACTCTTTATCCTCAAGCTATTGTTTACGGCCCGGACAATGTTGAAATAACCGGATCACCTTTTACCCTAGTTTCAGTTGGAAACAATTATTATTCGCTTAAAAATGCTTTTCAGGCCGCGGTAGATAGCGGACAATATTCAGTTATCTATGTAGTTTATACCGACGCCGGCCATACGGCGAGATCGTCCGCCTTTGGAGAAAAAATAGACACAATCACAATATCAATTCAAGCCGTCAGCGGATCCGTAGGAGGTTCTGCCGGCGGTTTTTATGATGATGAACAATTAAGAAGAGCCATTAAAGCAGAGTTTGATAAAATAAATGATAGAATAAAAAAGCTTCAGAAAGATTTTGACGCCGGCCTAAAAGTTGAAATACCAAAAAATCAATTTGATATGGAATTTTCTAAAACAGAACATTCTATAAAAGACTTGAGAGATTTAATTTCTTTAAAAAGCAATGATAATATCAACAAGCAAATAATGATTATGCAATCTTCTCTAAAAAATAAATCAGAGGATATAATAAACGCGGTCAAAAAAAATCGCTCGGTTATTATTAAAAGTAAGTTTGATAAAAGCCAGATGCTGCCGATAATAGAAACCGTGGCCAATACCGAAATTAAATTAAATAAATTATTTTCCGGCTTGAAGATAGATATTACCAAAACGATTGATTATAAAAATGATGAGATGACTAATAAGTTTAGTAAAATTTTAGAGGGTTTTGGCGGAAGTGTAAGTGAGGCTATGAATAAATTAAATGAAAGTATTAGAATTAAATTAAAGTTTACTTTAGAGGGTTTAAAAATGTTAGTTTTAGGTGGTAAACAAAATAAACAAAATATAAATATAACTTTGAAAAAAGATGAATAAATATTTAAAATATATTATAGGGTTTTTTCTGGTAGCTATAATTTTTTTGGCTTCATTTTTTTATCAGGAATATAGAATAAAAAGCTTAGTTAATATGGTTGGCGGTGAAACTTCTTCTTACCGGGTAATGAAAAATGATAACGGTTTTTTAATTCCTACCCAACCGGGAGTTGTGATCGGATCAAGCACGGTTGATGCCGTCTTCGGGATAGCCACAACTACGACACTTTGTTTATCCGGTGATACATGCCGGACCACATGGCCATCAACTGGCGCCACTATTAATCAACTCGGCCAGATCGGCGATGTTTCCACCACCACTCCGATGAATTATAGGGATATTATTGTTTATGATACTAACAGCGGAGAATGGGTTTCAACTTCCACTTCTTTTATTTCAGCTCTTGCAGGGGCAGGCACGGTGACTTCGGTTGATATGAGCGTGCCTACGGGACTTTCCATTTCCGGCAACCCAATTACCACTTCAGGAACTTTGGCTTTAACTTTCACCGGCGGATATTCCATTCCTCTCACCGCTTCAACTACCGAAGGCTCAACCGCTTACACTTGGGGCGACCATTCTTTAGCAGGTTATCTTTTATCTGCCAACGCTTTTACTCAAGCGATTGCTTCAACGACTTTCCAACCGATTATACCTTTTGGCACTTACGACCCTTATGGGCAAGCGACTTCAACTATTACAGACCATACCACTACTTACAATCACGCAAATTATAACACAGCTTACGGCTGGGGAAACCACGCTACGGCAGGATATTTATTATCCGTTAACGCTTTCACGCAGGCTTTAGCTTCAACAACCTTTCAACCTTTAGAAGCTACCTTAACCGATATTGCCGATGGCACGATAGCCGAAAATTTAGTCAATACCTCTAACCCGTGGGCTGATGATGAAGTAGCTGATAATATCACGGCTTCCAATTATATTTTAACGACTTCTTTTAACGGGCTGTTTGACGCCCGCCTTTCCGCTTCTTCTTCCGTTTCGGGCATAACCGCCTTACCTAATCTTTCAATTACTGAAAGCCAAATTTCGGACTTAGGAACTTACGAAAGCGGTCTTACAGCCGGAGACGGATTAACTCGGACGGTAAATGATTTTGACTGCGATACCGCTAACAGCGCAACTTTTGGCTGTTTAACGGCGGCGAACTGGACATCTTTCAATAACAAAGTCGGTTCTTCCTCAATAGATACTTTTTCCGAATTAGACGCTTTAGTGGCTGATGGAGACTTAGCCGTTTTAAGCTCGGCTATGACCGGAACTTTTGACGGCAATAACTTTGGCGGAGGGGCGGTAGCCGCGGGCGATATGCTTTACGGTTCGGCTGGCGGCACAATATCCGAATTGGCTAAAGCGACTGACGGGAACATTCTTGCTTTATCAGGCGGACTTCCCGCTTGGGTTGCTTCAAGCTCAATGATTTTATTGGGCGATGTAACCGGCACGCTGGGAGCTACTGTCGTGGGCGATAATTCACACGCTCACGATACTACAACTATTTCAGGTTTGGATATTTCAGCCGATACGAACTTAACCGCCGGAGACGCTTTGACCTTAAATGCTGATGATATAGATTTTGACGGGGGAGCTTCACCTGGTGGCTCTTTAGGCGGCACTTGGGCTTCGCCAACTATTGACGACCTGTTTATTTTAAATACCGGCGATACTGGCACGGGTTCTTATACTTTTCCTTACGCCTCTACAACCGCTTTTTCATCGCCTTACGCTTCGTCAACTTCAGCTTATTTTGGGACGGCTTATATCCCTAATTTAGGCACGGTGGCTGGCTCTCTCGTCGCCGTTACTGCCACAGGCCAACTTATAGCCACTACAACGCCAAGTGGAGGCGGTTATAATTCACTTGCCGATTTACAGGCGGCGGTTTCAAATGACTTTCATAATCTCGGAGGAACGGACGCCAATACGACTTACACCGCTGGAGACTTTATAACCCTTACAGGCACGGATTTTGACGTTGACACGGGAGCGATAGCGGACGGCTCTACCACAATTTTAGCTACCAGCGATGCTATTTATGATTTTGTCAGGACTTCCACTTCGTCTTTATCATCTCTTTATTCGCCAATAGCAGGTTCGGCGAGCATAGTAACTGTTGGAACTTTAACTTCTGGTTCTTTAGGAACGGGCTTTACCGATGTTCCGGTTTTGCAAGGTGGCACGGGGCTGTCGTCTTTCACCGGCAACTCACTTTTTTATTCTAACGCCGCGGGAACAGCACTTTTATTCGCCGCTACTTCAACTTTAAATATAGGAGGCAACGCTGGCACGGTAACTAACGGGGTTTATACTACTTCTATAAATACCATAGCGAAAATTAATGGATTTTTAAGCGGAGAAACTGTCGCTTCAACTTCCGCTTCTATGACTGCTCTTTCAGACGCCACGTGGACACTTCATAACTCCTATCCCGCGGCTTGCTCGGCGGGGCAGTTTATTACCACTTTAGGCGATACCTCAACTTGCGCCGCTCCAGTCGGGGCTGATGAAGCTTATGCCGCAGGTTGGAACGCCGACACGGGAGTTCCAGAGAAAGACGATATTTACGATTGGGGACACGTTTTAGATACGGACGATGACGGCTTGGTTAATGGTTTAGATACCGACGCCGTTGATACTATCACCGAGATCGCCGCCGCTTTAAAAGACGGTTCTGGCGATTGCGGTTCAGGACTTTTATGTTTAGGCGACCATACGCATACCGCTTATGTTTATACCGCTGGAGACGCTTTAACTTTAACAGGACAAGATTTTGACTTTGACGGTGGAGCAAGCCCAGGCGGTTCGCTCGGTGGCACTTGGGCGTCGCCAACTATTGACGATTTATTTCTTTTAAATAACGGAGATGTGGGAACTGGAGTTTATGACTTCGGAGGAGCGACTTCGCTTGAACTTCCTAATGGAGCAAGCCCAACCGTTGACACGGACGGCGAATGCGCGATTGATACTACCAGCGGACAACTTGTCTGCGATTTAGGAACTACCGTTGCTGTTATGGGAAACGGATTTATCTATCCAGCCTTTACTTACGCGACTTCAACGGCGTGGACAGGAACGACTACGATACCTTTAGGCACGGCTTTTGTCGCGGAAACTTGGCATAGCGTTCAATGCTTTACGGACGTTGGAACTTTAAATGTTCATTTTGATGATGGCACAAATGATATGAATATGTTTAATGCCTCAACTACCGTTGGAACGGTTGGTTTTACAACTAATAATACTTTTACCGCTTCGGAAAAACGCTATGTAAATATTGGAACACCAGCAACCGCACCGACAAAAATATCCTGCACAATTAAAAAATACATAACGGCTGATTAATATGAAAAAACTTTTAATCATTATAATAGGTGTAATATTCTTAGCAGGGTGCAATTTGCAACCGCCTTTTGGTGGTGGAGAAAAAACTTTACAAGAAAAATATAATTTATCCGAAGTTAAAAATAAATATCAGCTTGAAGGCACGACTTTAAAGCGGGCAGTTAAAGACAACCCAAAAGATGTGGTTAGAGTAGAAATAGGCGAGCAGTTATTGGGCGGTGATGGAGACGCTACAATAGAGCCAAAGTTGACTATTTCTCGTTGGGACGAAGTGTCTTTTTCAATCAAGCCAAAAAATTACGATAAGGTTCTTTTAAAAGATAAGGCCGTAAAGTTTGACGGCGACAAAACTGTTTTTGAAACTCCGAAAGAAAATTATCTGCTTTATGAAATGCCGATAAGCGAAGAAAACCCCGAAGGAGCTTTTGAATATCAGATTGACTTAAAAGAAAAACCAGCGAGCAATAAAATAGAGTTTACTTTAGAGACGCAAGGCTTAGATTTCTTTTACCAGCCAGAACTCACGCAAAAAGAAATAGACGAGGGAGCGAGTAGACCAGAAAACGTTGTTGGTTCTTATGCGGTTTATGCCAAAACACCAAAGACAAACTGGACAGGTGGTAAGGAATATAAAGTTGGTAAAGTCGGACACATCTTCCGTCCTAAAATAATTGACTCCCTAGGCACAGAAGTCTGGGGTGATTTACATATTGAAAATGGAATACTCTCGGTAACTATTCCTCAAGAGTTTTTAGATAAGGCGGTCTATCCAGTTAGACACGCCGCAGGGTTGACTTTTGGATATGATACAGAAGGTTCAGCATATTTTAATTTTTCATTTTATGGTTATGGTTATCACGTGTCAATATTAATGGGTAATCCTTGGACTGGGGCAGCGGGAACATTGGATAGTATAACGGCATATTTATATGGTAGCACTTCAGGATTGTCGGCGGACACTTTCGTAGCATTATATGAAGAAAACAGTGAGGGTTCGGGAAGTCACGGAAAAGTGGCATTGATAGAAACGGCTAATTTATCCTATGGGGTTTACGCAACTCCACTTACTCCGACAACATTTACTGCATCTGATGAAGTTCTCTCTGCGGTAAATTATATTATAGCCATTTGTGGCAATGGAGACGACCTACTCACGGGAGGTAATCCAGGAGATACGCTTTTTATAAAGGGTGACGCAACTTCGTCAACAAAATATACGGTAAATGCAGGATTTGGTGACGGAAAAACATATGCCACAATTAAAGCATACGACCCATTGGTTGATGCAGCAGAAACTATCTCACAAAGATACTCCATCTACGCCACCTACTCCGTCGCCGCTTCGCCAGCTACAACAGTTCCTAATTCTGATATTATTATATTTGA
>JBAYLA010000014.1:0-8019 GCA_041664285.1 Minisyncoccota bacterium
ACTCTAAGTTCACAGAAGCCGCAGCTCACGCAACGGAACACCTTAGTTCCGTTCTTGGTCTTGCCGCATACTTCCTTGCTTGCCTTGCAATCACAAAGTGTCTTACTCATGCTAACACCTCGATTGTTTCAATCCTTACGATGGACGTAGGGTGATAATACTGCGGGTCTTCTCCGGCGTTTTCAATACCCCACTCGTTCGCAATCATTACGGCTGAGTGCGGGTCTTTGGGCAGTTTCTTTATATACGCCTGTGCGTCTTCCAGCGTGTTGAACTCTGCGATAATCTCAGAGTTCGGTCTGGACTCGTTATCATCGACGTAGCCGATGACTGCGTAAACTGTTATATTTTGGCTCATTGTTTCACCTCTGCGTAAGCACTGGGTAAATCTAGTTCTTCTAGGAATGCCCGAACCACGTGCAACTTCTGCTTAACGCGCCTTAAACAGCCCTTGCTGCCATGCTCTGATATTTCCACGACCCAAAGGTCTCCTTCTTTTCTTGGTTTGCTAAAGTTGTAATAGGTCATTGCGTACCGCCTTCTTGTCCCTCATCATCTGAGCATTTACATTCATACTCAGACTGAGCGCAGTTAAATGCGATTTCGTCCAGTTCCCGAAGGATACGACCGGCGTCGAACTCACAGACGCCGATTTTTATCGTACCAAACAGTTCGGTTATGTACTCTTCCATCGCGTCATCATCACATCCTGGACAGGTCATAGACGCACACCCTCGGCTATCTCTTTCCTGTTGTCTAGGACGTCATTAAGGCGCTTCTCTAGCTCTGCTAGGAGAACATCACGCGTTACCCTCTTCTTGTGGTCTGGCTCTATCTCGTTTAAGAGTTTACCGGTAGTTGTTGACCACTCGTTAATGTTGCAGAGGTTGTTAACTCCTACTATGGTCTTATAGGAAAAGTACAAATCGACGCTTTTATTTGTGTCGGTGTTGCTAATCCTAACACGGTTCTTATTGACCGTTCCGAGATTTTCCAAATCTATTTTTATGGTCATGTTTTCAGTCCTCTTTATTCCCTGTTGACAGGTTTTTTTCTTCTTTATCGCTAACTGCGCCCAGGTCTCCGGCCAGAATAAGCCCAGGGCGATAATCGCGGGGCTGACTCTGGCAGATTGAGCGGACGCAGCTAGAACGAACGTAAACGGGCTTTCTAGCCACTAGCGACCAGCTCGGCTATGTTGACCTGATACCGGACTAACTGAGTCCGACTAAGGCATAACGCGATTCTGAGCGCACGCCCGACATTCTCGACGATTACTTCTTCGATGGTTCCTCGTATTTTCATGTTTTGACCTCTTTTTGCAGTATGAAACTAGATAGCATACTGGAAACATACCCGAAAGATATGGACTTACGAATAACAAAACTTGTAGTAAGTGCCCTTCGGATATTTTTTATTTGTGATAACACATACGACATATAACGTACATACTTTTATCGTCGTTCCTACTGAGAGTACGTCATACTTGTTTTTCCGTGGAGATACTACTACTACATTTTTTATTATCTGTAAGTCCACATAACGGCTTACTCAGTATGTTATCACTGTTTCCAGTATGCTAACTGCATACTGTTTTCATATTTCAGTATGTTAATTCCATACTGTTTTTTTCATACTGACTATGCTACTCAGTATGTATTTATAACCCTTCCGGTTGTGGCTACATAATTTTTTATTACTTGTGAATCCATAACTACTCAGTATGTATTTATAAACATACTGTTTTCATCTTGTGTGTGAGCTTGTGGGGTGGGGGGGATGATGAAAAAATGAATGCCTGAGTATACGCCCGAGGTACAGCAAATTGGTCACCCAAAATCCCTGGAATTTTGTGATAACAATATAAATCCATACTGTGATAACACGCTCATGAAGGCAGCAAGCGTTCGTTACAGGTGCGAGTCCTCCCTGAAGGAAAAATTCGTCGAGGCAGCCAAGAAGAATGGTGCCAAACACTTCTCAGTAGTTCTCCGCAGATTCATGGAAGAGTACATTAAGCAGACCGATTCTCCAAAAGTCCTCGAGGTTTTACCAAATGTCCCTACCAATATCAGTTCTTGACATAGAAACGACCGGCCTGGATCAGAAAGTCGATCGCATTACGGCAATTGGCGTAATGGATGCGGACGGAGTTCGGATCTACGCGAATCAAGACGAGTCCTCCCTGCTCCGTCGCTTCGCTGAGCGTGAGGAAGATCTGAAGGAAAAGGTGTTCGTCACTTACAACGGCGAGAAGTTCGACATTCCGTTCATAAACACCAGAGTCAAAAAGCATCCTGAACTGGTTCAATTCACTTTCCAAGCGCATAATCACATCGACATGATCACCTTCGATCCATTCAACAAGAAGCGGTACTGCACCAAAGAAGAGATGGCCCGGAACACCGCTGATATTTATTCCCCATCGACAACCAGTGCGAAGTTCCTGGCTCGAGCGTATACGAACGGTTTAGCTGGTCCGTTGCTGCACGCCAAGCTCATGGCGCACAATTCGATCGATCTCACAACAACCTGGTCAGCGTTCTGGGAGAATTTGCACTACCTGGATTTCCAGACGTTCTACAAAGTTTTCCCATCTGATGATAAGTGGCAAGTGTCAACAACAAAGTGAAACCATGGCAAAAAAGAAACAAATTGGAATCCATATCACCGATGCTCCGATCGTCGGTACCTACGTTGCGTCTGACTTCGAGCAGAAAGTTTTGGCACTGGGAGCGACTATCGTAGCCAATACGTCATTCCTAAACTCCGGGGCGCAGTTTGTCGTTGGAGCGAATAATGACAATTTCCTCCTGGACCTAGAACTGAAGACGTCGGTCACTTCTTTGGACAATGAGCGAGTTTCGACAATCATGCACACAATATATCACAAAGTTGAAGTCCGCAAGTTCGGTAAGGATTATTACCTGGTAGCTAATGATGGCTGGGTCGTTAAGACGTCAGTTCTTTGAGCGCAGGTCTTCGCATGGCAACTCGTGGTTATACCGCTGAAGCTGAAGTCCGTGATCTCTTCAAGCATGGCTTCGGCTGCAAGACGTTCAAGCCTGTTTGGAGCATGTTCGGCGAGAAAGACGTCTACGGCATAGCTGATTTCATAGCGCACTTTCCGCTGAGTCATCCGGACCGGCCCGGGATCCAAACGTACGTCCAGGTCAAGAATATTTCGCGCGGCGGCCACGGAGAGGGTCATGATGGTTACCTGAAGAAGCTTCGTGAGTTCGCAGAAGTTTATCTCAACGAGAAGGAATGCGTTGAACTCTGGATCAAGCGTGAACCATTGGTCAAAATTCCGGAACTCCACTACGAAGTCACAACAATCAGTCGTGATTCCTTAACCGGTTCGCTTAAAGAAGCTGAGCGTGTAGTCCCATTGAAGCTGATAAAATCAGTCGTAGGTGAAAAAGTAAATGCCAGAAGAAAACCTGTTGTTAAAAATCCCCCGCGAGGAATCGTCCCGGTCCTTAGCGTCCAAGGATAAAGAGCCCGGAACCGGACTTCTTTATCGCGGCGCGGCCCTGGAGAACTTCTTGATCACCAGCGTAGCTTCCGGCCTCCCCATGGATTTCATCAAGTCAGTCTACACCCGTGAGTACGGCGGTGAGATAAGCGAAGACGAAGTCCACACCATTCTTCGTGGCAAAGAGCTTCAGATCAAGGAGCGGGAACAAGAAATCAATGAGACGCTCGGCAAGTACAACATCGTCGGTAAAGCGATCGATGCAATCAACCAACTCAGTTCAGTCGCTAAGAATACCGATGATCCCAAAGAGATCTCTTCCATCCTTGCTACCATGAAGCAATACCTGGAGCTGTTCCTGAAGCAGCAAGCCAAAGTTCGAGCGGATATGAGCATCGCTGCGAACACTGTCAACGTCATCAACAACCAGATAAATTCCGACGGTAAGTCTGCGGCCCCGGCCGGTCAGTCTGTGGTTTATTCCATCCTTGAGGATCTCGAGCGCCAGGGTGCTATTGCCATCTACGACAAGGATCGCGTTAAGTACCTTCTCGGCATGACCGACAAGGCTCCGCCAAATGTTACCACGTTCGATGGAGAGTTCACCGTGACTGACGATAAGGATAAGACCAGTGATTCCGATGCAACCCATGAAACCGTCTGAAGAGATAGCGAACATCGAGAAGTACTCAGAACGTTCCTTCTCCTATTTCTGCAAGAATATCCTGAACGAACCTATCGGCCGGGTCCATGAGTACATCGCGCAGATCCTGGACACGCCGAATCTGAAGACCTGTACAATAGAGATCGCCCGTGGTCACTGGAAGACTGAGACGTTCTCTGTCAAGTACCCAGTCTGGCGCATGTGGCGCGAGAAGAATAAGCAGTTGAATATTTCCATCCGTTCCAATAACCTCGGCATCAGCCGCAAGATCAACTGGAAGATTTCGCGTCTCATCGAACAGAATAAAATGGTCGCTGCGCGGCTCATGCCGGCCAACATGAATCACGCCAAGTGGTCCTCTGATTTCATTGAGACCGATCCAGGGCATCTCCTTTTCAGCATTCCCTACGACCGTCGTTCTGACCACGTGGATCTTTCCATCGTCGATGATATCCTCAGCGATGAACATGGCCGCAGCAGCGTGGCCATGGACCAGATGGAGCAAACATACTGGAATACCATCAGTCCGACAATCAACACGCGGAAGGGTATGCACTTCATCGTAGGGACTCCGATCACCTACAACGACCTTTATACGCGCATAGACGCCCAATTAAAGGGGGATTCGACTTATCGCATGTTCAAGTTCCCGGCGATCGTAAAGCGCAAGGGAACCGATGCTCCGTGCCTTCCTGAACGTTTTACGCTTGACGAACTGTATGAAATCAAGAAGCGCACTCCGATCTGGTCGTGGCAACAAGAGTACATGCTCGAGCCGGTTGGCCATGGGAACTCGCTTTTCCCGGAGGAGCTTCTCAGAAAGTGTACAGTTACTGACGATTCGTACTTCGCCAATGATCCATACCACGATGAAACTGCCGTTGATAATCCGCAGGCCGAGTACTTCCTGGGCGGTGATATCGCTCTTTCTGATTCAGATCGCGCTGATTATTCTGTTTATGTCATCGTCAAACGTGAAGAGGGTCAACCTCTCAAAGTTATGCCGTACATCTTCAATGGCAAGGGCTGGACCAGTGACCAATTAAAAAACAAACTCAAGGATCTCAATGCGTTTTATAAGTTCAGCAAAGCCATCGTAGAACAGAAAGGTCTTTCTTATTCGTTGGTAAATGAGATGACATCTGATCCGGACCTGGCCGGTGTCGTAGAACCATTCGAAACAAATCGTGTCAACAAGGATAAGATTCTCGGAAGTCTGGAGTTGCTCATGCGAAACGGAATGCTGAAGCTTCCCAATGATTCGGCTTTGATCGACGAGTTGGCAAAGTTCGGCATCAAGTCAATCGACGGGAAGCAGACGTATGAAGCGCTTGCCGGCCATGATGACCACGTAATGGCTCTTGCCATGGCGTGCCATGCGGCTGGCGGATTCTCAGCAGAACCAGTAATGCCAGTGACGTTTGAAGTAGTCTGAATAAATGGGAGGACACTGGGCTGCTTTAGGGAAGGTGAGCATGGTTATCTCACCCATTCCCGCAGGGCTACCAAACAAAACCTCATCAGCTATTTTATTACTACGGAAAGTCTTTTAAATCTTTATTCCATAGTATTCTGCATGGCCAAAAAAACTAGTAAAAAAAAGCAGAAAATCGCTATTTTTCCATCAAAATCTGAAAAATCATTCGAAAGTTTCAAAAATCTTGAGCCAGATCCAATTACTCCTCCAGTACTGCCTGGACCCAAGAAACGTTCTACTTTTCAGCGGGTCAAAGCAGCCATTGTGGCATCGAAAGCCTACACCGCTTTAGTGTCCGCTAGATACTGGCTCTTTTCGCATCAGGCAGTATTGGATGAATTTGCAATAGCTGAAGGCAGATCGTCCGGGCAGTTAATGCTTCCGGTGCAGCCACCTAGCCGTTTCCAGAATCTTGTTGCCTGGGCCCGGGACGTTCTTCTCAACGGCATTCTCCTGGCAGTTCCAGTTTCATTCTTCTTCGGAGCAGAGTTTGGAGTCGTTTCATTCATAGCCATTGGTCTTGGCCATTTCATGTTCTTTGATATCCTCGCGCAGACAGTGCGGACTATCAAATCAGAAAGGTGAATTACGTGGTATCCCTATCAAACAACCGATTTTATCAACCGCAAGTGACCTGGCCGCCTTACGGTGCGTATCGTGAGCCATTGATCAACGAGTTAACCGCTTCGTTGATGTCTATTCCATTTGCGATTCCAGAAAACACTCTGGAGATCATGGACACTTTTAAACAATCGGCTGAAGCTATTTCAATAGTTTCTGCGTTGATTACTGATATCCTGAGTGATGGGTACACATTCGATGGTCCAGAGTACAAAGTAAAGAAAGCAAAGGAGTGGGCCTCATCCAATTATTTCCGTTCCACATTAGAGCCGTGGCTTTTCGATCGTTTCATAGAAGGAAACGGTTTCATGTACAAAGGCCGCGTGAGCCGAGCGCAGGTCAAAGAACTCGCAGAGAAAACTATTCGTTCCAGCGGTCTTGAGGTCAAAGAAGATTATGTGGATCTTTATATGCAGAAAGCTGTAGACGAGAGTGCTTACAGCGTCCGGGAAGTTCGGCACGTAGCTGCTACCACAGTCAGCATTGCGACAAAGGACCAGTTTGGATCCGAGTTGGTTTATACCCAGCGCGTTGGTAAATTCACTTCTGTCTTTGGTGAGGATGAGATAATCCACATCAAGGACCTAAATCTCGACGGTAAAATGTATGGTTTCTCGCGTATGAAAGGTATCCTCCTGGAAGTCAGTCTTCTGCTCGATCTCAAAAAGTACAACCAGTCATTCTTCAAAAATTACGGTGCTCCGGATGGTGCATTCGTTCTTCCTCGTGAATCTCCGAGGTCTCCGAATTACAAGAACCTCCTGGCCCAATTGCGCGAGTACAAAAAGGTCGAGGAGCGCCATGGTGTCCTTCTGTTCACCGGTGAGCTAAATTATATTCCATTCGATCGGATGAAGGATGTAGAGTTCAAGAGTCTGGGTGATTGGCTCACCAAAATCCTTGCCATGATTTATCAGATGCCTCCGAGTCGTTATGGTGGGGCCGGCCAGAGCAGCGAAGAGTTGACTCTTTCAAATCAGGGTTACTACCGTTCGATCAAAGCATACCAGTCTCAACTTGAAGATGTTTTGAATTCTCAGTTATTCGTCCCTGAATTCGGTGTTAGGATCAAATTCAATCAGTCATACCTTGAGGACGATCTCCGTGAAGTTCAGCGCGATAAGACAGCAACAGATGTTGTTGAACAACGGTTAGCGTTGGGTATGATAACCCCGAAGGCCGGTGCGAAGTATCTACGGATAGAGCCAGACGATCAACCAGCAAATTTGGGTGAGGTTCAACCTCAGTACAATACAAAAAAACAAAATCAGTTCAATCCAGGCAAGCAATCAGATCTCATGCTGGATGCTCCCGCTCTCGCGCGGAATAAGAATAAAACTCCAAAAACTCAAACTGGCCCAGGGTCGGAGGTGCGTTGAAATGGGAAAAAAAAGAAAACCGTGTAAGTAATCCTAAATTCGGCTCATCCTTTTTAAATCTTTTTGTAGGCACAATATAAGGTGATATTGTGCCTAAAGAATATTCCGAAATTCGAGATTCGTTGAAGAAGGCTCATCCAGACTGGGATTCTTCAAAACTTGACGAGATGGCCGCGCGTACGTTCGGTTCTATCTTCGGTACTAATCCTCAACATGCTCATCAACTTGAGTCTGAAGGAAAGTGGGAGGCGTATAAAAAGTCCCATGTCAAACATAAGACTGAGTCTAAAGAAGATGAGACAGAGACTCTCTTTTCTTCTTCTGGTCTTGAGTTCAAAGAAGAAGGTGGTGAATTCTACGTTGAAGGATTCATTTCTGATCCAACTCTGGATCTTGGTGC
>JBAYLA010000015.1:0-4607 GCA_041664285.1 Minisyncoccota bacterium
ATCCATAGAATATATAATATTCTTGACGTTTTCCTCGAACTCAATCGAAGATGTAAAGATAAAGTACGGTATGCCATGAGATTTACAGCGTTCTTCAAACTCTTTCTGCTTGGTTGACTGCCGGCCTCCATCAGGACGCTTAGCTTCTGCCTCGATATGAATAGGCCGACCACCAACACTCACGACTACTATCAAGTCAGCACCACCTGGTGTGCCATATCTCATAAACGACTTATCGCCCGTGCTAGCTCCAGTGTTGCGTCGCTCTACATACCAGCCATTGCGACGTGCTGAATCGACAGCTTGTTTCACAACGCACGACTCAAGTTCGGTCTTAGGACTGTGTCTCCTTGTAATACGCTGCGGCAGTTTTTCTTGTAACTGGTCGAGGTCTGTCATGCTTATCTTTACCATATTGTAATCCCTTTATAAATAAGGCATACTCTCTAGTGCCCTCTTTGTATGGACATTCTATATCTGTTTGTCCGGCATCATACGATTTCATACCTTGGTACAACGCGAAGAACTCACGGTGTGCTACAAGGTCAACATTAGGCATCTGATGACGTCGTTTATTCCACATTGATATCCATTCCTTCGATAGTCTGCCTATCTATAGGGTTATCAAGAGAGGCCAGAAACTCAGCAGCAATATCTCCACCAACCTGTCCACATGCTGCATGTTGTATCATATTTAGTGTTCTCAGTGCGCGTTCTGCCACACTTCTGTTGGCACGGAGCATGGTTTCAGGGGTTGTGTTCATGGGGTTATTCATGGTTTATCCTTGTTGATGTTTACCTCATTACATTTAATGTGGTAATGTTGTGTTGATGGTTTAGCTAAACAGCTTGCGATTATTAAACAAATGGCGATATAATCGCAGATTCTTTCTGCCTCGCTTTGCGGGTGTAAATTCCATCCGAAATATGCAGTCTCACATAATCCGAAAATCACGCCTGTTAAAAATAATATCCAGTAAAGTTTCATCATCCTATCCTTTCACCCAATTTGGGTACTCGTGGTATTCCTTGCCGTCGAGAACTACTCTGCGAACCCAATCACGCGAGGCACGCGGATTTTAATCTTGTCGCCAACGATAGGTTCGCGCGGCAAGTCCTCTCGGTTCATCTCAATAAAAATCTCACCGCCAAATTCAGGCTTGCAGTTCAGCTTCCAATGGTCGGCAAAAATATCCCATTCAGCTTTGAGTATTTCAGCCGTAATAAATTCTCTTCGTATTTTGTGGTCAGTTTTTGCCATGATTAATTTACCTTTGCCTTATAATAAGCTTACCACATCTGGAACAGTTTCCCCATTTGGTTTTAAGTGGGGTATAGATACTAACAATCCATCTCTTTGGACGTTTATGCAATCCCAACTTGCACAATATTTTTCCAATAAAGTTACGCATGATTACCGCTCCTCTCCTTTGATTTTTTCTTTTAGCCACATATACGCCCACGCCGGCCAAACAAATCCTATGCCAATGGACGCCCCAAAAACAACTTTGTCAAGGGGTCTCCATTTGATACATGTCGCAAAAGCCATGATAAATGCTATCACTATATAGACGATGCAAACCAAAACAATAATTTCATGAACGCTCATTTTCTGTACCACCCTTCGTCTTCAAACTGTCTACGATATTTTTCGACTGTTTTTTCTGTTAGTTCGTCGCCAACAAATTGACATTCTCGTTCGATGACAAATTTGATGACGTCAATGCCATATTTTTCAATTAAAATCTTTATGCGTGGCCCTTGTTGAATCGCATTAAATATCTGACTCATGATTACCGCCTTTCTCTGACTGCAAAACTTTGTCAAAAATCATCATGGCAAAATTTGCAATATTGGCTGCACGGCGTTTAATATCTTCGTTTGTGCCTCCAATAGACCCAACCACTTCTTCATGCAATTTACCTAAATTTTTAACAGCTTCCATTATTAACCAGCCAATATTGCATGGTATCCATTCGCCTTTCGCTTTATTTGCTTCAAGTTGTGCGTTCATGGCATCTATAAATGCCTGTGGTACTTTATGCTCGCTCATTTTCATTCCTTTCCCTGCACGCAGGGGGTTAATCAATGTCTTCTACTACCTCAACATAGTCGTCAAGCTCATACAGGTCAATCGGGCGTGTCTCCGTTGTCTCATTTATAACAAGTTTCATCGTTTACTCCATTCTCCGCCATTTGCCGCAGGGCTTCGGCGGCTTCGTCAAATAAACATGGTTCGCTGCTCGGATAAAATATAATCGTGAAAATATCTGCCATCATTCGCCCTCCTGTACCGGCTGTGCATCAAGCTTTATCCGTATTGCAAAACAGATAGCACCTTGTGGATAAATTGAATAAAATACATTTGGTACATTCCACGGAAAACCAACCACCTGAGCCTCTACAATAACACCCGTCAATCGCTTATGTTTTCCATAGCCCTTTGAAAGCACAACGCGCCGTCCAGCCGGACAGGTTTTTTCATTCCATCGCGGGCCGTATGCACGATATTCAACGCCCTTTTCGCCACGCTCGAACGCATCGAAGTATTCAGTTTTCAAAGGTATGAATATCGGTTTTTCATTCATGATTTTTCTCCTGTACCGGCGAGTCGATAGTATGGTTAGGCCATTTGTCAACATGTGGCACAAGCATGACGGCTATTCCATGAGGCGTATAGGGTTCAGCCTCATAAATAAGGCCATTTTGTGATGCTGCATACATTTCATCGATTATGTAGCCTGCCTGTTCTGCGGCTGGAGTTAAGACAGATGTAAATCCTATGGCCTTTAATCCTGATACCATTTCATCATGACTAATAGCTGTTACAAGTTGTGTTGTATGAGATTTAGGTTCGGTTATTTCCCATATAACGCTCATTATTTCACCCTCGGTTCTGCCGTGACCTTACTATCTTGCCATAATATGGATTTATCATAATTGATTTTAACGAAAAGGCGGACATACCATCGCCCCATATCCCACCGAAGACACTCTTTTTTCCCCCATCTATTTACATCTCTCAATTGCGGGTCGTATGCAAACACTACCCATAATTCATCATCATTATTTCGCAGAATAGTAACTCTTTGCCCTATTGCATCCGCAAGCTGCTGTGCAAGTTCTTGTGGGGTGGGAATAGTAGGCGTTTCAGTTTCTGGCTCACGGCATGACGGTGTGAAGATACAATAAGAATGCATACAATAACCATCAGTCTCGTAAATTCACAAATCATCTGAATAGCATTTAGGCATTTTCATTTTTCTACTCCTGTCCATCTGAGGGCTAATTCGACTCGGTGAATTTCAGCGGATTGTTCAGGCATTAAAATAACTTGTGGTGAAGTTGAGGGTGTTATAAACCAATGCCCTGATTTTGTGATACATATTTTCTCAACACGATTGCGCCAGAAAATAATCGCATCTTTTCGTTTCTCCACATTTGCAAACAACTCCTCCTTAATTTCAATAGTAAGGGGAGAGGGCTGGACGGCATTGGTCGGCGTGCTTGGAGCGGGTGTTTTCATCGCCTCGTATTCGGCGAGAGCTTTTCTTGCTCTATCCCTCACACAAAACGACTCGTCGTGGTCAAGTGGACAAGAATTGTCTATTAATTCACTCAGTGCCCCCGCCATCTTGTCGTTCATGGCGTGAAGTCGGGCAAGTTCCTCCGCATGTTTATCAGCCTGCTCTTTCAATGCTATGGCCTTGTCGGATTCGTGGTCAGCAAACATAACAACTCTACCTTGATTGTCTTTAAAATACTGTAACGTGAATCCGCTGAATGAGTATCTCTGTATCCCGCTCATGGTTGCACCTCAATAAATTCCATTTTCTAAAAAGTAAATTTGAATTTCACAGTAATATTGAAGACTCGTATCCCCATCTTTAGGACAAGGTAGTCTCTTTTTAAGATTTCGTAAAGCAAGGCCACTACCAGAAGACCAGCCGAAAACGAAAGCCACAATTACCGTCACAATATTGATAATTATTCCGGCTATCATTTCGCACCGTCCTTATTCAAAAAACTATCTTTATCCAACGCCGCTCGTAATAATGCACCAAGAGTTTTTGGTCGCAAAGAACAATCCAGAGAGGGTTCAAAAACCCACTCTTTCCATTTGGAGACATAATGGAATTGACCAATCCTTATTTTGCCTTTAAAAACATGCCGAACATCCATATATTTAGAATCAAGAGCATATCTATACATTCCACGAACTGCCTTTGGTGTAATAGGATTCTTCATTTCCCATTCTCCTTTTCCACTATCTTCTTCGCCTCACGGATGGCGAGGAGGAGAGATGACTCTTCGCCAATAATATCAAAGAGTTTTACAAATGGAACTCGACTGCAAACTGTTGTTAAGCCTGTTGCCCGAATATACACTGCTTGCTTATGTTTCTTCGCCCACTTCAGCAGTTCCACAAGTTCCAACGCATCCGCAGACTTCTTCCGCAGGCGAGTAAGTTGGTCTTTGAGAGAGGAAATTATTACCTGTTTCGCTGTGTTATCCAAAAGCGTGGCGTTGTTAATTTTCACCAGCGATTCGTATTTATTTTTCCAGTTCGTTCTCATGATTTAATTCCTTGATAGTCCGATAGTTAA
>JBAYLA010000016.1:0-3584 GCA_041664285.1 Minisyncoccota bacterium
AAAATATCCAAGGAGGCAGAATTGAAACAGGGAGTACATCGCATAAGCAACGATATTTATCATTCTGGCCCTTGCGAAATACCATCGCTGTCAAGAGGTACTATCGTTAATTTACTCGATTGCCCGGCAAAGGCATGGTGGAACCATCCGAAATTAAACACTGCTTGCCCAAAACAGGAAAACGAGCGCAAGTTTAATCTTGGGTCGGCTGTGCATGACTATGTTTTGGAAGGCGGTAAAAAGATTCAGGTTATTTTCGGGTATGACGATTGGAAAAAGAAAGACGCACGCGAATTGGCAGATTTGTCATTTGGCAGCGGCATGATTCCTTTACTCGAAAAACAGTTCTTGCAGGTTCAGGCAATTGGAGAAGCCGCAAAAAAAACGATTTACGGATGTCCAGAATTGGGGATAACTGATTTGATTGCCGATGGAGATGCTGAGCTTTCATATTTTTGGGATGAAAACGGAACCAGATTCAGGACTCGCCTTGACTGGATTAGTAAAGACAAGAAACTGATACTTGATCTGAAAACTAGTAATTCGGCTGATCCAGATGAATTTTCGCGTAAAATTGAAAACTTCGGATATTGCGTACAGGATTCACTTTACCGGCGCGGCGTTCATGCAGTTGATGGAACTTTCCCTGAGCTCATTTTCATAATCGTGGAAACTGAAGCGCCATACCTGTGTAGTATAGTCAGTTTATCAGCAGAATTTCAAGAACTCGGAAATCAGAAAGTTGAAGCCGCAATTAAACTGTGGAACCATTGTTTAAAAACTGGGCAGTGGCCAGGCTATCCGGTTCATCGGGTTGCGTGGTTGGAAGCAAAGCCTTGGATGATAAGTAATTGGGAATCAAAGAAGTACGACATCGAGAAAATGATAGAGGGATATTGAAAATGATCAAAACAACCGGCCTTGAATTTAAGAGGTTTTACGATGATTCAGAAGTTTGGGTAGACGGTGCCTACCATGACGATCTTGAACTTTATATCAATGGCACACAATGGATGGGCGATACCGATCTGGAAGTCATTGACAATACCGACAAGATAAGAATCGGGTCGGGCGTTATTCTTTATGACGATGGAACATATGCAGACTTCTGCAAAGTGTTCCGTGGATGGCTTAAAAAACAAACAACCGTAATCCTGACGGTCGAGGTCCCGAAAGAGAAAGCTCAGATATTGGAATCTGGCATCAAGGGAATGGGCGGAAGGATAGTTTAATGGTTGACTTCAAAAAGACACCGATGACGAAAGAACATGCTGAATATATACGGTCATTTGGAGAAATGATGGACAAATTAACACTGGGGCAAGTCGTATCGTTTTCAGAGATATATCGAAGATGTTCAAGGTCTCAGCCTTCAAAATTTCTTCACCAAAGAACAACGATGTTCAAATATTGGAAAAACTTTCCGATTAATACTCAAACTGGGATAGTTGTTGGGTTGAGAACATTGTCAAACGGCGAGGTTCATTTTGATAGCGAATATGGCCAATATTATGTTAGGCGCGAATCCGTATTGGCGGCATTAGTATCCACATCGCTGAGAAATGAAATCGTTAAAATCCCAATAAAAAACATAACGATGATCCCGAATTCCGGCCAGCAAAAAAGATTGGAGGGGAAATGAAACTCACTCCGTTTGACCAAGAAATGTTGAATCGGTTATCAAGGGCAATATTTATTAATTATGACAACCCAAACATAAACGGAGTCATGAAGCAATCATTGAATCGTCTTGTAAAAAAAGGTTTTGCGATTAAAGAAATCAACAATCATGTATTTGTAGGATGGAGACTGAAATAAATGAAACCAAAAGAAATGAACAAGATCAACCGGAGAACCCAGGAATATAAGGATGCTTATCGGCCTATCCACATTGAAACCGTCAAAATGATTGACTCCCGAAAGCGCAACCAGGCTAAGCGGCTGGCGAGAAAGTTGAGGGGGAAATAATCCTTGACAATAATACTTATAAGGAATATAAAAAGACATGGAAATTAAACTTGAAACAATCAAATGTAAAAGGTGCGGCCATGTCTGGTACCCCCGAAGCCCCGACGTTAGAAGGTGTCCAAGTTGCAAGTCTTTCTATTGGGATAAAGAAAAGAAAGTTGCCCATAAAAAGAAAATGCTTAATTGATGGTTGCGATATCAACGCGACACGCAGAAAGATGTGTAATAACCATTATCGACATTTTATGAAATACGGAGATCCGTTATTCTTTAAAAATAGGAAGCAAGGAGAGGGTGCTTTGCACAATTCTGGATATTGGATGTTCGAGATAAATAAGAGATCGGTTTTAAGGCACATATTGATTGTCGAAAAAGTACTCGGCAAAAGACTTCCAAAGGGCGTTGAAGTTCATCATGTCGATCTGGTTAGAGCTAACGATTCCAATAATAATTTAGTTGCGTGCCAAGATAGAACGTATCATCGCTTGCTGCATAAAAGAACAAAGGCTTTGCATGCTTGCGGTCACGCAGATTGGATATCTTGCCAAATTTGCAAACAATACAGTCCTTCATCTGAAATAAAACAATATAAAAATGGAGTTAAGTGGCATCCTAAATGTTGGACTGAAAAATTCGGGAAAAGGGGTAAAATAAAAAAATGACATGGACACATAAAGCGGCAATCGGTGGACAACATCGTTTACGGCTGGGGATCGGCGGAGCGAGTCGGTCTGGCAAGACGTATTCAGCTCTGACAATAGCAACCGGCATGATCAGAGTTTTAGGCGGCGAAATATTCGTCATCGACACTGATAACGAATTTGCCCTTGACTATGGCGATGATTTTACCTTTCAGCATGTCGATTTCAAACCACCATATACGCCTGAACGATACCAATCAGCAGTGGAGTATTGTGTTGAACAAAACGCCAGCGTGATAATTGTTGATCAGGTTACAAGTGAGCACACCGGGCAAGGCGGGATATTGGAACGCCAACAAGAAGTTGAAAAAGACCTTGCCGCCAAATGGAAAACCTCCCGTGATAAAGTCAAAGGATCGTCATGGAATGAGGCTAAAACAATTCCGCACGGTAAGTTTGTAAGTTACATCACCCGCGTTAAGCAGCCTATGATTTTCAATTTTCGCGCAAAAGACAAGATCAAGATTGTCAAAGATGACCGTGGGAAGCAAGAATGGATTCACTGTGGATACACACCTATCTGCACTGAACAATTCGATTACGAAATGACGGCCATGCTTATTCTGCCTCCCAATTCTGACGGTAGGCCAGACAAAGAACTGAGTGAAATCAGAAAGCCTTTGCGTGGAATCATATCACTTGATCAACAAATTAACGAGTCAATGGGTGAGCGTCTCGCTGAATGGGCGAAAGGCGGATCAACTCAGGCACCTGCTTCTGAACCCAAAAAACCAATCATCCCCGCAACGCCCGATCAACTCGCTGAAATCCAGGCCATTTTCAAAGCCAAAGGATATACCAAAATGCCAGAAGGATTGCCGGATTTATCAGGGTTTTGCAAACGGGATATCGGGTCAAGTAAAGAATTGACGAGTCAGGAAGCGGCTGATTTTATCATAAGGGAGAATGCTCAAT
>JBAYLA010000017.1:0-3476 GCA_041664285.1 Minisyncoccota bacterium
GTTCCCATCCCGAACACGGCAGTTAAGCTCTTCAGCGCCGATGATACTCTTTCGAGGGGAAAGTAGGTCATCGCCAGGACAATGTGACCTATTTTTTTGTACTCAAAATACTGGCATATTCAAACAAGGGGAAAGTAGGTCGTCGCCAGCCCGCCTCGACGCGAGGCGGGGACAATGTGACCTATTTTTTGTTGATTTTTCAAAATTGACTAAACATTTTTTATTAAATATAATAACTGTATAATAATAAAAAAATATTTATGTCTCCAGAAAGACCAAATTGTTACGAATCCAAAGATTGCCCAAATCCTGTCCGTGATAAAGCCTTTTGTCAAAAATCACCTCAAGATGTTGTGGAGCGTCAAAACATAAGTATTGGGTCTTTTGAAATGATAATCAAAGAAGCTTTTGGTGTTGAACTAAATCCGATCGATGAGGAATATTTGAAATCTTTAAATCAAATTCAATTGAATAAATTAGCTTGTTTTTTAATGCCGGATGTAAATACTATGAAAGATATCCATTGGTTTGACAAATTTAACGAAGAAAAAAATCTCGTTGACAGTGGATCGGTTCAGCCTTCTGAAATTGGAGCGGAAATTACCGAGAAGTGGACGACAGGAAAGATTAAGGAACAATTTGAACATAAAATTAAATTAACTTGATAGTATTTTTAATTATTTAGTATAGATGTAGGTCGTCGTCAGTCTCCGTTTTGCTACGGTTGACAGGCCATCCCGCCTCGACGTGAGGCGGGGACAATGTGACCTATTTTTTGTTGCTTAAAATCAAAATCTAACAATCTTGATTGGTTCAAAATATTATTTTAAAGAGAGTATTTTGAGTTATTTTATCGCTCAGGAATAAATTCCTGAGTTAAATTTTAAAGTCCACTAAAGTGGACTGCTTCTAATCCGCCTTAGCGGATTTAGACAGAAGTTCCGAGTCGCCCATTTAAATTTGGCGTCTTTTTTTATCCCCATGATGTCAACTTGACTTAAGATTTTGTATGATATAGTATGATTATATATAATGTAGTTGATTGTTTTTCTTAAAAAAACAACAAAAAGCTAAAAAGCTAAAAAGCTAAAACTATGGATCGATCACGTTTAACCATAACCATAAAAAAAGACATCTTAAAACAATTAGATGCCTATATCGACGGCTCTCGCATCAGAAACCGGTCTCATGCCATTGAATATGTTTTAAGTAAACATTTCGCGCCGAAGATTAAAAAGGCGCTGATTCTGGCCGGCGGCCAAGGTACCAAGATGCGGCCATTTACTTATGAAATGCCGAAAGCCATGATCCCGGTAAACGGTCGACCGGTGTTGGAGTATACAATTGAGAATTTGCGAAGGTTCGATGTCCGGGAAATTATAGTTTCCATCGGCCATCAAGGTGCCAAAATTAAACAATACTTCGGCGACGGTTCTAAATTTGGCGTTAAAATTACTTATCTTGATCAAGGCAAGTCAGAAGTCGGCACAGCGGCACCGATTTTTCAGGCAAAAAAAATAATCGGAGAAAATCCGTTTTTTATTTATTATGGCGACGTTTTGGCCAATATCGATTTGGCCGATATGGTTGATTTTCATATTTCCAATGCTGCCGTTGCAACAATGGCCCTGACCTCAGTTAATAAATCGGCCGATTGGGGCGCGGTTCGGGTTCAAGGTAGCCGAGTTTATTCTTTTTTGGAAAAGCCCAACCAGCGAAAAGATTTGTCTAACATCATTAATTCCGGCATTTATATTTTTGACCCTGAAATATTTAAATATCTTACGCCCGAAGCACACCGGCTGGAAAAAGATATTTTTCCTAAATTAGTAGAGCGGAGAAAATTATTCGGTTACATGTTTGCCGGCCAGTGGTTTGACGTTGGCGATCCGGAGATTTACAAACGAGCGGTGAAAGAGTGGAGATAATATGAATAATGATTCTCGGTTAGCAATCGGTTTTGATTTTGGCGGCAGTCATCTGTCAGTTGCCTTGGTAAAAAGTGATGGCACGATTGTTGGGTCAATCAATAAAATAAAAATTAATCCCGCTGATCCCGTCGATTTGATTATTAAGCAATTTTCAGACCTGATAAATAAAAGTAAAGAGCAAGCCCGGGATTTGAAATACGAAGTAATAGGTATCGGCGGCGGCAGTCCCGGTCCTCTTGATTTCAACACTTTTACCCTGCTTGAAACAGTGCCGAATTTACCGACGTTGAGGAATATTGGTTTGGGCAAAATTTTATTTGCAGCTTGTGGTTTGCCGATTTCTGTAAATAATGACGCTAATGTTTTCACGCTTGGAGAAACAATGTATGGTGCCGGTCTTGATGAAGAAGGCAAGTCTTATTCTATTGTCTTTGGTTGCACGCTAGGTACGGGTTTTGGTACTGGTTTGGTACTTGATGGAAAAATTTTTAACGGCGCACACAATTTGGCGATGGAGCATGCATATTCACCCTATACCACCAACGAAGTTATTGAAACAGTGATCGGTACCAAGTCAATTATCGGCAATTATTTTAAATTAAAAAATGAAAATTTAAATACAATCGAGATTGCGAACAGAGCTTACGCTAAAGAAGAAGAGGCACTAATGGTCTGGCGGCAATTTGGCGCTGCCTTGGGTTATGCTCTCGCTTGGATAACAAATTCAATTGATCCTGAGGTTATTGTGATCGGTGGGGGCTTGTCAAAAGTTTATGATTTGTTTTCCGGCTCAATGGTTGAAACGATATTGAAATTTCGGCCGATCAAAAAAACAGATTTGAAAATTGAAATCAGTAGATTAAATGAGCAAGCCATTATCAAAGGCGGCGCGCATCTGGCATTTGTTAATTATAAATAAATTATGGATTTAGCAATAGAAATAAAAAAATTACTTTCAGCAAAAAAGGCTGAAGTAAAAAGGAAAGCTACCGGATATCTAAAGCATGATTATTTGGTGCCGGCCGGTCCTTATCAAGAACAATGGGATTGGGACGGATTTTTCATCGGCATGTGTTTGGCTTCAGAGATACCTTCCGAAGCGATCTATCTAAAAAATTGGTCTTTAAATTATTTGGAACATATCGGGAAAGACGGCTTTATCCCGGGGTTAGTCACACCTCAAGGTATTGATAAAAGATTAAAGCATATTAAACCATTTTTAGCGCAAGGGGTATATTTTTCCAGTCGGTTTTTGAATGATTTTTCTTGGCTAAAACCTTATTGGTCATCTTTGAAAAAAGCGGTTTTATATCGTGAAAAGATTTATTTTGATTCCAAGCGCGGTTTGGGCGCTTGGCATGATGGCATGGAATCCGGCGCTGACAATAATGTGGCCGTGCTTAATTATCCTAATGGCAGCGTGTTGGCCGTTGATTTAAATTCTTTTTTATATCGGGAATATATCGCCATATCCGAGATTGCCAAAAATTTAGGCTTGAAAAAAGATCAGCAAGTATTCTCCGATAAGGCTAAAAAAATTAAAAA
>JBAYLA010000018.1:0-3375 GCA_041664285.1 Minisyncoccota bacterium
CTTTCATCTCCCTAACGGCGATCAACCTGACCATTATAACTCTCTGCGTCGAAGTTAAATACAGGGATTGCTCTTTAAATCTACATCACATTATTCTGGCTGGGCTGTTTAAGCATTATTCACCGCAGCAGCTTTCCTCTTCCAAAGGATATCGAATTCTCCTTCGAACAGCCAGAAAATTTTTTGTCTCGGCGGAGAGGCCGACCACCTCTCGCCATTAGGCATGTGTCTGCAACAATCACGCCCGAGGCTCCCACTGCCTCACCATTCCATGAAAAACACACGTACCACGAACACCCACCTACCATAAGGGTTTCCCACCCTTGGCCTGATTGTTCCCAAACAGACATTTCGCTGAGACTATTTTTTCGCTCCGATGTTTCTCTACGGTTAGATAGTAAAACACCACACACCAATCTCCAAAATGCCAGGAGAAAGTCGGAGCCCAAAATTCCACACGGCCAAGCGTCAAAAAAAAGACCACGGCCGTGTCTTTTTTTACAAAAAAATTATTTTATCAGCCGTAAAAATTCTTTTTCGTCGATAATTTTTACGCCCAGTTCCTTGGCTTTATTGTATTTTGATCCCGCGTTTTCTCCGGCCAAAACATAATCGGTATTGGCCGAAACCGAACTGACCCAGTCGCCACCGGCCTGACGGATACTATCTTTGGCCTCATCGCGGCTTAAAGTCGGCAGCGTGCCGGTAACGGCAATCTTCTTGCTAACTAGCGGCCCGGAAGTTTTGATCTTGGGTTTTTCATGTAAAATTTCCACGCCGACCTTAATAAAATCTTTAAACAATTCCTGATTTTTTTTATCCGCCAGCCAGACTACGATACTGGCGGAAACCACCGGCCCGATGTCGCCGACTTTTTCCAAATCTTCTTCCCTGGCGGTTTCGAGTTTTTCCAAAGTGCCAAAATGATTAGCCAGAGAAATCGCCGTTTCCTCGCCGACATGTTCAATACCGAGAGAATAAATAAATCTGGCTAATGAAATTTTTTTCGCCTGGCCGATTGTCGCGATTAAATTTTCCGCGGATTTGGCCGCGAAACGCTCCAGCGGCAGCAGATCATCAACTTCCAGCCGGAAAATATCCGCCGGTGTTTTTAACAAATCTTCTTCCATCAACTGAATAACAATTTTCTCGCCCAAGCCGTCGATATCAAAAGCTTTTTTGGAAACAAAGTGAATCATTTGGCGCTGCTTGACAGCGAAACAATTCGAATTGGTACAAAACAACGCGACACTCTGTTCTCCGCCTTTGCCGGTCATAGTTCGGCGTTCAACTTCCGAGCCGCAAACCGGGCAGACTTTCGGCATTTTGAATTCTTTTTCTTGGCCGGTGCGCAATTTAGGCAAAACCGAAACGACTTCGGGAATAATTTCGCCGGCCTTGCGAATCACAACCGTGTCCCCGATTTTTATGCCCAATCTTCTGATTTGATCTTCGTTGTGCAATGTCGCTCGCTTCACGACCGTACCGGCCAGTTTAACCGGCCGCAAATGTGCCACCGGCGTTAACGTGCCCAGCCGGCCAACTTGAACGTCGATATCTTCGACTACCGTCGTCACTTCCTCTGCCGGAAATTTGAAAGCAATCGCCCAGCGCGGTGCTTTGCCGACATAGCCCAAAATATTTTGATATTTCCGCAAATTGGTTTTGATCACCACTCCGTCGATCCAATAAGATTCTTTACTCCTTTTCTTCTGCCACTCTTTCCAATATTCAATCACTTCTTCAATCGATTTGCAAAGCTTAAAATGGTCGTTAACCTTGAATCCCAATTTTCTTAATTCTTGCAATTCTTCAAACTGCGATTCGGGCAATTTTTCTTTGCCGCCCGACCAGTCGTAAACGAAGTTATCAAGTTTTCTCTGTGCCACAATCTTGGAATCAAGTTGGCGAATCGTACCGGCCGCCGCGTTGCGCGGGTTAGCGAATTCCGGCTCGCCGGTAATTTTTCGCTGACGATTAATCTCCGCCAATTGTTTTTCGGACAGCCAGACTTCCCCTTCGACAATGACATCGACCGGCTTTTTTAGACGCAGCGGCACGCTTTGAATAGTTTTAATATTTTGCGTCACGTCCTCGCCAATCAAACCGTCGCCGCGAGTCGCCGCCAATTTTAGCAAACCTTTTTCGTAAGTTAAAACAACATGCAAGCCATCGATTTTTAGTTCACAGACAAATTCCGGTTTGACTTGATGACCGAGTTCTTTGGCTAAAATATTTTCAATCCGCTCCTGCCAATCATAAATTTCCTCGGCGGAAAAAGCGTCGTTAAAAGACCATTGCCGAACGGCGTGCGTCACTTTGACGAATTTATCTAGCGGCCGGCCGCCGATCCTGGCCAGCGGCGAATCAGGCCGCTTCAAATCGGGAAACTGTTTTTCCAATTCAACCAGTTCTTGCTGCAGCGAATCATAGACTTCGTCACTAACGGTCGGATCATTTAGCACATGATAACGATAACGCAACTCATCGATTTGGTCGATGAGTTTGTCGATTCTGATTTTAGCTTCGGTTTTATTCATAAAAAGCAAGATAGGCAAGATAAGCGAGATAAGCAAGATAAGACTAACTAATAAATTTATCTTGCCTATCTTGCTGAAAACTTATCTTGCTTTATTTAACAATTTCCTGTTCGGAGAACAAGACAAAATCATAAAGTCCGGACAGCGGCGCGCGCATCGGCGCGTGCACCCGGACGATTTGCTGCGAATTGCCGTAAACAGCCTGAGACGCGATGATTAAACGGCTGGGAATATCAATTTGATCATTTATCGGATCAACATTTTGGGCTTTTTTATAAAGTTTAACCGTAAAAACGCCGGCACTCGGGGAAACAACACCGGTATTGCTGATTCTTAAAACGTATGAACAATCGGCAATAAGCTGCGGACCATTAAGCGCGAATAAGTAAGGACTCTGGCCGTTGGTTATAAAAATAAAATCTTTCATTATGTTCTGTTGCGATGAACATAATAGATTCACCCCAGGAACCAGCGAAGTGACATTAGTCAATTCTCCGTAGAGAGTATAGCTGGTTAGATTGCTGAAAACGGAAAAAGATTGAAAAAGATTTTGAGTGGCACTGGTTTGAAACGGACTGAATAAATCAATCTGAATCGACTGGCCGCCGGCCAAAGTGACTGTTGTTTCCGTTTCATTGCCGACTGACACCGCCCAATTCTTTTTGACGCTTAAACTGCCCGGCGTAGCGGCGATGCAAGAAACGCCATTATTAGTACCGGAACAATAACCGGTGACCGAATCACAAGTTGAATTGGTACCGATATTGGCGCAGTCGGCTGACTTGACCGCCTGGCGAAATCGCGACTGGTAAAGGGCGCGCTCACTACCCGACTC
>JBAYLA010000019.1:0-2605 GCA_041664285.1 Minisyncoccota bacterium
AAAAGAGAACCAGAAAAACTCTCGCGCGACGATAAAATTTCAATAAAATCGGATTCGCCTCGCTAAAATCATTTCGGTAAAGTCGCCACCCGCCCAAGGCGGGGGCTCCCCTCAATGATTTTTTAACGTTCGGCTCATCTCGATTTTATGATGAAATTTTTCGTGTGCGCGAAGGAAATAAAAAACCAATAATTATGAAAATACTATTTTTCGGCGATGTGGTGGGTCGGCCGGGACGGCGGGCCTTGGTCAAAATTTTGCCCGAACTCAAAAAAGAATTTGAGCCGGATTTGGTTTTGGCGAATGCCGAGAACGCGGCGCACGGCCAGGGAGTCACGGAAAATGTTTTGAAAGAATTGGCCGAAGGGGGAGTGGATTTTTTCACGACCGGCGACCACGCTTTCGCACTTCATGAAAGCGCCCGGATATTCGAAGAAAAGAAACTGCCGGTTATCCGGCCTTTGAATTGGCCGGGAGAAGAATCGGGCCGGGGATTTGAGATCATCTCCGCGGGCGCGAAAAGAATTTTACTGGTTAACCTTTTAGGCCGGGTTTTTATGAAACGCGATTTTGACGATCCGTTTCCGAAAATCGAGGAACTTTTGCAGGATTATTCATTGAAGGGAAAAGAAGAGGGAAGTGAGGCGATGGACGCGATTATTGTTGATTTTCACGCCGAAGCGACTTCCGAAAAAGCGGCTTTCGCTTGGTTTCTGGATGGTCGGGTTTCGGCGGTGCTCGGCACCCATACTCATGTGCCGACGGCCGATGAAAGGATTTTGCCAAGCGGCACGGCTTTGATTTCGGATGTCGGCATGGTGGGTCCGCAAAACTCGATTCTGGGCGTCCAAAAAGATATTATTATCAAAAGATTTTTGACTCAACATCTTTTAAAAATGGAAGTGGCCGACGAAGGGCCCGTTGAAATCAATGGCGTTGTTTTGGAGATTGATAATCAAACGGGGTTGGCCCAAAAGATAGAGCGGGTGCGGCGGTTGGTTGCGCCGGAACGGCTTTTAGAGTAAAATAGAGAGGTAATAAAGATAGAGGAGGCGTAAAGGTCGAATTAAAACACATAACATATAACACACAACATATAACATTTGTTTTGTTACATGCTCTATGTTATATGTTCTTTGATTTATGACCAAAGATCAGTTGATTGAAGCAGTGGCAACCAAATGTGCTTGTTCCAAAAAACAGGCAGACGAGTGTTTGGAAGCGGTATTGGAAACCATTACCAAGGCTCTGCAAAAAGACGATAAAATAGTTTTGACGGGATTCGGCGCGTTTCTGGTTTCCCGCCGCAAAGCCCGCGAAGGCGTTAATCCCAAGACCGGCGCCAAAATTCACATTCCGGCGGCCAAGGTGCCGAAGTTCCGCGCCGGCAAGGCATTGAAGGACGCGGTGAAATAGGGTATACTTAGAAAGTCAGTAACAAAAAATCTCCGTCTCGAGGCGGAGATTTTTTTGTTAAATTATCTATGATTTATCCACAGAGGGTTGATATGTTGTAAAATCTTCGGAAGGGAGTAAAATAAAAGAAGAAAGGTATCAATTTTAAAAATAATTAATTAAAAATATAAATATGAAAATATCTCACGAAGTTTTAGTGGCGGTAGTTATTTCATTCGCGTTTAGTTTAGCTGGGCCGATGGCCGCGTTTGCGGCCACGACACCGTCTCTTGGATCAGCAGAAACTTATGGTATTCTTTCCAGTACCTATACCAACACGACGGCCGGAACTACGATTAACGGAGATATCGGATTTACCACGGGGCCGGCAGTTGCTCCCGCGGGCGTGCACGCTAACTACGGATCCGTCGCTCCATACGCTGTGGCCGGAACAAATCAGAGTAGCGTTTTAGCCAATCTTAATGGTCAAGCATGTACCTTCACTTTTTCACCCGGAGCAATTGATCTTTCTACTGATACGACGCATGGTCCAATTGGGGTCTATACGCCCGGAGTATATTGCACCGCGGCTTCAAGTGCCGCATCTATTGGAACAGGAGGAATCACTTTGAATGGCAGCGGGACATACATTTTTAGAATAAATGGAGCGCTTACTTCGGTAGCTAATTCCACAGTTACATTATCCGGTGGCGCGTCGGCCTGTGATGTATTTTGGACTCCAACCGCGGCTACTACACTGGGCGCTAACTCTACATTCGCGGGAACTGACATTGATGCTTCTGGTATTACCATAGGCAGTAACGTAATGTGGACCGGTAGAGCCTTAGCATTCGGCGGAACGGTTACGACCGACACAGATACTATTACCGTGCCAACGTGCGCGCTCGCCACTCCCACTCCTACGCCAACCCCCGCTCCCACTCCTAGCGCAACATCTACGCCTACTCCCACGCCTAGCGCAACTCCTACCCCTTCTTCCGCGCCTACATCGACTCCCGCCCCTGGCGCTACTCCGACCCCTGCTCCCGCTCCGCTATTGCCAAATACGGGAATTGGTCCTGACGATAAGAGCGGTACTCCATGGAATATCATTCTTCCAATTGGGATTTTTATTTTCCTATTTTCATTATATATAGCTCGAAAGAAGCGGATAATTTAATCTCGAGCGCAGTGCAAAAATATATGAAAA
>JBAYLA010000020.1:0-2580 GCA_041664285.1 Minisyncoccota bacterium
CCCCGCTGCGCCAGATCGAGAGCAGCAGCCAGATACTGCCGATGGCGGCACCGGTAAAGCCGAGCAGGCCGAAGAAGGGCAGCCCCAGCAAGGTGGGGCCGCCGGGCACGGTCATGACGATGGACGAGCCGATGATGAGCGCCGCAATGACGATGCCGACCACCAGCCGGTTCGCGGCGCCGTCGAGCTGGTTGCCGACATGTTTTAAGTGCGCGATATCAATGTGAATTTCCAGGCGACCGCGACGGGCTGCGCGCAGTAAGCGTGAGAGGTCGTGAGGTAAGCCTGCGATGAGCGTCAGTGCCTCCACGACCGCGCGTCCGCCGCGTTTGATGAGCGCTGCCGGTGTGTAACGTGCGCGCAGCGACTGCTCCAGCATCGGCATGGCTTCGCCGGCAATGTCGAAGTCAGGGTCGAGTTCTCGGCCCATGCCTTCCAGGGAGATGAATGCCTTGACCAGCAACGCCATGTCGGCCGGCAGCATCAGCTGGTGCTGACGCAGGATAGCCACCAGGTCGGAGAGCATCGAACCCAGCCGGAGTTGCTTCAGCGGTACGCCGTGGTATTGATCCAGGAATGTTTCAATTTCCATGGTTAATCCGGCCTCATCCTGCACGCCGTTGCCGGTCCAGTCCAGCATGACATCGAGAACGCGCGTAGGCTCGTGTCGCACCAGCCCCAGCAACAGGCGGATTAACTGTTCGCGCCGCTCTTCGGTTAGCCTTCCCACCATGCCGAAGTCGATGAAGGCGATGCGGTTGCCTGGCAAATAGAATACGTTGCCCGGGTGGGGATCGGCGTGGAAAAAACCGTCCTCAACGATCATCTTCAGTACCGCGCGTGCGCCAAGCCGTGCAAGTTGCTTGCGATCCATGCCTGCCTGATCCACCGCATCAAGGTGACGACCGGGAATTCCCTCGATATATTGCTGCACGCAGACTCGCTCGCCGGTCCACTGCCAGTAGACACGAGGGATGACGATGGGCGGGGGAGCGGCTTCAGGTGCGGTTTCGCGGGCTTCGTCACCATTGTGCGGGTTTTTGCCGGTGTATCCGGCAAAATTTTCCGCGATGTGCTCGGCATTGCGGCATTCCACGGCAAAATCGAGTTCGCGCCGCAACGACAGCGCAAATTGCCGCACCACTTCCCTGGGGCGAAAACTGCGCAGTTCTGGGCTGTCACTCTCGGCCAGTTCCGCCAGACGCATCAGCCAGCGCAGATCAGCTTCGATGACAGGCCGGATACCGGGGCGGCGTACCTTGACCACTACTTCGTTGCCGTCATCCAGACGGGCGCGGTAAACTTGCGCGATGGAGGCGGCTGCCAGCGGAACAGGGTCGAATGAGGCGAATAATTCCTCGGGCGGTGTGCCCAGATCTTCACTCAGTTGTTGACGGATGTCGGCATAGGGAACCGGCGGGGCGCTGTCCTGTAGCTTGCCAAACTCGATGATCCACTCAGGCTCGAACAAATCCACACGGGTGGCAAGAACTTGCCCGAGCTTGATGAAAGTGGGCCCCATCTCCTCCAGCGCCCGGCGTACACGGGTGGGGGCGGGCAGGTGAGCGTACTTTGCCGCGTTGTTGTGGTGCAATACTTGACCTGCGTGTTCCAGCGCGTGGGTCAGCCCCATTCTGGCTACGACATCGCCGAATCCGTAGCGTATCAGGATGGCGGCAATGTCGTGCAAGCGCGATAGGTCGCGCACCGCCATCAGTGCCTGTAATAGCATCAGCCCGCCTTGGGTTTGGACTGACCGGGTTTGATGTGCTCGGCGAAACCGGTGAGCACGCCAGCCGTGATTTGGCGCAACAAGTCGCTGGTAGCCTGTGCCAGATGCAGGCCTGCAACAGCCTGCGCGTGCCCTGCCGAGCCCAATTGGTGCGTAATGACCGCCAGTGTTTCGCTTATCTGTCCGCCCAGCGCGGAGCCGTGGGTGCGGGAGTGCGCTGCCAGATCGTGCAGGATTTCTCCCGCTGCATCACGGGCACCCGCTGCAGAAGTTTGCAGGGTTTCCATAAACATTTCATCAAGGCTTGCCAGATCGGCGCGCGCACGGGCAAGATCCTCGTTGGAGAATCTTTGCGCCCGGCTGGTCGCCTCTTCTATGGCCAGCCTGGAAGCACTTGCCATCTCTGCCAGCGCCATATCCAGCCCTGCGACAGTTTGTTTGAGTTGCGTACGTGCGGTTTCAGTTTGCGCGGCGGACAGGCTTAACTCTTTTTGTACACCGGCCCGTGCGCCACGCAGCACGGCATGCGCGATTTGTCGCAAGGATTCAATGTCCAGCGAGCGCTGGCTGATGCGGCGCAAGGTCAGCTGCCGCACCATTTCCTGCACATCGTGGCCCTGTTCAACGGCGCTGCGAACATCTGCTTCGAATGTATCGTTTTGCATGATGGATATCCTCCTGATGAAATGAATGTTAATCAACAACTGCTAATATCTTACACCGGCTATCGGCTAGCGTATGGGTTAAGACAGAATTCAGCCAGTTGTGCCAAAACGCGTTGCAAAGCACGATTTGCGGCTTTAACCCCACCGTAGGCATCGTCGCTTTCGGTATTCTCGGATTCATCG
>JBAYLA010000021.1:0-2510 GCA_041664285.1 Minisyncoccota bacterium
CCAGACAAAATTAAAATTAATGAAACTTTGCCATTAGTAATTACTGAAAAAAATGATGGTAATAGCAAAGCTGAAAAACATGGCTACAATTTTTCAGTAGCTTTTGGTGGGGATTCAAAAACTCAACCAGGTGTTTTTAATGAATTAGATGCTAAAGCGACTCAAGAAGCTAAAGGTAATTGAACTTGTACAGTGGCTGGAGTATATACAATTACAATTGATTTGGATCCAGATAATAATATTAAAGAAAGCAATGAAGCCAATAACAAAAAGATTTTTACAATAGAATGTAGTGATGCTAATGGTAATGTGCCAAAGGATGATGTAAAAGAAGAAGAGAAAAAAGAAGAAACCGGGAATGATACTGGTAGTGGTACTGGTAAACCAGATTTAGTAGTGACTTTAGATCCAACTAAAATGGATAGTGGAAAAAACAATATTAAAGTAAATATTAAAAATGATAGTCAACAAGACATTACAAAATCTTTTTACTTTTTAATTGAATTACTAGATGCTAATAGTAAGGTAGTAAAAAGTTATGATCCAGTGGAAATTAAAGGAATGGCTGCTGGTAAAAATGCTGGTGGAGAATTGTTTACGGGTGGAGTTACTTGTGATCCAAATGCGCCATTTAAGATTAGAGTAACTATTGATTCTACTAAAGCAATTGATGAGAAATTAGAAAACAACAATTACGCAGAATCAACTTGCGGAACAGTAAAATCAAGTTCGGGCAATAATGGTGGCGGTAATGAAGAAAGGGTTAAAGATGCACCACCATGCTATAGTGGTTCAGCAACATTGGAAATTCAGAATTTGGCTAGTCAAACGCCAACTGATTTAGCTAATGATAGAGTTATTAGTTACAAAATTGCCAATAAAAATAGCACAAGAGCTGAGGGCGTTAAAGTAAATATATATAACGGAAGCAAACTAATTAAGAATCAGAATATTTCAAGTATTACTGGTTGTAGTTCAACTAAAGCTGCGACTTATGAAAGTTCTTTGGTGTATACTTGTGAAGGGTCAGAACAAACAGTAAATTTTGTAGTAACTTATGATAGTACAAAGTCGATATCAAAATCAGTGGAAGTAAAATGCGAAGGCAAGACAAATGCTAATCAAACTTTGTATTGTGAGATTGATAAAGCAGTAAGTTCTACTGGAGAAGTTAGAATTACTACTGGAGAAAATGTTAAGTATACTGTGAAAGTTTCGGGAAACACAGCGGCTCAAATTGATCCTAGTAAAATAACTTGATATGGAGCTGATAGTTATAGCGGACTAATTGCTTACAAAAAATTTAATGGCTTTGCTAATGGTCGTTATAGCGTAACAGGTGTTTCGGCAAAATATTCATATGTTGATGATAAAAATCAACCACAATCATATAATGTTGGTTGTCAAAATATTACAGTAGTTATTACTAATAATACAACTAATCCAGGTAAGGTTCCAAATTTAAGTACTGATACTCAATGTGTTACTAATCTAGATTTAAAGAGTAATCCATATAGTGTATGTTTTACGAACTATATTACTGATGTAAATAATATGTGTACTCTGACTTATTCTTGAGAGTCATTGAATAATTCTTTATATGTTTTGACAAATCCAACTTCTAGTTCTAAGACAACATGTATTAGTTCAAAATTAAGTTCTTGAAAAGAGGGAACATTAGAAGCGGTAAAATCAACAGCAAAATGTACATATGGTGGTGAAGAATATTCCCAAGCAGTTACTTGTAAAATTAATGCTTATACTAGTGGGTCAAGTTCTGGTGCGGGAAATTTAACAGCATCATGTTCAGGCTATCCATCTTCAGTTAATAAAGGTAGTACAGTTGAATTTACCGGAAGTGTAAATAAATCCGGTTTTAGTTCAGGCAAATGTAGTAGTGTAAAATATTTTTGAAATGGTAGTTCAACTGATTATGGTTCGAGTAGTTATAAAACTTCTTATTCATCAACTGGAACTAAATCAATGTCATTAAAAGTTGAATGTAGCGATGATAGTTCAAAATATGCAAATGCTACTTGTAGTGTGAATGTTACTGATGGTGGTGGCAGTGGATACAATCCAACACCAACTGATCCAATCAAATCGGGTGACTTAGCGGCAACTTGTAGTTGTACTAGTAGTGGGTGTAATGTAAATATTACTGGCGGTAGTAGTGACTATAATGCTTATACTTGTACTTGAACTATCAATGGTAGTGTTAAGAGCTATGTTACAACTTGTAAAGGAATAAATGCTTCAAGTACTAGCAGTGGTAGTGTAAAAGTAGTTGAAGATAGCACGGGTAAGAGTGTATCAGCTATCTGTGTTATGAAATAAATTTAAAGAAATGCAAAAACAGCCCTTTGAGGCTGTTTTTGACATTGTGGTCAAAATATGATAAAATTTGGCTTAGTTAAACCGGATGATTGCTCCTATAAATTTTTTAAAATTTTTGGCTATTTTTTAAAAAATGCTTTCTTTAATAAGCTATTTTGCTTTATTTAGGGGAG